>JABHEG010000082.1 GCA_018676675.1 Lentisphaerota bacterium
GCGGATGCGATCATCAACGTCCGGTACATGACCACCAGCGTCGTGGGCAGTGCGGCTGAGTTTCTGGCTTACGGAACAGCCGTAAGGCTCAGCGAACCAGCCGTTCCACGCGACGGCTGATAGCCGCTCGTGAACGGCGTTATTCTGCGCCAAAACAACTTCAAGGGCACGGTCGACATCGAAGGCTGGCACGATCCCGTGTACCGCGCTGATCTGGAGATGACAGGGCAAGTGCGTGGTCTGAATTATCTCAAGGAATGCCGCGGCGGTCCATTCGTGGCGAACCCGACCGCCTCATAGGTTCCGAGCTCCTTACGCCCAGGCTCATGAGCACAGCCGAGGATGAAGAAACATGACTTCACGCGAGCGCGTCATACGGACGATCGAGCATGGAAAACCAGACAGGGTGCCCATCTACGGATGGGTAAAGGCAAACCTGGCCGACCCGATCACGGAACGATTCGGGTCGGTGGCCGCGTTCGAAGACAAGTACGAGTTCGACTTCACCCACATCTTCGGTGGCCCTGCGCCGTACCAGCCAGAGGCGCTGACCGCGCTTCAGCAACATGTCGGGGGCCTGGTCGAGCCGCGGCATCTCCTCGACTTCCCCTTGAGCGACCCGAACGAGTCAACGACCTATGCAGACATCATCGCTCAACTGCAGCACCACAAGACAGAACGCGGGCGCTTCGCCTATGTCCAGACGCCGGGCATCTTCGAGTGCCTCAATCGGCCGTTCGGCATCGAGAACCACCTCATGTACCTGGCACTCTATCCTGAAGACCTGGCTCAGGTCTACCGGCGACAGGCTGAATGGAACCGCCAGTTCGCGCTCAACTGCCTCGACCTGGGCGTTGACATGGTCCACGTCTCGGACGACTGGGGCGCACAAAACGGCCTGATGTTCAGCCCGGACATCTGGTGGTCCCTGATCTACCCGAACCACAAGATCACCTGCGATGCCGTCCGGAAAGCTGGAGGGTACCTGAGCGTGCACAGCGATGGGAATGTCAACGCAGTCATCGATGGCATCATCAAGCTCGGTTACAATGTCGTGCATCCCTGGCAGGAATCGGCAGGCATGAGCCTTGAAGCCTACAAGCAGAAGTACGCAGGAGATTTCGTTGTCATGGGTGGCCTGGATGTCCAGACGACCATCGGTTTCGGGAATCTGGATCACCTCAGAAGCGAGATCGAGCGGGTGATGCGCCTCTTCGCCGACGGTGGTCTGCTCTTCTGCACAACCCACTACGTCCAGGACCACTGCAGCATGGACGAGCTTGAGGTCGCCTTCGACACCGCCTATGAGCTGGCCAGACGGGTCGGGCAAGGCTGAGGCGCCAGCCCTTTAAGAACGCACGGGAAAAGCCATCCCCGCCGGTCAGAGCCCTGACCAACGGGAGGGGACATCCCTGCCCGACAGAGCCCTGACCAACGGGAGGGGACATCTCAACGGAAAACCGCTTACGTTGTGCGCGGCTCCGTTCGGAGAGTGGCCTGCCCGACAGAGCCCTGACCAACGGGAGGGGGCATCTCAACGGAAGACCGCTTACGTTGTGCGCGGCTCCGTTCGGAGAGCGGCCCTCCTCACCGCAAGTCCTCGACCTCAGCGTTTCCCCCGTCAAACTCATTCCCATCCAGCGTCACCGCCCCGGCACTGTCGCTGATCCGGATGGCCGTTGGTTGAAGCTCCGGCGCAGTGCTCTCAAACCGGCAGTTCCTGATGACAGCGTCTTGAGTCGCCCACTGGATGTCAACCCCCAGGTTGGCGTTGTCCCGGATCGTGCATCCCTCGATCAGGTTACGGTCGGGGGTTCGGAACTCGTTCACTTCCTTCCTGAAGATCACGCCGACATCACCATTGTTCTCGATCAGGCAGTCCCGGACGACGTTATCGGTGTCGCGATGCCCCAGATTGGTCCCATACTTCCGGTTGTCCGCGAGCACACACCGCTCCGCCACGCCGTCGCACACGCCCCAGCACCAAAACAACCCCTGGTCGTTGCCACGCGATTCACAATCATGAAAAGTCGGACGTTGCGAGCCGCTGCCCGGGTGGAACCCCAACGTTGCGTTGTCGAGCGCCCGACAGCGCTCAAAATGGATGTCGTCGCAGACCTGGAAGCTGAATCCGTCACCATTGTAATTGCGGCAGGTCACCCCCCGGAAGTCCCAGCGATTGCAGTACTGCATGAACACGCCGGCGGCGTAGTTCCCATTCATCTTGGGATTCTCATTCGCATTGCCGTCCAGCACGAGATCCTCAACGGTAAAATCGTCAACATCCCACCCGTGGATCAGACTGTGAGCGCTTTGCGCGGTCGCGGCCTCACACATGTAGAAGTTCTTCTCTGTCCTCGCGTTGAGGTACAGCACATTCCCGTCGATGGCGGTGATGGTGAAGAGCTTGGTCTGCGGCCACTCGGCTTTCCCACTGCTCAGCGCGAGACCGCCCCCGACGGAGAATCCCGCGGGGTCCTGAACCTGGACGCAGTACTCAAACCAATCCGCTTCGCGAACCAATTCGGTCGTCGTTCCTGCGTCCTTGCACAGCACGGTGGCGTCCCCGCTCCCGCGGAGCGTGAGGTGGGGCGACGGGAAAAGCCCGTTCCGCAACACGAACGTCCCCTGAAGCAGCTGAACCGTTCCCCCGCCAAGGCGGGCCACGTAGTCCATGGCCGCCTGGATCGCTTTGTCGTCCCCTCCCCCGAAATCCGCTCCGTCCCCGCCCACGCTGACGGTGATACCCCTTCGGGCTCGGACTGGCCGCATCGTCTCAAACGGTGGATGCACGATCTGTTCCATAGCGCTGCCTGCCTCCATAGTCGTCGCCACACATCAGGGTCGTTCTGCTGTGTAGCGTAGAACAGAGTTGCAGACAGCGCAAGTGGATCCACTCCGAGCCGCTTCCTGGAAAGCCGCCGCGGGCCAGGCCGTAGCGCCTTGGCGAAGGCTGGTGCACGGCGGTTCTGTTTGGGAAGGAGGTTGGGGTCACGGCTGAAATCAGCCTTCGCCAGAGGCCGGGGCCCAGCACAGTCTCCGCTCCGGGTGTTTCTCCTGGAGGGCGTGTCGTCCCTTCTGTTCAGCAGGGCAAGCCCCGACCGCCGTGCCTCAGATCCCGGCCTGTAAGACGGTCGCTGGGGACATCGACCCTCCAAGAGGAACGGTCTTCCTGGAGGGAGAATCGTCTCCGACCGCCGTGCCTCAGATCCCGGCCTGTAAGACGGTCGCTGGGGACATCGACCCTCCAAGGGGGAACGGTCTTCCTGGAGGGCGTGTCGTCCCCGACCGCCGCTCTCCAAGGACGCCTCTACCGCGAGGAGTAGACCGTTCGAGGCGGTCGGTTCCCCTGGGAGCTGCGGGAACGGCTGGACGAGCTGCCATGCGAGCTCGAGCCATGGTCGCGGCTCGCCGGGGAAGAGGTCCTGTGGCGCTGGGGATGACGTCCGCCACCTGTGCCCGAGGATGAATTGCCCTGACTCGACGAACGGCTCCGGCCTGAATCATGGCTGGAAGGCCCTCTCTGAGCCCCACTGCGCCGAGGCGTGCGAGGCCCACGCTCGAACCCGGAACGGGCCGGCCTTGGCGCGTTGTAGTCGAACCCCTCCATCCTCCGCCGCTCGATGGGACTGCCCAACACACGCTCAATGCGACGAACAATATCCATGTCTTCGCGAGCCACCAGGGTAAAGGCGTCTCCGGTCTTCGCCGCCCGCCCAGTGCGCCCGATACGGTGCGTGTAGGCGTCCACGGTGTCAGGGATGTCGAAGTTGATCACATGAGAGATGCCGGATACATCGATACCACGGGCGGCGATATCTGTCGCCACCAGGATCTGGTATCGCCCGTTGCGGAACCCGTCCATGGCAGCCTGGCGGCGATTTTGCGACAGGTTTCCCTGGATCGATGTCGCCTTGTGCCCCGCCTTCTCCAACTGCTCGCCAATGCGTTTGGCCCGGTGCTTGGTCCGGGTAAAGATGAGAACAGACTCGGTGTCTGTGTGCTTGAGGAGCTCCAGCAACAGATCCCGTTTCAAGTGTTGCTCCACCGGATACAACGCGTGGGACACGGTCTCCGCCGGAGCGATGAAACCGGCCCGAATGGTCTCCGGATTCCGCAAGATCTCGTTGGCGAGCCCGCGGATGTCATCGGGCATCGTCGCTGAAAACAGGAGGTTCTGTCTCTGCTTGGGAAGCTGCCTGACGATATTGCGGATGGCGGGCAGGAATCCCATATCAAACATCTGATCGGCCTCATCGAGCACAAGGGTATCGATGTGGCGCAGGTTGATGGTACCCCGCTGCATGTGATCCAGAAGACGTCCAGGGCACGACACCGCGATATCCACCCCACGGCGCAGTTTCTGAATCTGGGGGTTGATACCAACGCCCCCGTACAACGTCACCCCACGGCAGCCAGTCCCGCGACCGAACTCCCCGAAGGCATCGTAGATCTGCTGAGCCAGCTCACGGGTCGGAGCGACAACCAATGCCCGAAGTCGGTTCCCCGGGCCTTCCTGAAGACGATTCAGGATAGGCAACGCAAACGCGGCCGTTTTGCCAGTACCGGTCTGGGCCAGACCAAGAACATCCCGCCCCTCCATCACCACCGGAATGGCCTGGGTCTGGATGGGCGTAGGCTCGCGGTAGCCAAGGGCTCGGATGTTGGCATTCAGGCGTGAATGCAGTTGGAACGAATCAAAACTCATGGAAACTCCCAGTGCGCAGAAACGGTCCACCAGCCCGATCCGCGCATCAGCGACGGACCTGAAAGGGGATTACTGCGGCACACACTCTGCCGTATGAATTGGGTACTCCGCCGTCACTGGCAGTCATGGGGCGGGGAGACGCCTGCACTGTCCGCGGTCTGCGGCCGAAAACTCGGGGCCGGCAGAAGCGATGTGGACAGTGGCCAGTGACGTGAGTGGACTGCCTGATGGGCAGCGGTTTTCCCGGAAAGGCGGGAGATCAACAACGCTCTGCCGTGTCTCAATGTATGGCCGGGGAAATCCGGCTGTGGCAGACGTCGCGACCCGAAAATGGCGGAAGCGGATGTATTGAATGCACATCCAACTCAAGCGATCATCGATTACGCAATGGCTCGTGTCTCAACGTAAAGCCCACACTATAGCACACCAAGCCAGCGCTGTCGCCCAGAGCGCCAAAGCACCACGTGCTCCCTCAGTCTCGTCTGTAACTACACCGATTTGAGTACGGGGGAAATATTGTGCGACGTAGATCCATGGGCGTCAACTCAGCCCCCTGGAGGGTCGGCGTCCCTTCTCTTCAGCAGGGCAAGCCTCGACGACCGCAGCTGAGAGAGACCGGCGGTCTCCGAAGACGGCCGCCGGGGACATCGGCCCTCCAAACATGGTCGGCCGGACCAGGGGCAGTTACACTCTCCGATATGACTACCGGACCTTCGGTGGGGGCCTCCGCTCGTGTGTAACTTCGGCACGAATCGCAGTCTGGGCTGTCCGTCAGAGCCGCGACTTACGGGAGCGGTCTTGCGTGGCACTGCCCCGGGGAACCCCTCCCGACAGTCGCGGGATAAAGTCATCCCCGGGCCGGCCCTAATCATCACTCACGAATGTGGCCAGCTCTGCTTTGAGGCGACCCGCTTTCGCCACCAGATCGACCAGGGCCTCTTCCACTCCCTCGACCACGCTGTTGCGGCCCATCTCCTGCAGCGTGAACGCCGCCTCCTGGGAGGCGTCATCACCGAAGATGGAGAGGGCTCCCTTGAACGTGTGAGCAGCCCGTCCCATCGTCTCGGAGTCGCCGTCCGCCGCCGCCTTCTCGATCTCCCCGAGCATCTTGTCATAGTCGCCCAGGAACATCCCCACAATCCGGCGGAGGAACATCTCACTTCCTCCCGTCGCCTCAAGCACCTTGGCCCGGTCAACAACGGGCTCTTCATCCGCGGGCTCTGCTTCACCACCATCTGCTGCGGCGGAGGGATCCGCGGAACGCAGCCCCATGGCCTCGTCGATGGCGCCCAGGAACTTGTCCTTGCTAAGTGGCTTGGTCACATACCCATCCATGCCCGCATCAAGACACCGTTCGCGGTCCCCCTTCATGGCATGGGCCGTCATGGCAATGATGGGGACATCGTGCTGCAAGACAGCAGAATCCGCGTCACGGATATTCCCGACAGCTTCGAACCCATCCATCACCGGCATCTGTACATCCATCAGGACAACATCGACGCGCTCCTGAGCCAGCACATCAAGGGCGAGCTGCCCATTCTCCGCCAGCAGCACAGTGTGTCCCTGCCCCTCCAGCAGCAGCATCGCAAGCTCGCGGTTCACCGCATTGTCCTCAGCCACCAGGACACGCAACGGTCCCGCCACCGCAACGGCTGCCTCCGGTTCCGCGGCAACGACATCCACAGCCGCCTCACTCGTCTTGTCCCGGGCGCTGCTGACCAAGGTCAGGACGCGCGTCCCGAGGGTCATCAGGATGGACTCCAGCAGCTCCGACTGCTTCACAGGCTTCATCAGGTAGCCGGCAAAGCCAAGTTCCCTGGCCCGGGCCAGATCGCCCGGTCGTGATGCGCTGCTCAACATGATGATATCCGTCTGAGCCAGACAGGGCTCACCGCGGAACTGCTTTGCCACGTCAAACCCGTTGGCTCCGGGCATGTCACAGTCCAGAAGAACGATGGGAAAGGCCTCTCCGTCCTGGGCAGCGCGCATTGCGGCAACGATCGCCGCTGCGCCGCTCGAGGCCTCCACCGATTCCATGCCCCATCCCGTGACAATCTCCCGCAGGATCTGTCGATTCGTCGCGTTGTCATCCACAATCAGGGCCGACACCCCGGCCAAGTGCTCCGGGATCATGCGCGCGCTGTCCTCGACGGCCAAATCCTGCTGCCCGCGCCGGAGCCGCACGGAGAAGCGGAACACGCTGCCTGGGCCGCCGCCGACCGCCGCGGGATTCGGGCTCTCGATTGAGAATGTCCCTCCCATCATTTCAGTCAGCTGAAGAGAAATAGTGAGCCCAAGTCCCGTTCCTCCGTACTCGCGCGTCGTTGACGTGTCAGCCTGCGAGAACGGTTCGAGGATCTTCCGCTGTTTCTCCGGCGGGATGCCCACACCGGTATCACTTATGCTGAACGCCAGTACCGCCTCATCAGCATCTTCACTCTGAAGCTCCACAGACACGCCGATCTCGCCCTGGTCGGTAAACTTGACCGCGTTCCCGACCAAGTTGATGACGACCTGCCGTATCCTCCCCGGATCGCCGATCAACACATCCGGGACGTCAGAAGACACACGACAGAAGAGCTCAACCCCCTTGTCCGCAGCCCGCCCAGTCAACGTGTGAAGCGTCTCTCCCAGGCTGTCCCGAAGCTCAAAATCGATTTCCTCCAGCTCAAGCCGCCCTGCCTCGATCTTGGAGAAGTCGAGGATGTCATTGATCAACCGCAGAAGGGTATCAGCGGACGAGCGAACGGTCTCCAGGTAATGGCGCTGCCCCGGTTCGAGTTCGGTATCCAGGGCCAACTCAGTCATGCCGATGATCCCATTCATCGGGGTGCGGATCTCGTGGCTCATGTTGGCGAGGAAATCGCTCTTGGTTCGGCTGGCCTCTTCAGCAACGCGTCGGGCCTCGGTCAACTCGGTCACGTCCACGAACGACTCGATAGCCCCGACCACCTTCCTGTCCGCATCATACTGAAGCGTGGCGTTCTTGATCAGATGAAGGAGGCGCCCATCCTTCGCGTAAATCGTGCACTGGCGCCGGGACACGGACTCGCCTTGTTTGAGGGCGAATACACCGCACGATGAGCAACAGGGCGTTCCCCGCAGAATATCGCAGTGCTGACCGACCACCTCGTTGCGGCTGAATCCGGTTACGCGCGTGAATTCATCGTTGACCGTCGCGATGTGCCGGTCCACCCCAATCGTGAAGATGGCCGTGGCTGCCGTCGCCATGACCAGTTCATTGTACTCGTTTCGCTCCTCAAGGGCGCGCTCCGCTTCCTTCCGTTCAGTGATGTCACGGATAATCGCGATGGCCTGCCAGGCGTCGTCAATCTGTACGGACGAAACGGCGATCTCAATAGGAAATTCCGTCCCATCCTTGCGGAGTGCAACCAGCTCCAGAGTCTGGCCAATGGCAGCCCCTTGCCCAGACGTGTGGAATGCGGCCAGCCCCTCTTCTTGGGCTTCCCGGTAAACCTTCGGGGTCAGCAGGTTATGCGTGTTTTTCCCCATCGCTTCGTCCTCCGACCAGCCGAAAATGTCGGTGGCCGCGCGATTCCAGAAGGCGATTTTTCCCTCTGCGTCCATCATGACAATTGCCTCACTCGCAGCGGTGCTGATCATGCGGAACCGCTCTTCGCTCTCCAGAAGCTCGCGGGCCGCTCGTTTCGTGTCCGTCAGATCACGCCAGAGGCAATGCAGAACCTGCTTCCCGTGGTAGGTGATGGCGGTCAGTGAGACCTCCACTGGGAAATCCTCGCCTCCCGCCTTACGGTGCTGCCACTCGAAGCGGTGATAGCCCTGTTCAAAGGCTGTCGCGATCATGGTATTTGCTTTGTCGAGAGACGACTGCCCGTCCGGCTGAGTCGGGGGTGAGAGGGCCGAGGGATGCTGCATCAGGAACTCGGGCCGGGCGTCGTAGCCAAGCATCGTCGCCGTTGCTTCATTGCAGTCAACGAAGGTCTCGCCATCGATCAGCAGGATCGCATCGTCGGACGCATACAGAATGTCGATGAATCGCTGTTCACTTTCAGCCAACACGCGGTCCTTTTCGGCGAGCCCCGCGTCAACGCGTCGAAGCAACACGAAGACGAACACAAAAAGCCCCGCCAGAATGGCCACAACCGTCAGCGTCGTCCGGACCAGCGACCGAGTAAAGCCGGCCTCTTCCGCCGACACATCGCGCGCCACAACCATCCGAGAAACGAGACTCCCGGAAACATCCAGAACGGGCTCGACCGCGACACGCCAGTCGCGCCCATCCGCACGGAAATGACCCGCTTCCATTCCCAACGAGATCCCGTGGGAAATACGGCGATCAAGAAACTCACTCAGCAAACCGCCGGACTGGTAGATGACGACGTCTTTCGGGAACAGGTCCCAGTTTCCCTCACGCCCCAACATGGCCAATCCGTCCTCCCACTGAGCGCGGGTGAGGGCATCCTTCGACACAAGGAGAGCAAGCTCGATGCCGGGCCGCTCGTGCAGGCCCGCAAGGACCTCCTCGATCTCCTTTCCCAGCTCCACATAGCCAATCAACGCGGTCCCCCGGACAATGGGGCGAACGACTCGCAAGGTGAACGTCCCCAGTGGACCAAGCTCAATCCCGCTTGAGGTCGCCTCGCTGCGCTCCGCCTCGCGCGTCGTGAACCGGTTGATGAGATCACCACTCTTGCTGGGCTTGTGCACGCGCAAGAGGTTGACCCGGTCCGGTCCGTGGAAGTAGAAGTGGGTCACACCATACTCGTGTCGGAGTCGCTCAAACAGCGACCGGCTTGACGCAAGGAGCCCCTCGACATCACCGGCTGCAAGCGCGTTGACTATTGCCTGGTTTTGGGCAACAGCAACGGTACCGACTCCCAGAGCATCGCTCTGCTGGTTGAGGACGAGCCGGAAATCATGCGGGACTTCCGCCAACTCCCGGGACAAACGGGACACTATTGCCCCTCGATGCTGGACAATTTCGAGCACCAGAAAAGCGCCCAGCAAGACCAGAAGCACGGACATCAGAGGCAGGAGCAGGCGCTTGAGAACAGGCCTTGAGTCAGGAGGAGGAGGAGGGCTTTCAGGCATGGTCACTCCCTACGGTTCAGGGACACCGGGAGACGGTCAGCTCTCTAGTGAGATAACGGTCTTACCCCGTACTGTCAAGCGACGACGACGGCTGGCGCTTGTCTCCTGTCGTGACTGGCGTATAATTACTCAGCGACCAGACCAACACAGCCCCACTTCTTTCAGCCTGGGTTAGGCCAATTGTGCTCCTCTGAGACACGGACCTGCAACCCCATAGCCGACGGAGAGGCCCATGGCCGACACAGCCATCCCCCAAGACGAGCAAGGTGATCAGGCTCTGTTCTCGCAGTTTGTGGCGACACTCAAAGAGAACATGGATTCCAGTGACTCCAACACGGTCCTCGTCGTCGATGATGCCAAACTCATGCGCGATCTCGTTTCGGAATTCATCGTGCAAGCCGCCCCACTCGTGAAGGTGGTGACCTCTGAGGATGGCAAAGACGCACTTGGGAAATTGGCCTGGATCCGAGAGACGACGGGCCGGGACCCCATGCTGATCATCACCGACCTCGACATGCCGGTCATGGACGGGTGGAGCTTTGTGGAAGAACTGCGCAAGGAGTACCGGGCAAAAGGTGCTGACCAGGGAATCCCCGTCATCGTTCTCTCCTCTACCGACGGCGAAAAGCGCACGTTATTCAGGCGCAAGACCGTCGCCACCACGCAGCGCCAGTACCAACCGCTTGTCGCCGTCGCCAAGTCCACCTGCATTGATCCCGCCAACTACGACGCGATCGGGAACAAGGGCCTGGCCGCCTGGATCGAGTACTTCCTGGAGAAGGCGTAGCCCGAGAACGCGTGAGGTCTGGGCGAAGAGCGCGCGGTTGCCCCCCCCCCCAATGCTGTTTACTCTCTCGGAGATGGGGTCGCGGCGTGGCACCCTCACACGTTAGCAGAGCAGACAATGTGGGAGGCGGTGCCATCCGGCGACCTCTCCACCAGTGCAGTGGCAGGAGAAAGTCAATACCATTGGGTTGTCCCCCTCCAGCGAGGTCGATGTCGCCCATCTCGCAGGCTCGGCTCTGCGGATGAAGCGGCGACGATGCTCCCGTGAGTGCGCCGGGGGACGGCGCTACCAGCTGCAATGAGGAGACCTGAACGGTGTTCACATCCCCAGAGTCTTTCGCCGGGTTCGCAGAGCAATTCCTCAACCTGATATCGGTGCAAGCCCTGACCATCTACGCGGTCTCACCGGAGGGCGACAGTCTCGATGTCTGGTTCTCGACCGAAGGGGCGCCCGCGGAGGACCTCCCGGTTTCGCACGACTCCGTTGCAGGTTACGTAGCAGAAGAGGGCCGCACCGTTCGCTTCGACCGCATTGATCCAACAGCTGGGGCATCGGCTGCCTATCCGGGCCTGGACCTTCAGACAGCCTTCACCCCTCCCCCGCAGATCACGTCCATCCTGGCCTGTCCAATCGCCTCGAGCGGAACAGTCTCGGGCGTAGTCACCGTCGTCAACAGTCTGAGACCCGATGAGGGCGGACGCTTCTCTGACCAAGACGTCCAAGCCGTCCGCCAACTGGCGAACCAGTTTGCTGAGCCATTCGCAGCGGTCCGCCCCCCAACCCCCGAAGCCGCTCCACCGGAAACGTCGCTTCCGGAGGACGGTGATGCGCCCCAGGCACAGGTCGCCACGGGGATCACTGCCCCCTTCGAAGAGCTTGTCTCGCACGGCCTCATCTCCGCCGACATGCTCAAACGTCTCGGTCAAGTGGCCCGGCCCGGGCAGGCCTCCCTCGGCCGCCTGCTCATCGCCCAGGCCGACCTCACAATCGAACAGGTCGGGGCTTGCCTGGAAGACTACTACAATGTCCCGTTCATGACCTATGACCCGGCGATCGAGATTCCCTCGAAACTGCTCGAATCGCTGAACCGGGAGTTCCTGGCCAGGCGGTGCTGGCTCCCTCTCGCCAAAAGCGCAACCCAAGCCATCATACTCATTGATGACCCTAACGACGCAGCACGAGTGCTGGACATCACCAAGGTACTGGGTGTTCAGGACTGCGAAGTACGCATGGCCCTTCCTGAGGACATCCACCGCTTCATCTACCCGGAAAAGCACCGCGAGCCCCCCCCTCCAGAGGAAGACGACGCCCCGACAGGCTCAGGTCTCGACCAGCTCATCGATGACCTGCGCACCGAAGATGGGATCGCAAACACGCTTCAATCAAACGCCACCGAGCTCCTGGATCAGGACGCACCGACGGTCGTACAGATTGTCAACCGACTCATCGCGGAAGCCATTCAGGAGAACGCGTCCGACATCCACATCGAGCCGGGAATGGACGGTCGCCCCGGCATCGCCCGCATGCGGATTGACGGCATCTGCCACGACGTCCTGGAGATCCCTGCCGGGCATATGCGGGCCGTCCTCTCCCGGATCAAGGTCATGGCCGATCTGGACATCACCGAGAGGCGCCTCCCGCAGGACGGCAAGCTGACCGTCCGCAACGAACAGAAAGTCACTGAGCTGCGTGTCGCGACTGTCCCCACCGTATCAGGAGAGAGTGCCGTCCTGCGTATCCTTGCAGGAGGAGATCTCCTGCATCTGGCCCAGCTCGGGCTGTCCCCAGCCAACGAGGAAACGATTCGCCAGCTCGTGCAGAGGCCGCATGGCATCTTCCTCGTCGTGGGGCCGACCGGGTCGGGAAAGACGACCACACTCCACGCCGTACTCGGACATGTGAACACGCCCCAGAAGAAGATCTGGACCGCGGAAGACCCCGTTGAGATTCGCCAGGAACGCCTGCAGCAAGTCCAGATGCAGCCCCGGATCGGCCTCACTTTCGCGACCGCACTGCGCTCCTTCCTGCGCTCAGACCCGGACGTCATCCTCATCGGCGAAATGCGCGACCTGGAAACAGCCCATGCCGCCGTAGAGGCCTCGCTCACCGGGCATCTGGTTCTCTCCACCCTGCACACGAACTCCGCGGCGGAAACCCTGACCCGTCTGGTCGATATCGGCATCGATGCGATCAGCTTCTCAGATGCTCTCATCGGCGTTCTCGCCCAACGACTCGTCCGACGCCTCTGCTCCAGCTGCAGGGAACGCTACACGCCAACCCCGGATGAACTGGACGTCTTCGTCACGGCCTACGGTGAAGAGCACTTCGATGAGTTGGGAATCTCGAGGGATAGTGTCGAGCTGTACCGCGCGGTGGGCTGCGGCGAATGCCGGGGAACGGGTTACAGCGGACGTTTGGGGATCCATGAGCTGCTGGTGGGAAGCACAGCCATCAAGGAAATGGTCATTCAGGGAGCGCCGGCATCCGACTTGCGGGAAGCGGCCATCTCTGAAGGGATGCGAACACTACGGCAGGATGGACTGGCAAAAGTGCTCAAAGGCGACACTGACCTGCACCAGATCTGGACCGCAACGGTCGCGTGACCCTACTCCTCAGTCACGCTTGCGTAGAACTGCCAGCGACGTTCCCAGAAGCGACACAGTTTGACCACGAGTGTGTTCTCACCGGCATTGAGGGATATCTCCCCCACAAACTCATCGCGCTCGACCCCCTTCACGTTGGCCAGGTAGGCAATTCGTTCGCCGTTGACCCAGGCCACGGCTTGACTGGAGGCCCCAAGGTGAAGCTTGACCGTTCGCCTCGCCGTTGAGTTGAGGGTGGTGACGGCATAGACCACATCGCCGACATCGGTCTCACTGTTGGCTCCGAGGTCGATCACGCCGATCCCCACTTCAGGAGCGTGAACGAGCCGCCAGGATGTCGTGTCCGGTGCACGCAGGCTCTCCTCAACCGGCGTCCGTATCTGGTAGACGGGGTACCAGTCGGTGTTCGTGTAGCGCGAACTCACTCGCCATCGCCGTAGCGCGCCGGCTGCGAGAGGATCCACGATGGCTTCCTGGGTCGGCATGACGACAAGAGCAGACACAGCCCAACCGGTTGGCCCGCCAAGTGTCAGCTCAAGTCTTCCCGCTGTCACATCGCACGTGAATGTCCTCGCAGCCAAACCCCCTTTGAACATGGGCACATCCAGCAGCACTGGGGCACCGTTCGCCGTCACCATTCCCGAAACCAGAAAATTGCGCAACAGCCACGACGGCATGGTCGTTACAACGCGCACACCGTAACGGCCATCGGGCAGATCAATGCGGAACTGCCGCGGACCACCACAGCACAGCGAATACCGCAGTGGAGCAGGTGGGGCAGGCTTGTAGGGCCAGAACATGACGTATGGCCCACGCTGAATTGAGTAAGGCATATCCCGATGATACTTGGCCGCCAACGCATAGTGGATCTCCTCCGGTGAGGGTGTGGACGTGTCTGTGTGTGCCAACCAACCGAAGCCCGTCTGTGCTGAGTAGGTCGTGTCCGAAGCGACCATCTTCCACCCGGTAACATCTTGCTCACCACCGAAGTCCAAGGCCAGCACCGCCCCCTCCGCGTCAGACATGGATGTCACATCATCGATCAGCCAGGCTTGTCCACGCTTCGTAACATCCCGCAGGAGCCTCTCGGCCGCGCTCGCATAGTGAACGGAGGTCTCCCTCATCGCCCTGACGGAAGCCGCCCTTTCAGCCAACTCTCCCCACTCACCGGCACACGCATAGGATGCTCGGGCCATCAATGCGTCCCCAAGCTCCCGTTCGCTGGTCTCACGGTCAAGCCCACTCCCTCCGATCAAGACCATGCCGTAGACACGAACAGAGGGTAACTCGAAGGCAACACGCCTCGCGCCTCGTAGCGTGAGTGCAAGCGGAATTGGCTCACCCCCAGGAGACAGGAACTGGGCCTCTTCTGCAACGATACCGGCCGGCAACTGAACGGAGACAACAGCGGGAGCAGTCGGTGTTGCCTGAGAAGACTCAAAATCGATATCGTAGTTGACGAAGTGCAGCGACAACACCCCACAATCATGCGTCCATGTCTTTACCCAAAGCGTCTCGGGCAGTTCCCCCGTCAAGATCGTCTCCTGCCCCAGGGCCTCCCGTGTCCGCTGAGCAGCATCCGTTGTCGCCTGTCGAGACAGTGCCGGGGAGTGGCCTCGCGGCGGCTGGAAGTCCGGTGTGGGACTCACATCGACTACCCGGCCTCGGCGGCGCCAGGCAGCGATGACCGACTCCTCTCTCAAGCGACCGTTCTCATCGCGGACACCCACCTCGCCAACAGTCCCAACCGCGCCCCCGCCGTCCAGGTAACAACCAATCGTCTCGACCTGTGCATCCGAAAGACACTCGATGACCGGCAGTAGCAGGAGACGGTAACGCTTGAGGTCCGCCAGGGTCGCGAAATCCGCATGTATCTCCGGGTGGTTGAAGATCACCGCATCAAAGGGGATGTGCGCGTCTTCCAGGCCGCGTGCCAACCCGATCATGGCCTTGGCAGGCGGACAGGCGACAGCCTCCATGTAGTTCCAGGGCATCATCGTGGGGACCGAGTAGAGCATGGCCACCTGACAATGGCGACGCTTCCGATGGGGGGCGAAAATCGCTCGATGCCGATGTCTGAGCTCGAAAAAGCCCTGGATCAGCTCCAAGAGCTCCGGACGTTTGGCGAATGCATGCTGAGCCACGAACAGGACTGCCCCTCCCGCAGACTGCTCAGCCAGCTCGTGGGCCACCAAATCAGGCTCCCACTTGTGGAACTTGCTCATGCACAGCAAGGGCTTCTGTCCACGGAGCATGGCGTTGCCGAGAACAAACCTGAACGAGCCCCACGCGTTGTGCCATTTGTGTTTGAACAGATCATAGGTGGACTGCCCTGCTGATTCGAACCACACCATGTCTACGAAGTCCGCGAGCGCCACCTGGTAGGGGTTCCCTCCGACAAAGCCGCCCCCCATATTCCCATGGGTGTCGTAGTGCTTCCCAAGCCGCTTGGCCACGCTCCGCTGGTCCCTGAGGTAACGGATCATATTGTGCATGTGTGAGATGTAGAGAAAGCGAACATACTCCGCCATAACCGGATCCGATCCCAATTCATGGATCCTCTCAGCCTCGCTCTCCTGGAAGCGGTCCTTGCTTGAGTACGGCGGCAGGGCCCTGACCAGGCCCAGCAGGTTCTCTTGCACGTAGTCGCGGATGTGGGAATAGTTCTGACGGAACTCGGGAAGACGGCCCGTCGTCTCAAGGTGGTGGAAGAACTTCCGGTTGCAGTGGTCGCAGTAACGCCCGTGTGCCCCTGCCCCGATGCGGCTGGTCGGCCCACCGATGTTGTCCTGACTGGTCGAATCCCCGAAGAGGGGACTGGTGAGCAGATCATAGTTGATCACCGAAGACCAGCGCGGGGCGTTGTTGCAGACAATGAATGCGTCCCAACCAACGTTCTTCTTCCACCTCGCATGGCTGGTGTTGTAGTGCTCACTCACGGTTCGTTCGCCGAGCATATCACGAGCAATCCCGTTGTCCCAAAACAGGTCTCGTGCGCCCTTCTCGTGGAAGTGAATCGTCTCCTGATACTCGTTGCTGCCGTAGACCTCATGCCAGATGCCTCGGCCCGTAAGCCAGTCGTGGGAAACGTAATCCCCTGAGCGATCCAGGTAATCGATGAGCACGTAGTTCTCAGCCAGCCAGCCCCCTTTCCGCTCCGGCCCGCCTCTGCCTTCCCCAAACCCGGCGTTGACGATGTGTCGATGCCACTCAACAGGCTCACGGATCGGCTGGTCAAAGGCCTGAAGCTCAGCCGAATACTCGGGCAGGACTACCTCCACGCTTCCCCCTTCTGCCGGCGCTTGCCCCCGCACAACGCAGACAACAAGCGAAGCCCCGAGAAGCAAACGGATCTTGAGTGTCATCGCTTCAGTCCCTTATTGCAGGAGACAAGCGCGGCACATGCCCCGTCGGAGGCCTTCATCCCACGCTTCAAACACGTTCTCTCACCCTCCTTGACAGCTGGCCCACGCAACCAGATCAGTCTTTCCTCGTGGGGAAGATCACTGGCGTATCTGCCGGCTTGGTCAAGGCGGAGAAGAGGGAATTCTGCGTGCCACGATGCTCTTTCTCCAGGCGCTGGAGAAGCTCACGGAACTGAACCCGATCCCCGCAATCCCCGAAGGGACAGGCGTGCTTGCTGATCGGCAACTCCCGTTGCTGAGCCAGAGCGGCAAGATGGACATCCTCGATGTAGACCATCGGGCGCACAATCCGGAAAAGCCCTTTGAAGATCTTCTGGGCAGGACTCATGCAACCCAGGCGTCCTCCCCGGAACGCGCTGATCAGGAACGTCTCCAGGAAGTCCAATCGATGGTGCCCGAGTGCGATCTCCGCAGCCCCGACCTCCTGACTCAGTTCACAGAGCTTCTGACGACGACGACGTGAACACAGGTAGCACGCATGCCGGTTCCCGTTCGCACGAAGCTCCTCCTCAATCTCCCCGGCCTCGATCGCCCGGTGTTCCACTCCGATCGAGTTGAGCCAGTTCCGAACGGGCTCAACGTCAATTCTCTGAACGTGGGAGAGCACGGTTGCAGCCATCAGCTGGAGAGAAGGCTCGATGCGTTCGCGGTAAAGGTCCAGAAGGTGAACCAGGCACAGGCTGTCGCGTCCCCCGGAAAGCCCGACCACGACGGGAGCCCCCGGACGCAGAATCCCGAAGTCGTCGGTCGCCCGTTTGAGCGATGCGACGAGGAACGTCTCCCGTTCCTCGATCGTCTTAAAGCGGTTCGACTTCATGATTCTCGAAGAATCACTGGCTGTAGCGCAGGTAGGTCCGGAACGGCTCGTAGGTCCAGAGCCGCGTGTCTGGAGTCCGTTCCCACTGCACATGGCCATCGACGAACGTCGCGTTGATGCCGTTGCTGTGGCGTGGGTCAACCCTTGGCCCGTCCGCACAGCCGGCACTCGGGTTGGAGTGATACGTGCAACCACCGGTCGTCTCAACCAGCCAGATGGTGCTGGTGGGCTTGGTGATCGAGGTGATCCTGCGACCGTTCGTGCTTCCGGTCACGTAGCATCCCACCCCATAGCCGCCTCGAATCCCACGTTCGTTCCGGTACTGATTGTAGGTCCGTTGGCAGTAGCCGGCGTTCGTCCCTAAGAGCACCGGCTTCCCCTGGCCCCATTTGGGACAGGCAAACGGTTTGAGATCCCCGACGTATGTCTCGATCTTCCGCCCCCACATCACGCGCCCCGTCAGGTAAAAGTCGCTGTCCTGAACGTACATGTTCATGGCCAGCCCGATCTGCTTCATGTTGTTCATGCAGACAGTCGTGTGAGCCCGGTCCTTCGCCTGATTCAACGCTGGCAACAACATCGCGGCAAGAATGGCGATAATGGCAATTACCACCAACAGCTCAATGAGGGTAAACTCACGCTTTTCCACGGGGAAGTCCTTTCTCAGGTGGTGGGCACAGTACAATGCACGGCCCGGGTCGCCGCGCGTTCAATAGACAGGCAGGACGAAAACGTCTGAATATAGCTGCCATCACGCAGGCGTTCAAGCAGCGGCCAGACGGCCAACGTACCCCCTCGGTCTCGTGAGGCGGCTCGACGGAGTCTCTCCCTCCATCGGACACAGATGGCCCAAGAAACCCCTGGAGGGAGAGACTCCGTCGAGCCGTCTTGAAGCTCTCCCCCCGCGTAACTGAGGCGTCACACGGCCAACCACTCCTACTCCGCCGTCCGGCCACTGCCCAAGTTGGACTGCGGTATCGTCTGCATGGGGGTGGAGAGGCTGCTCCACTGCAGCTTGTAGACATCCGCGTGGGGCTGGTAGCGGGTATGGATCAGGTTCAGCTCCACCTTCAGGTCATAGACGTTGCCGGCTGTGAGTTCAACCGGCCCGTATCCCTCATTCTCAAGCAACATCCCATCCACCCAGATGCGGATTGGCGTCTTGTTGTGTTCCCAGCCACGGAAGAAGTAGATCATGTAGCGCTCCGTATGGTCTGCCTTCAGAAGCCCTGTCCAGCGCACACAGTAAGGCGTCCCCATCTTCATGGTCTCGAACGGGAGCTTCCGCCGCCAGTCAACGGCGATGAAGGGATCGATCCGTTCACCAATGACATTGCCGTCAAAGTCAGGCCCATCGATATACACGGCCCCCAGGCCGTCCCCGACGCGGGTGTGCTGAAACTCGATGACCTGGCTACCCTCCCTCCGGTTGGCGGGTTGGGCCGTATCCAGAAGATCGTTGGCGACAAGCTCGTAAGCCAAGTCTTCCTTGAGCTCTTCCGTAATCAAAGCGACTGAGATCCCATCCGGGCTGGGTGTCAGGCTCTTGATCGCCGTCGCAGGGAGGATCTGCAGCGCCTCAGGTTCGCGAAGGCTTGCCTCGGCAACCGGTTCATCGAACACCACAACCACACGGTCGCTCGGACCGGCTGCATCCACTCGGACCATCCCCGGTGGAGCCTTGTCCGGAGTCACTCGGACGCGGACAGTGGCCGTGTTCGAATCCGCGAGGCCGTCGTTGACCTTCCAGGTGAACTCGTCCACGCCCTCGAATCCCGGGGCCGACGTGTAGACAACGTGGTACGGATGGCGAACAACGACCGTGCCATGCCCGGGAGGAGCAACGATCTCAGCCAGGTCAATC
Source organism: Lentisphaerota bacterium (assembly GCA_018676675.1). Taxonomy (GTDB): domain Bacteria; phylum Verrucomicrobiota; class Lentisphaeria; order Oligosphaerales; family JABHEG01; genus JABHEG01. The sequence goes on from JABHEG010000082.1 coordinate 19,278, forward strand.
CCCGGCTGTTTGTCAGGATCGGAAAATGTCACCCGGATGTCTACGGCCTTCCCGGCGGTTGCTGCTGCTTCGGCATCCATCGCCACAGGCGCGCGGTTCGGCGCCGAAATGCAGATGGTGACCGTGGCTTCCGTGGAATCCACCTTCCCATCGTTGGCCAGCCACCGGAACTGATCCTCGCCGAACGCGCCGGTGCTTGCCGTGTAGGAGACCGTGGCGCCGATTCCTGAGAGAGTACCTTTGGTTGGAGAAGCGGTCACACGGAACGTCAAGGGCCCCGGGCCATCCAGATCGGTGCACCGTAGGTCGATGTCTTTGGACACGCCGGGCTTGGCCTCCACCACGGCGCTGTGCACTTCAGGCGGAATGGTGGGGGCATCGGGATCGAGGACCTCGACCCCGCAGACGACGGGAGTGCCATGCGTAGCAGCGAACGCCAGAGACATCGTCGCTCCGCCCTTCACACCCTCGATTTCTTTGACAAGCCCTCTGAGCCCTCCCCCGGCTTCCTTGACGATGTCCACACCGCTCAAGACCTCGGTGCCGTCAATCGAGATCGAGAACACCCGCTCCCCGGCTTTCTTGTCAGCTGAGGGCTCCGCCAGATAGACTCGCACGGTGTACAGACTCTCGGGGATATCCTTGTCCGGTGAAAGCGGGACGTTGAGCGTCTTGATCCCTTCCACTCCTGTTCTGAATACCCAGGGAGGCATTCCCTCAGGAGCCGTAACCCCACCGATTTCGAACGCGGTCGTCCCACCCCAATTCATCGGCAGCCCGGCAATGCTGTAACTCCGACGACGGGCTCGACTGAGCCCGAACCAAAGCGTGCCGTTTGCAGAGCGGCGGTCCCCCGGCGCATTCACATTCAGACCAAGCCGGCGGACGCGTCCGACAGACGCTTCCTTGACAAAATCAGCCTTATTCGGCCTGTAGGTCCAGAGGTCGTGATCAGGCTTGTGAGCAAAGGCCAATGCCGTATAGAATTCGTAGCCACACACGCACAGATGGGCGAACATCGGCGAGCTCATCACGCCTGCGGCAGGCAGCACACTGTTCGTGCAGCCGGAGCGGTACCCGGGAAAGGAACCGGTCCCCAGCGTCGTGAGATCAACGAATGTCGCATCGCCGGAGCGGAAGGTGAGGAAGTTCTCACTGCCCACCCCGTGATTGCAGTGGTGCCCGTTGCGGATGAACTCCCATGGAACAGGTTTGAGCGTCACCGGGTGCAAACGCGTGACCTGCTTCCCGGTCAGCAGATCGTAGGCAAGCCCGGGGCCGCGCTGGTCAATCATCCAGTCGTGCCAGAGGATCACTTTCTGCCAAACGCGGCCCGGATGCCCCCTGAAACCGATCCCCTCCGAGTACTTGTGCCAGAGCTCACGCCCCGTGCGCCCGGAATACGCATGGATACGCTTCTTGGTCGATGCCACGAGGACATCCAACGACTCAGAGTAGGACAACCAGTCAACGACCGCATCGGTCGGTATCTGCCAGAGCTCCCGGCCGTTTCGTGCATCCCAGGCCTGCAGTGTACGCCCTCGAATCGGCGGCGGCAGCTCGCCTCGTCGATCCGGCTTCAAGGCAGCCAGATCCTGTGCACTCCCGTCAAAGCAGAACACCTTCCCATTGCCGACGGCAACCTGCGAGAAGCTGCTCAGGGCCGGGCGCCGCCAGCGGACCTTACCGGTGTGCCGGTCCACCGATAGCAGTTCGACCGCTTTCCGCCCCACTTTGACCCCGCTGATCAGCGTATCCTGCCACAAGCGAGCCCGTCCCCACATAGCTCCGGCCGGAACGCCCTCGGGCAGGCTGAACTCGCTCAAGAGCTCACCACTCTCCGGCGCAAACCGGAGAATTGAGGGCCGTGTGTTCACATAGACACCATCGTTCGTCCCAACCGTGTGACATCCACCACGCCCTCGGGTCATGGCCTGAAACAGCTTGCTGCGCACATCCCAGATCACGCGACCGGTGTAGACGTCGATAGCTGCCAACCGCTGTGGTCCGGCCAGAAACATGCGTCCGTCAATGACCACAGGTGCGGGAGGAACGTAGTGACGATCAAAGTACATCGCTCGCCGGGCCGAGCGGCCCCCGGTCCAGAGCATGGCCAGAGGAGCAGCCAGGTGGTCGTTCGACTTAAGCGTATTGGCTGGGTCTGCCCATTCGTGGGTCCAGTCCGCCGCTCCCGGAAGCGCTCCGGTCCGGGTGAGAACAGTCAATCCGCCCTTCCGAACGAGCGCAGCATTCGCCAAAGCCGCACTATCAGCCGCCGCACCAAGAGCCGTGTGCGCGTCCTTGGGCATCTCCAGACAGAGACGACCACCGTATGGCCGTAAGGCGTCGAAGCACTGGACTAACCGTGATACGGGAAGGCGATCAGGTGTTTCCGACACAATCAGATCAGCCATGTAAGGTGGGAACTCGTAGCGGGCCGGATCTGCCTGCAAGACCGCAACTCGACGGCGACGCGGACCAATTTCAGCGGAGGCAGTCGCGATCAGGGGCGTGCCGTCCTTCAGCTCGCGCCGTTCTTCACCCGTCTTCGCCGGATCTTTGAGATAGCTGAGCGTCTCACGCAGAGCTCGAACGCGATCAGCGTCCACATCCATCGCGATGATGTGCATCTGTGTCCGCTTGAACAACTCCTCGACCAAACGCCCGTCCCTCAACCCCAGCACAAGGCAGTACCCGTCCGTAGCACCACCCGCATCGAGAATCTGTTGAGCTTTCTGCCCCAGGTCATCGTCGGTTTGGGCCAGCTCGTGCTCCTCCAGTGGGTAGCGCGTCGGCTCGGAGACCGCTGTGCCTCCGAAGCAATAGAGTCGGCCCTGCCGGGTGACCACAAAGAGCTTCCCATCGGCAGCAACCATGCGAGCCGGTGTCCCCTTGACCGTAGCCGTCCAAGTCACTCGAGCAGGCGCAGTCGCGTTGGGGATGTCGATACCAAACACGGTCGACCCTCGGTAACCATAAAGACGATTGCCTGCCTTCAGCTCCAGGATCACGCAGGCTCTCTTCCCGGCGGGTTCGGTCGTCTCCTTCAAAGCGGCCACGATCTCTTCTTTCGGCAGACGCCAGAGCTCCGAGAGCACGAGCTTAGTCCGGGGCTTCCCCCGGCTATCCTTCATCGCGTTGCCATCTTTGTCAACGCATTCGACCTTCGCCGGGTCCACCAGACTGCAGGCCACGACATCGCTGATCTCCGGCCCGATCTTATCGATCCGCGGAACAACTGGTTTCGCCGCGCTGAAGTAGATGGTCTCCTCAGTCAAAATCGGCCTGTAGAAGCATGTTTCGGTCCGCCCGGCTCCCGGGTCACAAACCGTTCCTTTGGGTTCCTTTGCCAAGCGCTGAAGCGCTCCCATTCGGACAATCCACTCGTCGTTTCCGGCCACGAGGTGATCCCAGTAGCCGGCCCATCCGCCCATTCCACCGGCCCAGGCTCCGGTCTGGCGCGAAAGCCGCACCACTGACGCACGTCCATTGGGTAGACACAGCCATGGCCCCACCGCCGAGATGTACCCCTGAGACCGGCGGTCTTTGTAGGTGCGAACAACGCTCCCATCAACGGGATTGAGGGTAAAGAACGAAGCATCTTCGAATGACCAGATCCCCGCGGCAAAATGGACGAGTCCATCCACGGCCAGCGGCGCTCCTCTGATCGGCAACACGCTGGCCAGTCGCCCTTCGATGAAGCCGCGCCGCGCCTCAGGATAGGCATCGTAGGTCCAAAGCAAAACACCGGTCGCCGCATCAAGGCAGTAGCACACCCCATCGTCAGCGCCGAACGTGACTCGCCCGTCGGCCACGACAGGAGCAAGGCGCACCGGGCCGTTCGCGTAGAACCGCCAAAGACGCTTACCGGTCTCCGTGTCGTAGGCGCTTACCGAATCGTCATCTGAGGATGCCAGGTACAAGAGCTTCCCGGCAACGATCGGTTCATACTGCTCGTCGAAGCGAAGATGGGGGAACTCCCCAAGCCAGGCAGGCACCAGCTCCGGGAACCTGCGAGCCCAGCGCAGATGCAGCACCGGGGCCAGGGCCCCATCCGTAGCCGCCGTCCGGCCAGGATCGTGGCGGAACATCGGCCAGTCAGCAGCCCGAACCAGCCCCACCGTGCCCACAAGCAGCAAAGCGCTCACGAGCAAACACCGGCTCATGCTGCGAGGAAGCCGTTCAGGAAGCGTCACATTCATGGCCAAACTCCTTTTTCCCGGCACCCTTCTACGTCTCACACCAAGCCCCCGCTCCCCCTAATCACGAGGACCGTTTCGCCTCAGAGAAGGCTGAGTTTCGACAGCAACTCGAGGGCCTCGACCCGTACCTGATCCATGATCGCGTGGTCAGCGCCATCACCCCAGGACATGGACTTGGGGGTGATCGTATCTGTAACCCGTCGCGGCCCGTCGCTGAGCAGTTTCTCGGCGGCTGCCAAAGACCTCGAAGTGACCCCACGCTTCTTGAGGACATCGACCCGAGCTCGGAGCATCATGAAGTACTCGTAGTCCTGTACCCCCTCCCGGATAGCCTCCATGTGCTTGCCGTCCATGACCTCGGTCTGGCCCACGAAAAACGGGGCGTATTCGGTCCCTGGTTGGGCGTAGGCACGCCAGGAGTCCCCCATCCCGCCGCCGCAGCCCAGTGCCCAGTAGAAACACCCTGTTGCGCCCATGCGCAGAGCCCACCACATCTGCCCGCGATGGTAGCCGCACGGGTCGAGTTTTTTTGCCGGCCCGCTGCAGCTGTAAAGCCACAGCGTACGTCCCTGAGCCTGTTGATCGAGGTAGAAATCACGGAACGCCTGTCCCTGTGAGACCATCATTGGTGTGTTGGGGCAGAGAATATCGTTCAGGGCAAACATCTCGGGAATCCCCTTGGTCGGGTCCCGGTACGTGGGATCCTGGAACAGCTTGATCCCTGCATTGACGGCTCGGATTGGCCGCGACCAGGCGATGATCACCTCATCCTGCTCCGGAGCGTGAGGTTCGTCGACCAGCAGCACCCCAACCTGCTCCGGCTTCAACCCCTGCTCGGTGACATGTGCCGCCCACGCCGTGAACCAGTCGCCCACCATGCGATTGAAACGGGCAGTCCCCATCTTCTCTCCCTGAAACGAGCCACCAACAGCCAAAAACACGTAGTAATTGCGCGCAAAATGCCAACGCTCCGTCCACTCGTCCCACGCACGGAAGTCGAGACCGTCAGGATTCAGTAGTTCTCCCGACGGGGCAAATTTCATTCCTCTCGGGGCCACACCATTGGTCGCCCAGGGCGTGTCCACGTGGTGATCGTGCATCAGATCCAGGAGTGATTCGAGGTTGCCCGGAGCGCGGTAGTAAGCAGCCGATCCGTTGGTGTAATCCCATCCGCCAAGCGCCAGTGTCGGGGCAGCGGGGAAGTCGAGTCCGTGCAGGTGAAGGGTGAGCGGCAACTGAATGGGATCGCCACCGTCTGGAACCACCTTGACGGCAGCCTTGTAAGTACCGGCTTTGATCGCCGCGGGTGGACGTTCAAAGGAGAGCCAGAGCTGTTTAGTGCAGCCGGCCGGAATCATGACCTGCCACTGCGTCCCCTCCCGCTGGGCCGGTGGAAGGGCCGCAGCTACCGGCACCCGTGACCGTGTGTCGGTGAACAGAACATCCCGAACCGACAGATACCGCGGGGGGGCGCCTCCAGGCAGCCCGGAAACAGAAACTCGGACCACGGCCGGCTCATCGGTCGCGTTGGTCAGGTTGACGGCCTCTGCCCGCACCTCACCACGCATCATGGTCACTTCCAGAAGAGGAACGCTTGCGGGGGGGAGATCCGGGGCATCCATCATCCCCAACGCATCCCAGCGGTTGCCTTGCCAGGCTGTAACCCCCGCGTATCCTCGAGCCCGCAGGACAGGGGCATTGAGCGCCAGGATAGCCGCATGCAGGTCACTCAGGGGAAGAACCGTGCGTAACGCAGCCGGTGCATCCGGGAGAGCATGAATCTGCTTCCGCAGGGCCTCCACACGAGCCACTGAGGAGGCGCGGGCGCCAGCGGGCATCTCTGCCTCAGTCAAGCCCTTCGAGACAGCCTCCAAGTCAGTCTGAAGACGCCACTCAACGGAGGCCGTGATCTGCGGGCGGATGAACAGTTCGTCGTGAACTGCCTGATCACCCGTAAAGGCCTCCCCGGTGCGCTCAAACGCGAGCAAGCCGGGGTCGCCTCCGTAGACCTCTACCTCGTCCACGAAACAATACGGTGCCTGCCCAACCATGAAACGAACGTAGCGACCACGGGTCTTCCAGCCTGCAGCAGCGAAGCGGTGAACACCGTAGCCATCCGTCTTTGGGGCCGCCATCCGGACAGTCGCTCGGACCAACTCACCCGCCTCGTACCATTCCCGTCCGTCGTCGCTCACCAGAACCATCACGGTGAACGGCCACGCAACGCCTGCAACCCCCGCGGCCGTATTGAACGACGCACCGGTTACCGGCTCGATCTCCCCAAGGTCGACCGTGATAATGACCGGCATCGCCCGACTCCAGCCCACCGTTGTCTTCTGGGTCCAGAAGTAGCCTGAGGTGTAGACCCCGTCCGTGAGCTGAGTAAGATCGTCCGGATCCGTGCAGTACGAATACCGGGGAGAGGGCTTCATGCGGTAGCTCCTGCCAAGCGCAATGTTCGGCCCTGGTGGCGTGAACCAATCGCTGGCAGCGAGCTCGGCGGGGGCAGAATCCACCGGATAGATCTGCACCGCATCGATCGCACCGGAGCCGGTAGCCCCCGTAGCGGAGATACGGGCCCGCAACTGCGTGTTGATGTCGCTGTTGAACCGCCCCGTAAGCACGTGCCACTGCCCGGACTGGTCGGCATGGACCTCCGCGAGAACACCTGCATCGGCGGCCCCGATGATCTCCACTGCCGGGACACAGCCGTCAGCCCCCTTCAGCGCCGCCACAAACACGTACTGCGTGCGGTTCGCACAGGCAAACGCCTGGGTCACAACATCCGTTACTGCCCCTTTTCCTGGAACAACCGTCAGGGAGTCACTCGATTCATACCCGTCCACATTGACCCATTCGAACCGACCGCCTGCAGTTCCCGCCACGTCCCATCCCACAGGCTGCGGCGGATCGCCGACAGTCTCCGAGAAGCCGCCATTTGCGACCAATCCCTGCTGGCCCCAACCTACGGACACCATCCCGACCATCGACACCAGCACCAGAAAGCGCTTCACAGGCTCTCCTCCTTCGTTTACCATCGACATCGCCCTAGACACCGCCGGGCACTGAACTCCCGGAGTCTGCCACACACGGTTCTCTTGTCCTGCCTTCGAGACGTAGCATAACACGGCCCCAGTCAGATGTCGCACAGAACCAGTATCAGTCCAGGAGACAGCGTGGGGCTCGGCCGCATAAGCGCTAACCTAGCTTGAACATCGAACAATCGAACATCGGAACGTCGAACATCGAATGCCCAACGTGGCTAACGACCAAATACTCAGCGAGGCTTCCCGGCAGTCCGGATGCTGGCCACGAAGATGCGGATCAGTTCATCACATTCACCGATGATCTCGGCAATTCGGGCCGGTGATTCAAGCAGGGGCACTCGCTGGACAAGCTTGAGCCAGCGATGCGATTCGCGCAGTTCCTTGAGGGCCACGCGCAATTCGTGGACGAAGTCCTTCGGAGACTGAGCAGCCTGTGCTTCCCCATGGTTCGGGTACGGCGAGGTACCCGAACGCAGAAGCTGGCCCGCAACGTGGTTTCCTGCCCGCGTGTTCGGCAGGGCCTCGGTCAGCTGGATGTTCTCCACGGCGAAATCGAGCAGCCGTTCCTCCAAGTCGTATTGACGTTGAGCCATGGGGTGATTGGTCCCTCATTCGGTGTTGGGCGTTCGATGTTCAGTGCTCAATGTTCTTGATGTCTAACCAAATACGTCACAAGTTAGCGCTTATGAGGCTCGGCCGCCCGTCTCCCCTCTCGCCCCCATGTTCCTTACTCCCCATGTTTGACACGGTTGTCGCGCGGGGCTACCTCTATCTTGATCGACACTCAGAAGGAACGCATCCCATGCACATCCTGCCGATTCGCATCTTGGTTGCAGCACTCCCGGCCCTGCCGTTGCTGCTCGCCGCCGCCACGTTTGACGGCCCTCCGGACGGTTATACGCTCGTGGCCGAAGACGATTGCGGGTCCTTTGACAACATGCCTCACGTCGTTCAAGGCACGGGATATGTCTTCTCCCCCAGCCATGTCACTGCCCCCCTGCCCCATCGTGATATCATCTTCGACAACTCGTTCTGCCTGCTGCGCTACAAGACGCCTGTGGTCCAGGCATCCTACAAAGTCGATGTCGTGTACGTCTCGCACAGAGGGGGGGAGAGGGTTCAGACTCTGACCGCCAACGGAAAGCTCGTCCACGACAAACTCACGCTGCCCACAGGGAAGCCCGGACGCTTCATCTTCGACATCCCCCCAGAGGCCTGTTCGCCTCCAAGTCCACTCGAGCTGAAGTTCAGTAAGGTCTCCGGGGCAAATGCCGTCGTCTCCTACGTCCGCATTTGGTCCACCAATCCACAACCGCTCCCCGGTGGTACGGCTCGCTGGAAACCCGGCAACGCGATCGAGAAGGACTGGGCCCGCCAGGACCGTCTGCGCGGTCGCCCCAACTTCGGCGAATGGGAGGATCCGGCCAAAGAAGTCGCCAAGAGCATCGTGCCGAGTATCAAGGAGCTGCTGGCTCGTGGAAACGAGATACTCGCCGACCTGGAGGCGTTGGGGGCGCAGGACTTGAAGGCATCGATCGGCGAACTGAGTGCAGCAGCAGCTTCACGCGACCGTTTGCTGCGTGCGCGAAACCACGAGCACGAGGCATGGCTTGACACCTACCTGGCCACACGCTGGGCCATACGACGACTGCTTTTCAAAAACCCGCTTCTGAACAACCAGGACCTGCTCTTCGTCCGCCGTCACCACCCTCATCACATGCACCAATGCGCCCGCCGCCTCGGGGCCTTCACCCGCTCCGGAGGAGATATCTGCATCCTGCGAAACATCGCGGCAGGCAAGCCACCTGTGGTGGAGCGCATCACCAGCACTGCCTTCGGCCCGGGGACGTTCGGCCGACCAGACCTGTCCTTTGACGGCAAACGCATTGTCTTCGGCCATGCCCGGCAGCGAGACACCGCAGATGGCGCCGGCAAAGCAGGACGGATCTCTCAACGCACGGCGCCGCTCTACGCCAACCACAAAGTGGGGCCCTGTCACGAGTTCCAGGTTTGGCAAATGGGACTTGATAGGACGTCTCCCAGGCCACGCCAACTCACCACCGGTCCAAGCGAGAACGCCGATCCGCTCTATCTGCCGAACGGTCGCATCGCGTTCATGTCGCATCGCCCGGGGAGTCTCGTCCAATGCGGAGATTGGGCCCTGGCCTACTGCGTGTTCACCATGGCGCCTGATGGCAGCGATGTGCGCCAGATCACGGTCAGCAAAGACGGCGAGTGGGATCCCTTCCTGCTGAACGACGGCACTATCGGGTTCACCCGCTGGGAGTACGTGATGAAATTCTGGTCGCCAATTCAGATGCTGTGGTCCGTCCGGCCGGACGGCACGAACCCACGCATGATCTACGGCAGCGACCTGAGCCGCAAGTATGCCTACCCGCTCAACTACGCCGCAGCCCGCCAGATCCCCGGAACAGGCAAACTGGTGTGCATTGGCTCCGCCCACCACAACACCGGGGCCGGCCCTGTGTGCATCGTGGACCTGGCCGCAGGACCAAATGTGGCCGAGAGCATGCGTAGACTCACCCCCGTGCGCTTCGTCGAGACACCCGACAAGCAACCGCCCAACGGCTGGTACGACTGCCCCTTCCCACTCAACGAAACGTACTTCCTCGTCTCCTACACATTCTCCCACCACGAAGCCGACACGACCGGGTACGGCATCTACCTGCTTGATGCGTACGGTGGGAAAGAACTCATCTACCGCGATGACGAGCTCTCGGCGCTTTTCCCCACTCCCATCCGCTCACGCAAGCCTCCGTTGGTGGTCGAAGGCACAACCACAGCCGCGACCAGGAAATCGGCGGAGATCATCATCCAGGATGTACACAGTGGACTCCCGCCATCGGCGGCAGGGCAAGCCCGATACGTGCAGGTCGTCCAAGTGCATGAACGCCACATCCACACGCGGCCCTACAATATTCAGGTGGGGCAGGACTCGGGATTCGCCACCAAGACGGTTCTCGGCACCGTTCCGGTGGAACAAGACGGCTCCGCATTCTTCCACGTCCCTCCAGATGTAAGCATCTTCTTCAGTGTTCTCGACAAAAAGCACCGAGCGCTCAACACCATGCGCAGCGTTACGAACTTCCAGCCCCGGGAACGGACAGCCTGCGTCGGCTGCCATGAGCCCCACTCTCAAACACCCGCAGCAAAGTCGGTACTGGCGACCCAGCGTCCGCCTTCAGCAATCCGGCCTCCGCCCTGGGGAGAGCGCCCCATGGCCTTTGCCCAGGTCATCCAGCCCATCCTCAACCGACACTGCATCCGCTGCCACGATGGCACGAAACCAGGCAAAGGCGCCCTTGATCTACGAGCAGAGAACACACGCCCCTTCGCAGGAATCGCCCTGCCGGTGTCCTACTCAAACCTACGCAAATTCGTCCGCCACGCGCCCATTCACACCTACTACCTAGCCCCCGGAACGTTCGGTTCGCGCGTCAGCCCCCTCATGGAACTGCTTGCCAAAGGCCATCAGAAGATCAAGCTCGCGGCAGCGGAGTGGCATGCCCTCTGTGCCTGGATCGACTGCAACACCCCTTTCCTGGGACGCTACGATAACCTGAACTCCCTCAAGGCAAAGCCAAAGCCGCTCTCCCCGTTGCCCTACAGCGGCAAGCAGATCGCCGCCAGGGAACAGCAGCTCAGAGACACGGCTCCGACAGGCACTCGCCTCGCCTGCTACATCGACTGCGGGCCCCGGATCGCGAACCATGGGCAAAGCAAACCGCACCTCCGGCAGACGTCCGGTTCACCCTATCAATGGGGCGGGTCAGACAAAGCGGGGCCGCCGCACTTCGGCACCATTGCCTTTGACAACGACCAAGTCGCTTTCGATGCCACGCATCTGAATCCGGCGAAGCGGTACCACTTGGCGTTCACCTGGTGGGATTTCGACGGGGGCGGACGGGCCCAGTCCGTCCACCTCAAAGGCAAGGCCTCAGAAAAGAGCGTGCCCCTGCTGGTCAAGACACTCTTGCCCCCTTACAAGGACAAGCAGCACGCGGCCAAGCAGACCTGCCTACCCATCCCGGCAGAGCTCTGCGCCGACGGAAATCTGGAAATCACGTTCCGCCGGGAAGGACGCTCAAACGCGGTCGTCAGCGAAGTCTGGCTTCTGGAAGAACAGTGACCGCAAGGGACTCTCAGGGGGAAAGCGAGAAGACTCACCTTTCACCGCATCCACAGATTCCCCCAACGGTTGAGAGTCCGGTAAGGGCCGCCGTCGGTGGGAGCAATGGCCCAGTTTTCAGAGTCCCCGCCGGTGAAGCGGGTGCGGCCAACCTGGATCCCCCACGGGTACTCCTTGCTTGGACCAAGCTCACCGAAGTCCTTGGTTGGGATCAGAATCTCGACTGTCCAACGGTCAGGGAACTTCCTCACCGCCGCTTTGATGCCGGGGTTCCAGAGGACGGGCAAGGTATCGCGGTCGACGATGGCTACGTCAGTGCTTTCGTCCCAGACCACACCATTGGGGTTGACCACGATTTTGAAGTAAGAACGCTCTGGCGTGTTCACGTAGACCTCGACCACGTCATCCTGGAAGATGCTGAAGTCGTCGTCCTTCCCGCAGTCAGCCTTGATCTCGCCCATGCGGCTCTCATGGCAGACGGCGCCGACGATCAGGGCCGACTTGTCCGGTGTGAGCCCGACGAACGCTTTGGTGACGTTCTTGGCGGGAGTTTCCCCGGTGGTGATGTCCCGCAGAGGCGCCCAACCATAGCGGTACTCATCGAGCTCGCCGTCGATGGCGAGCGGCGTCGGGGCCGGGTAGGCTCGGATCGATGGACCGGTGCGTTTCAGGTTAGGAAAGAGCTTCTTGAGCGGCTGCATCTCACTCTCAATCCGAGCGATGCGTCTGTCGTACACCGTGCCTGCCCCAGCTTCGGTTCGCGCCTTGGCCAAGATAGCGAAATAGCGGTCCACATCGGCCTCCTTGAGGAAGCCGGTGGACCGGGTCAAACTGCGCGATTCCTGCCGTGTCCAGACCTCTTCGGCGAACTCATGGAATGCGCGCATTTCCGCTTCAGCCGGCCCGAAGAAAAGCGCGTAGTACTCATCCAGCATGGCCTGTCGGTCCATGCCGGGGTCCCAGAAGAGCTTGTTTTGCCAGTACACCATCAGGTGCATCAGCCCATGTTCTCCCAGGCGCCAACGGGGGTGTCTCTCCCCGTCCACTTTGGACTTCTCCGGCTGAATCTCGATGAATTTGCCATCTGCATAGGGAAGCATCTCGTTCATCTCCCGCTGCAACGACTCGGTGAAGAAGACCGGATAGCGCGGATGTGTTGGCGTGCGGTAGTACAGGAAGTAATCCCAGACCGGTCCCTTGCGGACGGTTGTCATCTTGTCGAGCCACATGCGACGAGCCGCGATCAGTGCCCGGTCTGTACTCCCCACTACGCGGTAGGCGCTGGAGCCGCCACGCGGAGGGACAATGAGGTTATCTGGGAACGTGTCGATGTTGGTCGGGAGCTCCCTCGCTCCGGCGCCGGTCATGTAGAGCAAGCACTTCCCGGGGTGCGATTTCCGCAGCTCTCCGGAGAGATACACATGGAAATCCCACACGTAATTCGATGCCTTCTGCGCAACTGTATCAGTAGGCGTGCCATAGGAGTCCAGATCCCGGGCGTCCATCTTAACGCCGCCATCGGGGGGACCGACGGTCATGGCTGAAAGGTCGGGGTATGCGTCGAAGACCCTGTTCATGTAGGTGACGGCAGCCCGCCGGAAACCGGGATCGGTGTAGCGCGGCATGCCGCGTCCGGTCGGGTACCCGAGATACGGCTTGCCGTCAGCGCCGCGGACGAGGTATTCAGGATGCGATTGCTGCTGCTCGTAGGAGCTGTAGATGGCATAGGTCGTGTGGTTGTAGAGGATAGTGGTGGCGTTCCCCGTTTTGAGCCGCTTGAGCCACGTGATGCCCCCGGGGTCGTTGGCCATTGCGTTGTAGTAACACCACTCCCTGCGGGAGAACGCCGCTTCCTTGGTCACGTGCTGATCAGCAATCCGGATCGTCTTCCTAGTCGGGATCACCGTCCCGTCTTCATAGGGCGCGTACCAGCGGACACCGAGTTGCTCCAGAAGCTCGGCCACAGCATGCCAGACCCCCAGGTCGTCGTTGGTGTGGATCCCCAGCGCCTCGTTCAGCTTCCCGGGGCCATTGTTGAGGTGTTGCGTAGTAAAGGGCTCACTGCAGAAGTCCTGCCACGCCTTCAGGCCGGGCGACGGGTAGCTGTCAGGTTTGGGCGCAACATCACCGGCGATAGCACTGTGGCGAAGATAACGGCTGTCGACCCAGTTCTGCCGGTACGGCGACGCTTTGCGCTGCCGGGTGGGGCCGGTCAGAATCAAGGCGTTGCCCTTCCCCAGAATCTCCAAACCGCTGCCCTTGAACGCGGTCGGTTTGAAGCCGAGGGCTTCCGTGAAGGCACTTTCGCCAACGCAAACCTGGTTTTCCACGGTCGGGGACGGCGCGTTGACGATGGGAAGTGTCGCGCCGGACATCAATGCCACGTGCTTCTGCAGGTCCTCAGCCGCCAGCTGGACACCTCGGATTGCGTTCTCCGCAATCACGATCTCGGACACAGCATGTCCATCAACGACCAAGTCCGCCGCACCGGTCGTCGCACAGGCCAGCATGGACAGCAGGAGAGGGAGGCGTCGCTTTATCATTGGTTCGCCTCCGTGTGTCCGCCGTCGAGCGCGTCGATCTTCGTCCTGACCCGATCCACATAGCTCTTGTGTGTGTCAATGGTCGCCGCGTCCCGATACCTTGCCAACCCGGCGACGGTCTTCCCCTGTGCCATGCGGATGTCGCCGTAGGCTTCCAGGACAAGGAAATCCCACGGCCCCCGTTTGTCCTTCTGAGGCTTGACGCTGAACCTCTCGAGCGTCGCAAGTGCGTCGTGGTAGTTCTTCTGAGCCATCAGGATACGAGTGATCCCCAGGAGCGCCTGAGGGTAGAGCCAGCGTCCCTTCCGGCTGGGGGTTTCATCGAAAATGGCGAGTGCTTCCTCATACGCTGCCAACGCCTTGGCGTCGTCCTGAAGAGCGTGATGGAGGCCAGCAGCGCCGTTGAGTGCTTCGAGCTTGATCCAGAGGTCGGACCCAGCCAGTTCGACGCAGTGTTGGAGATCCTTGACCGCGGCCTGTTTGTTCCCGCTGATCCGGTGGGCAGTCCCCCGCAGGAAGAGCCCCCGGTAGTTGAATCGGTCCGGCCAGGCAACGATCGCTTCCCTGCCAAAGGCAGCAATCAGCTCACCGTGCTTGCGGGAAGCGGACATGACCTTCATTTGCGTGTAGGCCGACAACGCTTTCTCCTCGATCGTCCCGGCAAGTTCGAGGGCCTGCTCAACGTGCCCGCCCCGACCCAAGACAATGGCAGCCCAGGATACGCAGGCCCCCCGCCCATGGGCGTTCGGTGCCGTCTTCGCGAGTTCAGCGAAGGCTTGGTGCGCTGCCTCGTGCTCCCTCCGGTCGACCAGCCTCCGCGCCGCCTGGAAGTCGTCCGAGAAACCAGCTGTGACGCTGAGTCCGCCGCCGAGAAGAAGTGTCGCTATGATACGGGTGCTCATGACGTCAACTTACCGCGGCTGCCTGCCCGTGTCTGCCAGCCATCGGTCGAGGGCAGCCCCCGCATAGCGACGTCCCGCATCCTCGGCTAAGATCTGGCCCTCGTGCGTAACTTCGGCACGAATCGCAGTCTGGGCTGTCCGTCAGAGCCGCGACTTACGGGAGCGGTCGCCGCGTGATGTCGGTACCGGAAGCCGCTCCCGTAAGTCGCGGCTCTGTTCAGACACCGAGCAGTCGCGAGTCACATCCTCGGATATGAGCGATAGAACAACTGGCGAAGGCCAGGTTCGTCTGTAACTACACCACGCTTGAGCACAGAACGCACCGTTGGAGGTGCCGCTTCTCCGTAGGCGGCCAGGCCGGTTGTGTCCCGTGACCGGGTCAGAACGCGGAACGCGACCGCACGCGGGAAGACCCGGCTCCTCCACACGTTTGAAGGCTGTTACACCCTCCCATACGCCTACCGGACCACCACTGGGTGAGGCCCCGCTTGCGACTGCGACTCCGGAGTCGTCCGCTGGCCATGTACCACGCAGCGGTCTATCGTTGTGGTCTCTTTGGATAGCAGACCTGGTGTCAGATTCCCGGAAACAAGGAGGAACGAATCGTGTGGCAACGCGCTGTGTGGCTCTCATCGCTCATGCTTGCTTCCATCGCTCTCTCACAGGAGAGCTACCACGTCATACCCCTGCGCCCGGATCCGGCCTTTGCGCTGGATGGAGATCTGAGTGATTGGGCTGAGATCGGCAACGGCTTCACCATCGATCACAAAGAACAGGTACACCACGGCCCCGACACGTGGAAGAACCCCGATGACCTCAGCGCCGACGTCAAGCTGGCATGGCGTAGCGAAGGGCTCTATCTCGCTGCACAGGTCACCGACAGCGCCTTCTACCAGAACCAGCGCGGCACGATGATGTGGAAGGGCGACCACCTGGAACTCTATGTGGACGCCACCCCTGATGCCGATGTCAAACGCCTGGACCTGGGGAAGGGCCAGTACCAGTTCGGGCTCAGCCCGGGGAACTTCAAACATACCGGGGACAAACTCGCGGACATCACCTCTGAAGCCGTCGGGTACCGTCCTGATGGGCTGGACGCGTCGACGGCGCGGGTGGCGTCCGTTCGGACTGCAGACGGATACACGATCGAGGCGTTGATTCCCTGGACCATTCTGTACATCACCCCAAAGCCGAACCTGCCAATCAGCATGGAGGTGGGCATCTCAGACACGGACAGCCCCGAACCCCGGCAGGAGACTTACATGACCATCCGGACGGACCGCTGGCAGCACAAGCGGAACCGCCTGGTCGCCATGCTGCTCGGGAACGCCGACGGTCTGGCGACCCCGCCAACCCGGAAGGCCCCGATCAAGTCCGAGCTCAACATGGGGCACGGCCTTACCCAGAGCGTTGAGTTCGAAATGCCGCCAGTCCCCGATGGCAAAACCGCCGTGCTGACCTTCAAAGGGCGGATCGCCTACAGCAAGCCGGCCGGCTACGCCCCGTGCCTGGAGCTGGTGCTCAATACCAGGCAAATCGACGGCAAACGCCTGCAGAATCGCCCAATGACATCCACGTACCGTTACGGGCGCACCATGAACTTCGTCACCGGCGACGGCCTCATCGCTCTCTGCTACGGACCGGATTTCGAAGCCGTGGACAAAGACCAGCACTACGGGTTGGTCGACACTGACAAAGCGTGTGAATACGGGTTTGACGTCACCGATCTCGTCAAGAAGGGACGTAATCGCCTCGAGCTTCGGACGCGAGCCGATAAGCGCGGCAAATGGCATTTCCACTTTGCGGACCTCGCCGTCGAGTTCCGAGCCCCCAAAGCAGCCGAAGACGCCCCGAAGCCAGCCCCGACAGGCCCCCTGCCCTTCATCCATCCCAAGCCCCCTTCGCCTCACGCGTACTCTCTGGAGGAGAAGGAGCCGCTTACGCTCGCGGTCACCGTTAGCAATGAGACCTTTGCGGTCACAAGCCGGTTCTCCGCTCCGGACGGTACGTGGGTCCGCGGTTCCAGCCCGTTCTTCCGCCACGAGCGCCGGGTCGAGAAAGCAGATGAAGCAGTCGTGGTGTTTGACTCGTTCACCAATCTGACGGACGAGCCCGTGCCGATCATGCAACGCCACGAGTGTCAGCTGGGCAAACGCCTGGTCAAGCGCTGGTTGGCCGGGCTATCGCCCCACACGCCTGACGTGTCCATGGCGCAACCGGCTACCCCGATCAGCTTCGCCATCACCAGGCGAGCCGGCGTCGGCCTCATGCCGATGAATGATGAATTCCAGGTCCACATCGTGAATTACTCTCTCGGGGACACCATCGGGATGGCAGACAACAGCTTCGTGCTCAAGCCTGGTGGCACCTACACGGCAGAATGGCAGGTCGTCCCCGTGCCCACCCCCGACTTCTGGGACTTCGTGAATGCCGCGCGGCGCCTGCGGGGAGCCAACTTCACGTTGCCGTATCAGTTCGCCTTCCTGAGCGCGCGGAAGCACAACGACAGCTTCCTGAAGCAGTTTGTGGACCACAAAACGCCGCACGTCGTCTGTGCCAGCATCGGCTACCCCAGGTACAAGGGCATGTACGCCCACGGTACGGCGTTCCAATACGTCGACCACGGTGCCTACACCGCTCACAACACACGCATCGACGAGCTGTTCCCGGACGTCCACACCAGCATCTACTTCCACTGCTTCCTCGAGGTCATTGACGGCGGCGACAGGACCTATCCGGGAGCCCGCGTCCTGCGTCCGGACGGCACTCAGGCGAACTACGGCAAGCCCTACGACAAGATCTTCTTTCCCACGCTGAGAAACCGTTTCGGCAAGGACATCGCCAAGAACCTCGACGCCATCTGGGGCGCCTGTGGCGCGGATGGAACCTACTGGGATGAGCTCGAATACAGCGCCTACCAGTACCATTACGGAGAGCCCTGGGATGGCTGCAGCGGTGACATCGATCGGGGAAAACACACCCTCAAACGCCTGAAGTCATCGGTCACGCTGCTCAGCCAGCCCTGGCGCGTCGCCCAGGTAAAACGCTGCCTTGAGCAAGGCCCGTTCGTCGCCAACGGACAGCCACACACGCGAACGATCGCTGCCCTGAACCTGCAGCGCTTTGTGGAGACCGCGTCCATCAGCAACTGCCTGCGCGCCATCCTCTACTCCCCCATCGCCCTTGGAGACCACATCGCGGAACGTACGGAAGTCGATGCCTACCGGTGGATGCTCAAGGCACTCGACTACGGCTGCGTCTACAATTGGTATCCGGAACGCATAGCCACAGGCTACCCAACTCTCGCCGCATACATGTTCCCCATCACGCCGATCGAGTTGCATGAAGGCTTTATCATCGGTAAGGAACGGATCCTGACGAACCGCAGTGGATGCTTCGGCTGGGGAGATGCCTCCACGCATGTCGTGCACGTCTTCAATGGGTCGGGCAAGGAAGTCCCGGACCACCCCGTTCCCACCCTCAGCCGGGATGGCAGGACCTACAGCGAAGTCCGCATTGCCGAAGGCTGGTCCGCCGCCATCGTGCGGCAATAGACCGGCGTGAGACCTTCAGAGAAGCTATTGCCTTCCGTCCCCCGGCGTCCGTACCAGGCGCACATCATCAAACCACACGGTGTCGCCTTCACCTTGGTCCTTTGCGCACAGCAGCACGACAGCCTGGTGTACCCCTTTGGGGATCGTGAATGCCAGTGAGAGCTGGCGCCAATCCCCCTTCCCCGCAGTCACACTTGCTTCCCGGCGCGGTTCTGACCACACCCACGCCCCATCAGCGTCTTTCCATTGCACGACCAACCGCGCCCGGCCTGTCTCTGCTCCCGTCACCCGAGTCCAGACCGATGCCACGTACCGTTCACCTGCTTGCCCTGCCTGAGTCTGTATGAAGCATGCGTCCCCCATCCCCTTCATCCGTACACACCGGGATCCGCCCCGTCCCCCGTCCCTCTCCCAAGTCATACGGACGCGATTCTCCGGCTTCAGGCTCCACGCCGCCCAGGTAGGTGGAGCATTCGTTGAGACCCAGTCCACGCCTTCCGGACCGCCCCCGCCGCGTTCATCCTCAAACCCGGCATTCTCGCACAGATTCGAGGCATCTGGATTCTCCCTGGCCCACAGCAATGCAGCCACATCAGCCGCCACACCCCTGTCAGCCAACTCAGGCAAGACGGAACGCACGCGATCCAGCCCAATATCGGGTCGCGTCGCCAGAGCAGATACCCCCATCGTCACACTGCTCTCGAGGTACGAACGCCACGTGCCCAGACGAGACGAGAACTGGGTAAAGAGCAGCCGGTAGATCCCGGAAACCAGACGGTCTTCCCGAACCTCCTGCCAGACGCTCTCCCGGACCTGAGTCAAGCGAAGCAGTTCGCGCAACCCGGAAAGCAGTTCCTCCGGCGGCGTATCGGGTGACACGGCCAACTGGCTTATCTGTCGTGCCTGCCAATACTCCTCCAGCAGCGCCTCCATGAACCGGAAACCGCGCTCAACGAACGCAAACCGATCAGCATAGAGCCCCGGCCCGGGAACGGCCGCACGCCCCTTGTCCAGGGCCCTCCGACAGTCGTCCAGATCGGCCTCTTCCCACAGAGCCATCTGCTGCAAGGCGCACCCCAATCCCTCGAACCAACGTCCTTCGCGGGGCTTAGTCGTGCATCGTTCGAGTACATCGTAGAATGCCCGCATGGCTTCCGCTCCCGGCCCGAAGAAGCCTGTATAGAACTCACTCAGCACGACATCCGGATCCTGTTTCGGATCCCACATCAGCTTCCCCCGCAGATACATCAACGGTCCGGCATACCACCAACTGGGGAAAGCCTCGTTAGTCGCCGCCACGGCCCCGACTCGATCATAGAAACGCAACGATTCCGCCATGAGATGCGGGTAGACTCTCGGCATGATCCAGGTCAGACCGGTGTAGTCATACGTCCCGAAGACACCCGCAGCTTTGGACCACGCGGTCGCGAATTCCACGTCAGTCGCCTTGTAGGCCGGGTCAAACCACTGGGCCACATCCTGTGTGATAACAACCATCACGTTCTTGGGGATCTCAACCTGCCGGGGCAGTTCTTCGACTACCGAGTAGGCAATGCATGAGATGTACTTGTCGGGGTGACTCACCGCGATGGCGTCTGCAACCTGTTTGACGAAGGTGAAATAGCGGTCCGAGACCATCTTCCTCCCACGAAATTCCGCCCCGGGGAGATCCATGGCTAGACACCGTTTGCACTCGCAGAACGCGCCGCTGTCATTCATCCCGACCGAGAAGAAATTCGAACGCGGATGCTCATCGAACCAGCGGCGAGCCGCTTCAATGGTCAGGCGTACGACATCAGGCTCGGTCGTGCAGGGCTGCCACCCCTGCTCGTGATCCTTCTCGGGCACGAAACGCTTCCCCTTCAAGATAGGGAAGTACTCGGGGTGGGTCTTGCCATACTTGGATGCGGGGAAGACCTTGTACAGCCAGTGTGAGTACCGGTTGAAAGGTACATCCAGGCTGTGACTCGTGATCCGGTTTCGTCGGCGCCACGTCGCTCCATCACCACGGATGGAAAGGTCAATGCCGTGGTTCTTCCGGTTCACGAAACGCGGCTCAACCCGGCGCTGACCCGCGGGGATCGCAAGCGTCGGTTGCTTTGGCACGTTCTCACCGAGTTCAGTCGGCACGTACCAGCGCACGCCAACCACATCTTCCAGAAACGCGTACACAGCATTGAGCGTGCCTTCCGGGACGTTCCCGGCCAGAACCAGGCGTCTTGCGGAGCTGTCAATAACGAACCCGCCGAAAGCCAGGGATTCGAGCTGCAATGTCGTGCGCAGCTTCTCGGCATGAGCGCCGATCAGGATTGCCGGGACGCCCCCCTGGGCATCTGAACTGACCGGCAACGTTACTCCCGTGCTCTTGTGCACGTACAGATTGAGCTCATCCGCCGCTTGCCGCTCCATCGCATGCGGAGTCGCCGACAGCACGATCCGCGCTACGGCCGTGCCGTTTCGGATCAGAGCAAATTCTCCGCCGTCCCCTTGACCAAAAAGGGCGCTGCTCATCAACCCGGACACGCAAATGCTGGCCAACGCGCGGTGTTTTAGCATAGCCACAATTCCTTGAATGCCCCGCAGATCATCCCCAGTTCAGACTCAAAGCAAACGTACCGTGCCCTGATTCGGTTGACAAACATGGGGGGATTGGGCTGGACTCGACTGCCACCAGAACAAAGGCTGAGAAGTCCGGTGTTCTCACCAGGCGAACGCGTTTCGTCACCATCAGGGCGGCGTTCGTAGTAAGGCACGGAGAATAGCGGAGTGCCGTTCCTTCCTGCTTATCTTAGTCGGAAAGTCGGCGGTCGAGGCTTGCCCTGCTGAACAGAAGGGACGACACGCCCTCCAGGAAGACCATCCCCCCGCCGGGCAGAGCACGCGAACGCGTTGGCAAACGTCGCAGAGACAGGCACGTTACTCGGAACCGGGCCGAACGTCGAGGGTCAAGATAGAAAGATAACCTGCAGGCAAAATCACTGCTTCGAGTGGCGGGTAACAGAAATTCCGCCGGTGGTGGAATGAGAAGACTGAGGAGGAACGCCCTATGAGATCACTGACACGATGCGCGTTGCTGCCCTTGCTGATGGCGACGACATGGGCTGCTACGCCCAACGCCGATTCGCAATTCGGATTTGCCCAAAGCCTGCTAAAGGACGGCGATCAGGCCTTCGCACTGCTTGAGTTCAAACGGCTGGTCTACCTGTACCCACAGCATCCTAAAGCCCCCGATTCCCTACTCGCTATCGCCTCGATCTATCTAACCTATGTCGGTGATGTTCCCGGTGCCCGAAAAGCCCTTGAGCAGGTCGCGAAGAGGCACCCGAAATCGGGAGCCGCTGCCGAGGCCGGGACATTGCTGGAGTTCATAAGGACCAACTCGGACTTTCAGGGCAAGCCGCTTCTGGCTTTCCTGAAGGCAACGGACCTGTCGAGACGAAAACGTGAAGCTGAAGCTGTTCCAGTCTATCTCGGCATTCATGAGAAATGGCCACGCGCACGACTTGCGGACCAAGCGTTGCTCGCCGCCGGAGAAATCCAGCTGACCGCCCTCAACCAGCCGAACGAAGCACGGGCATGCTTCCAACTGCTCGCACGGCAGTACCCGAGCAGCGCCCGTCTTCCGGAGGCGCGGCTGGGTGAGGCGGCCGTCGTAGCCAAACTCAAAGGCGACGGCCCGGAAGCACTTGCAGCTTACCGACAGGTCGCCGTCGACTTCCCGAAAAGCCACGTTGCGGCCACAGCCAACGCCCGAGCCGCCGCGATGGAGAAGCGGGCTCACATCATCAAGCGCCGGTTTGGCAAGACGTCCGTGCTCCCGTTCAAAGTCGTCAAGAGCGGCTATGACGCGGCCACACGAATGACGGTTGTCATCGAGCTGTCTGCCGATGCCTCGATGCGCAATGTAGAGGCAACGCTCGAAGACGCGCTGGTCACGCACTACACGACCCGGAAGAAGCCAACTGACAGCGTGTATGTCCGAGCCTACTACAGCTACCCCATGAGCGAAGCCGGAAGCGCTGCCTGGACCCCGGGGAAAGACGCAGCCTACCGCGTCAAAGAGCGCAAGACTGAAGATGTGCTCAAAGGCGTGCTGTTCGACGTCCTGCGTCGGCGCTGACGGCGAGCAGGGCATGGGGCTTGGCAAGCTCGCCCGCTGCCCTGTACGTTCCTCCATTGGCCTCACCGTGTGAATCCAGGCCCCGGGGGCTACCATGGCAACACCGACACGATCCCTGATCAGCCTCATCCTGTGCTCGTCGATCCAGCTCCTCGCCACCCCCCCATCTCCGCGCTTCACCATCGATGGTAACCCCGTCTTCGGATCGTTCGCCTACACGTGGGAGATCGATGAGCTGCGCCAGGCTCTGGACTCGGGCATCAATCTGGTCTTCTGCTACAGACGCGATGCGAGCAACCAATTGCTGGCCCCCAACACCGAGATGGGACGTCTAATCCTCGAACACAAGGCGAAGGTGATGGCGAACCTCTGCTTTGGAGCAGGAGGGACGTTCCTGGCCGAAAATATCTCTGCCGATGCGACCACCATTCAACTCAATCGACGCGCCCCCCGCAAAGGTCCCGGGACGTTCTGGATCGGCGCTGAAGCCATCCGGTTCGAATCCTGCAAGGAGGGCAGACTCGAAGGCTGCCAACGTGGTTGGAACGGCACGACCGCAAGCCCACACCCGAAGCGTCTGCACGTGGTCCATGAGGAACCACTGAAGAAAGCGGTCCTGAAGATCAAGGACTCCCCCAACCTGTGGGGGTACTGGACCATGGACGACAAACGGGGCAACCAGCGCGATGCCCTGCGACATGTGTATCGGATTGTCAAAGAAACGGATGTGGATGACGAGGGAACGCCGGCGCCACACGTCGTCGTGGCCGGCATGTCGACCCCTGACGCCCTGACCAACTTTGACGCGAACACGTGCGACATGGCCGGGATCTACATCTACCCGGGACACCGCAATGCCTACCACACGACCATGGCGGGAGAGCAGTTGAAGGAAATGCTCGCGACCATGCGCCGGCGGAGCCCGGACACTCCCTTCATGGGCATCTATCAAGCCTTCACCGCCCCCAACTGGAAGCCCACGCCCAAGCCCCTCCAGGTCCGCAAACAGGTCGCCGACTTTGCCCACTTCGGGGCCGCTGCCCTCATGGCCTACTCCTGGCGTATGGTGGAGGGAGCTGAAGCGTTGCGCGATTTGCCGGACCTCCGCGCTGAAGTGACGCAAATCGCCGTTGACTTGGCAGCCGGCCAGATCGTCCTGGATCAGTCATCGCCGGAATACCCCGTCCGCGCCAACGCGATGCCTGATCTCGACGCACTGTCGCCCGTCCTGAGCTTCGACCACATCCCGGCAGACACCACCTTCACAATCAACAAGGATGTCCTCACCACGAAACTGGCTCCGGGACCCGACGGGGCCCAGTGGCTGCACCTCCGTTTCGCTGAATATGCCGACGACGCCCCGCAATGGCCGAGCATCGTTCTGGACGGGGAACGGCTTGAGATCCCGCAAGATTGGTCCGGGGCCGGCTGGCTCGTGTTGGAGGTCCACAACTACTTGCCAGTCGAATCTGAGATCGGGGTAACGGTGCGAGACTCACGGGGCACGCCCTTCTGGGCCCAGTACCTCCCCTTACCAGCCGGCCGCACAAGCCATGTCTACGCTCCCGCCTCCGTGCTCGGGAAGACTGTGTCACTTGCCGACGTAGGCAGACTGACTCTACTCATGCGTCGCCCCCCGATTGCCACGCATCTGGCCGTTCGTGGGTTGACCCTCGCCCCAGCCCGGTTCAAACGCACCAAGACCGGCAGAACGTTGTCCACCCAGGCCCCCGTCCCTCCGGGAGTCGATGCCCACACGGGCGATCCCTGCTGGACAACCGCTCCCGTCCTGGAACTGCAGGATGCCACACTCGCCATTCCACCGCTGCAGCCGGTTACGGCACGGATCGTACGGACGGGGACGACTCTGTACTTCCTGGTCGAGAGCACGATCCGGGACCGGAAGCCCCTGGTTGCCTCCACAACCCCGGATGGTGCCTGGGAAGCGACCGACGATACCATCGAGATCATCCTGCGAAATCCGCAAAACGGCATGTGGCTCAGACACGTTGCCAACTCAGCCGACCTGGCCACAACACGCATCTTCCAGGGAAACAGCGTCGAAGCCCGTCTCCTGCCCAGCCAGTCGGCTTCGCGAATCACCGATAGCGCGTGGTTTCTGGAAGCAAGCTTCGAACTCGAGGCATTGGATGCAGGCAACACCACAAAGCTCGAACTCAACATCCGCCGTCACGACCGCCAACTCGGCCCCCTGGTCTGGGCCAAAGACGACCACTTGCCGGAAGGCATCATCCCGGTTGGTGTATTGGCACTCCGGGATTAGTAAGACTGATCGATTGCACTTTAGCAAAAAACCAAACACTCATCGATGGAGATTTGGTTATGCCTTCAGTTACATTGTCACCCAAATTTCAGGTCGTGATTCCACGTCCTGTTCGAGACCACTTGGGCCTTGTTCCGGGGCAGAAGATGCAGGTGATGGAATACAACGAGCGGGTGGAGTTCATTCCCGAGCGTGACATCTCTGAGCTTCGCGGCTTCGTCAAGGGAATCAACACGAGTCTTGTGCGAGAGGCCGATAGAGTATGGATGTGGTCGATTCCCGCGGCTGGCTGGAGTACTTCGCAGACGGGCCTAACGCGTCGCACTTTGCTGCGGCACTGCGAGATGCGGACCAGCTGATCGTTCCCGCCGTCTCGATCTACGAGGTGTTCAAGGTCCTTCTCCGTGAATGAGGAGAAAACGCTGCCCTCCAAGGAGCAGCAGCGATGCAGCGAGCAACGTGACTGATCTCACGGCTACACTTGCGGTTTCCGCGGCATCTCTCAGCCTGAAGTACTCTCTCCCTATGGCAGACAGCATTGTCCTCGCGACTGCAAGAGCGTGCGAAGCCACATTCTGGACGCAAGATGCCGACTTCAGGGACATTCCCGGAGTCAAGTACTTCCCAAAGAGATAGCTTAACGAGCGCCCACCCTCCTCTTGCTGCCGAGTTCACGGCTCCCCGCGCATCCAGTAGACCTTGAACGTCCCCTTTGCGTCCCCGGGATCGAAGCGCAGACGCTTGATGCGTTCGCCTCGCCAGTCAGGATGCCGTCCGACTTCGAAGACATACTCGTGAGGCTTGCCGTCGGCCTGAAGCGGTACACTCACCAGCTTCCCCGGATCGATGCGCCCAAACTCCTCCGTCCCCCAGCGGAACTCCACCATCTTTCCCGCTGTCGCCGACAGGCGCACCCGGACGCGCTTGGTCGGCTCCGGATCAATATTGCAGGGCGAGATGACGATGATCGGGTCATCGCCGCGCGCAGTGATCGCAAGCCCATCCTTCTCTGCTCTCAATGCCGAGATATCCCGAGCCTGTGACCAGCCGGCCGGGTCCACGGCAAACTCGAACGCGATCGTCTCCGGCGGTCTGGACTCGAACTTCGGCGGCAGAGAATCCTCAAGTGGCCACCACACATTGATCCGCTGTGCCAGCCGGTCGACGATGTCACGGTGCTCGAGCGCGACGTTCCGCTCCTCGTGCGGATCCGCCAGCACGTCGAAGAGCTCGACAATGTCCCGCGGCCGATTCCGACGGAACGGGGAAAGCAGCTTCCAGCGCCCTTCAAGCACCCAGCGCACATACAGGTTCGCGGCCGGGTCGTTGACATCCACCGCATCGTGTCCATAGCCCGCCCCGAAGACAGCCTTCCGGGAAGCCAGAGCTCGGCTGTCCAGAAGGTCAGCCCCCTGCATGTCCGGCCCCGGCTTGAGGCCGCATGCGGCAAGGCTCGTCGGCATCATGTCGACGGCACTGACCAGCGTTGCATCGTCGCGACGCGGCGTCACGTGCCCCGGCCAGCGGACCATGACGGGAGTGCGTATGCCCCCCTCGTAACTGGTCAACTTCGAGCGCCCGGCATGGCGGGGTGAGTTCTCGCGCTGAATCCATCCGTTGTCACAGATATAGATGACCACCGTGTTCTCACGCAGCGCCTTGTTGTCGAGGTAATCGAGCAATCGCCCACAGGTCTCATCAAACCACTCGCACATGGCCCAGTAACGGGCGATATGAGGAGAAGGTGTCTTCGGCTGGTACTTCCTGAAGAGCCGATCCGGCGGGTTGTGGGGCGAATGCGGCATCATGGGGGCATACCACAGGAAGAAGGGCTTCTTGGCGCCAACGGCCCCGTCGATGAAGTCGTACACGGGCTGCATGGTCTGGCGTCCGATGGTAAGCCCAACGTCGCCGTGCCGACCTCCCTTCTTGGGGTCACCGTGTGTCATCCCGTGCGTGAACCCGCCTCGGTTGTGATGCCCCTCCCACCACTTCCCCGTCTGCATCGAGACATACCCAAGCGGGGCCAGCAGACGCGGCAGCGTTCGGGCTTCCCCGACGTGAGTGATCATCTGCTCCCGCAGGGCCAGCCGCTCCGCTGTCCATCTCGCCTTGCCCAGCCGGGGCGGGTCATTCGACGTCCGCTTGTTCTGATGGGGGTGGAACCCTGTGATCATCGCTGCCAGGGAGGGACAGCACAGTGGGGCGGCGACATAGCCACGCGTAAAGGTCACGCCTTCACGAGACAACTTATCGATGTGCGGCGTCGCGATATGAGAATGGCCCATGAAGCTGTAATCGCCCCAGCCCTGGTCATCCGAGAGGATCCAGACGATGTTCGGCAGCGGTCCCTTGCGGGGCGTCTGCGCAAGAAGATCAGGCAGCGCCAGTGATGCCGCTGCCGTCACCGACAGACGCTTCAGAAAATCACGTCGCGGCAAGCTCTGGGTGTTCTGTCCATCCATCCGTCATCCATCCTGCGTGCGTGCCTCTCTACTCCAGCGTCGGTCGAGCGATCTTCCCCTTCAACTGCGCGAGTCCGCCTTCTTTCTCATATACGCCGTAGAACAACGAGCACGAGTCCAGCCAGACCGTGATCCGGTGCAGGTCTTCCGGCGGGAGCTTGACCCCATGGTGGCCTTTCACAAGCAGATGATAGAGCTTGGAAGCACGGGCACCAAACTCCCCGGGAGTGGTGCGATACCACTTCGGATCACTCCAGCCGCGTCCCCCGTAGTCGTAGAAGCCGTACTTCGGCGCGAGGCTCACGTACGATGTGTAGTAGGTTGTCCGCTTGTTCATCCCGCGTCCGGTTGGCGGGTAATGACTCAACGTGCGTCCCAACGCAGGCGCTTTGCCCACGTTCTTGGCATGGCAACCCACGCAGTGACGGTCCAACACAGGCTGCACCAGGCGCGGGTAACTGAACGGGTTCGTGCCGTCGACATCAGGCTTGGGTCGTGAAGGGGGCCGCTGCGTGGCCAGCGTGAGTCGACGAACAGACGCCGGAGCCCCCGGACGCGGCTCGTGGCAGCCATGGCAGATGGCCCGTTCGCCCGGCTGGAAATGCGTGGCAGAGCGCATGCTGGTCACGGCGAGACCGTGTTCGTCCAACGCCTGGAAATAGAGTTCCTTGCCGGCTGGAACGGTGAAATGCGCGCTGCCATCCGGTTCAACCGGCACGGTCCCCAGAACCATCCGGGCCAGATTGATCGAGTCGCTGCCCTGAGGAACCTGCACACCCGTGTTGTGCGGCGTCTTCGCGGACGCCACCGAGAGCGGCAGAATCTGGTACACACGCAGAGCCTTGATCTGCGTTCCCTCAGGCCACACCCGACTGCTGTTGTAGACATCCATCACACCGACCGTCGCAGTCAAGTCATCACCCTCCGCAGGACGAGCAGATGCGACGGGAACCGCAGGGGGAAGCAACCGCGGGCGCAGTGGAATAGGGTTGTGGGACGCAATCTCAGGATCCCGGTAGATCAGCTCGCGGTTGCCGAAGCTGTCGACCAGATAGATGCCATAGTTGCCCCGCCCTCCCCGCGTCGCGCGGGTCATGTCCGCATCATATGCACACAGGTAGTAGTCGTCGCTCAACGGCCAGGGCGAACCATACACCTCTCGTCCGCCCTGGGTCTCCGGGAAACGGACCTCGGGTGTCACTCGCTTGACCGGCCCCATGCCATCATCGTCTGGGACCCGTGGATCGATCAGGATGAGCGAGCCAAAGGCCTGCCCATGGTGCGGAGCGGCGGTGGCAAGGTACTTGTGCGAGCTCGGGACAGCCCGTACGTCGAGCTCCATATCGGGACGGCCGTGCCTCGGAGCGTAGTTCCCGTGCAGCGGACGTGGGTCAGAGCCGTCTGCCGTCGTGATCCAGGGCGTATGGGCCACGCATCCATGGCGGTCCACGTAATCCCAACGGGTCCAGATGATGCGACCATCGTGGGTCACACTCGGGTGCCACTCGTTCGTCTCATGTGGACTCAAGCAGCGAAGGCCGGCGCCATCGGCAGCCATGTCGAACAACGTGTAGGTCGGACAGGAGCGTCCACAGCGCAGATATCCGCCACGGCGCTCGCTGACGAACGCAAGGCGCCCGCTGGGCATCCAGCACGGGTCGAAATCGTTCCACGTACCATCAGTCAATTGCAGCAACCCGCTCCCATCCACATTCGCCTTGAAGATGTGGTAGCAGCGCCCCCGGTCCCAGTGCCCACGGGAGTGATCCACGTGATACTCGTGTACTGTGCTGCCCTCACACTCCGTGTAGGCAAAGGCAACCTGTCGACCGTCGAAGGAGAGGTCCGGAGACAGGTAGGAACCGGCTGTCAGCGCCTTCCCTTTGAGTCGCCCACGCGCGACGGTGGAATTGGCCAACACATTCCGGGCCTCCGGTTCAGGGCCGAACGGGTCGGAGATTGCGTACAGACCGCCTCCGGGAACGGCGAAGGCCCCGTAGTACTGGTCGCACATATGCTGGAACCGTGACCGGTGGCGCTTCAGAACAAGCAGTTCACTGAAATCCAGTAAGGGGTTCGAGAAGGCAATCTGACGCCGGACCCGGCAGACTGCGGCGTAAAGAACAAATCGTGCCTCCCGTGCCGTCACCGGTAGTCGTCCATTCGCCGATCGCAGCACGGTCAGCTCAACAGCGGCCGCCTCAAGCCCCTGTACGTTGCGCCCCTGAAGATCCCTCAGGAGTGCCTCCGACCGCCGCAAGACCACATCGGCCGGATCTCGGTCAGTCGCCAGTATGAGGGACTCCGGCCGATAGGTCTCCAATGCAACGCGCTCGAAGTGGGCTCGATTACGCACGTCCTTCTCAAGGAACCCATACTGATCCCGCCACTCCTGTGCCAAATCGGTGTGAGCGGGAACAGCTAAAAACTCATCCATGCCCCGAAGTGCCCGGATCCCATGCTCCCTTGCCGCGGTAATCTCCGCACACAGCGCCGGAACCTGGCTCAGTGCAGAGGCATCCTCCCGCTCGACCCGAGCAAGACAATCAGCCACATGTGCACGACACGCTTCAAGGGCAGCGGCAAACTCCTGGCTCAGCAGGAAGCGCTGCGGCAACGCCTGTCTGAGCTGCGCAGGAAGTGCAGTCAGGTCGGCAGAGCTGACATCAGCCCCGGCCGGAAGCCCCGCAATCGCAGGCTTCAGTCGCCCCACAAACTCCTTCCATCGCGGATCATCTGGAACAGCGCCGGACGCGAGCAGCTGCGTGAGTTTTGCCTGCAGAACAGTGCGCACATCGGTCAGCCATATCCGGTTGAGTATCTCCTGCACCGTTCGAGTGCGACACACGCACGCATACAGATCCAGCCAGCGCGGATCTTCGGGCCCGGCTTTGGTTGTCCGCAGACCGTCAAGTTGCTGCTGCAACACCTTCTGCTCCGGCCCGGCCTGCCGCAACGCCGTCTGAATCAATCGGGTGACCTCCTTACTGCTCGCCCCGTCCCCGAACCAGTTCCGTTCACGCCGCCGTCCGGCATCCCGGACCAACCAGGCCATCTGCTCAGGATAGGCTTTGACCAAGCGCGCCCAAAGGCCGGGCAACGGGTCCCCGGACGTGGGATGGACATTGAAATGCGCTGTTCCCTTGGCACGGTCAGCGTCCATACCCGCCCAGGCATCGAAGCGCACGTACTTCCCGTCGACCGCGTAAACGACATCACTCTTCGAATGCACCCAGATCCCGTGCTCGAACTGCCGTTGACCGATCCTGAGCGGGTTGTCCTGCCAGTTCTTGTTCCTGAGGAGTTGGCCCCAGCCCACAGCAACAGACTCCGGCGCCACGTCACAGATCCGGATCACCGTCCCGTCGGCGGCAGTCAGCTGGGCCTCTCCCCAGATGTGGCAGTTCCCGCCCCCACTGGTCAGGACTGTCTCAAGCCGCAGAAGGGACCATCCCGTCACATCCACAGACACACGCGTGCCGGGGCCATCGCCAGCGACGGCCCCGCTCAAGGACGGTCTCAGCACGGTGCCAGCTCCCCCCTTCACTGTGGCACCCCGCCAACGGTTGACTTCCGCTCTCGCCGCAAGCATTGCCTGCGTCCACGTTTGACCGTCCTGATCTGCAGGCACAGCCGACAGACACGGGATGCACGTAACTGTGAATAGCAGCAGAAAGGCGAATGCCCTACCAAGCAAATGGAACAGACTGCTCATGCGTAGAAACTCCGTACAATCACCATATCTCGATCCGCACCTGCGTCAGAGTCCCTGGTTCACGCGGGACTCACGCCCAAGCACTCAGCGACTCCACCAAACACGTAACAAGACACCGTACCACAACGACGCTGAAGCGTCTCCCGGCTTCAGCCCTTGCCTACTCCGCCAGCCGCAACCGGTACATTGTCGCCCCGATCTCACGTGCGGCAGCGATGATCTCGGGATGGGGAGTGTCGCAGTTGTCGATGAAGCCAATCTGGTAATTCTCGCCGTCACCGCGTCCGGTGGTGGCTTGGTCCTTGTAGATGAACCAGTGAGCGCCCAGCAGCTGCGGATTCCGCAATGCCCCACGTAAATACTCCGTGTACAACTTGGCGCGGTGCTCCTGATTGTCAGCCTTGCGTAGGCCCGTGTGGAACATGCCGCGGTCGAGGGCACCAAAATGGAATTCACCGATGATCATGGGCTTGTCGATACCTTTGGGCAAGCGATCACGCTCGACGCTATAGGTGTACCGGTTGAAGCTGATCACGTCGCAGTATACAGCTGCTGCACGAACGGCTCGGTCATTCCTATTGGAGAACCGACATCCCAGGTAAAGCTGCTCCGGAGCAATGCGCTTCACTTCCTCTCGTACGGTCCGGAAATAGGTTTCCGCGGTCTTTGAGTAGAAGTCCCGGAGGTCTCCGCCTGCCTTCTTCACATCGGGGGCACCCATCGCGGCGAGCAAGGCCTCCCAGGATGAATGAGACGTTCCCCACGCCGTGTTCAGGGCGGCGATCTCCCGGTACTTCGCCTTCAGATCGGCGACGAATGCCCGTTTGGCCGGTTGGTCGGCAGGACAGCACAGCGTCGCGACAGCCAACGACACGTCCTTCCCCCAGCCAAGCTCGTTGTCAACGAAGTAGCCGATGCACCAGGGATCCCCCGCGCTTTTCCCCGCCTCCCGCGCCAGGCGTTTGGCCAGCCCCTCGCGGAAGCCCGGATCAAAGACATCACTGAACTTCTTCCACATCCCCTTCGAGGCGCGCAAGTCGGGCGAGCCGAAATGCACGGCGACCACGTAAGGGGTCTTGCGCTTGAGGTAGATCGCCTCGGAGGACCAGTTGGCCATAGTGTTGACGCCCCAGCTGCGCAGGCGCCGATGGCTCAGCCCGGCGAACCGATCCTGCCAGTTCACTCCGTACTTGCGGAGCAGGTTCGCGCGAGTGAAGTCATATTGCCGGTAGCCGCCCTTGTCTTTGTAGTACCCTCTCGGTGCCCACTTCCCGGGGCTGTAGAACTGACCAAACGGAGAGTCCTCGGCCGGCAGAGCCGCGTAATAGTGCTCGCGTCCGGTGATGGGCGTGGCGTTGGCGTCACGGATCCCGTCGATCCCGTTGGACCAGAAAAGGCGGCCCTCGGGGTCCACCAGCCACCACTTGTCCCGATGCTTCGCCACACGGAAGAAGCCGGTGGCCTCAAGCTGGGGGCCTTTGGCCCAGCCTCCGAACCGATTCCAGCCTTCCGGCCCCGGGTGTGTGGCCAGGTCTGTTGCCTCCTCGGCAATGCGACTATGCATCTCGCCCAGGGAGTGCGTCTTACCCGGCCAGTCCTTGTGCATGTATTGGCCAAACTCGTCGATCATCGGGAAGAACGGGTCCGGCAAGTCCCCGGACGAACCCCTATCCGGCTTCCCTCCTGCGCGGATGTTCGTTACCTCAAACGCGTGGGCCGTCTTGGGCTTTGGGGTGAAGATGACCAGATTGACCACGTTCCCGGGGTCAAGCTTGGCCGCGCCATCGATGGGCGTGCCGCGCATCCCAACGAACTGCAGGCTCTCTCCCGCCGCTGAGCCCTGCGGGAGCTTGACCGTGATGGTCCCTTCACTGCCTGGTTTGAGTTCGACGCGTTCAGTCAAACAGTTCTTGCGCCCATCGGCCCCGGGATTGTCTACTCTCAGGCAAACCGTAACCTCCTTGGTCCCGCAATTCGTCACATCGACGGCAACGTGGCCATGCTTGGAGAGATCCCATTTGCCACCCGGGGCTTTCAGGTCGATCCCCGGCCATGCATGGCCCGTATTGGTCTCGAGGCGAAGTGCCCTCCCCTTCCCTTCCCCCCTCAGACTCAGCGCAACGGCTCTGGCAGGAATCGCACGAAGGTCCAACGGCTCCCCCAGGTCAACCAACACCTGCTCTCCATGGGTTGCGGAGATCGCAGCGATCACGTGGAGGGCAAAAAGCGAGGCGATGGTACGAGTAGACATAGTGTCCGGACTCCTTCTTTCTCTTGCGGACGGCAGTTGGTTACGCGATCCGCCAGTGATCAGGTCGCGGGACCGGCACACAGTCGTCGGTCGCCAATCAACAGAACTCAAAACGCCGTCATTCCGGCTGCTGCGTTGCTCCGGTACTGACGTCCGTACACCACTTCTCGAGAGCACAGCGCATGGCCACGGCACGCTCGGGGTGGTCCGCCGACAGATCCGTCTCCTCGGCCGCGTCCTCAGCCAAGTTGAACAAGGCGCCGTCGTTGTGGTCCGAAGCAACGCAGATCAGCTTCCAATCGCCATCGCGTGCGGCCTTCTGTCCCCAGCACTCCCAGAACAGCCGCCGGGGAGCCAGAGCTTCGCCACCGAACAGCAGTGGGGACAGATCCACGCCGTCCAATGTATGTCCCTCAGGAATGGCAATCGGTGAAGCGCATCCCCTCTGCGGCAAGAGCGTCAAACCGCGGGGTCGAGTCGTGCACACTGCCGTAGCAGGCGGCGTCCCCATAGCCCATATCATCAGCCAATATGATCACGATGTTCGGCGGCATAAAGGGGCATTCTCCGAATGCTGTTGTTCCTCGTCGATAACGACAATATAGCGCAAGTGCCGTCTCGGTTTCCGTTTCTGCGCCGCGACCTTACGTTACGTCCTCCAACAGCCCCCGCCCCGGCTGCGACTTCCCAACGCCCGTGTCTTGGAGTTGCGAATGCTGCGAACCGTCTTCTCTGTCGCGATCGTCCCCATCGTGCTCAGCTCCGCGCCCTCCTGGAAGCTGGGTCCTGAGAAGCGCCTCCCTGCCTTCCGGAACACATCCTCTCCCCCGGGTTCCCTGGTCCAATCCTGGACGTTCGCTGAGGGGGTTGAAGACTGGCATCCACGCTCTGGAACGGTGCAACTGAGCCACGAACCGGCTATTGGCCATACGTCGTCAGGCTGCCTCCGTGTCCGGGGCCACGACGAGGGAAACTGGAATTTCGTGTGGTCTCCGCGCTTTGAGGTCCGGGCCGGGGCTGCCTATCATGTTTCGCTGTGGCTCAGGGTCGGAGCATTGGAGGATCATCCGCCCCCGACGTTCTACTTCAAAGCTCAAATGTTCGCTCCGGAAGGCAAACGCGGCGGCGCACTGATCAACAGCAACAGGGCCCCGGCCACGGTATCCGCGGCGTGGAAGGAGCTGGAACTGACCTTTACCGTCCCCCCGACAGGTCTGGACGGCGTGGCGCTGGCGCTGGAGAAGGGGACGCAGGATCGCGTTGGCGTGAGTGTGTGTATCGACGACGTACTGATCACCGAGATCCGGCCCGAGGATATCGAAGCGGTCTGGAAGGATGCCACACTGACCGGCCCCATCGCCGCCGAACTTCGGGGCATTCACCCACGACTCTACCTGACAACCGACCACATCGCGTTCCTCCGCAACGCGATTCGTACCGATCCACATTGGGAAGCGATGTTCGCAGTGATACGGAAGTACGCGGAGACAGCCGTCCGTCATGCGCCGCCCGACTACGCTGAGCAGATGAAGAACCACAAGGAAGGGAAGCCGGCCGGCAGTCACGAACAGCTCTGGCAGCGCGGTGTCGGTAACCGCATCCCGAGTATCGCACTGGCTTATCTCCTGACCGACGACCCACGCTACCTGACCGCGGCAAAGGCCTGGGGCTTCACAGCCTTGGACTACCCGACCTGGGGCATCGGCCGCATGGCCGGACTCGACCTGGCCGCCGGCCACATCCTGGCGGGTATCGGCCTGGCCTATGATTGGCTCTATCACGACCTGACCGAGGATGAGCGGCGCCAGATCCGCGAGAAGGTCGTCCCGCGAGCCGAGAAACTCGCCCATGCCGGCTTCAGCAAGATCCCGTTCTGGCACCAGGCCTACCTGCAGAACCACCTTTGGGTCAGCGTCGCGGGCATGGCCACAACCGCCTTTGCGGTCGCCGATGAGGTGCCAGAAGCCACGTCCTGGATCTGTTTTGCACACGACAAGTTCATCCGGACGCTCGAAGCTCTGGGCGACGACGGGGCCAGCCATGAGGGCTACGGGTACTGGGAGTACGGGGCCGAGTACATCATGCGCTATCTGGAACTGGCGGACACATGTCTCGGAATCGACCTCTACCACGACAGTAGCGGCGTCCCGCACCCTTGGCTCTCACGCAACTCGGCGTACGCCCTCTACCTGGCCCTGCCGCGAGGCATGTGGACGCGCAAACAGAGCATCGTCGATCTGGCTGACTGCCCGCGAAATCACTGGTATGGCCCCAGCTATCTACTGCGGAATCTCGCCCGACGGTACCCGGAACCCCCTTGGCAAGGCACGGCCCAGTGGCTGGCAGCCGAGTTCGAAGCGGCTGGAGTCGACGTAACCGGCAGCGGACACTACCTGAACTTCGCCTGGCACAATCCCCGGATCCCGGCACGTCCCCCGAAAGACGACACGTTGCCCCTCTGGCACCACTTCGACGACATCGGGATCGTCTCGGCACGTTCGGACTGGGAAAACGATGCCGCCCTCCTCGTCGTTACCTGTGGACCACCGCTCGGGCACCGACATGCAGCCAGCATGAAAGACTATGGAGCCGGCCATGTGCATCCGGATGCAGGCCATTTTGTCCTTGTCGCCGGAGGAGAAACGCTCTTCCGTGACTCAGGCTACACGGCCCCCAAACTGACCGGAAACCACAGTACCCTTCTCATCAAAGACAAGGAACAGAAGGGAGGAGGGAAGACGTGGTACGTCTACGGTGACTGGCTCCTGGACGAGCGAGTCCCGACCATCCAGTCTGTCACAAACACGGACGACCAAACTGTGATCGACTGCGCGGTTGCCGGAGCGTATCCAGCCCACGTGGGTCTCCGGACGTTCGATCGCACCTTTGAGTTTGCCCGTTCCGGCACACTGACCATCCGCGACCGAGTTGCGCTTGAGACGGAATCCGCCCTCGAATGGCGCCTGCAGACCGAGGGACCACTCGAGCAACTGTCAGACACGGAATGGCGCACTACCGTCGGGAGAATGTCCGCAACGATCCGGATCCGTGCAGATGTTCCCGTTGTCCTCAACGCCGGATCGTTGGAGATCAACCAACACCTCCGCACGCAGACACGTCCCTATCTGGCCGTCAAGACAACCGGAAGCGTGACTCGAGCCCAGCTCGAAACGGTGATAGATTGGCGTGGCAACGCGCCCTGAACAACAGGCCTGCCCCCCACCGAAGCAGCGCGAAAGGACGCAACAGCATGGAACGACGCGAGTTCATCTGTCTCTGTGGCGCAACCGTCACCAGCGGATTGGCATGGGCGAAGAACGCTGAGATCACGGAGAAGCTCCCGCTGGCCGCATGTGGAATCGACTGCAGCGCCTGCGGAATCCGCAAAGCCGCCCTCGATCCTGCCGAAGCCGAAAGAGAGGCCGCTCGCTGGCGCAAACGGGGCCACAAGGACGCCAAGCCCGAGTGGTTCCAATGCGAGGGATGCCACGGTTCAGATGAGAAGTGCTGGAGTGGAAATTGCGCCATCCGCGCGTGCTGCATCAAGACGAAGAAGCTGCCCAACTGCAGTGAGTGTCCTGGCTTCCCCTGCAAGAAAACGACGGCCTTTGAGAACGACGGTCACGCCCACCACAAGAAAGCAATTCAGAAGCTCCGGACCATGGTGGCGGAGAAGGGGAAGGCCCCGACGCCCAAGGCCGAGTAGCCTCGTTCAGGGGATGCACACAATGTGGGAGGAGCCGCCGTGCTCCGACGTCCCGGCAATCGGGGGATGCACACAATGTGGGAGGAACCGCCGTGCTCCGACGTCCCGGCAACCGGGGGATGGCACCCCCTCCCACGTTGCGTTGCCCTTCCCTTTGGGGGCCGATGTCCTCAGCGGCCGGCGTTCCCTGGCCTCTTCCTCAGGTACTCCAGACGCCGCCTGACCTGGGTGTTCTTGCCGACCTTCGTTCCCTTGATGGACTCGATGAACGCGGCCAGGTCAAACTCATAGCCAGGCCTCCCGTCCATCAGCAGCACGACGCTGTTCAGCATCAGCCCGACCTCCACCGGATCTGTGCTCCGCTCAAGAGCCGTCACCACCAACGGCCGGGGATCCGCATGGCCGGTCAGCCCCAGAAACTCAACAGCGCGGATGCGGACAAGATTCGAGTCATCTGCGGCTGCCAGCTTCCGCGCCGTCTCGTAGAATGGAGCAGCAGCGACGCCGAACGTGCTGCAGGCGATCAGGGCCCAGTAGCGCTTGAGCGGATCGTCGGACGCGAGAGCCTGGGAAAGCCGTTCCCGAGCCTCTGAAAACGGCACCAGACTGAGGTCGGCAATATCAACAAGGGCTGTGATTTCCGCTCTGTTCTCCTGTCCATAGGGAACCGGATCGTCCGCCCCTTCGGCCAGGAAGACCGGCTCAGGAACGAAACTCAGGTCCGGCATGGACGTGATGCGCTGTCGCATCGAAGCCCGTAGCTCTCTGAGTGTGTCAGCGTAAGCGGGATCGGCGGCGAGATTGTTGGTTTCGTGCGGATCGGCTTCGAGGTCGTAGAGACACTCCGCCGGACGCGTCTCGAAAAACTGCCGCTGGGCCACGTTCAGCTTCCCGGTGCGGTACAGCTTCCGCCACTCCTCGAAGGCCGGCTGTAGGTAACGATAGTTGTTTTGCAGCCCATCAAAGTTGAAGGGCTGGTAGTTGCGCATGTAGTTGAACCGCCCTTTCCGGAGTGTGCGGACAAGATCGTACTTCTCGTCGAATCGGTCGGCATAGCCAAAGGCAGCATCGCGGGAATTGAGTTCCTCAAGGCTCACGCCCTTCCCCAGGAACGGCCTGCCATCGATGCCCTTGGGAACGTCGACACCGGCCAGGTTCAGTACCGTTGCGGAAAGGTCGACAAACTGGACAAAGCCGTCGATCCGGGTGCCCGCCGCGGCGGGGGCCAGGTGTTTCCAGTTCTCGGGGATGTAAACGACCATGGGAACCTGCAGGCCATTGTTGTAGGCGTAGCCCTTGCCGCGCGGGAGTGTCCCACCGTGGTCGCCGTAGTAGAAGACGAATGTGTCATCAAGCAGACCTTCCTTCTCCAGCCTCGTCACGAAAGCCCCGATCTGCGCGTCCACCTCCGTGTGTCGGTCCAGGTAACGCGCATAGGTGTGACGGAAGACCTCGGTGTCCGGATGATACGACGCGATCTCAACGGACGCCGGGTCCGTCTTCGGCTTGCTGTGATAGTCCTTGCGCCGGTCATGCAGACAGCCTTCATGCGTGTGCCCGAAGTTCTGCACGTGGAAGAACGGCTGGCCCGACTCCCGCTCGCGGTAGGTCGCCTTCCGGGACGAGTTGTCCCAGACCCCCTTCTTGTCCGCTCTGTTGAAGTTGTAGTCTTCCTTGCTGCAGTTGGTGGTGTAGTAACCCGCTTCCCTCAGGTAATAGGGGAACATCTTCACCCCGTCCGGCATGGGCACGGTCTTCTGCTTGCGATGATACTGCACACCCACGCGGGGTGCATAACAGCCCGAGATAATCGTGCTGCGCGCAACGGAACAAACCGGTGCATTCGAGAAGGCGTGGTTGAACACCAGGCCCCCTCTTGCCAAACGTTCGATCGTGGGCATCGGCGCACCATTCGGGCTGTAAAGCCGCAGCCACTGGGCCGAATTGTCTTCACTTACCACCCAAACGATGTTCGGACGTTCAGCCCCAACAGCGGCAGACACCACAAGAACCACGGAACACAACCCCACTACGATTGCCTTCAAGATCATCATCACAGCCCCCTCTCCTTCTTCCGAGTGGCAGGAGTGCGGACGCGCAAACCGGTGTCGCGAGCCCAGGAAAACCAAGCCGCGCTCAACCTGGTCACCCGCTCGGGGTGTCGGGCAGCCAGGTCATTCACTTCCGTCCGATCGACACTCAAATCATAGAGTTCCCACGCCTTGACCGTCTTGTCCCAGACCAATTTCCAGTCTGCTTCCCGAATCGCTCGATTGCCGGACCACTCCCAGAAAAGGCGTTCGTGCCCCGGGCGTGTTTTGCCGGCTAACAGGGGCAGGAAACTGCGTCCCTCGACCGGCAGGACCTGCTGTCCATTGTGGACTTCCGGGTAGGAAGCCCCCGCCATATCAAGGAAGGTGGGCATGATGTCGATGATGTGGGCCACATCCCGATTGATTGCCCCGGGTTTGACGACACCGGGCCACCGGACAATGAAGGGCGTGCTGATGCCCCCTTCGTGAACCCAGCTCTTGTAGCGTCGGAACGGGGCATTCTGAGCCCAACCCCACGCCGGCCCCACGGCCACGTAGTCACGCCCGGGGCCGGGCGTGCGCTTAGACGGATTACGCCCGCCCGGTTCCTCGGAACACCCCCCGTTGTCCGACAGAAACATCACCACCGTGTTGTCGGCGATGCCGAGATCACCCAACGCTCGAAGCAGGCGCCCGATGTTCTGATCCATCGAGTCGATCATGGCAGCATAGACAGCCATTCTGAGATCCTCGAAGTCGTGATCCGCCTCTTTCCACGAGTAAGCCCGACTGTCCTTGCCCGACAGCCGACACTGCTCCGGATCAAGAAGCCCCATCTTCTTTTGGCGCTCGTAGCGCTCCTTGCGCAGCACGTCCCACCCCTCTCTGTACTTCCCCACGTACTTGGCAATGTCCTCGGGCTTCGCATGAAGAGGATAGTGGGGGGCGGTGTAGCAGAGATGAAGCAGGAATGGCTTCCCTTCCCCGGCGAATGTCCGCATGGACGCGATGGCATGATCCGTGAACGCGTCAGTCGTGTAGTAGTCGGCTGGGAACGACTCGATACGCTCGTCATTCTGCCCGAATGCACGAACCCGGGCACCCTTGTAGGGCGGATCCGGCTGCACGGGATTAAAGAAATTGCAGCACCCGTCCAGCAGGCCGTAGAATTCCTGGAACCCCCGCTTGTGGGGATGTGTCGTGGCCCCACGTCCAAGATGCCATTTGCCGCTGAGAGCGGTCCGGTAACCGGCCTTTCCAAGGGCCTCCCCCAAGGTCAGCATGTTCCTACGCAGCAACCCTCCCTTGCTTCGTCGGGGATAAAGCCCGGTCACGAGCGATGCACGTGTCGTCGTGCACTTGGCATTGTTGTAGAACTGCGTGAAGCGCATACCCTCGCTTGCGAGGCGATCCAGGTTCGGTGTCTGGACCTCTCCGCCATAGCAGCCGATGTCGGAAAACCCCATGTCATCGCACATGATCAGAACGATGTTCGGGCGCTCTGCCGCAGACGCCGATAGGACCAGGAGGGCGACGCCCAGAGAGAAGGTCATGCAGTAGCGTAACATCACGTTGTCCTCGTCTGTAACTGGTCTGTTCTTGAGCACGGTTCGGTCGCCGTCCAGAGGCCGCCTCCCACACTGAGTCGGACGCCCCCAAAGTGGGAGGCGGCCTCTGGACGGCGACCGGTCTGGCCCGCGAAGGCAGTCACGACCTCCGGTATGAGCGATAGAACAACTGGCAAAGGCACCCGCTCGTCAGTGACTCAAGCTTCGAATGTACGCCGCACGGCCCCCGACCGCCATCCTTGGGAAGCCACCACTTCTTGTACGGCGGGCGGCCCCCCGACCGCCATCCTTGGGAAGCCGCCACTTCTTGTACGGCGGGCGGCCCCCCGACCGCCATCCTTGGGAAGCCGCCCGGAGGGCCGTGCGGCGTACTGAACCAGGGAAAGGTCACTCGATCACTCCGCGATAGGGAATCTCCTCGAAGTACCGATCCGGGATCACCTCACGGGCAACGTCGACCGCCTCCTTCTGAAAGCCCGTACCCAGCTTTCGGTAGATCTCCCACGCAGGCTTCTTCCGGTGTCGGGGTTCCTCGTCCGGCAGATTGGTCCAGAAGCCGAGGAGCAGACCGCCCTCCTGTCCGGGACCGGCATCCAGCCAGCGATGGTGCACGTACGACTCGATGATGTCCAGCTTCTCGAACTTGAGCCAGGTATAGACCAACCCGGCCGCCTGGTCTCGGTAGCTCTTCTCGCTGTGGTCGCGCGAATTGGATCCCTGTTCAGAGAGCACGACCGTCCGTGGCCGACCGTCGAACAGCATACGCGACTGCTTCATGTAGGCATCGAGGACCTCGAGATTCCGCGGCGTGATGAGTGTCGTCTCGAAGGAGAACGTCGCCTTGGTGTCTTCCCAGGTCCGCGGATTCCGCAGGTTCTGCGGGTATGGATGGTAAGCCAGCCCCCAGTCGAAGACCCCCTCCAGCGCACTGCGCTTCTGCAGGAGATCCAGCAGATCCCTCGGACAGTAGCACAGGTAGTTGTGAGCCCGGGTCCAGTAGTGGGTCAGCGAGATGAGCACGTCGCCTGCATCACCATAGCGGCGCACGACGGACTGGGCCGTCCGCATGGACCGATAGTACAGGTCCAGATAGGTGTGCAACGGCTTCTCCCCTGCGTTCGTCCATACCCACCCCGCGTCCACTTCATTGTGCATAATCCAGTGCGTAATCCGACCATACTTGCGGTCCGGACGCAGGTAGCGCTGAGCCAGAAAGTCCAGCCCCGCGGCATACAGATTCCAGCCCTCTCTCTCGACCACGTTCGGCATGGCCCAGATACCTTGGGGCGCACAGTCAGGGTGCGTCATGGGGGTGTTCTTGCCGATCAGGATGATGGCCGACACCACGATTTGCAGCTTGTCCATATCCTGCATTGCCCGGTCCAGCCGCCGCACGGCCGGCTGGCGAAGGTGGTACGTGCGCCCATTGAAGGTGTGCGGAGTGGTGTCCTTGCCCGGAGCCACACCGATAATGCCGTTGAGAACGATGTTCTTGGTGCAGTTGTGTATGCCAAGGGCTTTGTAGTCATCGAACTGAAATTGGTTTCCTCCGTGCAGCCCTGTTGTCCCCTTTTTCGAGAGCGGACGATCACGGGTCAGCTGCCACTGAGCGGGAACACGGTCGGCGAATCGCTGGTGTGACGAAGCGACGAGCCCCTTTCCCATCTGACGCATCACAACCCAGCTGGAAAAAGCACGGTCGTGGGACGCGTCACCTTCCGCCCGGAAGCGCGGCAGCTCAACCTGCGCCTCACCGTCCTCAAGAACCAGCGACTGCTGCCAGACGAACTCCTTGCGCCCAACAGCGCTTTGGTAGACAGGAACTTCACAGAGCACAAGACCTGGCTCCTCGAGTGCCCCGGTCACGCTGATCAAGATCGTGTCCGCCGACACAGTGACCCGTTCGATCGCCGATCGGTACTTCTGCGTGACCAGGGCCTGCATGTCGCGCTCAAACACCTCACGGGCCTGCGCCAGCGCCTCCCTCTCCCGTTCGAGCCTCCGTTCGTAGGCTGTCGGCTCCCGGATCTGGATGTTTCTGACTTGGATAAGGCGCCCGGGTTGCCGGCCAAAATCGAGGCGAAAAAGCCTGTACCCCTCTCGCCAGGAGCCCGGTTTCTGCTTTTCCTTAACACTAAAGGCATAGCTGGTCCATCCTTCGCTGGATGGAACAGCCGGCCCCATTGCAGCGTTCCCAGCCACAATTGGCGGACCGTAGAAAAGCTCGACAGAATCCACCCCGTTGACGCAGAAGTAGTCGAACGCGAGTACACACGTGGTGTCCGGATCGTAGTCCCCGGAAACCGGCTTGCAGAAGACGTAGGGATCTCCCCCCTTCGTCTCGATCTCGTACCCGCCATCGCCGATCGCCCGAATCTCCACGTCGTTTGTGCTGCTCAGGTCAAGATCGAGAGAAACGGTAGCTCTGACAGCATGTGACATGGCGCCAAGGACTCCAAGCAGCAAGAAGTGTCGGATGATGCTCACAACGACTCCCCAATACAATTCCTACTTCTCGAACAACCACTCACGAACCAATTCGCCGCCGACGGCCCTGAGCCGAACCCAGTCAATGTTCATTTTCCCTTTTCCGGAACAGGGATCGAGGCGGATTTCATGGACTGTGTAATCGCACTCAAACGTGATCGTGTACTCATGCCACTGATCATCGTGATGCACAGCAAAGCCTGTTCCAGTTCCCGGCTGATAGCCACGGTTCTCCGGGCGCGAGAAGAGTTGCCCGTTACCACTTGCCTTTGCCTTCATCCGCATCGTGAAGACGTATCGTCCGGCTGGAAGTCCCAACGGCTTTCGGGTCATGAGCATGGGATCTCCGCTTGTGCATGTTATCACCATGGCCTCATCTCTTAGGCGAGCCGATGCGTGAGCGTTCGCCCCGGCCTGCCAGCCCCCCACAGGAGGCTGGGGCTTCTTCGGTTTGGGTTTGGTCTTGAGATCCCACTCATGTACGACTCCCCCTGCCCCGTCCCGCAACCGCATCCAGGCCATCTGCACCGTCCCCTGCCCGGAACACGGAGAGAAACGGAGCGCGTCGACCGGCGTGCTGAA
Source organism: Lentisphaerota bacterium (assembly GCA_018676675.1). Classification (GTDB taxonomy): domain Bacteria; phylum Verrucomicrobiota; class Lentisphaeria; order Oligosphaerales; family JABHEG01; genus JABHEG01. The sequence continues at coordinate 62,887 of JABHEG010000082.1, forward strand.
CGACAGGGCAACCCGGTAATCGTGCCAAAGGCCATGTGTGTGGAGGGCAAACGGGGTCGACGCCTCGGCCGTGTGTGAAGCCCCGCCGCTCGTCCACGAAACCTGTCCCGGCCCATCGGCCCAGGCACGCATGCGGAAGTCGAGGACATATCGTCCGGGTCCGGCGGCCATCGGGACCGCTGTGGTGAGGGCGGTGTCCGGGCCGAACGATCGCACCTGAAGAGTGTCCCAGCGCTGGCCGATGCGCGCTTCACTCGAGACCTGCCAACCCGCCACCGATTCACGCCGCGCCCTCTCATAGGCCGGGTTGGCAGTCGGGATCACGGCCTCCGTATCTGCCAAGAAGCGCTCGATCAATGCGTCAAGCGCCGTGACACGCTCCGGCTGTACGGAAGCCAGATTGCGGCGTTCGCCAATGTCGCTCACCACATCGTAGAGTTCATACCGGTGCTGCTGATCCGGAGCGCCATGGAAAATACGGATGAGCTTCCAATCGCCCTGCCGTACACAGACTGAAGGAGGCAGCCAGTCCGGAACGTGTGGTCCGTGAGGGAAGAAGCAGTACACCGCGTCACGCAACGGTTCCTTCCCGTTCAGGATCGGGACCATGCTCAGACCATCCTTAGCCTGCTTGGGGCGAGTGGGAAGCCCGGCCATTTCGAGAATCGTCGGGTAGAGGTCTTCGCTCTGGATCAGGGCCTCGTTGGTCGTTCCGCCCTTGGTTACGCCCGGCCAGGAGACGATTGCCGGAATGCGAATACCCCCTTCATACATGCTCGCCTTCCCGCCGCGTAATGGGGCGTTACTGGTCGCCGTCCGATCACCGTCCACCGCATTGTACATGTTTCCGCCGTTGTCCGAGTAAAAAATGACAACCGTATCCTGCGCAATTCCGAGCCGATCCAGGGCATCCAGGATCTTACCGACGTTATCATCCAGCGAGTGAATCATGGCCGCATAGGTCGGGCTCTGCTGCGGGTTCTCAGGATCCACGGTTTTCTTGTACTCTTCGATGAGTTCCTCCTTCGCATTGAAGGGGGCATGCACCGAGAACTGCCAGTAATTGAGGAAGAACGGTCTCCCCTTGCGCGCTTCCATGAATGCCACGGCCTCATCCCCCATGCGATCCTCAATGTGCTCCTTTGGGACACGTTCCCTGAAGTTCGGGAAACGCCACGGAGCCACGAAACTGCCGGCCGGCCCCGGACCAGGCCAATGCGGGATGTCGACATCGAAACCATGCTCAAGAGGCGAGTAGGGCTCGCGGCCAAGATGCCACTTGCCGAAATGGCCCGTGGCGTAGCCTCCCTCTCTCAGCGCTTCCGCCAACGTTGTGTGCTCCGTATCCAACCGGGTGGCACTCACACAGACCACTTGTCGCTCCAACGGATTCGCCCTGGCGTGGACTCCCGCCTTGAGGATCTCACGCCCCGTGTGGCAGCCGGGAGACGTGATCCCACACCGGGCCGGGCTCTGTCCCGTCATGATGCTGGCTCTGGTCGGGGAGCACAACGGGCTGGCAGCGTAGGCATTGGGGAAATAGACGCCGCGCCTGGCCAGACGCTCGATGTTTGGTGTCCAGTAGAATCTGCTGCCGGTGAAACTGGTATCGCACCAGCCCAGGTCATCAGCGAGGATGAGAACGATATTCGGGCGACGAACGTCGGACGCCTGTGAAGAGGCAACGTGGGGCGCAACGGCGAGAAGAACGCTCAATAGCGTTCCGGGACAGAAGCAACGGAGAGGCGAGCTCGGCAGCATGGAAAATCTCCGGGATAGACGCGTGAATCAGCCACCCCCTAATGTGCTGTCGACTCCCAGCCCCGTCTACTCGGTGCTCTGCCCGGCCGAGCGCGCACAACGTAAGCGGTCCTGTCCGACCGAACCGCGCACAACGTAAGCGGTCTTCTCACCCGGGGATGCCCCCTCCCGCTGGTCAGGGCTCTGCCAAAACCGAGCCGCGCACAACGTAAGCGGTCTTCTCACCCGGGGATGCCCCCTCCCGCTGGTCAGGGCGCTGCCAAAACCGAGCCGCGCACAACGTAAGCGGTCTTCTCACCCGGGGATGCCCCCTCCCGTTGGTCAGGGCTCTGCCAAAACCGAGCCGCACACAACGTAAGCGGTCTTCTCACCCGGGGATGCCCCCTCCTGCTGGTCAGGGCTCTGCCAAAACCGAGCCGCGCACAACGTAAGCGGTCCTGCTGGCCCGGGGATGCCCCCTCCCGC
>JABHEG010000009.1 GCA_018676675.1 Lentisphaerota bacterium
CCAGGGATTCTCTGGGCCATCTGTGTCCGATGGAGGGAGAGACTCCGTCGAGCCGCCTCACGTAACTCAGGGGTTACGGGCAGGCCGCCATAGCGATCTTGCTCTGGCTGGTGTCCGGCCGTTGACGGCGCGGTGGGGTGACGGTACACTTCGGTTGCCTCTGAGCGGGGCTTTCGCGGCGTTTGGTGAGACACCCGGCCGCTGTGGGTATTGGCCCTTCAGGAGACGTGCTGACAGGATCGGTGTGTTGCGTTGTGGATAAGGACAGATGACACGAATTCCGGCAGTATTGGAGTTGACTTGATGGTGAGCGCTATAGGCAGGTTTGCTGTGCGTGGGGTGAGTGTCCTGATATGTCTCGTCGGGACGCACTCCGGCTGGGGACAGAATCTGCTGAAGAACCCCGGCTTCGAGGAGGCCGGCGGCGACGGGACGCGGCCTCGAGACTGGAGTCATGTCGAGTACCGCACGAAGGCTACAGGGCGATGGGAGGGGGCCTTGCCCCACGGTGGCAAACGGTCCGTGGTGTGCAGAAGCGCCACGAAGACCCAGCGCGGTTCGTGGCGGCAGAAGGTCGCCGTACCGGACGGCACGACCTCAGTGGTTGTTGGTGGGTGGTATCGGACAAGCGGCATTGTGGACCGTGGAGCGCGCAGCGCGTCTTTGCGTATACTCTTCCATCGAAGTGTCAAGAAGTGGGATGAAATTGGGCTCAAACAGGCATTTGTTCCGCCTACTGAAGGGTGGGCGAAGGCGGAGGAGTTCTTCACCGTCCCTGCGGGGACCAAGGCGGTTGTTCTCGAGCTCTTCCACTGGCTGACTCCCGGGGAAACGCACTGGGACGATGTGTGGCTGCGATTCCCGACTGACAGCGAGCGGAAACGGCTCATGGCGGCGGCCAGGGATCGTGAGGCTGCCCGCTTGCGTCAGGTCTCGGGGGTTGATCGAGAGCCTATGTTCGGGCGTAACCTCGCGTACAGCCCTGCTCAGGGGGCCGTTGTGACCACCAATCCCCCCCCATTTCTCTGGCTACCCGCGGAGTCCGGTTCGACCTACGACCTCCAAATCGACTGCCAGAGGGATTTTGCCAGCCCTTCCGTCATCGCTCACAGCGATCTTGTCTGGTGTTGCGAGATGCTCACACAGCGACTGAGTCCCGGGAGCTGGCATTGGCGGTATCGCGTGTCCAAGGCCGGAGAGACGACGGCGTGGAGCAGGACGCGGACGTTCACCGTGCCGAAGGGCATTCCGGAATGGATTTATCCCGGCCGCGACGGCTTGCGTGTTTCGGCTGAGCGTCCGCGGTTGTTTGTTCGGCCGGAGGGGCTTCCTGCTCTCAGAGAGCGCGCACGCTCCGGAGATCTCAAGCAGACCGCCGCCGCACTCGTGCGTGCCGTGCAGCGCTTTGCCGGCGAGGATCTCGTTGCTGAACCGGCGTGGTTGCCGAAGGACCGTGCCAAGCGAGGCCCTGCTTATACGCTGACATTCCGGAAAACCCGGCCGCCGATGGACAAGATGGAACGAGCCGGACTCGCTTATCTGCTGACCGGCGATCCCGCTTGCGGAGCGGAAGCGAAGCGACGCGTGCTGCACTTCTTCTCCTGGGATCCCCACGGCAGCACCAACGTGTTCCACAACGATGAGCCGGCAATGTGGATCATGATGCGAGGGTGCCGTGCCTACGACTGGACGGCCGACCTCTTCACGGCTGCGGAGAGAACGCTGGTGGAGACATCGATGTTCGAACGGGCAGCAGACTTCTACAAGAAACTGAGGGGGAAACCGTTTGAGAACAACCCGTTCGAGAGTCACGCGGGGCGGATCATCGGTTTTCTTGGGGAAGGGGCGATTGCGTTGGGGCCGGGCTGTCCGGAAGCCCAGACGTGGCTCGACTACATCACTCACATCTACTGGGGTGTCTACCCCGCCTGGGGCAAGGAGGATGGCGGCTGGAACGAGGGACCGGGTTACTGGGGGGCGTACATGTCGTTCGGATTGCATTTTGTGCTGGCTTTGCGTGAAGCGACCGGTGTGGATTTGGCCAAACGCCCCTTCTTCAGTGCGACTCCTTACTACAAGCTCTATCTGACGCCGCCGTACTCCCAGATGTCGCCGTTGGGGGATGGGACTCAGTTCAAGCCCAGCCGGCCGGCAGAGTTGATGTACTGGTTCAGTTCACTCACCCAGGATCCAGTCATCCGTTGGTATTCGGACGCGCTCAATCGCACTGGTGGGAGCAGCATCCTCGGAGTTGTGCTCAAGGACGACTCGCTCCATGGGCGCCCGCCGTTCGGGCTGCCCCAGGCCCGCCTCTTTGACGGCGTTGGGTTGGTGTCGCTCCATTCTGATTTCGGCAACGGCGACAATGATGTGATCCTCAACATGCGTTCGACCCCGTACGGGGCGGTTTCACACGGGCACAACGATCAGAACTGCTTCACCCTGGAGGCGTTCGGTGAGCCGTTGGCCATCGCCACCGGTCACTACAACCGCTATGGTTCGCCGCACCACTCCGGATGGACTCGCCAGACCAAGGCGAAATGCGGGATCACGGTTGACGGGGGGACCGGTCAGGACAGGGGCTGGCACGCTCGGGGGAAGATTGTGTCCTTTGTGCATGGCGATGCGTTTGATTACGTGATGGGGGATGCGGCATCGGCCTACGGGGGGCGCCTCGATCGGGCTGTTCGCGAAATCGTTCACGCTCGGCCGGGCGTGTTTGTTGTGCGTGACACCCTCGCGAGTGTCACCGAACGTCGCTTTGAGTACTGGCTGCACGCCGTCGATGAGATGGCTGTGGACCCGGCGAACGGGATGGTCACGATCGCTCGCCCCAAGGCCCAGCTGGCCGTGTCCTTCCTGATCCCTGAGGCTATCGAGTTTTCCCAGACGGATGCGTTTGATCCCCCGCCGATGTGGCCGCCGGGAAGGACCTTTCAGAAGAATTGGCACGTCACGGCGTCGACCCGGACTCCGGCGAAAGAAGCGGAGTTCCTGACCGTCCTCGTGCCGCGCAAGACAGCGGATGAGGTAGGTCCCCTTACCCATTTCCGGCGGCTTGTCTGTGACGCCGGCACGGCCGTCGAGCTGGGCTGGCAGGATGGCAGTCGTTCGGTCGTTGCGTTCGCTGCTCCCGACCATGTCGGTGCATTGGTCGTTGGTGATGTTGTCAGCGATGGCTCGGCCATGGCCGCGTCGCTGGGGCCGGACGGCACCCCAACCGCGTGGATGCTGTCGGGAGGGACCACATTGCACGCGGGGGGGCGACCGCTTGTGCTGGCCCGCAAACGCGTTTCCGCTGCCGGCAGAATCAATGACACGCATGTCCGAGTGGACGCTTCCGGTGAGACGGAGAGTGTTCTGGACGTGTGGTGTCCTCGCCCGGTGAGTGCTGTGGTCTGCGATGGCGAGGCAATTCGGGTTCGGCGCCCGACGAGCCGCCGCGTTTCCTTTGCTCTCCCCCGGGGCCGCAAGACGGCCCGAATTTGGCCCGGTAAAGCCCCGGAAATGGGTGCAGTGGAGGTGGCGGTTGACTGTGAAGGGGCTTCCTCACTTCTGGCTGGTTTCAGGTGTGACGACGGTCGCGTGTTCGCTGCTGGTCGGGTTCGCAGTCCGCGCGGGGCCTATCGTTTGCTGCTTCCCGAGGCGGTCGAGTGTCAGATGGGGCTCACGGACGAGCATGCCCGCGTGTGGTTGCGTGGAGATGAGTCGTGCGTGTTGCAGGGAGCGGCACTGCCTTTTTCGGTGGTCTGTCAAACTGTCCTCCGGGCTGCTGGACTTGCTGCTCAGCCCCAGAAGGACATACCGACCGGTGATGCGCTTGTATTTGAGGCAGAGAAGAACTGGTCGGAGACAGGGGGCACGATCCGGGTAAGCGGGGGCGGCCACGGGAATGTCTCGGGCGGCGACAATCTGTGGGCGTGGAACAAGGCCGGGCACACCATCACGTGGTCACTCAATGTGCCGACGTCCGGCGACTACGAGGTATGGTTGGTGGGAGCGACTGAAACGGGATTCTTGGCTGAAGGGGCAATGGATGGCAGAAACGCGCTGGGGCTTTCGTTTGAGGCCACTGGCGGGTGGGGGCGCAAGAAAGCCGACGAGTGGCGGGCATACCGGCTACGGAGTGCGGCCGGCGACCCGGCTGCTTTCGGTTTGGAGCAAGGACCACACACGTTTGCGTTGACAAACCGCTACGGTATGGGACTGAATCTGGATCGGCTTGTGCTGGTCCGGAGGTGAGGCAGCCCGGCCGCTGTGGACATCGGCCCTCCGGGGGAGGCACGATATGGGCGAACAGCGATTCTGTACGGAAGGTGCTGGAATGATGGCTCTGCAATCGGTCAGCAGTAGGTCGCGGCTTTGCGTTGGCTGTGCGGTCTTCGCATGTGCTCTGGTGTCCTTGAGCAGAGGGGAGTCGACGGTGAGCAGGTATGAGGTGTTCCGGCTGGTTGGTGTCCAGGATATGCTGGAGGATGTGCGAGCGATTCCGGCTCTGGCTAGGGTTCGAGAGGCCGTGGCTGGAGGTGGAGCATCGGCCGGTCGCGTTTACATCACCCATTTCCGTGGGCGCTCATTCGCGGCGGGGGCGCTGACTGACTGGGCGGAAAAACCGCGGAATCCTGCCTACAACACGTCTTCCGCCGACGCCTGTCTGGCCGGCCACATGTCCGACGGTTACAGCGTTTATGACGTGCCGGAAACAGGCGTCGACTGGGTCAACGCCCCGCTGACGTGCCTGACGCGTTTCCCCGTTTTCCCGAGATTCACGGCCGCGTATCACCACACAAGGGATCCGAAATACGCACGATTTCTGGTTGACCATATGCTGGAGCTGGATGCGGCCTACCCGATGTCTGAGTTCCCGGGCAAAGGAACGGATGGATGGGTCGACGACAGCCACGTTGCCAAGCCTTGGCACTGGTGCATGATCTGCCACCGCGTACGTCAGATGGCTGAGGCTCTGGCGCTCGTCCGGACGTGTCCGGAGGTCACTGACGCGGAGCTGCTTCAGCTCGTGCACCGGCTGTACCAGGAGACCTACTACCTGCGCACAGAGATGAAGGTGTGGGTGGACCGGCGCCATAATGGTGGGCTGGGGATGATCCAGGGGATGACCTCCGCTTGTGCGCTCCTGGACGACTTCTCCGCCGCCGGCGAATGGGCCGAGTTCAATGCGACAATGCTCATTCAGTACATCCATGAGAGTTTCTATCCCGATGGTGCCTGCATCGAGTTGACGACGGCATACTCGGCGAGTGTAGCCCGACAGGTTCAGCAGCTTGCTTACCGGATTCGGGAGCGAGAGGCCATCCAGACGGCGCGCCCGCTGTTCATCGCGATGGTTGAGTGGATTGTCCATCTGGGGCGGCCAGCCGGGCGTATGCCCTCGTTTGGGGACCTCTACGCCAATGATGCCGGTAGATCCGTGTATCCACCCATGCTGGACTGGCTTGGGGCCGACTGGGCGAAGCGTGTGTTGCTCAAGGGCGATGGACCTCTACCCGAACACGCGGTTTGGCCTTCTCCGGATCAGGAGCAGTGGTGTGGGTACTACGCCATGCGGAGTGGGTGGGATCCACAGGCACGCTATATGTGCATTGATGCCGGTCCATGGGGGACAACCCATCAGCATGGTGACCGCCTGAGTTTTGTGCTCAGTGCGTACGGGGCAGACTTCGTGATCGATCCAAGCTCAACCAAGTACCGCAACAATGAGCCTGATGCATTCATCTCGACCCAGAACGCCGCTTTCCTGCACAACACGATCACGGTGGACGGGGTCGATGAGACCATGCGCGACCCCGGGAACACGCGCGAGACAACGGCTCCGCTGGACAACAGCTGGAAACACGGCGACGGCTATTCGCTCTTCACCTCATCCTACTCCTTTGCCCCGCACAGATTGGTCAAATGGACGAGGCGGTTGGTGTTTGTCGGGGGGCAATACTGGCTTCTTCAGGATGTCCTGACCGGTGCCCCGGAGGCCGTGGACGTTGAGCAGAATTTCCAGCTGGAACGAGGCTGTGAAACGGTGGTCGATGGGAACCGTGTGACTGTTCGGGCGAGCAACGGAGCCCAGTTGGCGTTCGTCCCTCTTGACCATTCCCTTGTGCCGCTCTCGTCGTTTGGAGATCGGACGCCCCACGCGACCTACTGGCCCAAACCGGGCCCTGACGGCTCGGCTCGAACGTATCCTCACGGCCGTGGCTGGACGGGGCGTGGGTCAAACAAACTCGTGCCTGCGCCGGCCGTGACGTACACGGGCCGTCTCTCTCTTCCCGCGACCATGACGACGCTGTTGGTTCCTGTTGGTCCCGGGCAGCAGAACACGGTGAAGGCGATCTGTGAACCTGGGAAGGACGGCCAGGTCTGGAAGCTCCCGAACGGAGCCCGTTCCCTCAGCGTGACGACTAGTCCCGAGGAGATTGCGGTTGGGGGACACGGTCGGTAGCCGCGAGTCGTGCCGTTGGCCCGATGCGTCAACCCAAGGCGCAAGTCGTTGGGACGGAAGAAATGGGGTGCTACCCTATTGGCACTTAAGAGGAAGGACGCCAGCGAAATGACAGAAGGTGCTGAGAGCCCGTATCAGGCCAGGCCCCGTCTGGATCGCCTCTTTGATCTGGCCGAAGCAGAGGCCTATCCCGGAACCGGATGTCTGGACAGCGTACTTTTCTGGCCTCTTCGGGGGGTGCCCGGGGAGACACGGGTTCGTTTCTGGCTGCGGACAGAAGCGCCCGAGGCTCGGGCTGAGATCAACGCCTTCGAACTGAGTCCGGTTGGTCGGTCTTCCGTCGACCCATCCTGGTTGGACTTGGGCACACACCCCGTCGCGTCTCTGCTCGAGCACCACTGGGTTTTCGGGATCATGCGTTTTCGGGGGCTGGCAGCTCCGGGCGGAGAGGGTGCACTGTTCGTGATGACGACGCAGGTCGACGCTGAACTCAGGGGCGGGCGGTCAGCGATTGAGGAGCGGCTGTGGGGCATCTCGCGTTCGGCGGTTGGGACCACCACCATCACGCCGAGCCGCGTTCAGGCGGGAGATGTGGCGCGGTTCAAGCTGGAATACACGGTTGGCGCTCCGGGATTGCCTCCGGGAGCATTGATTCGACTGGCGTTCCCGAAACTGTTCTCGGCCCCGCAGGTGGACGATCCGAACGCGCCGGGGTGGTTGGCAGCGTGCTCGCCAGGTCCGGCTGCGGACCTGCTCTCAATTGACACGTCGATCGAGTCACACGAACGCCTTGACGCGATTTTCCGCCTGCCAAACGGGGCTGAGCCTGGTGCACGCATCGCGCTCTCGTACCGGACGGAGGACACGTATCTGTTCCCGCGGCGCTGGGCCACGATGGAGCGCCGTTATTGGTACTCCCATTTGCCGGTGATGGCATTGGCGGTTGCTGTTGATGAACGGCAGGTTTTCGTCGCCCCTGAGGAGGGGAACGGCCATGCGCTTGAATTTGTGCCTGGGCCTCCGGTGCGCCTGCATCTCTTCCTGCCCGGGAGGGTTCCGGCGGGAGGCGCCATGTCCATTCACGGTCTGTTCACGGACAGATACCGCAACTCTCCGCCCCGGCGTGGGCCCATTGATACGGACATCGAGCTCGTTTTGGAGTCGGAAGGGGGGCGACGTGTCCTGGGTTCACCGGCCGGCCACTTTCGGCGGTGGTATCAGTTCGCCATGCCGATTGGGGTGTTGGAGCCCGGTGTCTATCGCGTTCGTGCGGTGCGATCCGGAACGACCGAGTCTGTGGCCGTCAGCAACCCTGTGTGGATTCTGCCGGCGGAGAGTGAGCTGCCTGGGATCTTCTGGGGGGAGATCCATGGACACTGTGAGCAAAGCGACGGTTCGGGAGACTACGCAGGGATGTTCGAGCATGCCCGGGACGAGGGGTGTCTGGACTTTGCAGCTTCCGCCGATCACGCGTGTTACTTCAGTGACAATGAGTGGCAATGGATGCAGGACATCGTCAGCAGCTTCAACGAGGACGGGCGGTTTGCCACCCTGATCGGCTACGAGTGGGCGGGCAAACAGGGGCATCGGAACGTATACACGTCCGAGGACCGCCTGCGGCTGTTTCGCGGGATGTTCCCTTCGACTTCGCGACTGGACGCGGTCTACGATTCCTTCGCGGGTCAGGAGGCCGTCGTGGCCGGACCGCACACCGGGCACACCAAGGATTTCTTCGCCTACCATGATGAGCGTGTGCAGCGTTTTCTTGAGATCTACTCCATGTGGGGGGCCTATGAGGAACTCGCCTTTGATGCTGTTTCGCGCGGGGCGCTGATTGGGTTCACCGGAGGCGGGGATTGCCATGAAGGGCGGTGTGGTTTCTCGGTTGAGGATCCCGCCAGGCAGGGCACAGCCGGGCACACATTTGCGCCTGGTCTGCGCTATAAGTGCGGGATGACTGCAGCCGTGTTGCCGGCGCTGAACCGCGAGGAGCTGTTGGGGGCCCTGCGCGAACGCCACACTTACGCGACAACCGGGGCCCGGATCCTGCTTGACGTGTCGGTGGCAGGGATTCGGATGGGAGGGCAGGGCAGCTGCACGGGTGCGCCTCGCATCGACGCTGAGGTGCACGCTTGCTCGGAGGTTGAGCACGTACAGGTTGTCCGGGACGGTCAGGTCGCTTATTCCGAGGACGGTCCGTCCATGGACGTGGCTCTGGCGTGGGTCGACACGGAAGTGACCACGGGGGAACACTGGTACGTGTTCAGAGTCGTGCAGTGCGACGGAGAGACGGCGTGGTCATCGCCCATCTGGGTGACCGTGTCAGAGTAGGAGAAGCAGAACGGCCATGGTGGCAAAGAGGGCGCCCAGGGCGATCTTGCCTGCGGTCACGTTGCGACGGCTCCAGTCGAGAAGACGCTTGGTTTCCAAGCCTCGGAAGGTGAGGATCAGGGCGATCACCAGGGGGGTGACAAAGAGGGCGTTGTAGAGCAGCAGGAGGAGGATGGCCCGCGCGGAGCGGCTGCCTGACTTGATGATGAGGACGAGGGCGGGGACATAGACCTGGCCCGTGCATACGCTTTCCAGTGCCGTCACCAGGCAGCCGGCTACGGTTGCGCCGGTGAAGAGGCGTCGGCTCCCCATTCCCTCCCGGATCAGCCGATTGATGCGCAGCTTGATGCCGGCGGGGAGCTTGAGTGAGACGGCGTCGGCTTTGCCGGTGCGGTGGTATCGCCAGGCATCAACGAACGATTGCAGAGCGAGAACGGCCAGCAGGCCGAACATGACCCACTCGATGGCCGTTCGGATGCGCTCGAATCCCTCCAGGGCGTAGAGGGCACGCAACAGCCCCAGGCCGATGGCGGTATAGGTCACGAACGATGCCAGGCAGAACGCGCTTCCGGCCAGCAGGAGGCGGCGGCCCCGGATCTTAAGGACCGCAAGCATGCTCATGAGGAAGACGAGGGTTGCTATCGCACAGGGATTGATGCCGTCAACGAGTCCCGCCAGGGCAACACCGATGACGGTGAATGACCCGAATCGCTCGTGGAGCAGCGCTTCGCCATCCATCTGTGTCTGTTCCGGCGGTTGGGGTACGGGGGGCGTGGTCGGGGCCGCAACGGCTGGTTGCTGTGGCTCGGGCTGCGGAAGCAGAGGCTGTGCCTGGAGGCGCTCCAGGGCGAGCTCCTCCACTTTCGCCTGCAGGCCGCCGGATATCTCATCCCAACCCACAAAGGCGTGGGCTTGATCGACAATGAACACTGCGGATGCGTTCTTGGTGATATTCAACTTCTTCTGGTATCGGACGAGTTCCAGATAGGTCGCTTTGTCGGCCGTGTGTCGGTGTTTCAGGGTGTAGAGACCCTCGAGGGAACTCTCGATAGCAGGGAGCACTTCCCTGGAAATGCGGGCGCAGATGGGGCAGCCCTTCTCGTAGAAGTACTCCACCAGGACGCCGGTGGAGGCGGCGTCAGTTGTTTGTTCGACGGGAGAGGCGGCGGTCGGCGTCTGGCCAATCGTCTGACTGGTGCCTACGATGATGCCCAGCAGGAGCACGGCCCAACCGAGGTACTGTCGGCGGCGTAAAGGGCCGGGGGGCGCACTTGGGCTTGTTCGGGAACCGGTTTTGTGCGGACGGCTGTTCAAGGGACGATTTTGATGGGGACGCGGATGTCCTTCATCTTCTCCAGATCAGTCACGATGTGTACGACCTGTCCGGCGAGTTCAGGCGTGACGCGTATCCCCCGAAGGTCGATTCGGTACGCCCCGCTTGATTGCTTGATGAGTGTCGTTTGCTCCTCGGTGAATGGGCCGGACACACTCTCAACGCTGAATTCGGCGGCACTCCCCGGACGAACAAAGATGACACGGTTCAGCGGCTTCCCGGCGGACAGGGGAAACGTCAGTTCCTTGGGAAGCAGGCGCACCTCGCCCATGACGGTCACTGAGATTGGGAGTTCGACCTCCGAGAGCTCGGGATGTGTCGTATGGATCGTTACTGAGGTTGCGAAGTGCCCGATCTGCAGAGGGGGAACCGTCTCCAGCATCAGTTGCTGGCGCTTGCTGTCGATGCGATCACCGACCGTGATTTTGACTTTGGGGGAATGGCTGACCGCTTTGGTGATCTTGATCCCTTTGGCCTGGGAGATCAGGACCACGGGCTGACGGACGGTTTGATCCGATGGGATGTTACGGAAATTGACGAAGCTGGGCTCCAGGTCCACCTGCCCGAAGACCGTGCCCTTGAACCACAGTTGGTAGATGGGGTTCACCGGGTCGTTCGACTCGATGCGAATCGGGATCTGTTGGATGCCGCGACGTCCCAGGGGAGACAGCTCCACGGTGACCTTTGTCTTCCCACCGGGGCGAATGGTGTTACTCTTGATTCGCGACACTGAGCAGCCGCATCCGGACGAGATCCGCTTCACCTCAAGCGCCGCATTTCCGGCATTCTGGATGGTAAACTCGTGCTTGATCGTGTCGCGGTCTTCCGCTCGCCCGAAGTCGTGGGTCGGCGCATCACAGGTGATTTCAGGTTTCCGGGCGCGATCGGTTCCCTGGGCTTGTGCCGTCTGTGACCGCAGTGTCAGCCCGGCAACGCAGCCGGCAACGGCGAGTGTCAGCGCCGCGCGACTGATCAACCGGGCGTGGTGTAGCGTACCGTGCATGGTGTTTCTTTCCTGGTTCTCGGCCTTTCCCCTGACGCTCTCTAGTTTAGTGGCTCGTGCCCACTCGGGTCAAGCCGCAGTCAGTCCCGGGGCTCCGGGCGGCAGTGGCGACGACAGGGGAGATCGTCCTGTTCAGGAGGCGATCATAGCGAGGAGGTTGTCTGCAAAGATCATCTGCTTGACGGCATCATCTACATCGAGTTCGAGGACCCGCCCTGCGTTGGTGTAGAAGCAGGCGGGCATGTCTGTTCCGAAGAGAACGCGTTCTGGTCCGAGGCGCTCGATGGCCGTTTCGTAGGCTCCCTTCTCGTTGATTGATCCTGCGTAGTCGACCGCAACGTTTGGGCAGTCTGCAACGGCCGCCAAACCATGTTCGAACTGGGCCCCCATGTGGGCCATGATGAACTGTCCCTGCGGGAACCTTCGGGCCAGTTCCGCGATTTCTCCAGGAGGGCTCTCCTGAGCCGGTGGCTCCCCGTGTGGACGGAAATAGGAATGGTACAGAACGGGCCAACCATGTTCCAGGGCTGCTTCTGTAACAGTGGTTGTGCATGGTGCGACGGCTCGCTGACTGATCCAGTACTTGAGGCCCCGGAAATCATGCGACGCACACCAGGCCACCTGTTGCAGGGCATTGTCTGTGTGCTGCGCGTTCACATACGCGAAGGGGATGATGCGTTCGCCCACGTGATCACGGAGCCGGAGTGTCGCTTCATTCGCGGCAGTGACTTGCTCGGCGGACGGCTCCTGGCCCCCGTTCAGATTGCTCAGGATGACCAGTGCATCGAGTTCGAAGCGATCCAGGCACTCCACAAGGTAAGCGGTGTCGGCGAACAGGCTCCAGTTGTGGACATGCATGTCAATGATTCGGAATCGCTGCAGTTCCTCGATCAGTCCCATCGCAGCACCTCCTCCGCCGTCGTCTTCAGGATGGCCTGTTTCTGGTCCGAGGTGAGTTGGGACGCCTCAAGTGCCAGTCGGCTGCCCTTCCAGTAGTAGAACGGGGCTCCGGTCCCCAAGAGCACGCGTTCCGGGGTGAACCAGTCGGGAAGCGTGTCGAACGACCGTACGGTTGGCTTGCTGCAACCGAGGTCAATGAAGACATTGGGCAGTTCATCCCAATCGACCTTCATGGCTGCCAGTTCGGCGAAGAAGAACATTGACAGGACGATGGTTGCCTCGGGGACAGCATTGAGGAGGGCGACCAGATGCTGCATGTTGGGCTCGGCCTGCTGGACGCATCGGGGGGCGATTCGCCCGTCGAACAGGCGTGCCGTGATCGTCACGGGTAGGCCGGCTTCGGCAGCGGCCCGGACCGTGCGGACCGTTGCGGATGCGCTGAGATTGACGTGGTGCAGGCAAGGGATCAGGCGGAGACCGACGACTCTGCGTTCCAGAGCGGCCGCCTGCACGTGTTTCTCGGGGTTCGGGAAGTCCGGGTTGACGACCGCATAGAAGGAAAGCCAATCGGCCAGCTCGAGGAAGTTGTCCAAGTCCTTCTTCAGGCCTTCGGATGGGTCGTGGTAGAAGATGGACGAGTAGCCCGTTGCCGCTCCTTGCGAGAGGCCGGCCGCCTTTCTCAGAGCGAGGAGGTCGCTTGGTGCTGACGGAGCGTCCCGGAACGGGCAGGCACCGACAAAGAGGCATGTATCAACCGCAGGCACCGCATTCCCTCCGTGTGTGACCCAGCTCCCAGCCGTCTACCACTCCACCCCCAGCATGGTGCAGTTAATGCCGCTGCCGATGCCGAGCATCGCGAGCTTGTCGCCCCGCTTCAAGCGCTCTGCCTCCACGGCCATCGCCGTTGTCACGGGCAGTGAGGCCGATCCGCAGTTGCCGAGGTGTTCGAAGGTCGAGAAGTCTTTCGTGAGGTCAAGGTTCAGGTGCTCATAGAGCTGTTCCCTGTGGGCTCGTCCCACTTGATGGCAGCAGACACAGTCGGGCGTGTCATTGTCCCAGTCGAGCTCCTGCTTGGCCAACTCCCAGGTCTGTTCAGCTAACTCGATGCCATGGGCAAGCAGCTGTTCCGCGTCTGTCTGCATGTTCGCGTGTGTCGCGTTGGACATGCCGGTTTCGGCACTGCCTTGGCACAGGTGGTTGTATTTGGTGTTGGCCAGGTGAGCCCCGCCGAGGAGGCGGCGCCCGGTCTTGCTCATTGAGCGATGAGTAAGGACGACGGCTGCGGCGGCCGAACCGATGGTCAATGAGGCAAAGTGGGATTTGATGTCCTTCCGGGTGAGGGACGTGTCGTTGACAAGTTCCTCGATGGTCCCGTCCATGAGCCCTTGTGCCTGCTCACCGGAGACGATGACGCCTGCCTGGGCCTGGCCGAGTTGGATCATATTAGCCAGCATGATCATTCCGGAAAGGACGCCGAGGCATGCGTTGGAGATATCGAGGTTCAGAGCCTTCCCGGGAAGCCCGAGGAGTCGGTGAACGGTGGTGGAGGTGGCTGGCTCAACGAAGTCTCTGGACACAGAGCAGTGGAACAGGCAGTCCAGCTGGCTGGGCAGCAGGCCGGCTTGCTTCAGGGCTTTTTCACCAGCTCGCGCGCTGACCTCACTGGGGCGCGTGCCCCGCTTCCACATCCGCCGCTCTTTGATGCCCGAGATTAGTTCGAGGCGCCCTTCGGGCAGATGCAGGCGATCATAGAGGGGCTTCAGCCACTTTTCCACCGTGTCAGAAGACACGGCACGGGACGGGAGGACATGGCTGATCGCTTCGACACAGACGTCCGTGTAGCGCATGGACCACCTTTTGCTGACTGCACATCACGCCGGGGAGGGGGACCTTCCGAGGGGATTACCGCCCGGCAGCAGCGTCATATTGCTGACGAAAAAGCGTCTAATATATCGCCTTTCCTACTGGTGACAAATGACATAGAGACCGGGCCCCGGGAGTTTTTTGGGTGGTCCGGGTTTCCCCCCACGGGCTCTGAGCGTATATTACAGGTCTCTTAGTTTGTTCTTGTTCGTTCGGCTCTGCGCGTTGCAGGGGGCATATTGGTGCCCATTGGCCTGGCTTCAGTGGTTGGGCACAGCGTTCCGGGCAACCGTACTACCAGCTGATGAAAAGGGGCAGTCGAGGTTATGGAGCCTGGAGCTCGAATTGTCATTACAGGGGTTGGTCTTGCGTCTCCCAACGGGGACAACCTTGCGGAATTTCGCTCGAACCTTCTAGCCGGCGTGTCCGGAGTTGAGCCTTACAGCATTCGGTACTTTGGTGACACCGTTGCCGGTGTCTGCCACTTCAACACGAAGAAGTACCAGACGCGGAAGGAGCTTCGAGTTGGGACGCGAGCGGGATCGATCGCGATCTACTGCTCAAACGAGGCGGTTCAGGACTCTGGATTGCCGTGGGCTGAACTGGATTCGTCTCGGACCGGCGTGTACCTCGGAATCACCGAGCACGGCAATGTTGAGACGGAAGGTGAGATCCATGAGATCCGCAAATACGACGATAACATCCGTTACTGGTCGCATTACCACAACCCCCGCACCGTTGCCAACAACCCTGCGGGCGAGGTGACGATTAACCTGAAGATTACCGGGCCCCACTACACCGTTGGTGCGGCTTGTGCGGCCGGGAATCTCGGGATTGTGCAGGGATGCCAGCAATTGCGCTTGGGTGAGGTCGACCTCGCGTTGGCCGGCGGCGTTTCAGAGAGCATTCGTACGTTTGGTATTTTCGCCGGGTTCAACAGCCAGAACGCACTCGCGGTTCATGAGGATCCGACGCGAGCCAGCCGACCGTTTGACAAGGCTCGAAACGGGATCGTGGTTTCCGAAGGTGGCGCCGTATTTACGCTGGAGCGTCTCGAAGACGCCCAGGCTCGCGGGGCCAAAATTTACGGCGAAATCGCTGGCTACGCGGCCAATTCTGATGCGATGGACATGGTGCTGCCATTCCAGGAACGGCAGGCGGAGTGCATCCGGAAGGCCATTCAACGTGCGGGGATGGAACCTGGCGACATTCATTTGGTCAACACACACGCCACCGGAACACCTGCCGGGGACGTGCAGGAGTGTGCTGCGATAAGGAGTGTTTTCGGAGACAGTCCGCAGACTTACGTGAACAACACGAAGAGCTTCATCGGGCACGCGATGGGAGCTGCCGGGGCGTTGGAGTTGGCAGGGAACTTACCATCGTTTGATGACCTGATTGTCCACCACACGATCAACGTGGATGATCTCGATCCTGAGTGTGCCTTGCCGAATCTGGTTCACGAGGCTCCGGTCCAGGCTGAGAAGCTGGACACGATCTTGAATAATTCGTTTGGGATGTTAGGGATTAACTCCGTTCTGATAGTTAAGCGAGTTCAGTCATAGCCGGTTCACTTCGAGCCGCAAGACGGTTCTTCAGATGAGGGAGACTCAGCGCCGATGACGAGAGAACAGATTGGTCAGGCCATCGTCGACATTATCACCGACATTATACCTGATGAAGACTGCTCGAGCCTTGACCCGGACCAAGCCCTTCGGGACCAGCTGGACCTCGATTCGATGGATTTCCTCGATATCGTGATGGAACTCCGGAAGAAGTATGGCGTTGAGGTCCCGGAGAGTGATTATCCGCAACTGGCAACCCTGACCAGCTGCATTGACTACCTTGAGCCGAAGCTGGCTGACAAGTAGTTGCGGTTCCGCGGTTCTTCCAGAGCCGGCTCATGCCCCCGACCTGATCTTCCGCCGGCCTCCGTCACTGAGTGCCCGTTCTTGGGCCATCCGTCTATCCGGGATGGTCACGTGCGGGGCGATTCTCCGTCCACGAGCCTGATGGGTGCTGCTTGCGTGGTGTCTTGTCCGGTTTCGTGTTGAGCATGGTGTGGCAAGGGCGATGACTAATCCCGAATCAACCGACGTTCCCGGCAACCCTCTGACCGACTCTGACACTCGGCGGCGGTTTTGGGATTCGACTGCCATCAAGATGGACACTTGGAACGGTTGGGGTGGGGCTTACCATCGCCGGCTGCTGCGCGTGTATCGTCACCTCATTGCTCCCGGTCAACGTGTTCTGGAAGTGGGATGTGGCCGTGGCGACCTGCTGGCCGGCCTTGAGCCCGTTCACGGTGTAGGGGTTGATTTCTCCGGGGAGATGGTCGAACGTGCTCGGGACCGGCACCCGGAGTTGACGTTCATCGAGGCGGATGCGCATGCCCTGGAACTTGAGGGGGACTTTGACGCAATTATCCTCTCGGATCTGGTCAATGATGTCATTGATGTCCAGGCTGTGTTGGAGCACGTTGCCGCTGTCTCGAAGCCCAGTACCCGGATTATCCTCAATCTTCACAGTCAGGCGTGGCGTCCGATCCTCTCGCTGGCCCGTTGGATGGGGCTTGCCAAGCCACTTCTGCCGCAGAACTGGCTCACCCGCGAGGACGTCGGCCACCTTCTTTTCCTTTCCGGGCTGGAAGTGATACGATCCTGGCAGGAAGTCCTGTATCCCCTCCCCCTGCCCCTGCTGGCTGGGTTTGCGAATCGGTTTCTGGCGAGAATCTGGCCGTTCCGGCACGCATCGCTGAGCAATTTCATTCTTGCCCGTCCCGCCCCCGTTCGACGCGAGTTGCCGGCTGAGCCGATCGTCTCAGTGATTGTTGCTGCCCGCAATGAAGCCGGGAACGTTGCGTCGATTCTTGAGCGCGTTCCGGAGATGGGGGGAGGCACGGAGCTCGTGTTCGTTGAGGGAGGCTCGACGGATGACACGTATGCTGTGATCGAGCAGCAGATCGCCGAGAACCCCGAGAAGCCCTGGAAGCTCTTCAAGCAGCCTGGCAAGGGCAAAGGCGATGCCGTTCGGGTTGGGTTCGAGGAGGCGTCGGGCGAGATCCTGATGATTCTTGACGCTGATCTCACCGTCCCGCCTGAGGATCTGCCTCGTTTCTATGAAGCGCTGCGTTCCGGGAAGGCGGATTTTGTCAATGGGGTTCGGCTAGTGTATCCCATGGAAAAGCGGGCGATGCGGTTCTTCAACCTCCTGGGAAACAAGTTCTTCAGCATGGCTTTCTCTTGGCTTCTGGAGCAGCCGATCAAAGACACGCTCTGCGGGACCAAGGTGCTGTGGAAGTCGGACTACGAGCGGATTGCGGCCAATCGGTCGTACTTTGGTGACTTCGATCCATTTGGTGACTTCGATTTGATATTTGGTGCGGTGAAGCAGAACTTCCGGATTGTGGACCTACCGATTCGGTACCGCGAACGCACCTATGGGGACACCAACATTCAGCGCTGGCGGCACGGCGTACTGCTCCTGCGAATGGTTCTTTTCGCTGCAAGACGGATCAAGTTTGTGTAGAGGCTTCGACGGTCGCCACTGGGAGCGTTCTGATGTCCGGATGGGTGGTCCTGTTGATCCTTGTGCTGTTTGGTGCGCCAGGCCTCCTCCTGCGTCCGCGGGGGAACACGTTCTTTCTGGCCGGTCGGGAAGCCGGCACCCTTTCCGTGACCTGTTCACTCGCGGCGACCTGTCTTGGTGCATCTGCCACGATTGGTGTCGTCGGCCACGCGTACTCCCTCGGTTGGACAGCGTTCTGGTGGCTTGGCGCGGGGGGCATTGGGATGGTGCTGCTGGGGACTACCTGGGCACAGGCGATGCGCTCTCGTCCCGAGACCGTGACCTTGCCTCAATGGGCAGGCAGCGTCTACGGTGAACCCGCCCGTATCCTCTCCGCTTCTCTGATTGTGGTCATGTGGACAGGCGTTTTGGCCGCCCAGTGGGTTGCTGCAGGTACCATCGTCGCGTGTCTGTCGTCGTTGTCCGCACGAAACGGAATGGCCATGGTTGCCGCCGTTGCTGTGGCCTACACCGCCTGGGGAGGCCAGCGTGCGGTTCTGCGGACGGACATGCTCCAACTGGTTCTCATCGTCATCGCAGTTGGGACTGCTCTCGCCGGGGCGCTGACGTTGGCCCCCCACGGGACCACTCCGGTTGACTTCCCCGGGCTTGGGAGCGGTGATCTGGTTGCGCTGATCGTTGTGGTTGGTGGGATGTACGTTGTCGGCCCGGATCTGTGCTCCCGTGTGCTCGTTGCTCGGGATGGGCGGGTTGCGCGGCGGGGGGCCGTCATCGCGGGGGTCGTGATGCTCCCTGTATCGGCCGCCCTGGTGAAGATTGGGATGGTGATTCGGTCGAGTGGCGTTGAGCTCGCCAGTGCCCGTGAAGCGCTGCCGTGGCTGATCAGCCGGTCGGGCGTTCTGGGAGACGGCATCGGGGCCTTGGTCAGCATCGGCCTGTTGGGGGCGATGGTCTCGTCGGCCGACACGTGTTTACTAACGGCTGCTTCGGTCGGCGAACTGGATCTCCTTGGCAGATCCCGAGCTCCGAGCCGGCAGTCCCTCACTGCGCGGGGATTGGTGTGTCTGGTTGGCGGCGTCAGCCTGGTTGTGGCTCTCGTCCGGCCCGTCATCATCGGTAACTTGCTTCTTGCCTATGCGTTCTACACCGGCGGGCTGCTTGTTCCCCTGCTGCTTCTGGGGCGACGCCAATGTGCCGAAGCTGTGCCGAAGCCCTGGGTCTGGGCGGCGATGGTGGTGGGGGGAGGAGGGCCCGTTGCCCTTCTCATGAGCAAGCGCGTGCACAGCATGTCTTCGGCCGGTCTGGCCGGTGTGTGTCTTTGCGCGCTGGTGATGCTGGTCGGGGGAACTGCCAGGCGTCTTAGCCGGGGCGGTCAGTAGACGTTCGTCGCTTCAGTTTCCGTGACCGGGCGCTCGAGTTGGTCGGTGTTCAGTTCGACCCGGAAGCGTGCGTCACCCCGCTTCATCGCTTTGGCCACGACTTTCCACACGGCCTTCTGTCGCGCTCCGAGCTGTGGCAGGGCAGGGAAGGTGATCACCCGTCCATCCGAAGTGCCTTTGGTCGGCCCCACCAGGCGGACAGAGTGGAACTGCTCTTCCAGTACCCCTGCAATGCGTACATTGGTGGCTGCCGTGGATCCCTGATTCGTGGCCGTGATAATGTACGTGACCTCTGAGCCCAGTTCGACAGGGTCGGCCTCGTCGACGACTTCCAGAAGAATCGCCGTGATTCCGGACACGACGGTGTCAGCTCGGGCATGCACCGTGTCAACACCTGCCGCGAGTGCCGAGGCGTGGTTAACCACGGTTCCCGCTGCATCGGGGCGAACGCTGAGACCGAATGTCCGTTCTTCGCCGCCCTTCACAGTCCCGATCTTCCAGGTTACTTCCTCCCCATCGCTTGTTCCGCCATCGCTTACAGCGAGGAGGGTGGTCCCGGTCGGGAGAGTGTCGACCAGCACGGCATCCTGAACGGGGCCGTTGCCTGGGTTTCTGATCGTGATTGTGTACTCAATCGGGCGACCGATATAGCGCATCGCGGGGGCGTTCTTGGTTATCTTCAGGTTTGGTTGCTTAACGATGACTTTGGCGGTGGCCTGCGCGTGTGCGCCTCCGTCTCCGGCTGCGACCACCGTGTTGTTGATTCGCCCCGCCTTTGTTGCACGCACCTCGAACTCCACCTGCCCCGACTCGCCCGGGGCTAGGCTCCCTACAGGAAACTGAAGAGTGGACTCGTTGTCGGGGCCCACCAGGCCATCAGGCAGATTGTCCGTGATGCGGACATTCTGTGCTGTCCCCGTACCGGTATTCGTGACGACGACAGTTACCGGGATCGGGGTGAGGAGGTCGGATCGTTCCGGCATGGTTTTGGTCAGTTCAAGCCTGGGGGTTGTGGCTCTGACTTCAAGGCAGACGGTGTTTAGGTATGTCACTTGCGCACAGTGGAGGAAATCGCCTTCTTTACCTGCAACTGCTCGCGCGGTGATTTGCTTTGTTTCCCGGCCTTTGAGCTCGCCCAGCGTCCATCGGGCCCGACTGTCTTGTGAGACCAGCGCAGGAGGAGTTGCGGCCACCAGCTCCAGACCCTCGGAGAAGCGGTCGGTCACGAAGACGTCCACGAGGGGGCAGTCGCTGAGGTTGGTGACGAGGATATCGTAGGCGAATTCCTGACCGACACTCACCTCTGCCGGCCCGATCTTCTCGAGCATGATCACACTGGTCTTAGGGTCTCCGGTAGGGATGGCTGACCAGACGCGCAGCTTATCTCCTTCAACGACGGATCGTGTGCAGGTGAAGGCGCTGGGAGCGGAACCGTCGGCTGTGACGGTCTTGCAGGTAGAACAGCGGCAGCCTGCGAGTACGAGGATGGTCGCTGTGACGGCATAGGTGAGGATTGAGTGCAGGACTCGCTGAGTCATGGGCGTTGCCCCTTCCACTGTGGGATGCGTATGGCTGGTATCCGACAGGAGTCCAGAGATCCGAGGCTCTCTGCCGTCGTCCGGTTCCACAGTGCCTACTCTACACGTATCGTTAGAGGCGATCAACCGCCTTTGGGTGCATGTCGTCGGCCGCGGGCAGGATGAACGGCTTTTCCCCACAATGCGGTCCCGAAGCGGACACCGCAGGAAGCAACTGGATGGACGCAGCTCAGCGGGCGGGGCAACGGCAACTGGCGATTGCGTGGGGAAAGGGGTTGCGTTCAGACGACGATGGGACGATGGTTGACCGGCAATCCTGGGCTCGGTGAAACGGACGATCTTCTTTCAAGCATACCCGGAGTGACACAATGAACATCTCGGTGCTGCAGCCTCCTTATCCCCGGTCTGGTACGCCTTCCGCTGCTGTGTCCTGTCACCAGTGGATGCTGGATCGTGTCCGAGCATTGCGGCCTGCCGAGACGGATCTGGTGCTGTTGCCTGAGTATGCCACCACTCCCGGACTCGTCGACCGTGAAGTCCTGCGGCGTTTCGCGACAGATGAGGGGAAGCACTTCGTGGAACTGATCTGCGACGAAGCCCGTCGTCTTGGGAGCATCGTTGTACTGGGGGCCGCCGTTGAGTCCGGGGGACACTGGTTCAACCGCACGTTGGTGGTCGCTTCTACAGGCGACCTGGCCGGGCACTACGACAAGCGCCATCTCACTGCGGTTGAGGAAGAGCATTTGGGGATGACCGCCGGCGCAACGCCTATTGTGATGGGAATCGCCGGGTTGCGTCTCGGCTTTGCCGTCTGCTTTGATGTTTACTTCCCGGAGCATTTCGAGGCGCTGGCTGCTTGCGCCCCTGACGTGGTCCTCAGTCCGTCGTACCAGCGTTCTGAGAGTGCTGAGAGGAATCGGCTGCTGGCGTGCTGTCGGGCGCTGGATACGGGAGCCTGGTTCGTACGTGCGAGTTACGCCATGGGGACTCCCGGGGTTGGTGGACATGGGCTGATCGCTGCGCCGGATGGGACGCTGGT
The DNA here is from genome assembly GCA_018676675.1 of Lentisphaerota bacterium. Taxonomy (GTDB): domain Bacteria; phylum Verrucomicrobiota; class Lentisphaeria; order Oligosphaerales; family JABHEG01; genus JABHEG01. The sequence continues at coordinate 21,369 of JABHEG010000009.1, forward strand.
GGATGATGCAGGGGACGACGAGGGTGTGTTGAGTTGCGTCATTGATCCAGACCAGAGGTTCCGGAAACCGGCTTCTCACGGAGAGAACGAGATCGAGCATCGGGGACTCATCGAGACCCATCGACGGCCCTGGGGATATAGGCCTCTTCCTGACCGGACGGCCGCTGTGGAGGGCTTGAGCTTCCCACGCCTCTGTGCACATCGTGGTCTGAGTCACGTGTGCCCGGAGAACACGATCCCCGCGTTCGCGGCGGCGATTGCTCTCCCGGGAGTGGCGGAGATCGAGCTGGATGTGTGGTTGAGCCGTGACGGCGTTCCGGTCGTGTGCCATGATCCGAGTTTGGAGCGCACGACCGATGGCGAGGGCACGGTCGTTGACCTCGACTGGCCCACCATTCGTTCGTGCGACGCTGGAGTGCGCCTTTCAGAGGCCTGGGCCGGGGTCCCAATCCCACGTCTTGAGGAGGTCCTCGACTTGACCGCCGGCCGCGTCTTTCTCAACCTTCACATCAAGGCCCCGGGTGAAGACGGTGCGCTTGTTCGCCTGGTGGGCGATCTGCTGCGCGAGCGCTGTCTCACAGGGCTGGGGTACATTGCCGGCGAGGAGGATGTGCTGGCGGCCGCGAAACGTTGGGCACCCGATCTCGAGAGAGCCTGCCTTGCGCATCAAAGCGATCCGCCCTGCCTAATCAGCACCGCCATTCAGTACGAGTGCACACGGCTGCAGTTCTTCCGGAACGTTGAGGAGGACCATATTCGCCAGGCTCACGACGCGGGGTTGCTCTGCAACCTCTTCTGGGCCGACGAACCGGAAGACGCCCGTCGCTATGCAGATATGGGCATCGATGTTATCCTGACCAACCAGGCGCACCAGTTGGTCGGGGAGCTGCCTCCCCGCCCAGGGGTAGCAAGCTGCTGAGTGCGGACGGCCTTCTCTGGGGCTTGGGGGGGGGGCGCAATGCGAGGGAGTTCGCCGGTAGAACCGCGGGTCAGCCTCGCAGTTCGCCGCGCAGCGTTACGCCGAGGAAGAGCTTCCCATCGCGCGTTTCCGCATCGTGCTGTTCTGCACTGAAGAGCGGGACTGTGAACGGGATGTCGTTCGCGGACGCGGCTTCCCTGAGATGTTCATGAACGGCGGCCTCGCACAAACGGACGGCTTCCTCCAGGTCGACGGCCCGTTGTCCGCCGCCTTTCCAGCTGCAGACGAAGACGCCTTCCGGCGTAATTCTGACCGTGGCTGACTCCCTGAGCATTACATCGCCGGCAATGGCTCCCACGGCGTTGGTGACGCCGGCGTGGTCCGAGATCAGTATGGACTGGTTGAGCACCTCTTCGAGTTCGGGGAACAAAGCGGGTGCCGGCGCCCCGACCGCGATCAACGGCACGGCCAGTTCCGGGCGGATTCGCAAGGGCCGCCCGTCCGCCGGCTCGGTGAAGTGCTGAGTCAGCCATCGGCGCAGCTCATCTCCACCGGCCCAGGGGCAGCCATCGGGCAGGACGACGCTCAGAACGGTATCACAGACCAACCTGCGAAACTCCTTGTGGATAGCCTGGATGATGTCATCGATGTCTGCATCGAGGAAGCCACTCCAAGCCTTGAGCATGTCACGTGCTGTTCGCTGGTCAAAGGCGGTGTAGCGCTTTTCCACATGCATCACATCGGTAAGCGTCAGTCCGTACCGCTTGATAGCGCCGTGCGTTTCAAGGTCATGCCAGGGGACGAAGGCGGGGTTTGGCCGATTCAGGCGGCGGGCCAGTTGGCCGAGAAGCATTGGGCCCTCGGCGAGGAGGGCGAGCGTGCGCTGCTCGTTGCTGCTCGGTTTGTCTGAGACAGTCACCAGGTCGACGCAGTTCGGATCAGTGGTGAGGTATTCGGTATAGAGAGCCGGCAGCCGGACCGGCAGGTCAGGGTGGTCTGTGCTGAGCCGACAGAGGGGGATGATCCGGCGGGGGCCGATCGAGACCTGTGGCCACCCGGACAGATCGATCTCGCTGTCTCCACCCAAGCCGATTGTCTGGACGCCCATGGCCCGGACGCATGTCTTGAAGTCGCCGATTCGCGCTCCTGTTGGACTGAGTACGGGCGAGTGGTTCTGCAGGAGTGCGACATCCAGCGTCGTGCCCCCCATGTCCACCACGACTGCGTCTGCGTTGCTGAACAGCTTCGCCGCTCCGACGACGCTGGCAGCCGGGCCGGAGAGCAGTGTTTCGACCGGCAGACTCCGGGCGACTCGGTCCAGCATCTGACTGCCGTCGCCCTTCACGATCATGACTCTGACCTCTTCCAGACCAAGCTCGTCGAGCGCGCTGCGGACGGCTGTGATCAGCTCCTCAATCAGCGGTGTCAGTTTGGCGTTCATCGCCGCTGTCGTGGCTCGTTCAACAAAGTTGAGTTCGGTTGTCAGTTCGTGTCCACAGACGGCTGCCAGCCCAGTGGTCTCGTGGGCGATCCGGGCAGCTGTCAATTCATGCGCCGGGTTGACTACGCTCCCAAAGCCGCTGATGGCGAGTGCTTCACACCCGGCCTCCTGCGCTTCCTGGGCGATTCGGCCAATCTCCAGCTCGTCGACGGGTGTTTGCTCGACGCCTTCGATGCTCATCGCTCCGGTGAGGCGTCGCACGAACCGGAAGGGGAAACGGTCGAGATCGATGTTCAGTGGGGAGGCGACCAACAGGGCAACAGGGCGTCCTTTCCCTTCCACGAAGGCGTTGGTTGCGAGCGTTGTGCTCAGGCCGACTCGGGTCACCCCGGCCAGTTCGTCCCGCGGGAGCTCAGCCAAAGCCATCCGGATCCCGACAATCAGGTCGTCGTGTGTGGTTGGGGCTTTGGCTTGAGCCAGTACGGTGTCGGTGTCGAAGTCGAAGATGACGGCGTCGGTGAAGGTGCCGCCAGTGTCGACTCCGAGGCCCCGTCCGGATCGCTGGACTGGTTCCTGTTCTTCCGTCCGCCTGTATCTGGCAAGGATTTTCTCGACGTGTGAATCCACGCCGCTGGTGAAGCCAACCACGGCCTGGCCGGGCGCTGCCACGGTGTGGTTGCCCACTGGCACAAGCAGGATTCTCGGGTCACTCCATTTCCGGCTGAGGAGGGCGTGGAGGAGGGAATCGTCACCCTCAAGGATCTCGTGTTCCCAGCCGAGGTCTTCAGCCAGGCTCCGGCTTGCTTCCAGGCCTGCCGCACTGGCGCCTTCACCTTCGAAGCGGATATATGCCGCGCGCTGGTAGTTTTCCTTCCAGGAGTCCCGGAAACGGCAGATGAAATCGGCATTCTCGGGACCGTACTGGGAGGACAGTTCATCGAAGCTGGCGCCGTACAGTGAATGGTCTCGAGCGGAGAGGTGGCTCTGCACTTCGCGCGTCTGTGGGTGATTGTTCCGTTCGTACCAACCTTGGGTGACGTAGCGTGTCCCCGGCCGCCGCGAGAATTCCTCCATGTATCTGAAATGAGACCCTAGATAGATGCCGATGCAGTCCTGGGTTCGGGGCATCACGAGGGGAACGGCCGTGGCGGTCAGGCCGATCGTGCCACGCCCACAGACGCCGAAGCCGAGGACGATGCCTGCGAGCTCCGGATCCTGGCTGAGTCTCTCGATCTCTTCACGGAGCATTTGGCGCAGCCGCCCGGGATTCTCGTGCAGCCTGGCCGGCAGGAAGCGCGTGATGAAGTCTGTGTCCGGGATGCGTTCCATGACCCGACGGATATTCCACTCAAGGACACCGCAGGCGATGATGGCCACTTTGGGCTTGGGCATGGGATGGGGCTTTCCAAAGGCTGGACTTGGGTTGGCTGGGCAGCAGGCCGGAATTGTAGGGTGTTCCCCGTCAGGGCAGACGGTAGGGCAGATCGGGGACCATTGTAGTGGCTCGACCCACGAGACGCAAGGGAATGGCAAGCTGTCTCCAACGTATGCTTCCGGTGGGCTCCGGCGATCACTTGTGGGGATGCTCTACGGGACAGCTCGTGGCGAGTTGCTGAAGGCGTCGGGCCATGCTCCTATTCTGACTGAGGAGTTGATGCCAACTGCTGACGCCGACCCAGAGGATTGCGCTGAGAATGCCGGCGAGGAACAGTACGGCCAGGACGGCGAATCCCCGGGTTTTACGCGCACTCCTTGCCTGGTTTGGCTGTGTTCGCGGCATTACGCTGTCCCTCCCGGGCAAGCGACGATCCTCAGGTCCACGGGGGGGCGCGCCTTGCGCGAAGGAAGGTGAATCCAGAGGACTGCCAGCGGTTGGGGGCCGCGCGCGTTTTCCAGGGCGAAGGTGACTGTCGTCCGTCGACTCAGCGGGAAGGTCTTGGTTTGGCCATCGGCTTTGCGCCGGATCTGCAGGGCACCATTCTGTGTCCGGGTGATTGTGTGCGTCCCGGTCGTTAGGCAGTCGCCATCCGTTGCCAACTCAGCGACGGCGGCGGGGTGGATTACGCGTCGCCAGGCTTCGGCGATCACTTGAGCTTCCTGGGTGTCTCTGGCCAGGCGGATGGATCGGCAGCTCCTCTGCCAGCCGCGGGAGCAGAGGCGAACGGCCTGGGAGAGAATAATGGTCCCGATAGTGCAGGCCACCACCGCTTCCATAATCGTGAAGCGGCGGCGCTTCGTCACGTGGCGTTGTCCGGCGACTCGGGACACGGTTACCCTTCCCCCCTACGTTCCGGCCCGTCGGGACGTTCAGAGGGCTTCCTCCATGGCAGCATCACACTGGCCAAGACCGGGCCATCCAACTGCCTGATCACCAGTTCCAGGCCAGTTTCGGTCCTGAGGCAGCATGCCTCTGCCCTCTCCGGCCAGGCTCTGTCTGCCGCTTCGAGCTCGGCCTCGAGCGTTTTCCGTGTATCTTCCATTGTACGAGTCGGCATCGCCATGAGTCGCTCGAGTGTGTTGTCGAGGACGCGTAGAGCACCGGCCCGATGGGAGCCGTGGGTCTCAGCTCGACCAAGGGCGCTGAGTGAAGCAAAAAACAGGCTGATCAACAGGCCCAGCAATACGGCAGAGACGATGACCTCGGCCAGCATAAAGGCGTTCACTGTCGGGCTTGTCCTGTTCGGGTTCATGTGTGTAACTATAGCCATGTGCAGGCGCAAAAGCTCCCGGGGCAGACGAGGAGAGGGGAGGGTAGGGGAAAAAGGTGCAGCGCCCGCCGGTGGTAGTGGGAGGACCGGTGGCGGGCGCTGCTGGGGTGGATTGGGACAGATTTGAAAAGGCGCAACGCCCGCCGGTGGTAGTGGGAGGACCGGTGACGGGCGCTGCTGGGGTGGATTGGGACAGATTTGAAAAGGCGCAGCGCCCGCCGGTGGTAGTGGGAGGACCGGTGACGGGCGCTGCTGGGGTGGATTGGGCCCGTTTTGGTATGCCGCTTCAGCGGCGTCGGTGATTGTCTTAGTTTTCGCCCTCGGGCGGTTCGCTGAGAATGGGGAACGTCAGCATGAACTGCGTGCCTACGCCCGGCTCGCTGGTCAAGTCGATGCGGCCACCGTGTTCCTGCATGATTCGCTGGCAGATCGCGAGGCCGAGACCAGTTCCCTGTTCGCCCTTGGTCGTGAAGAAGCGCTCGAAGACTTGATCGTGGTGGTCTTCCGGAATGCCTGGGCCGGAGTCCTTGATCACAATGCGGACGTAGGCGCTCTCAGAACCGGCCGATTGTGATCTGATCACCTGGGTGCTGATCTCGATTTGCCTGGGGGTGTCCTGGTCTTCCATCGCCTGCAGGGCATTGGAGATCAGGTTGTAAAAAACTTGCTGTGACTGAGTGGTCTGCAGCCAGCAGTTTGGGACGGTTGCATCAAAGTCCTTTTCGATGTTCACATTCAGCATCCGCAGGCGGGCTTGAAAGACGAAGAGCGTGTCCTCGATGAGTTCATTGATATTGCCGCAGCCCCAGCGTTGCTTTGAGGTCCGGGCGTAGTCCAGGAACCGGCGAGTCAGTTGGATGCACCTCTCGGCCTGATGCTTGATGATGCCGAGAACTTCCTTCTCTTCAGACTCGTGGAAGCCGTTCTGCTCCGCAAGCGTGCATTCGAGCAGTTCGACGTATCCCTGCAATGCGCAGATGGGGTTGTTGAGATCGTGGATCACCTCAGCAGAGAGATCGCCCAGGGCTGCTTTCTGGTCGAGTTCCTGCAGGCTTGCTTCCAGAAGCATGTTGGTGTTCTGCAGACGGTTGAGCGCCTGGTCCATGTCCTGCTTCTTGCGGGTTTCCTCGAAGGCCTTGGCAACGACTTTCCGGATGTCTTCGACGTTGTAGGGCTTACTGATGTAGTCAAAGGCTCCGGTCCGGACCGCTTCCTGTGCCGTTTCGAGCGTTCCGTATCCGGTCAGGAGGATGAACGGTGTCTCGGGTGATTGCTCTTTGACCTTCTTGAGAAGCTCAATGCCTCCCAGACGAGGCATCCGGATGTCACTGATGATCATGTCCGGGGCGTCGGTTTCGAAGCGTTCGAGGGCTTCTTCGCCGTCCTTGGCCAGCACCACCCGGTAGCTTGGGGTGAGGATCAGCCTGAGCGACTCTCGGGGGCCTACTTCGTCGTCTACGACCAGGACGGTTGCGCTGCCAGGTGCTGTTCTTTGATCGTCGAGTATTTCGTTGATAACCATGGTCTCTGACGCTCCTCTCTGCCCATCAAATGGTTCGCGGCTGGGTTGCTTAGAACGTGTAGTTCACGCCCAGCGAGACATACGTTGAGATTGCTTCAAACTCACTGCCGGCCGGCGCGACGCCGTTGTTGAGGTCACGCTCGAGGCCATAAGCGACATTCACGGCCGCATCGAAACTGAGGGTGTCGCTGTACTTGTAGCCGGCACCCAGCCCGATGGCGTGTGTGTCGCCGGTAGGTAGGTCGACGCTAACGGTTGAGTCGGGAACGGGGGTTTCGTTGAAGCTGTAGCCTGCCCGAAGCGTCCACTTTTCGTTGAGTTGGTATTCGCCGCCGATCATGATGATCCAGCTGTCGTCCCACTGGCGTTGCATGGTGAACGCCGGGCCGAGGACGGCGTCCTGGTTGAAGACGACCATCTCGTCCCAGGTGGACCATTCCATCCACTCGGCAGCGAGCTCGAGACGCAGCTTGGGCGTTGCCTGCCAGCAGACACCACCGGCGATGGACAGCGGGTACCGGATGTCGAGTTCGGCATCGCTTGTCGTGTTGGGCGGGCCAAAGGGACTGTCTTTGCGTTCGACGTCCCCCTCGTACCCGACCTTGACTTCACTTCGGCAGGTCAACCCCACGGTAATGTCTTCGCTGTAGCGCCACTGAAGTCCAAGGTTGTAGCCCCAGCCGTGGCCTTTCATGTCGAGATCGACTTCACCATCTGAGGGGCCGTAGTTGAGCTGTCCGCGCAGGATGACGCGGCTCTTGAAGTAGTTGAGTCCGCACGCGAGGGACAGGTCATCGGTGATCTTTTGCGAGATGACGGGGTTGAAGGTGACTAGCTGGATCTCAGACAGCTTGAGTGCGAGGGTCCCGGGGGCGGCGGCCTGGGCCCAGCGCGTGGCGACGTCATCCGCCCACCGTGTCCCAAGCCCGAAGGGGCTGTAGATACCCAGGCCGAGGCTGGTTCCGCTTTCGCCGACAGGGCCACCCATATAGAGAGACGGAATGAAGTAGTAGCGTCCATCGGAGGTCTCGCTCCCGCCGGGATCATCGGACGTGATTGTCGCGTGGGCGCCGTAGAGGTTGGAGATGACCTCCGTTTGAGTGAGATTGGAGAGACCTGCAGGGTTGTAGTAGACGGCGCTGGCGTCATCGGCTCCGCCCACGAAGGCATCTGACATTCCCATGGCGCGAGTGGACTGATTGGGGATCTTGGCTCCGCCCGCTTGGACGCTGGTCGCCCCCAGGAGCAGCAGTGCCAGAGCGGTCAGGCAACCGGTCATGATTGTGAAGGTTGGATGCTTGGTTTGCATGTTTCCGTTCCTGTGTTTCCGTTACTGACTCTGGCTCGTTGAGTTTGGATCTTGCGAACGCCGCAAGCAATAGCCGGAAGCGTGCCAAGTGTTTGGTCTAGGAGTTGTAAGAATCTGCAACAGAGGTGACTAACGTGTTCTGTAAAGGAGGTGGTGAAGGCGTTTTTGGCAGATGCAGAACCGGATCCGAACATTTGTGTCAGCGCTTTTGTTCGGACTGCCCAAAGGGGGGCGAAGGTCAATGCTAGTGACTCGCTCGGAGATGGGGTTGCGGCGTGCAGCCCCTCCCACGTTAACAGAGCAGACAATGTGGGAGGCGGTGCCATCCGGCGACCTCTCCGCCAGTGCAGTGGCAGGAGTAGGTCAATGGCGTTGGGCGAAGGCGGGTGGGATCAGAGCCAGCTGAAGCGGATTTCGTCGCCGGCCTCAAGGAATCCGGTTCGGCCGACGGGAAAGGACAGGGAGGGGAAGCGGTGCCCGAAAGGGAGTCCCGAGATAACCGGTCCGGGAACATGCCCGGCGAATTCTTCAAAGGTCTGTGGTAGCCACTCGGGGTAGTCGCATCCGCCGAACGCCCCGAGAACCAGGCCGCTCAGGTGCTGAAGCACGCCCGTTTGCCGGAGCTGGGTCAGATATCGATCGACACGGTAGGCGGCTTCGTTGATGTCTTCGAGGACGAGGATTGCCCCCTCAAGGTCGGGCATGTGCGTTGTCCCGAGGAGAGACACGAGTACGGCTAGAGTTGCCGGCACGATGAAGCCGGAAGCCGCCCCTGGCTGCAAGACCGTGGCTGACGCAAGGGCGCCCTCCGTGGAACACTCCCCGGCCCCCCAGGCTCGGGCGAACCAGTGCACGGCGGTTGTGAATGCCGCAGTGGCCGGTTCATCCAGGCCGCGTGCCATTTCCGAGGCCACCATTGGTCCGCAGATACCTGTGGTTATGCCGTGACGCAGGGCGCCTAAGTGCAGAGCCGTGAGGTCGCTGTAACCGATGACCGGCTTTGGGGACGTTTCCCAGAGCTGCCAGTCAATGCGGTCCAGAAGCCGGGCGCATCCGTAGCCGCCGCGGGCCGCCATGATGGCGTCAACACTCTCATCTTCAAGGAGTTGATGGAAGGCCTGTACGCGCTCTTCGTCGGAGGCGGCCAGATAGCGGTCCGGGGCAGAATCAGGCACGGCCAGACAGACGTGAAATCCCCATTGGCGGAGCTTCCGACAGCCTTTTGCCAGCTTTTCCGGTGGTGGCGCGCCAGCGGGGCAGAAGACGCCGATGTTCCGCACGGTGGACGGGAATGGTGAAGGACAGGGAGGCACTGTGTTGACAGCTTCGTTCACGGTCCCGCTCTCCGGGGCGCTGGAGTCCATGTGGTCGATGGATCAGTTCTTCCCGTTCGCTACGTTTCTGAGCGTTTCCATGGCGTGGGCGTACCACGTACGTTCTTTCGTGTTGCCTTCCTTGATCTCACGTTCGAAGCGTCGCTGGATGCTTCGCATGTGGGGTGAGCAGTGGTACTCACGGTAGAGGGCGTCTGCCTGCTCATAGAACGTGCCGTCAAGGAGGGGCAGGAAACTCTCACATTCGCTCAAGGGGACGGGGATGTATAGCGAATGGCGTGTGTTGCCGCAGCACATGTAATTCACTGACGCTTCCGGAGCCGCGCGGGGAATGACGTGGAGCTGGGCGGATATCGTCATCCAGAAATGGTCTGTGTTGTCATTGCAGAGGGCGTGGGGGACGTGCTTTCTGTCGCGAGACCAGGCGAAGACGTCCGTCAGGCCGGGTGGGCGGCCGTGGCGATCCAGTAGGAACTCCATGCGCTCCTTTCGGCGTACGGTGTTCTTGTGCGGAGTCCGCGTGCACCACGTTCGGGCTTTGGGGCTGAGGAAATGGTTGGACACAACGTGAGTTCCATGGTCCAGGAATGTTGCCACGCAGTCTTTTTCGACACACTCCAGGATGAGTCCTCTGTGTTGGTCTGCGCAAATGTAGATTGCTCCCCTGCCTTCCCCGGCTCCCCCGGCGACACGTTCATCGATGAGGTGTCGATAGAGTTCAGGGATGTCGTCCACGGTTTGCGCTTTCTCGGCGAAGTAGCGGAGCACCAGGCAATCGTTGAGCCAGGGGGCTCCTGAAACGCAGTCGGTGTAGGAACCCGTGTTGTTGGCTCCCGCCACACCGTGTTCGTTGAGGAAGTGCGCGATGCCGAGATTCCCGATGTCTCGCCCAACCTGATACCGCGGTGCTGTGTCGGCGTTGTGGATGTAGAACATCTGAGCCCGGTTTCGTTCGTCGCGGATCTTGAACAGGCGATTCTCGGCCTCCCCGATCTCGATGAATGTCGTGCAGTTTCCTGCGGCTGGAGTGTAGAATTCGGACGGCAGGCAATTCATCATGAGCAGGTCGTCGGGATCCACTCCGGCCGCGCCTGCCATGCCCAGGAGCTCTTCCAGCCAGCCCGGGGCCACTCGGAGCAGATTACTCTTGAACTGCTCGACTCGTGCCTCAATTCGGGCGTCCGGGATGCTGTTCTTGCTCTGGATTACGCGCGTGTCTTCCACCCGCCGGCGGAGGGTGTGAGCGGTTACCTGTCCCAGCAGAACTCCACATGCCTCAGGTGATCCGGTGATATCGGTGAAGGCGGTCACGTGGTCAGCTCTCCTCCAGAGCTTGTCGGAGGTCGGCGAGCCGGTCCGCGGTTCCTTGGCGGATGAAGAGCACGTCGGCTCCGCCGGCGATGAGGCGGTAGTCCAGAGCTCGGGCGGCTTTGAGGGCATCTGGAGTCTGGCAGATGCAGCCGGCCAGTTTGCCTGCTTTGGCTGCCGCTTCGGCGATCCGAACCATGGCATCCTGAAGTTCCGGTGTCTCGTCCACCGGTGCTTCCAGGGGCAACCCCATACTGAGTTTCATGTCGGCCGGACCGAAGAACAGCATGCCGACCCCGGGTTCCGCGGCGATGTCACCTGCGTTTGCCAGCCCTTCGGCTGTCTCGATCTGAGCGAGGATACAGGGCTCGTGGGTTTGATGGTAGCCTTTCCCGAACACATCGCAGGGGCGTCGACCGCCAAAGGACCGCGAGCCGAGCGGGGGGAAGCGCAGGGCCGAGACCACGGACCGTGCGATTGCGGCGGAGTTGACCATGGGCACCATGATGGCAGCCGGGCCCATATCGGCATGGAGACCGAGCGTGCCGTAGTCGTGTCCCGGCACCCTGACGATCGTTTCTATACCCATAAGGTCTGCTGTTCGGACTGAGTTGAGCAGCTCATGGTAGTCGAACTGCCCATGTTGGCCGTCGATCCAGACGAAGTCCCAGCCTGGGCAGAGCATGCTCTCGAGGATCCCGGGGGAAGGTAAGGTCTGGGCCACCCCGAGCAGGACGTCGCCATCGTTGAGTCGCTGGGTCAATTGTGGAGCGCTCATGCCTTCATACTCCGTTTTCAGGCCCTGACAGCCAAACCACCAAGCGGGGATACCGAGTTGACAATATGCTGCCCTCTCATAGCTTTACGACATACCGTTTCCGATATTCGATCCTGGCAGACCGGGGTGGTCAACCATGCCTTGGGGTGCACGGAGGAATGGGGCGCTCCTGCGCTCCTTGATTGTCTGTTAGAGATAGGTGGGCACCATGGGTTGTGAGCTTCTGGAACTTGGGGTATTGATGCCATCGCAGGTCGACCGCCTGGTTGCGGCTGAGCCGAATCGGGATGGGACGGCCACGCTGTTCATCCGTGATGAAGCAGGCGGAACCCGGGAAGAGAGTGTTGCCTTCCACCCGTGGATGCTGGTATCCGGGAACGCTTTGGCGGAGTCCGTGCCCGGGAGTGATGACGTCATCGAGCTGTCAGGTGGGGGGATCTACAACCACCGTGTCACGTTCCCTGGGCAGGGCGAGTACTTCGATGCCATCAAGTATCTGAAGAAGGAGACCGGAGCCTCGCCCTCCTCGCCACTGTCCCCCTACCGGGTGGTCTCAGACCTGACCCAGCAACTACTCTCCCTCATCCCCGCCCGTCTGTTTCGTGGGATGGCGTTCTCGGACGTACATCGGCTGCAGCTCGATATCGAGACCTACACCACGCCGGGGTACGACTTCCCCAACGCCAGTCGCGTTGCGGACGAGATTATCATTGTCTCCTTGCGCGACAGTACCGGCTGGGAGTGCTGCCTGTCCGGGCCTGAAATGGGTGAGGAAAAAATTCTCTCTGAAACCGTTCGTCTCATCTGCGAACGGGATCCGGACGTGATCGAGGGGCACAATTTGTTCAACTTCGACCTTCCTTACATCGAGACGCGCTGCAAGAAGCTGAAGGTCAAGTTCGCCATCGGTAGAGATGGAAGCACGGTCAAGAGTCGTTCGTCCCGTTTTTCCGCGGGAGAGCGCACGTCCACATACAAGCGGTATGACATCTATGGGCGGCACATCATCGACACTTACCACCTGGTGCAGCTGCACGACGTGATCCACCGTGATATGCAGAGCTACGGACTGAAGGCGGCGGCTCGGTACTTCGGGGTGTCGGCCCCGGAGCGTACCTACGTGGAAGGGAGCACGATCAGCCAGGTCTACCGCGAGGACCCCGAGCGTCTGCGGGCCTATGCCATGGACGATGTGCGCGAGACAGCAGGCATCAGCGAGATTCTCTCGCCAAGCCCTTTCTACCAGACCCAGTTGATTCCCATCAGCTTCCAGAACTGCGTGACGCGCGGCAACGCGACTCGGATCGACTCCATGCTGGTTGCTGCTTACCTTTCGGCCGACGTGAGCATCCCCAGTCCCCAGGCGTCACGCCCCTTCCGTGGAGGGCTCACCGGCTCTCTGAAGGCCGGGATCTTCGAGAATGTGTGGCATGTGGATGTTCGTTCGCTGTACCCTTCGATCATTATCGCGGAGGGGCTCCAGCCTCGGGTCGATGAGTTGGGCGTCTACCGACGTTATCTGGCGAAGCTGCGGGAGTTTCGGCTCATGGCCAAGGATGCTGCTCGGGCGGCCACGGGAGACGAGGCGGGCCACTACGATGCATTGCAGGGATCCTTCAAGGTCCTCATCAACTCCTTTTACGGGTACGCGGGCTTTGGTCAGGGGACGTTCAATGACTACGATCTGGCGGAGGAAGTCACAGCCAAAGGACGAGAGATTCTCCAGATGATGCTTGACTCTCTGGAGGGGGACGATGCGACGGTCATTGAGATGGATACGGATGGTGTGTACTTCGTCCCGCCTCCGGGCGTGGTCGACACCGAGGTGATGCAGGCGCGCGTGCAGTCGGTGTTGCCCGACGGCATCGAGGTCGATCTGGACACGACCTATAAGGCCATGCTTGCTTACAAGGCCAAGAATTACGTGCTGCTGGACCACGACGATGAGGTGTCGATCACTGGAGCCGCGCTCAAGTCACGTGGTCTGGAGCCGTTCCAGCGTCGCTATATCGAGGAACTTCTAACTGCGCTCATCAGAGGGCATGACGATGTTGCTCGGGGGCTGGCTGCAGAGTATGCCGAGAATATCGAGAGGCACGCGCTCCCCGTTACCGACTTTGCCAAACGTGAGGTCCTGTCAACGGCTCCGAGGAAGTACAAGGAGAAGCTTGACGCCGGGAAGACACGCCGCAGTGCGGCTTACGAGCTTGCGTTGGTCTCTGATCGGGAATATCGCCAGGGAGATGTGGTGCAGTTTTACGTCACGGGAGAGAAGAAGAGCGTGGCGGTCTCTGATGCCGCGAAGTTGCTCGCCGAAGCCGATCCGGCTGTTCGCGATGAGAACATCCCGTACTATCTCGGCAAACTGAAGAAGCTTGAGAAGAAGTTTGCGGAGTTCCTGGGGTGATGGCCTGCAAATGAAACACGCCGGCCTGGGTGAGGCCGGCGTGCTGGGGAAACGCAGTTGGGCCAGGGCCCTACGGCTGGTTGTAGCGGTCGAACTTGATGTTGCCTCTGGAGCGCCCGATGGGAACGGTCGACTTTTTCCAGAAGGCCACGTGGCCGTCCCAGAACGCGATGTTCGCGCCTTTGTCGTGGCGATCACTGATGAAGTGGGGATACTGACCTGTTCCGGTGCCTTGAAGCTGGGCGTGGCTACTGCAGCAGCCTTCGTGTCTCGGGAGCCAGGCGATGTTACCACGCCCATCCGCGAACATGACGGCCGACGACACATTCTTGAAGCTCGGGATGAGCTGTCTCTCGCCTCCGCGAGCCCAACCGTATGACCGGTAGTCGGTCGCCGACGTGTTTACCGGGCAGTACCAAACGTGGTAGTCGCCGATGTATGATGCCAGCGGCGCGTATTTCCGTCCGGCCAGGCTCGGTCTCATGACGTTGCCGGCGTTCGCCTCATAGCGATGGAAACAGCCGGAACAGCTTCCGCCTGCGGCGTGAGCCCCGGACTGCGTGGGCCCGTGCGAGAACTGGTCGCTGTCGTTGATGTACATGAGCTCGCCAAGGGAGATCTGCTTGAGATTGGCCGAGCATGACGACTTCAGCGCTTTGGCGCGGGCTTGCTGCAGGGCGGGCAGTAACATCGAGGCCAAGATCGCGATGATCGCGATTACCACAAGCAGCTCAATCAGGGTGAAGTTCTTCTCTCTGCGCATGTTTTCTCCTTTTCCAGGCTTCTGAACGAGCCCTGGTTGTGTACGTACATAGCTTCTCGAAAAGTGGAGTGATTGAATTCACGTCTTTTTCATAATAGCGCCTCGACCCGATACGAGCAAGTAGAAACGGTCAGCTCTGGTAACCCCTCAGTTTACGTGAGGCGGCTCGACGGAGTCTCTCCCTCCATCGGACACAACTGTGACCGCGGAGATGGTCGTGTCAGGTCTTCACAGGTCGCCTGAGGTCAACTGAGGGCTGTCGTGGTCGTGGCTCGAGGGGGGCAATCGGCGAGTTCCGGCATGGTGCGCGCAGGGAGGGCCCTCGAGTGCGCGGGGG
>JABHEG010000294.1 GCA_018676675.1 Lentisphaerota bacterium
CCCCCGCGCACTCGAGGGCCCTCCCTGCGCGCACCATGCCGGAACTCGCCGATTGCCCCCCTCGAGCCACGACCACGACAGCCCTCAGTTGACCTCAGGCGACCTGTGAAGACCTGACACGACCATCTCCGCGGTCACAGTGGCTTCGCCTCACGAGACTGACCCGTTACGCTCGTTTCGGGAGTGTCCCGTTTCCGCCTCTGAGGCCGCGGGAAGAGGTCCTCGCCCCCCAACGTACGTAGAGAAGGGGGGGGAACCCCAAGACGGCTCGAGGGACTCTCGCCCTCCAACGTACGTAGAGAAGAGGGGGAACCCCAAGACGGCTTGAGGGACCCTCGCCCTCCATTGGGCACAGAAAACGGGGGAGCCGTCCCATGAGACTGACGTGATGCATTTGTTTTGCCTTGCTTACGGGGGCGGTTTGTCGATCCGGGAGTATTGTCACATGGTGTGTTGACCGGTCAGTATGCTGCGTTCGCAGCTTCACCGGTTTCCGCGATAGCTGGGCACCGAAGTTACGACCTCGGATATGAGGGTTAGAACAGCTGGCTAAGGGCAGGCTCGTCAGAAGGAGGCGATGAGGATGAACCAGGGAACAATAGGGCTACGCGGTCTGGGGTTTCTGGTGGGGTTGGTGCTGCTTGGTGTTGCAGGGCAGGCTGCTGACTGGCCTACCTATAAAGGAGATGCCCAGCGGTCGAGTGTATCGGAGGAGGCGCTCTCGTTTCCGCTTGCGCCGGCTTGGACCTACCGCCCATCTCGCCCCCCGTCCCCCGCCTGGCCGGAGCCAGGCAAGGAACTGCATCGGATCGACTTTGACTATGTCTTCCAGCCGGTGGCGGCCGGTGGGGTGGTGGTCTTCGGATCCTCAGCTGATGACACGGTGCGGGCCCTCGATCTGGCGACAGGGCAGCCTGCCTGGACATTTGTCACCCGTGGGCCGGTTCGCTTTGCTCCGGCCATTGCCGGCGGCAACGCCTATGTGGTTTCTGACGACGGGGGGCTCTACTGCCTGGACGTCAAGACCGGGACGTTGAAGTGGCGTTTTCAGGCTGGGCCCGGCTCGGATGTCCTGATTGGCAATGATCGTCTGATCTCGCGTTACCCGTGTCGGAGCGGCGCGCTGGTCGTTGACAACGTCGTCTACGTCACGGCGGGGCTGTGGCCAACTGAGGGGGTGTATGTGTATGCCCTCGATGCGGCCACAGGCAAGGAACTCTGGTGCAACGACAGCAGCGGAAGTATCTACACCGATCTGCCGCATGCAGTTGCGAATGGTTTCAGTGGTGTCGCGCCCCAAGGCTACCTCGTGGTCTCGGGGGACACGTTGCTGGTGCCTACCGGTCGCAGTGTCCCGGCCGGTTTCGATCGTCACACCGGGCGTCTGCTCTACTACAAACCCGAGAAGACACACTACCACGGTGCTTCCTACGGCGGGGGTGTCTGGAGTACGGCATTGGGGGACATCTACTTCCATACGAACAACCGGTTTCACAACCCGTCGGAAGCACGGGTTGGTGAGGCCGAGCCCTCGGCACAGGATGGAATGATCACCTATTCACTGCTCTCCGGGGAACAGATTTCTCATCTCAGAGGAAAATACCGTGTTCTGGCTACGGCAGAGACCGTCTACGCTGCCGGCGGCGGAAGCATAGACGCATTGCCGTTAACCGCGGTCCGTCGGAAGTCTCGCCCCACTGTGGCCGATGCCAAATGGACAACACCCCATGAGAAGAGAGTCCACGATCTGGCTCTGGCTGGAGATGTCCTGATCACGGGAAACCGGGGGTCAATCGCCGCATTCAGCACGATTGATGGCAAGCCGGTATGGGATGTGAGCCTGCCAGGCGAGCAGGTGCGAGGGCTGGCGCTTGCTGCTGGGCGCCTGCTGGCCGCGACGCACACTGGGACGCTGTTCTGTTTCGGTTCATCGCAGGCTGCCCCGGCGACGCCCAGCACGGTCCGTGGGATCGTGCGTCCAGCGTCTGTTCCTGAGCAGCAGAGCAAACGAGCCGCGGTCGTCCTTCGGCAGTCGGGCAAAGCTACTGGTTACGCCGCAGTCTTTGGTAAGTCTGCCGCTGCACTGGGAGAGGCCTTGGCTCGGCAGTCAGAGCTGCATGTGGCTGTCGTGCTGGCGGATCAGGCTCAGGCAGAGGCGGCGCGTCGGCATTTGGTCGATGTTGGCCTACTCGGGGACCGCGTTGCGGTATTCGAAGGGGGTGGGGGTCAGGCGGTAACCCTCCCGCCATATTTCGCGGATCTTGTGGTCGTGTCCGGCAGTGGCGCTGACATCGACCCGGAAGCCTGTTACCGCGTCCTGAGGCCATGTGGCGGGACGCTCTGCTTCGCGGGGTTCACGGCGGCCGAGGTCAAGGCGTTTGTGGCGGGAGCCGAGGTTCCGGATGCGGAGGTCGCAGAGGGGGGTAGCACGATTGTTCGCGGGGCACTGCCTGGCGCCGGTGAGTGGCGCTACGCGTGGGCGGACGGCGGGCGCAGTGGAATTGGCAAGGAGAGTCGTGTCCGGTTCCCGCTGGAATTGCTGTGGTACGGCGGTCCGGGCCCGGGGCGTCTGGTGGACCGGCATCTGATGGGCTCACCGCCGATTTCGACGAACGGGCGCGTATTCATGCAGGGGCAGAACGATGTCGTAGCGTTCGACGCCTACAACGGGCGTGAGCTGTGGAGCCGTCCCATCGAGGGAGTTGGCCGTAAGTATGCTCAGTATTACTCAAGCAGCCTGGTGGCCGATGACGACAGTGTGTATGTCGTTCAGGGGAGCCAGTGCATTCGCCTTGACCAGGAAACGGGGGAGCCGTTGAATACATACGCCATTCCGAGGGCGGTGACCAGCGAAACGGCGCCCGCGCTCGTTCCGGACTATTTGCAGGTTGAGTGGCCAGATTTGTGGCAGGTCCTCGGCCCGTTTCCCAAAGGCAAACCGCCCTTGTCCGCCGGTGATCTGGCCAGTCCTCCCGACAGTGTGCTGGTCAACGAAGCAGAGGTGGTGGCGACTGAGTTGATGGCGATTGACGGGCTGCTCGACTTCACGCTCCCGTTCGGCGGCTATGGTTTCGAACCCGTGGAGTCTGGAGTGCCGTCGACAGGACGGCCGCGCCGGGGCAAGAAGTACAGCTATCATGATGTGGGGC
The DNA here is from genome assembly GCA_018676675.1 of Lentisphaerota bacterium. Lineage (GTDB taxonomy): Bacteria > Verrucomicrobiota > Lentisphaeria > Oligosphaerales > JABHEG01 > JABHEG01. The sequence continues at coordinate 3,150 of JABHEG010000294.1, forward strand.
GCATCTGCTATGCGTTTGCCACGATTGACTGCCCGGTCGACGGCAAACTGCTGATCGGGGCAGGGGCTGATTGGGGGATGCAGTGGTTTGTCGACGGGCAGCCTGTATTTGACGCTTTGCGGGGCGGCTATACCGGCAGTCGTCGTGGGTACTTCGAGCGCGCAACAGCTTCAGCCGACGACCGGATCTTCGACGTGGACGTCACCGCGGGGACACACACGATAGCTGTGATGGTGACGGCAGGCAGTCGCGGTTGGGCGTTGGCTTCTGCGAGTCAGGCGGAACACGCAGAGACGCTGATGCCGGTCTCCCGAGGCGAGAACCCGAATGTTCCCGATCTTCAGGGCCTGGTTTGGGGGTATCTGTCGGCCGTGGACGGCTTGGTGCTGGGCAGCTACAACATGCCCGTCGCGGCTGGTCAGGCGGCGGAGTCACATCTCCTCTGGCGTTCAGAGAGCAAGGCCGTTTTCGCGTTGGACAGAGCAGACGGGTCTCTGCGGTGGGTCTATCGAGCACGCCCGGATCACATCGTGTCGAACATCGAGATTGCCTTTGACGATGGGCGCCTGTTCCTTGTTGACGGGACGTCCAAAGCTGATTTGGCTCGGGCGCGTCGTCGTCGCGCCAAATTGCAGGCGGATCTTCGACTTGTTGCTCTGGACATTGCCAAGGGGGCTGAGCTTTGGCACCAGGATGACGTACCCGTCCTGGGTGACCGGAGTGTGTTGAGCAGACTCAAGACGAACGTCACCCATCTCTTCATGGGGTTGCCGAACTGGGGGCATCTCGTGGCGGCCAACGGGGTTGTGCTCTACGGGGCAAACGCCGCGTACGAGGCAGAGACAGGGACGAAGCTCTGGACCAAAGGCATACGGCCCGGCAAACTACCGCTGGTTCGTGGTGATCAGATCATCACTGGGGCTGGTGCCTACGACCTGCGCACCGGTGAGCCATGTATGGCTGAAGATGCCTTGACTGGTCAGAAAGTGCCTTGGCGTTACATGCGCGCTTATGGGTGTGGACCCACCGCGGGGTGTGAGAACGTCCTTTTTTTCCGTTCCGGAGCAGACGGCTTTGTGGACCTGCAGAAGGGGGGGACGACAAACTTCGGCGGCGTGCGGCCTGGCTGTGCCCGGACGCTGCTGGCGGCCAACGGGTTGCTCCTTCATCCGCAAGGCTACAGCGGTTGCTGCTGTTCCTACAACTTCAAGTCCAACCTTGCCCTCGTTCCCTCCACCGGACAGCGTGACACGTGGTACGTATTCCCACGACTCGCGGCTTACGGCCTCGTGAAGAGGGCTGCGGTAAACTTTGGTGCTCCGGGTGACCAGAAGGACGCCGGTGGCACCACGTGGCTCGGCTTCCCTAGACCGATTGTCAACGGTATCCGGCGGGTCCCGACCAGAGTCTCGATGAAACATGCCCAAGCCTTCTATCGGCGCCGCTCAACATCCGCCATTGAGGGAACAGACGTGCCGTGGGTATACAGCTCAGGACTCCAGGGGCAGGGCAGGATTGTGCTCGGTTGCTCAGTGCGGCCCAACGTTGTCCTGTCCCGACGTGACGAGACCCCGCTTTTGGATGGGGAGAGCGACGATCCGTGCTGGGCAGACGTCACCCCTATTCCTTTTGAGAACACACCGTTCAGTATGATCGGAGCCAGTGTTGTCTTGCGGATGTTCCGGGACGCGGAGAAGATCTACGTCGCGTATCGGCGCGACTATGACACTGGTGGGACCGCCGGTCCCGGCGATGAGTTTGACCTCTTCCTGGCGGGCGCGAGGCGGAGGGGAGGAATCCGTTTTGTCATTACCCCTGACGGCAAGGGCGTTGCCCGGCTCGGCTCCGTTGGGGTGAGCCGGAAGGTCGATCCAAGCTGGAAAGGGGAGTGGGAACACGCCGTCCGACGGCGAGAGGACGCCTGGGGATGTGAGATCGCTATCCCGATCAAGACACTTGAGGAAGCGGGCATTACTCTAAAAGGCCTGCGGATGAACTGCATGTCCCACAACCGAACCGCATCAGGCTTGGAGGGCGTGTTTCTTGTCGATCCTCTGTACGGCACTAAGTTCCGTTGCTGCTCTGCTTTCGTTCCCATCGTCCCCGCGCCGACAACCCCCACGACGGAGCGCGTGTTCACCGTCCGCCTGCACTTTGCGGAGACCGCACACAGCGAGATCGGAAAGCGCGTGTTCGATGTCGCCATCCAGGGCGAAACAGTGTTGCGCGCACTTGATGTGCTGGGGGCCGCCGGAGGCCGCAACATCGCGATTGTGAAGACATTCCCCGGCATCCATGCGACAGATGGGATTACGTTCGATTTTGAGCCGACAACGCCGTCTGACGCGCCTGGGGCTCAGCCGGTGATCTGTGCGGTCGAGGTGATTGAAGAGCAGTAAGGAGTTCAGAGTTATGGCGCGCAAGATCATTGACATGCATCAGCACCTGGGTTCGGAAGCTGATTTTGAGCCGTTGACAACGGCCTATGCGGAGACGGACATCGTCAAGGTTGTGCTGCTCGGGATTCAGTGCCGTCGCTGGCCGGGGAACAACGAGCTGGTCCTGAGCGCTGCCCAGCGGGTCCCGGAGCTCTATGTGCCGTTCGTGGGATTCGATCTGGATGCCTGTGGTGTAGACGATTTGGTCCGCTATCGCGATGACGGGTTTCGCGGGGTCAAGTTCATCGGGCCGGATCAACCCTACAACCATCCCGATTACATGCCGGTCTACGAGAAGGCCTGTGAGTTAGGACTACCCGTTTTGTTCCACCTGGGCATCGTGGCGAACAAGCCGTCTTGGTCGGATGTCAACAGCAACAACATGCGGCCCATCTACCTTGACCACATTGCCCGGGGATTGCCCGAGCTGACTGTCATCGGGGCGCATTTGGGGAATCCGTGGTATGAGGAAGCGACAATGGGGTGCCGGTGGAACGCAAACCTGTTCTATGACCTGTCCGGATCGACGCTCAAGAAGAAGGGGCCGCAGTTCCTCGGCGACCTGCTGTGGTGGTCCCCGGAGAGCAAGCCGTACACCAGCCCGGACGGGACCTGTGCCTGGGAGAAGATCATTTTCGGCAGTGACGTGGCGCCGGCATTGGTGGCTGATGTGATCTCTGACTACGAGAGACTCATGGATGGGCTGGACCTCTCGCCCAAACTGCGGGAAGACGTGTGGTACGGGACGGGCGCGCGCATCCTTGGGCTGGGAGAGGGATGAGCCGTGCACAAGACGTTTGAACTTGACTTCCCGCTGAAGCGGACACATCTCGGGATGCCGATGGGCAATGGCGATCTCGGGGTGCTGGTATGGGGGCAGGAAAAGCTCCATTTGACCGTCAGTAAGATCGACTTCTGGGATCATCGAGGGGGCATGTGGATTGCTGAAGGATGCACATACGACTATATAAAGGCCAACTATGATCCAGAGGATGGGGAGAAGATCCAGAACGCGTTGTCGAGCTTCCAGCGCGAGTTGATGGCCGAGAGTGGATTCTGGTGTTCGACCCGAGTCCCATCCGGGCGTTTCGAGTTGACGTTTGCTGACGGGGCTGTGCCGGAACGCGTTGTGTTGGAGTATGCGACCGGCGTGGTGACAGTCGAGCTGTCGACGGGAGCGGTATTGACGTTGACCGTCGGGGAGGCGGCCCCGATCTTGTTCGTGCGTGACGAAACTCGCGCTGTGGAACGCGTCGATGCCCGTTCCGTGTGGGATTTTGAACAGACGGTGGAATGGCTTGAGAGCCGTGGCATCTCGCCCGATGAGCGGGTCGACGACGCGCGTGGTTGTGGCTGGGCTCAAGCCTTGCCCGAGGATCCCTCGTTAGCGTGTGTGGCCCAGCGGTTGCCGGGCGGCATTGCGGTGTCTTTGGCTCGAGGGGAGGACAATGCTGCGGCAACGGCGAGTGCTTTCGGGGCCATCGCCACGATTGACGTCCCCGCTTTCGAGCAGAACGCCTCTGCCTGGTGGGGTGCTTACTGGGAGGACATGCCGGAAGTGGAGCTGCCGGATGAGACCCACAGCGCGTTCCTCAAGCTCGCTTTCTACAAATACGGGGCCGCGAACAATCCGAACTCGCCGTTGCCTTCCGGACTGCAGGGGCCGTGGGTGGAAGAGTATCACAAGGCCCAGTGGTCAGTGGACTACCATTTCAACGTCAACATCCAGCAGATTTACACGCTTGGCCTGCCCCTGGGGAAGTTCGAGTTTTTCGGGCCGCTTTTCGCCATGCTCGAGTCCGAGAGCTTTCGGGCCATCATGCGGAGCAACGCCAGGAGTTTGTTTGGGATTGAGGACGGCCTTTGGCTGACGCATGCGGTCGATGATCTTGGGCGACAGTGCGGGGGCGTCAGTGCCGGGGCCATTCTGGATCACGCCTGCGGGGCGTGGACGGCGCAGCTCTACTGGCTGTGCTACACGCACTCAGGGGACGAGACGTTTCTGCGTGAGCGTGCCTACCCATTCATGCTTGGGATCATGCGCTGCTACGAGGAGATGCTTGAGGAGCGGGACGGTCTTCTGTCCATCCCCGTGGCCATTTCTGCCGAGTACGGCTGTCGGAACCAGAATGGGCAGCGTTGCGGCCGGGATCCATCCTATCAACTGGCTGGGATCCACATGCTCCTTGACGCGCTTGGTAAAGCGTGTGCCGTGCTTGGGGAAGAGCCGCGGCCGTTCTGGCAGGAGATGAGCGAACGCATTCCGCCTTTCACCGTGTTCGAGGGGATCGATCAGTACAGCAAGCCGAGTCCGCGGATCGCCATTTGGGACGGCCAGGATTTGGAGCTCTGTCACCGGCACCATTCCCACCTGGCGTGCATTTACCCGTTCGACACCCTTGGCGCATCGCCCACGGCAGAGGTGCAGGAGGTGGTGGAGAATTCGGTTGACCACTGGATCCATCGTGGAATGGGGGAGTGGAGTGAATGGTGTATGCCCTGGGCGGCGATTATTCAGGCTCGACTTGGTCTGGCTCAGGGCGCAGAATTGCTAATGCATATCTGGCGTGAGCTCTTCCTCAATGAGAGCATGTGTTCGGTCTATCTGCCGCGTTTCCGGGGATTTTCTTCGCATCGCCGCGACGACATGAAGAAGCCGAAAGGGACTTCGGAGGTGATGCAGCTTGAGGGCACGATGATCGGGGCGGTTGCGCTCATCGAGATGCTTGTCCACACGCATGCCGGGGTTATGAAGCTGTTCGGTGGGGCGCCTCCGAAGTGGCGTGATGCCTCGTTCAGGGACGTCCGGCAACCGGGCCCATTCAGGGTGTCGGCGGTTCGTAGCGATGGTGCTTTCCGAGAGGCGGAGATCACGAGCCTTGGTCCGGCCAGGCTGCGACTTGACATCCCGGGGGCGGGATCCGTCCGGGTTGAGTTGAGAGGGCGATCTTTCGAAGCCAGCTTGCCTGTGGAGCTTGAGTTCCTCGAAGCGGAAGCTGCCAGGATCCACAGCTGTTGAGCGGAGATGAGGATGGCGGCGAGACCGAACGTGGTGTAAGCTCTGGACTTGCTCCGTGCTTTCTGTCAGGTCAGTCTCCCTTGCCTAAGGAGTTCTTCATGCGTCGTGCTTCCCTTGCTTTTCTTGTCAGTGTTGCCTTGTTTCTCTTCTGTCTGGCCGGCGCTTTCGGAGCTCCGGCGGCTGTAGGCAAAGCAGCGGCCGAAACAGTGAGGAGAGGCTGGTCGGGTGACGTGCTTCAGACGTTGGGGTTCGAGGATGTGGCGTTCTGGGCAGGGGGGACGCTTGTCTCATCGCCAAAAAAGAGCGGGGCCGGCGCCGTACGCTGGTCTACGCATACGGAGACGTCATCACTCGCTTGCCGTAATACGCCTCGGGACCTGTCTGCGTTCAACACGATGTCGTTCTGGCTTCATTCCAGCCATGCCAATGATGCGACGTTCATGATTATCTTCGACTCCAACCGTGAAAAGGGGGTGTTTTCGTATTATTCGAAGGGGGTGACCGTGGACTGGACGGGGTGGAAGAAGCTTGAGTTTCGATTCCGCTCGTTCGGTAAGGCGCGGTCGCCGGCCGGTTGGGACAAGATCACCTCGTTGCGTTTGACTGCCAGCGGCTGGAATCAGGAACCGAACCCCGAGTGTGTCTGGGTTCTGGATGATCTGCAGTTCACCTTCGACGCCAAGCCGTATCGCCCCAACGTGCAGGCAAGAACGTACGTCAAAGCCCCAGTCCCGGAACGTTACCTCACCAGCCTCCGCAAGAGCCATCCCCGCCTCATCCTCCTCGATGAGGACCTGCCTCGTATACGGGCGTTTCTGGCCAATGACCCGCGTGGACAGTCATGGCTCGAGAACACCAGGAAGCGGGCGGAGCAGTATTACCGGCGGCCACCCCGGCACCATGAACTCCCGGATGGACGGCGTCTGCTGTCGGTCTCACGTGATGTGTGCAACCGGATCTACCACTGGGGGCTGCTCTACCGCCTCGAGAAGGACCCGAAGTGGCTTGAGCGGGCCTGGGAGGAACTGAAAGCCGTTGTGGCCTTCAAGGACTGGAACCCCTCTCACTACCTGGACACGGCTGAGATGATGCATGGTGTCGGGGTTGGTTACGATTGGTTCTACAACGGTTTCACCGAAGACCAGCGTAAGACGATTCGCGAGGGGTTGTGGCAGCACGGGCTGAGGCTGTCCTACGCGGCTTACATGGGGTTGGAGGCAGAGGGGCAGCAAGGGTGGCGGCACGTAACGAACAACTGGAATTTCGTCTGCAACGGTGGGACTTCTCTGGGGGCGATGGCTGTCCTCGATGAGATGCCTGAGGAGTGCACGGTGATCCTCGATCAGGCATTTCGCTACATCCAGATCCCGGTTGAGCACTTTGAGCCGGATGGCGCCTGGTGGGAGGGGATTTCCTACTGGGGGTACTCCATGCGGTACTTCCTGGCCTATCTGCGTGGTTTGGAGACGGCTTTCGGCACGGACTTCGGCTTCATCAAGGGGCTCAAGGGAACAGGCTTCTCCATGGCCGGCGACTTCCCTGTTCACTTGGTGAGTCCTTTGGGCGGCTACTTCAATTTCGCCGATTCGGGATCCGGCGGCGGGACGTACCGACACTGGGCGCTCTTCTACCTGGCCGCGCGCTTCCGCAATCCATTGTATCTGGACTTCCAGCGCCGGAACGCGTCGGGTGATGCATATGACATCCTCTATTACGAGCCATTCGAGGCGGAGCTTGCCCTCCAGGATGTTGCCTTGGACAAGTGCTTCAAGAAGACTGAAGTCGCCACAATGCGAAGCTCGTGGACGGACCGGAATGCGCTGTTCGCCGGGATCAAGTGCGGCAGGAACGGCATTGCTCACGCGCATCAGGATCTGGGCAGCTTCATTTTCTATGGCCTCGGTGAGCGATGGGTTCTTGACCTCGGTACCGAAGGCCAGACCTATCAGTCGCACAAACACCGCCTCCCGCGGCACCACTTCTACCGGATCCGTGAGGAGGGGCACAACACGCTCGTGTTCAATCCGGGTGAGAAGTACTCGCAGGATGGGCGGGGGAAGGCGGTCATTACCCGCTTCGAGTCGTCCGCCAAGGATGTCTTTGCGGTCGCGGACCTCACGCACGCATACCGCAAACATGCCAAATCCGTTCGTCGTGGCTACCGGCTCCTGAATCATCGACGTGCCTTCCTGGTCCAGGACGAGATCCAAGGCAACGCTCCCAGCGATCTCTGGTGGTTTGGCCACAGTTTCCCCGGCATCCCCGGTGAGGTGGGTGCGTCCGGGAAGCAAGCGACTCTCAAGGTCAATGGCAAGACATGCCATGCCTACCTTCTGTCACCGGAGGGTGCGCGCTTTGCGTTCATGGATGCCCGACCTCTGCCAACGTCTCCTGACCCCGACATCCAGCAGCAGAACAAGGGCGCGACCAAGCTCGCTGTACATCTGCCGGAGACGGAAGACGTCACGATCGCAGTCGCGTTCGCGCCGGTGTACGATTTTGAGGAGGAACCGTCCATGGCCTTCGATGTGACTCCGCTGGAGACCTGGGAGGTGGCTGACTCAGCCGGGCCGGCGCTTTCGGCTATCACGGTCGACGGGAGGCCTCTGGGAGACTTTTCCGCTCGCGTCTACACGTACGCTGTCATGCTTCCTCCAGACACGCAGGCCGTCCCAGTGGTGACTGTGGAAGCGGATGCGGACGTGTGCGACACCAATGTTGCCTCCGCCACTGCGTTTCCGGGCACGACGCGAATTGCAGTGACGGCCAAGCTTAGCGGTGCCAGTTCCGTCTATCTGGTCCGGTTCCTTCCGACCGTGCCTCCCGGGGGATCCGGGAAGCCGCACTTCAGATCAAAGCCGGTCGTCGTGAATGGGGTCACTGTTTCCGCGAGTCGCGATGATGGGAACAGGCCTGGGAACGTACTTGATGGCGACCCTGAAACACGCTGGTCCGCGAGTGGTGAGAAGGAGTGGATTGCCTTTGATCTGGGCGAACGGAAGATTCTGTCGGGACTCAATATTGCCTGGTACAACGGGAACCAGCGGCGGACGAGCTTCGAGGTCCACGTGTCAATGGACGGTAGGTCATGGCGTGAGGTCTTCAAGGGGCAGTCGACCGGCAAGGACATTGAGCTTGAGCACTACACGTTCAACGGGGAACAGGCAGCTCGGCACGTGCGCATCACGTGTTTCGGCAACACGAGCAATCTTTGGAACAGCATTACTGAGATCGGGTTCTGAGAATACTGAGGATTGAGGAGACAATTCATGGACGTAGGCGTTGTAACCCGGAGTTTTGGGCAACTGAGCAACGACGAAACTGCTGACCTTCTGGCGGAGAAGGGGTTCCGGTGGACGGAGCTCTGCTTCTCCCAGACAGACTCCAAATACTGGGTCTACAATGGCCGCAGTGATCTCTCGGATATGACTGATGAGCGCAGCAAGACCATCGTTGAAACCTATCGGGGGAGAGGGGTGGAAGTCCCGGTGCTGGGGGTTTTTACCAACCTCATTGACCCCGACGATGGTGAACGTGAGCAGAACTTGCTGTACTTCGAGCGCATGATGCAGATTGCGGCCTTCAACGGGATCCGTACCGTGGTGACGGAGTGCGGGTTCGTTCCGGGAGCCCGGGGTGTCAATACGGATGTCTACGAGGAGGTCTTCGAGCGACTGCTGAACAGCTTTCGCTGGCTGATTGAGCGCGCCGAGAAGTACGACCTCGATGTCGCTTTGGAGCCCTGTGTGATCGACATCGTCCCGAGCGCCAAGCGTACAGCTGACTTCATCTCTCAGCTGGGATCATCGCGCGTCAAGGTGTTGTTGGATCCAGCGAACCTGATCGCCAACAGCTCGGAAGAGGACATGTTCCGTTACCTTGCCCCGCACGTTGCCTACTTCCATGGCAAAGATCGCAAGGTGAACGACCGCAAAGGGCAGCTTGTCGGAGACGGCGATGTGAACTGGCCGCTCTTCCTCAAGCTCTACCACGAACAGACTGAGGACTATCCTTTCATCCTGGAATACGTGAACATCAACAACTTCTGTGAGGTGCGTGATCGGGTGCTCGCGTTCGACGCACAGGTGGTGGCGTAGTCCCGAATGGCAGCGCTGCACCTTGACAACGAGGTGACGAAACGCTACTATTGCGGCTTCTTTCGTGGGTTTGTGTTCTCTTCAGATGTGGCGAATGCCAGGCCGGGGTTGGGCGGATCCCGATCGGTCAGGAGAGGCGAGCCCGTAATGTGGAATCTGATTCGTTAGGAGTGTGAGGATGGGTTTCTCCAAGGCAATTCGTTCCCTGGTGGCGGTGGCTTCCCTGGTGGCAATGTCGGCGTCGGCCGGTGAAGGTCAGAACTGGTTGTTCCGGATGCGCGGAATCAGCGTCATGCCGGATGAATCGGCCAGCATCAATGGCATCGGTGGCGATGTCGATGTGAACGACGATTACACGGTTGATGTCGATCTGACCTACTTCCTGAACGAGAGCTGGGCCATTGAGTTGATGGCTGCAACAACCCGCAACGCCGTTCGTGCCGAAGGCACTGCGGTTGGGGACGTTGACCTGGGCAGTATCAGGCTTCTGCCGCCGACTCTCACCCTTCAGTACCACATGTGTCTGACCGAAACGGTCAAGCCCTATGTTGGTGCCGGCGTCAACTACACCAAGTTCTATGATGAAGAGCTTTCAGACAACGCTGTGATCAGTCGTGTCGAGTATGACGACGCCTTTGCGCTCGTGCTGCAGGCTGGCGTGGATTTCGACCTCAACGAGAACTGGGTTTTCAACGTGGACGTCAAGAAGGTCTTCCTCGAGACCGATGTCAACATTGATAACGCACTGGGGGCTCGGATCGACGCGGACGTCGACATCGACCACTGGATTCTCGGTGTTGGTTTCGGTTACCGCTTCTAGACCGTTCAGGTCCTGCGTGCTCTGAAGAGCCCCCGCCGGAAACGGTCGGGGGCTTTTTCTTTTTCCGCGGCATGCCGCCGCCGCGTTCATCGTCTTCGTCCGAGGATCCTCAGTATCCTAAGGAAGAGGTTGATGATGTCCATGTAGAGAGAGGCCGCACTGTCCACGGCGTTGTCGAGTGTTTTCGGGATCTGGTTTGCGCGGCCCCAATCGTATCCGACATAGCCACAGAAGATGACAACCACGATCCAGTCGATTATCCCGTGGTGCATCTTGAAGATGAAGACCTCGACCAATTCGACAATGATCACGATCAGCAGCGCGATGGTGAGTGCTCCTGCGATCTTGGCGAAAAAGCGCGGGAACAGAGAGCCGAGGACCATCATTACGAGTGTCACCAGCCCCGTTACGCGCACAGCATCGAGGACTAGAGATGGGTTGTAGCGGCACACCACCAGGTTGATGATGAGCCCGAACGGAACAACGACGAAGTTGTACCCGATGAAGCTGACCAACGGGGTGTCAGACGAGGTGAACAGCCAGATGCCGAAGAAACAGGCTGCGAGGTATCCGAGGAAGAACACCCAGGGATTGATACCTGCGATTGCCTCGTAGGGGATCGTCTTGACCATGACCCAGTTGACGAGGAATCCCCAGCACAAGACCAACCCGATCACCAGGTTGTAGACGCCTGCACTGATTCGTTGCCCAACAGACTCGCGATCGGTCCTGGTGAAGACAGTGTTTTCCATCGGTGTTCCCTCTCTCCTGCACACACTGCAAAGGGGATGCATCAGCGGCTCTTCCCCAACTACTGTGGTAAAGATACGCGTGGCGCAGCGCGAAGACAACCCCGGCGTCGGCGCTGGACTTCCCACGTATTCCTGCGACATTTGCTCGAACGTATACAGTCTGTGTCGGTTACGTGTATTGGCAGGAGAGGAGCGTCCTGATGGAAGAGAGTTGCCGTGTTCGGAGGCGGGATTTTCGGGTCGGAGGAGGGAGTGGGTTGGGACGATGTCGTCGCTTCCTGTTCGCTGTGATGGCGTTCGGTTTGCCTACTTGTTTGGTTGGGCATGCGCAGGCTCCGGCCCGAACCACGGAGGAAGGCAAGAACGAGGTCCTTTGGCTCGATCGTCTGTGCGAAGTCGAGTATTGGCATCCCGTTGAGGAGTGCCGGACTCGCGTGTCGGCCCTGGAATGCCCGTGGGGCGGCAAGGTGCTGCAGCTCCACTTCGAGGTGGATCACCACTCCGGTGAGAAGAAGTACCCGGTGGGATGGCCAAGGGCGCATCTCAACCCTCTGGGCTGGGAACGGAATTGGCTCGCCTGGGACCGGATTGAGTTCATGGTTCGGGCTCAGACATCTCGTGAAGCTCTGCCCAAAGCGGCCCTGACCTTTGAGTTCGGGGACACGCGTCCGGTCTACAATCCCTCCCTTGAGTTCGCTGAGCTGGACAAATGGACCGTTGTCTCGATGCCAGTGGCGGAGATCATGGCCAAGAGCCCGATCCTGAAGGGGGGAATCAGCCGTCTGCGCTGGGTGGTGAGTGAGAGCAGTTACAAGCACGGGGATGTCCTCGATTTTCACGTTGGGGGATTCCGGCTTGTGCGTTCCCTGGTCTGTGAGATCACAGAGCTTTCCGCAGCGACGCCGGTCATCTATGCAGGGCAACCGTTCATCACGTTGGGCATCACGGTCGTTGGCCCTCCGGCGGATGTGAAACGAGGAGTGCCATTCACCATTCGCAGCGGAGAGCGCGTGGCTCGGCATGAGATGTTGCCGTTGGGGCGAGGGAAGCAGCTCTACGAGTGCGACATCTCCGAGCTTGCGTTGGTCCCTGGAGACTATGAGTTGGTTGTCTTCGAGGGTGACGAAGGCAGGGCGAGGTCTGTTTCACTCAGAGTGGTGGAGGAACCATGGAAGCAGAAGTGACAAACTTACGGGGACGTGGGGAGCGGCAGCTCATGCCGGCTTTGGGAACATGCCGGGCACTCCTGGCCCTGACATGCTTGCTCGTCGCGGCAAGTCGAGGGGGAGATCCCGAGAGCTACGAACTGGCCTTCACGAAACGCCCCCCGGTGATCGATGGGAAATTGACCGATCCGTGTTGGCAGTCGGCAACCGTCCTGGATCGCTTTGTGAAGCTTGGAGGGAAGGCGTTGAGCGGTGAAGAAAAGGTGTTGACACGAGCGCACATCACCGCAGATCAGGAGCATCTGTACTTCGGGATTCTCTGTGAAGAGCCGTTGATCGAGAAGCTGACCATGCGCCACACCGAGAGGGACAGCGCCGTATGGAAGGATGATGACGTCGAGATCATGGTTGTGCCCTGCGAACGTGGCGAAGATCGCTATGTGCAGTTGGCCGTGAATCCCGCTGGTGCCCTGATGGATGCGTTCCTTCCTGGTCAGGGGATGCCGCTGGAGATGGGCTATGACAGCGGAGCAACCGTCAAGGCTTTGGTGGGCAAACAGGACTGGACGGTCGAGATGGCCGTGCCCTTGGCCAATCTGCCCATTGAGGCGGTGGAGGGTGCGTGGTCGTTCCACATCGCCCGAGCACGTCGCACCACCGGCTCCTACCTGACCTCCCTCATGACCCCGGTCAGTGGATTCCACAGCTTGCCTGCATATGCCGGCCTGACCGGCATTGAGAAGCTCAAGTTTCCCCTGGGACTGAAGGCGTTCTCGTTCGGGCAGTTTACCTACGGGCAGAATACGTGCACGTTCAAGGTGGCAGGGGCGAAGGCGAAGCTGACGTCGATGGCCATCGAGGTTGATGGTTCGCCGCGCATGCTGTTTGACAGTGCGGCTCTGCAGATCATGACGGGAACGATGCAGCTTCCCTACACGCTGATGCCGACTGATCGTGGGAAATCCCTCGCCGTCAAGGCGTTCAGCGGGACCCGGTTGCTGCAATCGAGGATGATCAGCCTGAATGGAATGCCGGAGAAGATGCTCGGGACGTCGTCCCGGGCGGTGTTCATGCTCTATCCCGGACACTTTGTTGAGCTTGAGCTGCCTTTGCATATCGCGGGATCTGCGGATGCTCCCTTGACCCTGGAATGGAAGGCGACGGGGGAAGATGGTCAGACCTTGGGGCAGGGCATGACAAGTCCGGCCGGCTCGCCGGCGCGGATACGTCTCTACTGGCGTTCCTGGCGACCCGGAATGTACACGATTGATTGCCGTCTGTTGCGCGGCAAAGAGGAACTGGCTCGTCAACAGCAGCAGATCCGGCTGGCCGCCAATCCCTGGGAGGTATCGCAATGAAACACGGACACAGAATCTCAGCCTGCGCGCTCGTGTTCCTGACATCAGCAGTGGGCGCCTTGTTCGCGGCACCGACCGTGATGCTTGATTTCGGGAACGAGAAATCGGCTGTCGCGGAGGCGTTTTCGGCGGTCACGCCTGCCTCCAACTGGTCGGCCGGTGGAAGCTGGGGATGGCTCCAGTCCGGCGACGTCGCGGCGGCGATCCAGGCCGTTGATGCGCCTGTGGATCCCACGCCAAAGCTGAATCCGCACAGCAACCGGCAGAACCGCCCGGGGGTGTACACCAACGCATTGAGCCAGGACCACGTCGAGAGTGGAGATCCTGTCGATTTCCGGGTGACCGTTCCCGTCGGCGAATATCGGGCCTGGTTTGTGGTCGGGGCCTCGGGGCCGGGGAGGAGCAGCCGGAATCGAGACCGCGTTTGGGATATACACATTGCCAGCGGCAAAGCGGAGGTCGACGCGACCTTTGCGGGGATGTATGAGACGCGGGTTCTGACGATGGATGTTGTTTCAGATGGCACGGTGGACTTTGCTCTCTCCACGCGCAACAGGTGGCTTCTTAACGCACTGGTCCTGGCCCCGGTCGGGGACTGGGAGGCCGTGCATGGCGATGTTCTTTCCCGGTACGAGCAGGATATCTACCAGCTGCCGCAGGAGTTGTTGGAGACCTGGAAGCACCGGCCCCATATCGATGAAACCCCGGTGCCGGCTCTTTCCGTGGCCGAACGCGAGCGCGGTCTCGTGGCCTACCACCGCAGCTACCTGTCGTGCATTTGGCCGAACACGGTCCCGCTGCGACGGGAGATCGATCGTGAGGTGCGCGCTTTCGCGACACTGGGTGAATATGAACCGATCACGTTCACGGTGTTGCCTCTACGTGATTTCCCGAACGTGCGGGTGACATTTTCCGACTTGGCTTCGGCTGGTGGCGGCAAGATCCTGGCCACGAGTATCGACGTGCGCACCGTGAAGTACATGTGGGTCAAGCCGAACTACACGGCAGACGGGATCTACTACCGAGCTCCGGACGTACTGATGCCCCACACCGCTCCGCTGCAGTTGACCGATGGTGAGAACTTGCGTGTCTGGGCGACGCTGCGGGTGGATCCCAAGACGCCGGACGGCGTGTACGCCGGTCAGGCGACCATCAGCAGCGACGGCGTGCCTGTTCATACGGTCGGTATTCGTGTTCGCGTGGTCCCCATCGTGCTCGAAAAAGACGAGACGCTCACCTATGCCTTGTACTACCGACACCCCTACGACAACGCGAGTCGCGCCCCGGACGCCTTCTCCCGACGCTGGTTCCGCCGTCGGGCTGAGCTGGAGCACCGGGATTTGGTTGCTCACGGCATGAACGGGATCACGCTGAACTGCTGGGCCCCCGCGCCGAAGGATGGGAAATGGCAGTTCACCTTCGCGAGGCTTGCGGAGAAGATCGATCTTCTGCGTGACCATGGCATGCGACGTCCGCTGCCTGTGAGCATTCCGACGTTCGCGACGTACCGGAAGTACATCGATACCCCGATCGGGTCCCATCTGCGTGGTGTGAAGGTTCCCCCGCAGCCGTTTTTTGACACGATCACTCAAATGGTGGAGAAGATCGAGGCCGAGCGCAAGGTCCGTCAATGGCCGGAGTTGCTGTATTATCCGGTCGATGAACCGTCGACATCGCCCGATTCGGTGGCACTCATGACTGCTGTCCTGAAAGCCATCAAGCGAGTTCCGGGCGTGCGAACGTATGTCACGGCCGATCCGGCTCACGAGCAGTTTGAACCGATGCGCCCCTATATCGACATCTGGTGTTGCCAGCCGTTCAATCCCGACTACGAGGCAGTGGTTGCCGATATGGAAGCCAGACCGGGAGTGGAGTATTGGTGCTACCCCAACCACGTCAACGGTGAGAACGACCACACGCCGGTAACCGGGTCGCGTATGACCTACGGTTTTGGCCTCTGGAGATCCGGGTTCCGGACCCTGATTCCCTGGATCTACAAGTCGGAGGGGGGCAACCCGTGGAACTACCTCGACAGTACGTACATGGATTTCTTCAACCGAACCGCTGACGACGGCTCGCCAATCCCCGTTGCGATGTATGAAGCCTACCGCGAAGGGATCGATGACGGGCGCTACATCACGACCCTTCAGCGCTGGATTGAGCGGGCGAAGACGGCGGGTCGCGATGATCTGGCTCGGAAAGCGGAGGCAGATCTAGCTTACATCTGGGACTCGATTGACGTGCAGATCAAGTACAAGTATGACGGCATGTGGGATCCTTCAGCGTTCGACGTCTACCGCTGGATTCTGGGGCAGCGTATTTTGGAACTGCAGGGAGCCCTGACCTGGCGGTGAGTGGACCTCTGAGCATCTCATTGGCACGACAGGAGGCAGAGCGATGATTCGAGGACTGTTTGCGATGGTGATGATCGGGAGTGGCCTTCTGGCTTCGGTGGCTTCTGGGGCTCCGGCTGTCACTGCCCTGCGGGCTCACTACCGCTATGGACAGGTATTCCTTACCTGGCGGGAAGCCCCGGTCCCCGAGGGGAGCACGTTCAACGTCTATCTGGCGCGGACGCCGATCATCGATGAGGCGAGCTTGGCCCGAAGCACGCTCGTGTGTCGTTGGATAGAGCCGCAGTCGGCCGAGGACTGGACACGGGACAAGGGCAACTACGGCAAAGGGCGTGTCAAGGACAAGAAGACCGGCGAGCTGCCGCCTGTTCCGGCCCCGCTGGGCTACATCCTCGAGGAGGGAGGGGAGCGTCTCGATCCCACGACGGGGCTGCACGTGCACACGGTTGTCGAGGGTGAACAAGGGAAGGCCTACTATGCCGTTACCTGTGTCGTGAACGGCGACGAAGACCGCGCGATTGTGCCTGGCGCTAATACCATGCGCGTCCCGATCGAGCAGAGACGCGACCAGATCCGCCCGATTTGGCAAGGGGAAGGAAAGGGCGCGGAGCCGGGCGCGGGTGAGGGGAAGGCGTTGTTGATGTCGCTGCATGCCAAAGGCAATCGGGCGGCCTGCAAGTACGTCGTGTTTGGTGACGCGACCCATTGCTGGCGGGAGGGCGTCCCGTTCATGTTCGATGTTTCAGTCGGGAGGGATCGGGTCACGTTGAGCCCGAGCAACACGATGTATGTCGGTCGGTCTTTCAAGCGCGGAATTGCCAAGAAGGAGGGCATCCGGGCGATCTGGAGTTTCTGGTACGGTTGCAGCGACAGCATCGGGGAGCCTGACAAGGTTCCTGTCGGGACGGCAACGAACTACAGCGAACGGCGGCTGTTGTTCGAGATCGATTGGGTCAAGAGATACCTGGGGAGTGACCGAAAGCGCACATACTGTTCCGGATCATCCATGGGCGGGTGCGGGACCATGTCCTTCGCTTTCCGGCACCCGGAGATCTTCGCTGCCTGTTACGCCCATGTGCCTATCATCGCGTACAATGAAGGCGATGCGAGTAAGGGCAGGAATCTCGGTTGGCAGGACAACACGTTCCGGCTAACCGCGTTCTGCGGTCCGCTGTCGCTCGTGTGCAGCGAGGATCTGCCCTTGGTCGACAGACTCGATTCCCGGTACTTTGTCCGGAACCATACGGGCGATCTTCCTTTCCTGATCATCGCCCACGGGCGCAAGGACATGTCCATCCCGTGGCACAACAACCCAGGGCTCTATCGTGCACTTCAGGAGAGGCGACAGGGGTGTCTGGTCGCCTGGAACGACGGCATTCACCCCGAGGTCGGGAAGTTGCTCCCACCGGATTTCAAGGAATGGACAACGGCAGGTCTGATGCGTTTCGCCCTCGACAAGAGCTTTCCGGCCTTCAGCAACTGCTCACGCAACGACAATGCCGGTGAGGGAGACAGCACGGACGGGGACATTGAGGGTTACATCAATCGGGGGTTGAACTGGGAGGATCCCGCCGAGACGGCGGACCGATACGAGGTGCTGCTCACCTATGATCTGGATCCAGCGCATCTTCCTGTGAGCGTCGATATCACGCCTCGCCGTTGCCAGGCGTTCGCACCTGCCGTCGGGGCCACCTGCGTCGCAGTCAACAGCGATGCAGACGGCAAAGAACTGCAGCGCCTCAGGCTCATTGCCGACCGCCATGGGCTGGTGACGTTCCCCGCCTTCCAGCTGACGAGTCCTCGAGGAAACCGTTTGGTTCTCTCGAAATGACGCCATCGCGGGGTGGCACCCGCTCCCACATTGAGGGCAGGGATCGCGGCGATCTACCGCGAACTGAACAGCGTCTCGCCAATGACGGCGGTGAAGAAGGAGCCGGTGAAGAGGAGGGGGCTGTCCTGTGGGAGGTCGGCGGGTGAGCCGATCTCGGGGCAGATGCTGTAATCGACACCGAGTCCGGCGGCTGCAGACACCAGTTCGTCCAGGGCTGAGGGCCTTGGGCTGCGCGGTGACGTCAGGACAAACGGCATCTCCAGAGAAGCGAGAGCAGTCAGGATCCCTCGCGCATCTTTCCCTTGAACAACTCCTAATACGATGGTGAAGAGTGTGGTGGGAAAATACTGTCGGAGCGTATCCGCCAGGATCACGGCGGAGTCTGAGTTGTGAGCGGCATCAAGGATGACCAAGGGATCCTGGCTGATTGTCTCGAAGCGTGCTCGCAACTGGGGCAGGTAGAAACGGCGAGGGTCGGGCGTGACCCCTACCACTTTGCAGGCGGCCAGGGCGGCGGCGAAGTTCCAGGTGAGGAACGTGGGGAGATCACGAACGGGCCAGGAGGCCAGTTCGTCGTTGCCGCATGACTCCACCAAAGATGTCCGACGTGTTTTCGCTGTTGCCTCGATTACCGCCCGGGCCTCCGGGAAAGGCTGCCGTCCGCACACGACCGGCACACCCGTTTTGATGATGCCGGCTTTTTCCGCGGCGATTTCAGCAATCGTGTCGCCAAGCAGATCAGTGTGGTCGAAACTGACTGCAGTGATAACACAGCATTCGGGGCGAGGCACGTAGTTGGTCGCGTCCAGTCTTCCTCCGATCCCTGTTTCCATGACTGCGAACTCGCACCCTTCCGCGGCGAAGATACGCAAGGCGAGCACGGTCATGATCTCAAAGAGGCTGGGGGTCAGGCCGGCTTGCCGGACGAGTTGCTCCCAGGTCGCGGCGTGCTCAAGCAGGACGTCGTAGGGAATGAGCCGGCCATCCAGCTGGAAACGTTCGCGAACGGTGGCAAGGTGGGGGCTGGCGAACACACCGTTCCGCCGGTCCGCCGCATTCAGAAGGGCACTCACAAAGTGACAGGTGGAGCCTTTCCCTTTGGTCCCGGCGACATGGACAACGCGCAGTGTCTGCTCGGGCCTCCCTGCGAGTTCGAACAGCGGTCCCATGCGTTCGAGCGAGTACGGAATCGTGTGGTGGGTCTGAACCGGGGCCCGTTCTGAGTTGTAGTAGTCTCTGAAGATCGCGAAGAACGCGTCTTCCTGCTCAGGCATGCAGTCACGCATGGGGTGTCTGTCCTCCGTGGGCGACGCCTACTCGGTGCCCCGATCCTTGGCGTCCTCGCCCTCACCATCCGTGCTGTTTTCCGTTTCGTCTGAGCAATTGCACTCGGGCTCGGGCGGCGCGATGCCAAGGGCGGCTTCAAGAACGGCTACTCGGGCCTCCAGTTCCTTGACGCCTCGGCGGCAGGGCATGCGTTTGACCGCAGCTTCGACGAGTCCTTCGACGGTATCTTTGAGACCATCACTGGCCTTCTTGGATTCTCCATGGAGGAACTTGGCGAGCTTGCGGCCCTCTTCCTCGGTCAGTTTGGCTTCCTTGGAGAACTCCTTGGCGAACGACTCGATCTTCTCCTTGGTTGCGTTGGCAAGTCCCAATCCCACGTAGAGTCCTCTGCGGGCGAAATTGAGCATCATTCGTCTCCCTGTTTTGGGGGCCACGGTTCATCCGCCGTTGCTCCGGGAAGCTATGGCGGACAGGGCGGTTCACCCGTTCATTCGTCTTCGGGGGATCCTGTGAGTGATGGTGGGCATGGTGCCCTGGAAACAACGAGGGATTGTCACAGCATCAACCCGACACAGTGAATATACCGAAGCGAAGGTGTGTGGCCAACTGCTTCTGCGAGCCTGAGTGGGATTGCGGACGGGCTGGGGAAGACTATCGTAAGCGGCTCGATTCCGCGTATGGCAGGCGGAGTAGTGGGCTTGATCCGATGGTGTTCTGGAAAGCGAGGAAATGGTGAAGCGCGTTGTTCGTTGGGGCATCAGGCTTCTGGTGCTTGTGCTGGCTTCTGTATTTGTTCTTGGAGGCCCGATTCCACGGGTGCTTGCGCGTGTTCTGCCGTCGTTGAGCCCTCTGGTGGCTGTTGTCGGAACGATTGCCGCTCGTGATTGGTACATGGGGTTCTTCTGGGGGATCCCCCCGGCTGCCATACTTGCCATGTCGGTGTGGAAGGGCCGGTGGTTTTGCCGTTGGCTGTGCCCGGCGGGCACGCTCTATGCGCTTCCGGGGCGTTTCACACTCAAGCGTCAGGTACTGAAGCGGAAGATCAACGGGGTCGTTTTCTGGACCATTTTGAGCAGTTCCGTTCTGGGAGTGTCAATGCTGGCCTTTGTTGAGCCCTTGGCCAGCGTCAATCGGCTGGCCGGCCTGAGTGCTCAGACTTACACAGTGGCGTCGCTCGTTCCGGGACTCATGGTGCCCCTCTTTCTGCTTCTTGGCCTGATCCAGCCAATGGTCTGGTGCACCCAGATCTGTCCGCTCGGCTACCTTTTTGATGTGATGCATGCCGTTCGTCGACGAAGACGGCCTGTGCTTGATCGCGTACGTCGTGAGCTGTTGGTTGGCGCATGTTTCGGTGTTCCTGTGGGGCTTGCCGCGCGACATGGATTGGCCACCTCCCTCTCGGACGATGCACACGCCGCCGTGCCCGTCCTTCCTCCGGGAGCTGGTGAACCCGATCGTTTTGCCTCGCTGTGTACACGCTGCTACGCCTGCGTACACAGCTGTCCAACCCGCGTTCTGACGGTTCTCTTCAAGCGAGGGCGCACGCTGTCGCAGTTTTTCCATCCTGAACTGGAGACCATCCGGAGCCACTGTGATTCAGCCTGCAACCGGTGCTCCCAAGTGTGTCCAGCCGGAGCGATTGCTCCGCTGACCGTGGCGGAGAAGCAGTGCCGCCAAATCGGGATAGCGGAGGTGCATCGCTGGGCCTGCTTTTCCTGGGCCCGGGCTGAGGAGTGCATGACGTGCCACGCTGTCTGTCCCTACGGGGCGATCAGCAGTGAGCCGAACGTGGACGGACTGGATCGGCCGGTGGTGGATGTGAAACGGTGTCGAGGGTGCGGGGCGTGTGAGAGCGAGTGTCCGTCAGAGGAGCAAGGTAAGGCCATCAGGGCGCATGGGGTGGAGACCCAGGCTCTTCTTGAGCCGGTTGAGGTCGGGGCAGTTCCTACTGCCGTTGGCCCTTCGGACGAGTCGGCGGACGAGGATGAGGACGGTGGGGTGTTCCTTATCGAGTGAAGGAGCGGCGAAAGTCCCCGCCTGCTGCTCGATCGGCTAATCCCGGAGCTGTTCCCCCACGTGGTCCAGCCAAGCTTCATCAGGTTGGGAGTAGGGGCGGAACTTCTCCAGCGTGCCCGCCTGCTCGTTGTAGAGGAGCGCCCGGTGCAGCCCCAGCCGACTGGCTTGAGGGGTGTCGATCAGATTGGCCGAATCAGAGGCGCTCATCTGGAAGAGGATGCGCATTTCGAACTCACTCACCGAACGTCGGTTCAGGGTTCGGTTGATGTTGTTGAGCGTGTCGGACCAGACGATGGTGTGTATCCCCGCTGCCGGGCCCTCCCGGATGAGCTCGTCGAACTGCTGGCTGGGGTTGGCCGGGGCGGGCTCGTCACCCATCGAGAAGCCGAAATCTTCCTCGAAACGGAGTTTCGAAAACCGCTGCAGCCCGTAGACGAAAAGAATGATCGCGGGGTGGCCGGCTGTTCCCGAAGAGAGTCGTTCCTGGAGTTCGTCGTCGAGCTTGCCCACCTCGGTGGTCACGTCGGGGTAGTCGATGACGTCCAGGGGATGTCGAAGGGACGCACTCAAGCGTTCGAACTGGGCACGTCGCGGAACATCCGGGGGACTGCCGTCGAAGATAACGAAGCGAACTCCTTCAGCGGGGAACTGGGCGGACAGCGCGATGGCTGCAGCCTGCATCAGGCTCAAGGCAGCTTCGTCGCGCTGGCCCACAAGCAGGGCATTGCTTCCGCTTTGACGGCGCAGGATAATCTCGGTCGGCCCCTTGATCGCGTTCGGTGCCCCCAACCAGGCTTTGGGGGCGTGAGGGAGATCGGCGGGGGCAGGAGCCAGGATTGCCTCTTCAAGGAGCGGATTCAACGCCATGTCGGCGGGAGCATTCCCTTCGAACACAATGGTCGGAGTCTCCGGTTTGTAGGCAACGTCTTTCGCGATCCTGGACACTTGGGTCAGCCATTCATCCCGTTCGGCGTCCGGCAGCCAGACGACCTGGAACGGGTTGTTGCCTTCCACCATCCCGGCCGCATCGTTGTAGATGGCTTCACCTGGACGAGATAGGAGGCGGGCTGCAGCGTTGTCGTCATTGAGGATGAGATAGGAGTCTGCCTCGCTACATTGTAGGGCGATCCGGACGCCCATCTGGCCAAGCGTGCTGCGAGCGAGGGTGTAAGCTCCTCCGATGGTCTGGGAGCCCAGCAGGACATGGATCCCGAACGCACGGCCCTGGCGCACGATGCGGTCGAGCAGCAGGTTCGCATTCTGGGCGACGCCGTCGTCCTCGACGAAGAACTCCTGGAATTCGTCGATGATCACGAGGGTTCTAGGGATGGGAGCTGCTCCTTCTACGGCACGGTATCCCTTCATGTCCTGAACGCCGTACTGGCGGAAAAGCGTGCCCCTGCGCTTGAGCTCCTCATCTACGCGATGGAGCACGCTCAGGCCGAACTCGCGGTCGCTCTCGATTGCCACGGCGCGTGCGTGAGGGAGTCGGTGTGTTGCGTAGGGCTTGAACTCGACGCCCTTCTTGAAATCGATCAGGTAGACCTCGACTTCATCAGGCCGGAACCAGAGGGCGAGGTTGGTGATGAGCACATGCAGCAAGGTTGACTTACCTGATCCTGTCTTTCCCGCGATGAGGACATGCTGCAGTGTGCCTCGCCCCAGAGCAAGAAGCTGCAGTTTCGTGGCCCCCGCCCGGCCGATCGGGATGCGGAGTTCGCTCGTGGCATCGCCCTTCCAGAACGTGTCTTCAGCAGGAAGTATGTTCTTGAAGGAGACCTCAACTCGCCCGGCGTCCTCGCTGGCCGCGGCCACATCGCGCAGAATGGCGTTCATTCTGTCGGGTGGAGGGGGAGGTGTCAGTTCCAGGAGCCCGTTCAGCTGGAAATTGGCGAAGGAGAACCGCCCTCCTTTGAACTGAAGCGTGACTGCATTCTTGCGGAGTTCGGCGGGATCACAGTCTTGGGGTAGCGAGTGGCGCTGATCGAAGTGGACGAGCATGAATACTCCACATCTGGCGCCAGTGGTAGCAATGCTGATCAGTCGTTGCGCGGCCTGTTCGCTGAAGTTGGCGGGGAAATCGGCGATGACGAGGAAGCGGTACTTTTCAGCGATCTCTCCCGCCTGCTCGTTGTATTCGGTAATCGTGGCGTATTCGTTACGCAGGTACATCTGAATGACTTTCTCCATGTGCTCATTCAGGTCAGCCAGGCGTTGTTCGATGTGTCGTGGGTCGGTCCAGATTTTGCCTCCGACCAACGTTTCCCCGTAGTCCGCGAGATGCATCATGCCTGCGAAGCTCTGGCCGAGGCCGATGGGGTCGATGAGGGTGAAACTGACCTTTCCGGGTGGGATGGTGGTGAGGAGTCGGAGCATGACACTGTTCAGGATGCTGATCGCGGTGTCGCGGCCCTCAGACCGGGTCTGGAGCAGGAGGGAACCGCGGCCCGGGAAGGTCAACGAAACGGGGAGGGTAAGTTCCCCCTGGCGCAGGAAGGGCATGAGTTCTTCATCAACGACACGCTCCGGGAGTTCCGGGAGTTTGGCGTGAACGCGTCCAAAGGGCACAAGATGAGCGAACTCCAGTGGGGGTTCCCATGTCGTGCCGGATGAGCCCCAGCTACCGGCCAGAGGTCGCGTTTGGTTAAGGGTCGCGACCGCGGAACACGTCTGACTCATCGCCTGACGGCACGTTCCCTCCAGCTGCAGGAGCTCGGCGTCGAGAATCTCGACACGTCGTGCTCGTTTGCGTTCCACGTCTTCTCTGACTCGCGTCGCTTCATGCTCGGCGTGTTCCTGCAGGCGAGCGAGTTCAGCCTCGGTGTCTCTGGCGCGCTTACCCAGTTCCCGGGCGCGGCGCTGCTCTGCTTTCTGCAGAAGCTCTCCGTGCCGTGCTTCGATTCGTTTGAGTCCCTCCTCGCGCTGTTGGGCGGTTTGGGCTGGGACGTCCTGCACGCTGCTCTTGGCGCCGGCGATGGCGGTATCCCGAATGTCCGCCTGTTCTCTGAGCGTTGTCTCCAGGGCTTTCTCGGCGGCCCTGGCAGTGCTGTGGTAAAGATGCCAGGAGTCGAGCAGGGCACTCCTGGCCGCTTCAAAGATCGGTTGAGCCTTGCGTTTGGCGACGGCGTGGGTGATCAATGCCAGGATTGTCAGGACGACCAGGCTGATCAGGACGTGGAGGAGGAACGAGGGGCGTTCCAAGACCTGAACTGCCAGGCCGGCGATGGCCACATGCATGACCACCAGAAGGGCAATGGCGAGTGGCAGGCGAATCGAACGGAAGGGCGCAAGCGACACGCTGGCCCGGGCTTGGCGGAAACTGTCTTCGACCGTCCCCAGTGCCTCATCAAGGGCTGCCAGGAGACCATCGGGTGAGCCCTCCAGGGCGGCTGGCTGCGGTGCGGTGTCTGCCGTGTGTTCCGAGAAGGCCAGGCGCGCTTCCGGCAGGATCCGGAACAGCTTCCGTAAGCGCCGCCCGGTTGATTCCAGGATGGGGAGCCTTTCCTTCAGCGTCTCGGTCATTTCCGCGTGCAACTGTTTGGCAGCGGATGCCTTCGCGTCGTAGGCATTGCCCGCTGACCACGTGGTCTGCTGAACTTTGCCGCGGGCTTGCTCTTCTTTCTGTCGCATCTCCTGCAGCAGCTTCTGGCGGGAGCGTCGAGTGGCACCCTCGATCCGCAGCGTGTCCGTTTCGTGCTGTGCCGCCGCGGCGAGCTGGTGGTCCGGTTGAGCGGCCTTGTGAGCTGCGACCGCGGCTTCCTGCGCCGACTCGATCTCCCTCACCGCCTGTTGCTCGTATGATGTGAGCTTGGAGGCGTCGATGCGGAACTGTCGCTTGGCCTCGTTTTCCCCCTGGAAGAACGTGGACAGGGACTGATCAAGGTCACTGAAGACCTCCACGACCCGGGCAATATCGATATCGTTACTCATTCGCAGTCGTGTTTCGCTTTGGCAATAAGTTTGGCCAGATGTTCACCGGCATCGATGGCCATGTTTACGGTCGGTTCCAACGGCGCGACGTGGTCGTCCCGAAACTGTCTTCGTTTCGAGTCCCGCCACTCGTCTTCGGTTGCGGCCCAGGAGGTGAGCAGTTCCTTCAAGGCATCCTGGAGCATCAGTCGGCCGGACTGCAGGCTCATCTTGCATCTCCGTTTCGGGGACCTGCCAGGGCGAGGCAGGTCACGTCGTCTGCGGCGGATTCTCGTCTGATGGCGGTTCGCCATCCTCTGCGCTGGTGTTTCCTACGACATCGGTCGGCGGAGCTTTGGTGTCCGCGTAGGCTGCAAGGCTGTTGATCATCCCATCGAGTTGGGCGACGGCGGCCGGCAGTTCTGTCTCAAACGCTGTAACGACCTTTCTGAGTCGGGCGGTGTGGGAGGCAGCTTTGGTGTCGAAGAGGTGCCCCCACTTCTTGGTTGCCTGGAGCTTGAAACGTGCCTCCTCGACGGCATGTTTGGCCACCCGGAGTGCCTGCACTTCCACATCGCAGCTTCGCCTTACGCCAGCCATACGCGCTCGGTTGAGGTCGTTGCGGGCGTCCACAAGGCGCATTTCGCGTATGCGTATCTGGTTCCGCCAGTGGTTTGAGCGGTCCGTTCTCAGCCACGTTGACGTCCGCTGGACCTCGCTGTTCATTTCTGCCAGGGCGACAGTGCCCTTCTCGCGGAAGATGCACAGCTTGGCCCTGAAGGCACTCAGAGCGTCGATTGACATAACACGTGCGGTGTCAGGCATGGTTGTCGAACTCCTGCGTGGTCACGGTCCGTGTCTTTGCCGGGACTGTTGGGCCCCCGCCGGTGCCTGTGTTTCCTCGGCAGCCGTTCCTGCTTCGTGGGTCTTCAGCGCTGATTGAGATACTCTTCGACTCGTTGGGCTTTGCGCAACAGGTACGGGGCATGCTGGTTTGATCGCTCAACAAATCTCATGACGACCTTCAGGGTCTGCTGGAATTCCTCCGAGAAACGGTCGTGCTCCTGGTCCTGCCAAGTATCGCCAAGGGCGCCGAAACGGGCGTGGAGTGATGTCAGCTGGTTATGAAGGTCTGTGGTGAAGCGACGGAGGTCATTGGCGAATCGACGCACTTCGCCGGGATCCATAATTGCCTTGGCCATGCTGGCACCTCGCTGGTCGGGGCTGAGGGAAGGGGCGTCACCGCTGTCGGTGGTATACAAAATAGGTGATCGCGGCGTCGATTTCTACCTGTGGCAGGGGGGCAGAGCGGAGGGGGACGGCGTGTCGGCGGCTGACGCGGCCGTCCAGAGCCGGCAGCCTTCGTACTTGGCGACTGTTTCGAAGTCAGTAGAGGCACTCTCTCGCGGTGTCCGCAAAGGCCTGGAGGCAGGCAGGATCGCCATGGAAGAAGTGGTCGGACGGGCAGACGATGTACCCGGCGTAGTCACGCGTCGCTTCGAAGCAGTCAAGCACCAGACGGCGGGCTGTGGCCGGTGTCCCGTGCTCGAATCCGGCATTTTGGTCGAAGCCACCAATGAAGAAAAGCCTGTCTCCGACTCGTTGCGAGGCCTCGCGGAGATCGCAGTCCCCTCCCATTGAGACGGGTGTCATCGTTTCCAGCCCGTCCGCTCCGCTTTCGACTACGAGATCGAGCATGGGCATGAGGCCGCCGCAGAAGTGGTTAACTACGCGCAGGCCCGCTTGCTGGAGGAGTCTGTTTTGACGCTGGTCATAGGGAAGCCCGAACTCGCGGTAGAAACTGGGGCTGATGACTGTGCTGGAACCCGCTCCTCCTCCGACTTCGACCATGTCCGCAGGTGTTCCTTCCCACATTTGGGTGACGCGCAGGGTTTTCTGCACGATCTCCTCCAGAATGTGGTGGAGTGTATCCGGCTCGTCCATGCCCAGCATGATGGCGTGTTCGGTGCCGAACAAGGTGCAGAAGCTCTGCCAGGGACTGCCCTGACCGGGGCTGAAGGGGTGTGAGCGAACGATCCCCCGGTCCCCAAGGCGGTCCCTTGTCTCCTGTATGGGGGTGAAGTCGACCCCCGTGGGAACGGGGGAGAACTCGTTCCATATTTCGAAGTCCTCCAGGGATTTCAGGAGGTGTTCAGCGTCATACGCCGTGACGTCTGTGTGCACGACTTCCTTGCGGAGCGTTCCTTTCGGGGTCGCTATTTCTATGGCGACGCGGCGATTCCCACTGTGGTCCGTGCCCAGATCGTGCTGGGTTGTTCGCCACTGGTCCTGGTCCCGTGCGTCATAGGTATACACGGGAGAGACGTAGATGGCGTAGTCCATGCCAAAGGTTTCGTAGGCCTGCCACCAGTCCATTCCGCCGAGGTAGTGTTTGAGGTAGTAGCCCATCCAGCCATGGATCTGACAGGGCAGTCTGTCCGGGCGCCCGTTGGACAGGGCGGTCAGCATGCGTTCGCGGGACGTCATTGCCATGGCGGTCGTTTCCTGTGCAACGGCTCAGTTCTTCTCGAGGTCCAGACTGATATTATCCAGGTAGAAAGTAGTGACTTCTCTGGCCAGGCTGACGAAGCCGAGCCACTCGAGCGTACGGAATTTCGGTGACCCGAATGGGATCCCTTTTCGGTCGGCGAGGCGTGTTCCGTCGGCGGTTGCCACGGCCAGATCGTACGTTCCGTGGCATCCAGCCCCAAGACCACAGGCGATCGATACCCGTAGCCATTGTTCGAAGGGAACACTGCAGAGAAGAGCGTTGTTGGCCAGCAAGCGACCGTCCGGCTCGATGCTGAGGCTTGGCCCGACGGAGAACGGGCGTCGGGCGTCTCGCCACGCGTGACTGAAGACGGCGCCCTGTTCCAGGCGGAGATCGAACGTGAGCACGGCCTTGCCATCACGGAAGTGAGGCTGATAGAAGACGTGCGGATTCCAGATGTTCTCAAAGTGCGGGCCGTCGGTGACCTTCAGACAACGACTCCCTGACGCAGCCAGTTCGTCAGTGACGGCAATGGACTCCGGTCGGTCTTCGGTGTGGGCGAAGGCATGCAGAGGAGGGGTCCCGATTGGCGTGTCCTCGAATGACTCGTGGATGAGTTCGGGTTCGGGTTCAGGGGGGAGGGGAGGGAGTTCAGCGATTGGATGCGGCCGGGGAAATGCAGCCCAGCGAGACTTGTCCTCAAGGCCTGCCAACGCCGGATCTATGGGGGTGAACCCGACCTTGAATGCGGGGGAGTTCGGGCGTAGGCGGAAGTCGTGTTCCGCGGGGTTGACGAACAGTGGATCAGCCACGAGTGAGTGTGTCCCCAAGCCCTTCGCCTGCCACTCCACAAACGTGTCATCGTAGAACGAAAGTGGTTTCCCGTCGCTGCGCCAATAGAGGTTGCGGTCCCACTTGCTGACCGTGTCATCTGCACCGGCGTCCGGCCGGAAGAGGGCGCCCTGAGTAAGATAGAAGATGTTCCGTTCTATTGTGCTTGGTGGAGGCTCTTCGAAGCGCCAACGCCAGACGGCATGCCAGGCACTCAGGGCAAAGATGTTGTTGCGAATAGTGTTGTTGGATTGACCGGTGTTCATCAGCCCCCCGGTCAGCGTGTTGAACACAATGTTGTTCTCCGCCAGCAACCCATTGCTTCCAGCATCGAAGTAGATTCCCCAGGCCATGGTTGGGTTTCCCATGTAAGGGAAGATGTCGTGGAAGAGGTTGTTGCGGATCACCGTGCCGGTCTGTGTGCCGAGAGTGTAGATTCCTGCTCCGTCGCTGAGCACGCCTCGGACGACA
Source organism: Lentisphaerota bacterium (assembly GCA_018676675.1). Taxonomy (GTDB): domain Bacteria; phylum Verrucomicrobiota; class Lentisphaeria; order Oligosphaerales; family JABHEG01; genus JABHEG01. The sequence goes on from JABHEG010000294.1 coordinate 31,990, forward strand.
TGATGGACATGGTTTCGCTCGAACGTGTTGTGGTGCGTGCGGTTTGGGGCCTTGTTCCAGTTCCAGCCCGCCGATATGCCGCTGTAGTACCCGTCGTGGATCTCGTTGTTGGTTATTCGGTTGTGGCTGCTCTGCGCGACCCAGACCCCGACGCCGGCTGCGTAGACTTCGCCGTAGTCATGGATGTAGTTGTTGTGAACCAGCGTCCGACTGGTCTCTTCGTCGTCTCGCTCCGCCATTTTCGCATCACCTACGCGGACGCCGCCTGCTCCGACATCATACAAATGGTTGCCGGAAACCACGCAGTCTTTGCAGCCTTTGCGGATCCAGATGCCGTAATTGCCGACGTGAGCTACGGTGCAGTCCTCAAACGAGCAGAATCGGGCGCCATCGGCCGTGATTACCGCGGGCACGTCTACGGCGGCCTGTGTGCTGCTGTTCCCGGTTGGTGAGAGAGTCCAGTCGGCATGTTGCAGGCTAAGCCCTCTGACAGCAACGTGTTCCACGAACAAGCCTGCTGCAGCGTCACCGGCAAAGCGAATGAACTCAGACAGCACCGGGCCCACGAACTCCGTCGTCTCGATGGTCTCTCCCGGCAGTGGCATGTAGGTCAGACGGCCTGCCGATGTGTCCAGGAACCACTCCCCTGGTGTGTCCAGGAAATCCACTGAGTTTTCCAGGTAATAGCGTCCCTGTTTCTCCCAATACCCGACCGTCCACCACTCCTTCAGGGGAGCTGTAAAGGTGACAGTGTTGGCGGTCACATCGATGGCTTTGATGGGATGGATTGAGGTCTCCCAGGAGTGAATGAGGACAGCTCTGATATCCTGCGAACCGTGCCAGGTTCTGACGTCTCCCGGCTGGGCAAGGAAACCCGATTTGTCGGGGATGGGTTTGCCCCCTTCTTTTTGGGGCGGGCGCGAGGGGAGTGGGCCGGCCATGCGGAGGAAGCCCTTGCTCGGGTGTCGCGCTCTGGGGCGCCTTCCGCCATTCACAAAGAGCTGTTGGAATACCCATCCACCATTCTCTGCCTCAGGTATGTCGGCAATCCAGGCGTTGCCGTTGGCCCTGACGTTCGTGATGGGGCGGCCCCCGCTGAGTAATGGCGTCTCGCCGGGGAAGGCAGAGTACGTGACCGGGGCTTCTGCAGTGCCGGAATCTTGAGGGGTGAACACGATTGGCGCCGTCAGGTAGTAAACGCCTTCCCGTATCAGGACGTGGATTGTCTGGCGCCCGGCCTTTGGACGGACGGCGTTCTGAGCACGCTGAATCGTTGCGAACGGGCCATCTGTTCCGTCGGGCAGAGGGGCAGCGTGAGTACCAGACCACGTGTCTCTGCCGTCAGGGGCGATGTAGAACGTCACGGCCTCGGTTGCCTTGGGGGCACCAGGTTGTGCCAGGGCAGTGGCACCGATTGCGGCGAACGTGACCAGTGTGGCGGCTGCGTGGACGCTGGTTAGCATAGGGGGCACCTTTCTGGAGTATTCGCAGTAAACTAGTGGCGGAGGGCAGGAGTTTCGCCCCCCGGGCTCTGCCCCTGTGGTTGGGAGATGTCGGACAGCGGCGCCACGGGGCGGCCTGGCGAGACTCCTTCTTCAGGTACTCCCTGGGCTGTCCGTGCCCAAATGAGGGGGACTATGTGGAGCCGTCCGGGAACTCTCCCCCGCGTAAACTGGCATTGTTGGGGGGATAGGCTCGGCCCTTCACAAAAGGGCAACAACGAGGTACGTTTCCGGGAGGGCTCTTGAGGTGGAGTCGGCGAATGCCTTCGGCGGTGCTCTGGTGGAAGGTGGCGTGCTTGAGAGATGTTTCCCACATCCAGCGATGGCGGCCTACAGGAAGGCCAATGCGTGTCTGTGCCCTGGTGATTGGGGGGTGCGGGGTGTTCGCGTGTCTGGGGGCAACGGCTGTCGGACTCGAGCGACTACAGACTTTGTTTGCTGACGGCGTCTACGGTGATGTCATCCGACGGGCTGGAAGCCTGGACCTTGAGATGCCCCCGGAGAGGCTTTTGGGTCGACACGAATTGGTTATCCAGGCCGCGTTCAAGGCCGGCCGCTACGAGGAAGCGATTGAACGAACCGCCGCCTTGATTGGCGCGCTTCCGAGTGTCGGCCGGGCGTGGGCGTTGCGGGCTGAGGCGCTGCTCCATCTCGGACGCCATGACCAGGCCCGTGAAGCCGTCAGGAAAGCGTTGCACCTGGAGCCTGGAGGTGTTTCTTCCCAGCTGGCGAGGTTGCACCTGGCTCGGCTTACCGGAGACCAACGAGGGGCGCGTAGGGCGGAGGACTTCTTTTTCGGGCTTTACCGGGAGGCCCGGGAATTGACCGCGGAGGAGTTGAGGGGGATCGGGGAGGCGGCTGGGCGTGAGGATCCGCATGGGGCATGGAAGGCGTTCCAAGAAGCCCATGAACGCGACCCCCTTTATGTCCCCGCGTATATCAGTGCCGGTTACCATTGTCTTGCGTTTTTCTCGTGGGACAAAGCTCGGGGGGAGTTTGATCGGGCTCTTGGGATTTGGCCCCTTTGTCCCGATGCACGGTCCGGACGGGCGGCGGTGTCACTGGCCCTCGGGGAGTACGAAGATGCGGCAGAGCGGCTGGCCGGCGCTCTTGAGGTGAACCCTCACCATGCGGTGGCCTTGCAGCAGAAGGCTGTGTTGCTGGCTCTCGAGGGGAACTTCCGTGGAGGGCTTGACGCTGTTCGCGAGGGGGCGCTTCCTGGTCAATGCCTGACCCCGACCTTGTTGGCGACAGAAGCCGAACTTCTGGACGGGTTGCGTCGGGAAGTTGAGCGCGATCAGGTTCTGCAGACGCTGGTCGGCATCGACCCACGCCCGGCCTTCGCATACGCATCGCTCGCCCGAGCCCGAGCCCGGCAGCGTTCGTTCCCCGAAGCCGTTGGCTGGGGCAGGAAAGCGATCGAGGCAGATTCGCGGCATTGGGAGGGGTATTACGAAGCTGGGATCAATCTGCTGAGGTTGGGGGAAGAGCGTGAGGGGCGCAGGCTGCTGGATCGCTCCTTCCGCTTGAACCCTTTCAACGTGTGGGCCTACAACACGCTCAACGTTGTGGATCGTGATCTTGTCCACAGGGAGTACGTGTACCACGACACACCGCACTTCCGCGTGAAGCTGCACCGTCGGGACGACGAGGTCCTTTGGCCGTATCTGGAAATGTGGTTGGAGTCTGCTTACGAACAACTGTCGAAGGCCTATGGCGTGGAGCCCGTTGGGCCTCGGGAGTGCGGCGGACGCTTGCTCCTTCTGATTCTGCAGACCTACGAAGCATTTTCTGCTCGCACGGCTGGTCTGCCCGGGCTGGGAGCGCTTGGTGCCTGCTTTGGGCAGGTCATCACAATGCCCTCACCACGGTTGGGACGTGTCTTCGAGACGCACCGTGGGAATTGGCAGCGCGTACTCATCCACGAGTTAACACATGTGATGACGCTTCAACGCAGCAGGTATCGTGTGTCCAGGTGGTTGACAGAAGGGCTGAGCCAGCGCGAAGAGGGAGCGACCGCTTACATCAGTGATCCGTTACTGGCTCGAGCCTGGAATGCCGGGCAGCTGCCGGGGCTCGCGGATTTGGAGCGTGCGTTCACTCGTCCTCAGTTCGCGGGGCAGCTTGCGCTGAGCTATCAGCAGGCCCTTCTTGCCGTTCGCCTGCTCGAGAAGGACCATGGAGGGGAGGCGTTCGGACAACTCCTCGGGCTGCTGGCAGAGGGAACGTCCGAAAAGGACGCGTTGCAGGAAGTGACAGGGAGAGACATGGGTGAGCTGGATCAGGCTTATGCGCTGTGGCTGTCCGAACATGCTGAACGGGTTCCGTACCTCCTTCGGGCTGGGGTAGGTGAGTCTGAGATTGAGGGGATGCGGCCCGCCACTCCACAGGACTGGCTGGATCGGGCTGTGGTGGAGTTCAAGCGGAAGAAATACGAGGAGGCGTTCGTCTCGGCAGATGCTGCGATTGCCCTGGAGCCGACGCTGGTGGATGCCCACGTTGTCCGTGGGCTCTCCGCCTCCGAAGGACGCCAGGACTACGACCTGGCAGAGGAGTGCTTCACGGAAGCGATCGCTCTTGACCCATCGTGCTTCTTTGCCCACCTTCACCTCGGACTTCTGGGGGTGAAGTCTGATCGCGTCGAGATGGCAATTCGCGAGCTGGAAATCGCTCGACAGCTCTATCCGCGGTACCATCCTGAGAAGGACAGCCCGTACACGGTACTGGTTGAGCTGTATGTGGAGGCCGGCGAGAGGCGAAAAGCCGTCGAGGTGATGCGTGACCTGCGTGTTCTCTCCCCGGGTGACGGCGAAGCCGCTCGAGGTTACGCGCGTTTGCTGCGTCGGAGTGGTGCGCCAGCGGCGGATGTTGCGGAAGCGTTCCAAGACGCGGTCTGGACTGACCCTTTTGACGTGGATATGCATCTGGACGCGGCCGAAGCATGGGAGAAGGCAGGGGCATTTGCACCGGCCTGGCGGGAGTTCTGTGCGGCGACGGCAATCCGCGGGCGATGCCTTGACGGCTGGCTTGGGCGATCGCGGGTTGCTCTCGCCCAAGAGAAGAAGCAGGCGGGCCTGGATGCAGTCGTGAAAGCCGCTGAGTTGGGGGCCGGTGAGACGGATCTGAAGCGTATCCGTGAGCAGCTGGAGCGGCTGCCCACCCCAGTAAAGTAGCGAGAATGACGAGATTTGACCCAAAACGGCTGGTCTGCGGGCACGTTGTCGTGCTTGGGCTGCTTGTGCTGTTTGCCGGACGGCCTGGTGTGGCCCGACCGATTGAGGATGGGGTTCAGTGTCGCGTGGTGGTAGGGTGGTCATCACGTGTGTCACGCGACGGAGGCCTGGTGCCGGTCTCGGTAACTCTGGCCAACCGAGTGATTGCGACCGACGCAGTCATCGAGCTGCGTCAGCTGGACCGGCTGGGGCGCTCTGAGGTCGTTGTTCGCAGGGAGGTGGTCGTGCCCGTTCCCTCTGAGCAGACCCATCAACTGCTGCTTCAGCTGGATCCGGACTGTGAGCTTCAGGTACGTGTGACGTTTTCGGAGCGATCGCTGCGTCCGTATGAAGAAATGCCGCCGGTAGCCGCCACAGGGAAGCGTCTGGCTCTGTTCGTTGGGATGACGGACTTTCTGTTCCGCCGATCGTACTACCGAGGAACATACCTGTTCGTCTCTGTCGACGGCGAGACGTTGCCTCGAGATCCGCTGTGTTACGACGGATTGCATCTCGTAGCGATAAGCGGCGATGCGCTGATGGCGTTGCGGCCAAACCAGTGTGAAGCTCTGCATCGCTGGGTTCTCACCGGTGGACGTGTTGCCGTGCTTGGGGCTACCGGTTCGGTCCGGGGCAGTCTTGGTTGGCGGAAGTTGACCAGAGGGATGACAGCCGATGTGGGGAACACAGGCGTCGTTCCGTTCGGGATGGGCTGGCTGGGATGTGATGCCGATGATAGCTACACGTCTCTGTTCTGGGAGGAGGACCGAGAGGCGATGCAGCAGTTTTTTCCGGAGCCTCTCGCGGATGAGGGTGGTTTCCTTCGACTGAGTTCCTCGACAGGCGGTGTTTTTGCCGATCTCGCGGGGCGGACCGTCCGGCGGGGGAGCGAAGCCTTCTCGCTGTTCTGGGCGGGGTTGATCCTGGGCACGTACCTGCTGCTGATCGGGCCGTTGGCCGTCTGGGCCGCGCGTCGCTGGGGACGTCCCTGGGTTCGTCCTGCCGTGTTCTATGCTGCTGTTCCCTTGTTCGGCACGATCGCGGGTGTCTACGGGGCTGTGGTGCACAGCGAGTACATGAAGGTCGCGCGGGTCAGTATCTTGGACGGGACGCTCGCATCAGACGCCGTGCGCGGGAGGAATTTGCATTGGGTCTATTCCCCCCGGCACGCTCGGTACCTGTTTGGTATCGAGGCTCGGGGCGCAGTGACGTCGACGTTGGACCGGTTGCTGGGAGCAGTCGGGCGCGATCACACCGTGATGCAGCAGGGCTCACGGCGGAGAGTTGAGGCCCGCCTTCCCGCGCATGCCACGAGTCTCTTCAGCACGTCTTGGTATGGCGAAACGGAGTGGGGTGATATCCAGTGCATTCGTGGTGGAACGTTCCCCGAGATATCGTTCCCAAAGGAGCTTCCGGTGCAGTACGTCTGCCTGGCAACCCGGGATTGCCATCTGTTCTACGGCCGTCACCCTGAAACCGGGAATTGGCTTCCGCGCGAGCAACCGCGCCCATGGCGCCGCCTGTCTGCCCCCGGCGTCCTCGATCCCGTTTGGCGCGGCGGGCGCATCTCCTCTGACGGGAGATTCTATGTTCCATCGCTGCGTGGTCAACTCCTGGAGTATGTCTTGTGGGTGTCGTTCGTGCACATCCGCGACGATGAGTTTGGCTCTGGAGTCGGGAATCCCCCGGCGGCTGGGGTTGGGCAGATGGGGATGGGGTGGGGTGGAGCCTACAGAGGGATGAACCCAGGATACTACGGGCGGAGTGATCTTGAGGAGCGATTGAACATCCATCGCCTGGTGGCGTCAGGTGGGGAGGTCCTGTTGGTCTTTCTGAGGCCGGCGTCTGACTTGCTCGGGATCGCTCAGGAGAAAGGGCCACCGGATGTGACACGGATCGACGTTCTGCGACTAAAGCTCCCGCCTGGCCCTGTCCGCACGGAGGCCAACGCTCCGCAGGCTGCCGAGACTGAACCCAAATGGACTGGAGAATAGAGCATGGCGCAAGCTGTTTCTTCCCCATCCGGAATTGCTGTCGAGGTCAGTAATCTGACCAAGACTTTCGGGGCCGTGACCGCTGTGGAGGAGCTCAGCTTCGCAGTCCCGGAAGGGCAGATTGCCGGCTTTGTAGGGCCTAACGGGTCGGGGAAGTCCACGACCCTGCGCATCCTCGCCACGCTGTCGCGTCAGGATAGCGGAATGGCCTCGGTGATGGGGATGGATGTCCGCATGACTACGAACAGGCGCAGAGTACGCCGTTCGATTGGCTTCATGCCGGACTACGCCGGACTTTTCCCCGGCATGACGGCCTGGGAGTTCCTGGAGTTCTTCGCGGCTGCTCACCGGATCCCACGGGACCATAGACACGGGCTGATAGACGACATTCTGGCATTGGTCGACTTGACCGGTAAGCGTGACGAGCCGGTCGAAGGTCTCTCGCGAGGCATGCAGCAGAAGCTCTCTCTCGGGCGCTGTCTGGTGCACGATCCTGCCATCCTCCTGCTGGATGAGCCTGCTTCCGGGCTTGACCCGCGCGCTCGGGTGGAACTGTTGGGCTGTCTGCAGGAACTGCGACAGATGGGGAAGACGATCCTGATTTCTTCGCACATTCTGGGTGAGCTGGAACCCCTGTGTGACATGCTGGTTATCATTGAGCGAGGCAAGATGGCGTATTGCGGGTCAATGGCCGCCGCCGCGACCGTGACTCGCGGCGACTGTCTGGACTATGAGGTGGTTGTGGACGGGGATGCGGAAGAGGCGGCAGAGGCCATCAGAGGAATTCCGGGGGTTTCCGAAGCCAGTCTGGAGGGAAGCAGCGGAGTGGTCCACGTTGTTTGCGAGGGGGCACTGGGAGCTGCCGACTTCATCTCGGCGAGTGTGGCTGCTGGTGTTCGCATTGCTGAAGCGCGGCGAGTCAGGCCGGATTTGGAGCGCGTGTTCCTGGATTTGACTGAGGGATGAATGGGCTGCAAATGGTGTTGTCGGTGACAACTGACAGTTGGTGGTGATGGAATTAGCACGGACAATCATCAGGCGTGGGATCGCGGTTGCGGAACCGTGTGGGCATGATCGGTGGCGTCCCATTCTGCTTCCGGGGCTCGTCGGTATGGTTGTGCTGGTTGGCAACTGGTACGGTGACATCGCATCGAGCAGAGCGGTCGGGCTGGCGGTATTCGCGATCATGGCGTATGTGGGATTGTTCAGCGCCGGGCTGGTGGGAGCCTGTGCCGCTGCCCCCGTGGCTGCTCGAGGGCGTGAGGACGGGGCCCTCCATCTGCTGTGGCTGACCAACGTTTCTGCTTGGGAGTTCGGCTTCGGGCTTCTTGTCGTCGGGGCCATTCGGGCCACGCGCCTTGTGCTGTCGGTGCTGCCCGTTTTCATCCTCTGTGTCAGCTTGGGGGGCGTGAGTGCCCTGCAGGTCCTGCAGGCCCTCATGGCCATGTTGGCGACGGCGTTCCTGGGGACGTGCCTTGGCCTTGCCGTGTCCATGCGGGCTCCGGGCAGGCGGTCAGCTTTGGGGCAGGCGTTTGCCGGCGCGTTGTGCCTTTTCCTGGTTCCGGCGTGCCTGGATATTGCTGCAAAGGCGTTCCTGCCGACCGGGGCGTGGGGACGGCGGGTGGTTGATGCCCTGTTGCCACATGTCTCCCCGCACCACCTGCTCTACCACGTGTATGGTGGGGCTCCGCCTTTGGGGGGAACCGGGTATGTGCTCTACACTCTCGTGCTCGGTTTCCTCTTGATGCTTTGGGGAGGGAGACGTCTGTTCGCCTACAATGACGTTCGGGAACGCGTTTCCCGGGCCAAGCGGGTTGGCGGTCGAGACAGATTTGCTTCGAGCAATCCCGTCTTAACGTGGGAGGCGACGGTGTCTGCCCGGAAAACGTGGTTCCTTTTTGTTGCGAGCATTGTAGGCACGGTTGCTGTTGTGGGGCAGTCGCCCCTGACGTGGACGGATTTGGGACTATGTGTGGCTGTCATGTCGGGGGCCGTCTTTGCTCTGCAGGTTCTGTTCGCGTGTTGCCGGGTTCTGGTTGGTCAATCACGGGAGCGTGTTCATGAAGTGTTGGCGCTGACTGATCTGTCGATCGACGAGGTCATTTTTGGCCAGATTCTCGGCCGTGCCCGGGTGTGTCTTCCGTGGTTTTGGTGCGCCATGGGGGGACTGCTCGCTGAGGGGGTCGTCCGTGGAGAATGGCTGGCCTTGGGGAACGTTTTCCTCCTTTACACCGTCGCTCTGTGCTGCGATGCCATTGTAGCGATCTTCCTGGCCCTGCGCACAGGACCGACCCTGGCGGTTGGCGCCAGTTGCCTGTTGGTCGCTGTATGGTGTGTTGTCGTTGCACCGTCCGCCATGGGACGAGGCAGCTTGCTTATTACGCCATTTATCGCGATTGCGCACGTTTGGCTGGGATGGATGTTCTTCCCGAAAGTGCTTGGTGAGTTCCGCGGTGTCGGGGCGATCGATCAGATCGAGGAACGGCTCAACCGCCGCAAGATGGGATCAAAGAGCGATGACTCTCCGTCTAAGAGCGGGTAGTGTCACGTTCACGTGGTCACATCCAGATGGACAGGAGTGCAGGAATGGTCTCGAAGCGACTGTTGGGCGTTCTGCTGACGGCGTGCTGTGGGTGCGTATGGACATCGGCTGGGGGCGAGCTCTGCGCTCGGGCTGAGGCAGGGATGCGGAAAGCAGGCGTCCACTGGGCCCGCAAGGTGGCGTCCCATGGCGGGTTTGTGTGGGAATACAGCACCGACTTTGTGACCCGACGTCGAGGGGAGAGTGGGGACTTGCCGCTGAGCACGGTGTGGGTGCAGGCCGGCACTCCCATGGTTGGGGAGGTCTTCCTGAGGGTGTATGAGGTCACCAACGATGCGGTATTCCTGGAAGCCGCTGTTGCCGCTGCTCGGTGCCTGGCGTGGGGGCAGTTGGCGTCGGGGGGGTGGACCTACAGCATTGAGTTTGACCTCACGAGGAACAGGCACCGGTATCACCACCTATCAGCAGAGCAGGCGAAAGGCCTGCGTAACACAACGACGTTTGACGACAACAATACGCAGAGCGCGACCCGTTTTCTGATGCACGTGGACGAGCATGTGGATGACGTGGAAGTCACCGCTGCAATTGATCGTGCCCTGGCGTGTTTCCTCGCGGCGCAGTACGGAGAGGGGGCCTGGGATGGGGCCTGGCCCCAACGCTATCCGCCCCCGAAGAAAGGCTATGGTGCGTACCCCACGTACAACGACAACACGATGAGCGATTGCGTCAAGACCGTCCTCCATGCCTACCGGCAATACGGGAAGGCTGAGTATCTGGCGAGTGTGAAACGCTGTCTGGCGTTCTATCTGCGTTCGCAGCAACCCGATCCCCAGGGCGTATGGGCGCAGCAGTATGACCGGGACCTGAAGCCTGCCTGGGCACGTCGCTTCGAGCCCCCTTCGGTCACCGGAGCCGAGTCCTGTGGCAACGCTCGGCTGTTGATGGATATGTTCCTGGAATTCGGCGATCCGCAGTACCTGGCAGCAGTCGGTCGGGCTGTGGACTGGTACCGGCGGTCACGGATCGGGGGAAGTGAGACGAGCGGCAGGTGGGCACGCTTCTACGAGCTGGGCACGAACAGACCGCTCTATTTCACCAGGACCTACAAACTGGTTTACACCGACGATGACCTGCCCGTTCACTACTCGTTCAGGAGCCACTATGGCGTGGACGATATGATCAAACGTTACGAGGCATTGAGGAAAAAAGGACGGGAAGCCCAGATTCGGGCCAGGGAGCGTCGACGGTCGCAGGCTGAGTGGCGTGAGAGGATGGCCGGCTTGATCCCCAAAGTGGAGGCCATCCTGGCGGCTCAGGATGATCTTGGGCGCTGGGTGAAAGTGGTGCCGCAGCGGAATCTGAAGCGTGACAAGGACGGGCGCATCAGTTACGAGGAGAACACGAAGAAACCCCTCCCCATGATCTACTCGAGGACCCTCGTCCGAAACATGAGACTATTGGCGGATTATGCTGAAGCGAGTCGGGCTTCTGCGGAGTAGTCGGGCTTCTGTCAGAAGGACGGCAGCGAAGCGCCAATTGGCGTCCGGGCCCGGCGGCGAGATCTGCACGGGGCGGTGGTTTGGTGCCCGTCAGGGCCCTCGCTGCTCCACGGAAGCCGTGAAGCCCGTCTCGCTCTGCTCGGCTCCACAGCACCCGCTTGCGAGAACAAGGCTTGCCGCACCTCAAGTTCATGAGAAATGTGGGTCAGCCATCTGTTTTTCCTTTGTGGAGTTCTCTTCGCACAGTCACTACGCGGTCGGTGAACCGGGGGTCCAGGAGGTCTCTTGGGCGGGGCAGGTCGTGCATCGATATGTCTGCCAAGACCCGCCCTGGGCGGTCGGACAGGACCACCACGCGATCTCCCAGCCGAACGGCCTCGTCCAGATTGTGGGTAACGAAGAGGACGGTCAGCCCGAGATCCTGCCAGAGCCTCTCCAGCATCTGCTGGAGCTCGCCGCGAGCTCGATCATCGAGTGCTCCGAACGGTTCATCCATGAGCAGAAGCTCTGGCTGGATTGCCAGGGCCTGGGCCATCGCCGCACGTTGTCTCATTCCTCCCGACAGCTCATAGGGGCGGGCTTGCTCAAAGCCGGAGAGGCCAAGTTCGGACAAGAGGCCGCGCGCGCGAGCTTCTCGTTCCCTCCGTGGCAACCCCTGCATCGCGAGTGAGAAGGCAACGTTGGCCAGGATGGTTCGCCATGGGAAGAGGTTGTCGCGCTGGAATACGTACCCCACAGTGTGCCCCAACGTCAGACCGGCCGCGAGTGTGAGCTCACCGGCATCCAACGGAATGAGTCCGGCGACCACATTGAGCAGTGTGGATTTTCCGCATCCTGTCGGGCCGATAAGGGTGACCAGTTCGCCTTGAGTGACTGTCAGGTCAAGGTGTTCGAACGCGCAGACGCTTCCACCTGACTCCGTGTCGAATGCCTTGGCGGCTCCCCGAACTTGCAGGATGGGCAGAGCATCTGAGTTGTCAGCAGTGGGGGGCACGTGCGTCATTCCTTCCCATGCCAGGCTACGAGTGTGCGCATACTCCGGGTCATAGCCGCACTGAGAAGTGCCCCCATGCCTCCGATGACGACCATCGCTGCCACGACGCAGGCCATGTCTGATTGGTCTGCGGCATAGATGAGGAAGTACCCGATGCCGCAGTCGCTTCCCGGGAGCATCTCGGCAGCGATGATCACGAACCAGCATACCCCGATTCCCTGGCGGAGACCCGTGGTGATCATCGGCATTGCCGCAGGCAGACGAACGTGGAGGAAGGTCTGTGCCGGGCTGGCTCCGAGGGCATGGGCAAGGCGGAGATAGCCGCGATTTACAGACGCGACACCATCGAGCGTATTGATCAGGACCGGAAAGAACCCGCCCCAGAAGAGCACGAAGAGCATTCCCACCTGGACATGGTCAAGAATTGTGTTCGTGTGCCTGACTCCGGCGAGCTGTGGAAGCGTGGTCAGCTTGAACACGGCGATGGCAAAAGGGATCCAGGCAATAGGGCAGAGGGGGCGCAGAATCTCCACCACCGGCTCAACGAGGCGCCGAGTCGTCCTGGATGAGCCCATGACCAGCCCCGCGAGTGTCCCCGCAACGGCTGCAGCCATGAAGCCAATCATGACTCGCAGCACGCTGACTCCCGTATGGCTGACCAGGGACCCCGTGTTGTAGTGGTCCCGTAGCGGATGAAGCAGTTCATCCCACACGGCTGTTACGGTTGGCAGAACAAACGGCTTGCCGAGGCGAACGGCCGCCAGCTGCCACAGGAGAATCAAGGCAGCGGGAAGGAGCAGTCCCTGGAAACGGCCGACCCTCAAGCAGCGTTCAGTCTTCCGCTCTGCCGGTTTGAGCGTTGAGGACGGCGCGTCCGAGCATGGACAGGTCGTACGCTCGTTTTGCGACGGCTGTTTCATCGAGTCCTTTGAGTTCCTTCTTCAGGATTCCGAGAGCATTCATATGCTGGATCCAGATTCCCATTGTCCTGTGCCAGCTGTCATTTGCGGCCAGCGAATAACCACTGGTCGGCAGGCTCTTCAGTTCCACAGCTGGCGTTGTGCCGATCCAGCGTGCGGCGATTGCGGCCGTGCCGGGGAGATCGCGGTTGATCTGCACGGTCGCGTTGAGCAGGAGGCCGAGAACGACCTCGATCGCGGCTGCCTTCTCCCTGATGGCATCCGTGCCGGCGGCCACACAGCAGCAGGGATGGTTGAGAAAATCTCCAGGCGGGAGTGCCTCCAGGTCACAGATTGCCTTCAGAATGCCCTTCTCCTCCCCGATCGCAGGGAAGGGGTTGTTACCTACGTACCCGCTGACGAGGCCGGCAGCGAGAGAGGCATTGAGTTTGGACCCTCCCTTAAGGTTCACCAAGTGTATCTGTGCATCCGTTTCTCTGGGGTCGCTGCTGAAGCGGAGGCCAGCATGACGGAGGGCTCCCTCAAAGATGACTTTCGCGCAGGCCATGGGGCTCTTATAGCCAATCCGGATGGGGCGCTTGGTTGCCTGTGAAACTGCCACGAATTCTGACCAGGAAGAGGCGGGAAAGTCCGGGTTGACGACAAACACGTCTCCTTTGTTGTGCAACGGGGCGATGAGGCGGATTGGCGCCCCCTTGTCGCATGCCGCGAGTACGGGGGCTGTGCCGCCGAGACCGATGTCGATCGCCCCCTGGGCCAGGGCCGTGGGCATCTTGGCTCCCCCACCAACTCGGGCGAGCTCCAACTCGGCGAGATGCCTGGAGCCGAGATAGAGGTTGTAACGTTTCCGGTCCTGAACGCGTTCCAGGCGCGCGCCGTCCTCTGTGGACCACTGTTTGGAGCAGTCGGCTGCGACATACAGTGCGGTGTGGTGGTCATGGCCAACGTGGCCTACACGCAGGATGACCGGGGCACTTTGGGCGACTGCGACCAACGTGAGGGCGCAGACCGTGCACACGTGAGCGACGCATATGGATGGAGCTTGACTCATGGTGGTGTGTTCCTTTCCGAAGTTCAGAAGCTGGCGAACAGTTTCATAACCAGTCCAACCTTGTCGCGGTAGGACTCGCTACTGTCAACCGTGAACACAGGCCCGACTTTGAAGCTGCACCCCGGACGGAATTTCCAGATGATCCCGGGGATGATGTCGTGGCGTGAGCCCTTGCTCTCCTTGCGGAAGTAGTTGTACTCAATGGCAGGCCAGAGTTTCTTGCACGGCTGGTAGAGAATGCCTGCATTTCCCTCAATCATGTGGAGGCCGCCGCTGCTTCCGGTTCGATAGGCGGGGTTCAGATGGACGCTCACCTTTTTCCATGCTTTCGAGATCTCAGCGGTGAATTTCCACGAGTGACTTCCGGCTCCCATGCGGTTGCTGTCGCCTGAAGCGAAGTAATACCAGGCATCCACGGACACGCCGGGGAGCGTCTTCGTTTCCTGCAGGACGTTCCACTTCTCGAAGATGAAGGCGTTCGCGAATCCGTTTGTGTCGAGATGGTCGCGGTGGTCGTTGTCGTTCCAGAAAAACGGGATTCCGAGGGCCAGCATGTGGCTTTTCCGCCACCCATATTTGGCGACGAGTGTTGTGGTGACTTTCTCGTAGTCATCCTCGCCTTGGAGACGGTGATACAGAGCTCAGTGTTCCTGTAAAATGAGACGCCCGTTTTTTTCCCGACCGATGGCCGCACCGGGCGGGCAACCGGTGCAATTGTAAGCAACCTCGGCAAAGGGCTTACAATTGTGGAAACCACCTTACATCCTGTTCTTTC
>JABHEG010000254.1 GCA_018676675.1 Lentisphaerota bacterium
TCTCCCTCCATCGGGCACACATGGCTCAGAGAATCCCTGGAGGGAGCGGCTCGACGGAGTCTCTCCCTCCATCGGGCACACATGGCTCAGAGAATCCCTGGAGGGAGAGACTCCGTCGAGCCATCTTGGAGTTCTCCCCCCACGTAACTGAGGAATTGCTGCGGTCTTGTGTCGAGACTTGACCATAGCGCACCAAACGGCTAAGTTGTTGATGCAACTACCGAGCATCATATGGAAGACAGATCGATGCGAACCACTCTGACCATCGATGATCCGCTACTCAAAGCCGCGGAACAGCTAACCGGGGAGCAGTCCCGGAGCAAGGCGGTAAACGCGGCTCTGACTGAGTGGGTTAGGCTGCGCCGTCTCCAGGAATTGAAGGCGTTACGCGGTACCATGGACATCCGCTACGAGCTAGCCCCCATGCGGGCTTTGGAAGTAGCCGAAGGCGAGGAGTGCAGGGATGGTGCTCATTGATACATCCGCCTGGATCGAATTCCTGCGGCGCAGCGGCGACTGGAATATCGCAGATGAGGTAGCTGAACTGCTCGATCGCGACCTGGCGGCCACCTGCGGCATGATCGAGTTGGAGCTGATCCAAGGGCTCTTCCCTCGTGAAGCGGAACGCGTGCAGTCCCTCTTCCAGGCTCTCCACTATGTCGATCTCACACGGGAGGACTACGTAGCAGCCGGCTGCATCCTTCGCGGTCTGCGGCAACGAGGTATCACGGTTCCTTCCTCAGACGGTCTGATCGCCGCCGCCGCTACACGCCGATCTCTGCCACTCCTCTCCATCGACAGGCACTTCCTGCACTTCCCCGGGTTGGATCTGCTTCCTCCACGCTGATCACGGATTGGAGCTTCCCGGAAGCCTACGCCTGCAGTCCATCGCCGTGCAACTACGGAATCTCGGCTATCTCCAGGTGGTGACAACGTACACAACACGTGGTTGCTGCGCCCATTTCTCCTGCTGGACCGTAGGGGTAGAGTAGGCGATATGACCGTCTGGCGTTGGCCGTAACAGGAAGAGACACTATGGACACAGCCTCTGACAATATCGCCGATCTCGGCCATGTGCCGCAGATCAATGAGACTGCCGAACAACGCAACGCCCGGTTGCAGTGGTTCCGGGATGCGAAGTTCGGGATGTTCATCCATTGGGGGCCCTGTTCGGTGGGTGCAAAGGAAATCGGCTGGGGACGGGATGGCAATCGCCCATGGGACATCAACATGCACGGGCCGAGAACGGAGGACCCGGAATACGACAACTACTACAAACAGTTCAATCCGGTGAAGTACGACGCCGATGCCTGGGCACAATTTGCCAGGGAATCCGGAATGAAGTACATGGTGCTCATCACCAAACACCACGACGGCTTCTCACAGTTCGATACCGCCCTCTCCGACTACAGCATCATGGCATCACCCTACGGCCGGGACATCGTGGAACCGTTTGTCGAAGCCTGTCATCGACACGGCCTGAAGGCAGGCCTCTACTACTCGACCCGAGACTGGTACCACCCCGATTACCTCGTAGGCGACAACGCGACGTACGACGCCTGGTACCGTGGACAGATCGAAGAACTCCTCACCAACTACGGCAAGATCGACATGATGTGGTTCGACCATGTCGGGGGGAAGGACTGGGGGAAATGGCAGTTCGACGAGTTGTTCTCCATGATGTACCGCCACCAACCAGCCCTTCTCGTCAACAACCGTGCAGCCAGGTTCTGCGGTCCGAAGTCGCCTCAAGACGAAGGCCCCGCATCGCCTGAACTCGAACGGGTGACGCAGGGCGATTTTGACACCCCGGAAGGCCGTATCGGCGCCATGGACATCACCCGGGACTGGGAGTCCTGCATCCATGTGGGACAGGGCTGGTCGTACCGTGGCGAGGACGGATTCAAGGGTCCGGAAGAGTGCATCCGCATGTTGGCAAGCTGCACCACCGGCGGGGGCAATCTGCTGCTGAACTTCGGCCCGCGCCCCGACGGCACGTTCACCGACGGCGAATCCGCTGTTGCCAAAGCAATGGGAGAATGGCTCAAGACATACGGTGACGCGATCTACGGCACGCGCGGCGGCCCGTTTGAGAACGGGAACTGGGGCGGGAGCTGCCACAGAGGTCGCAAGCTCTACCTCCATGTCTACAAGTGGCCGCAGGAGGGGCTGACTCTGGGACCATTGCCCCACACCGTACTCGCAGCCCAGACGCTCGACCACAAACCAGCCGCGTTCACGCAGGACGTGAATGGCCTGATGGTCAGCGTCGCGGAAGCCGACCGTGATGCCCCGGTCACGGTTGTTGAGCTGACGCTTGACGGGCCAATTGCGCCCGGGACCTTCATCGCCAGGCCGCGTACACTCCCCAACGACCTGTCGCAGTTCGGCTCGACTATCAGCGAGTCAGCAACGCTTGAGATGAGTCTCGTTTCCCAGCACGACCATGCCGAGGACCACCCGCGTCTGTTCAGCGGTGACCCGTCCCCGAACGGCTACGCGTTCTGCGCCGGCCCGGAACAGAACCCCTGGGTCAAGATCGACTTGGGGGCGGTCAGGAATGTGAAGGCTCTGATGATCGAGAATCGCGCAGCCGAGCGCTGCACGGAAGGACTCATCCTGTCGGTCTCGGAAGACGGCGACACATGGGAAGAAGCGTGGGTAGCAGAGGAGTGGGAGCAGGAATGGTTCGCGCCGATCACGCGCTTCCATGCCGGCATCGAGCTACCGGGCCGCGCCGCACGCTACATCAAACTGGAAACGCGAGGCGAGCGCCAGCGTATCCTGCTCTTCCAGCGCGTGACCGTCTACGGGGAGACTTCGCCGCCCGCACCCGCTACCTGAAGACGGAAGAAACGGTATGGCGGCAGGAGAAAGGTCTCGGGATTGGTGATCCGTGCTTCGACCTGGCGTTCCCGGATCTCCAGGAACGCTGCACCGAGACACATGCCCTCCCCCAGGCGGGAGCTACCCCCCGATTCTCTCCACGAACTGACGTGGCGAGAGCACCGTCAGCCCGCTCAGGGCAGCGGATGGGTAGTGGCGTGCGTTGCCGGTGACCAAACCAATCCCCAAAGCGAACGCACATTCGGCGAAGGGGGCATCGTCGGGATCCGGAAGCGCTCTGACCGTGTGCTGCGGCAACACGCGAGCCCAGCAGGCGTGGCCCGCGATTGCCCGAAGGACGACATCGACTTCATGCGCGGGAAGCCCCAGCCGCGGACGATGAAGAACGTCCTCGTATTCGGCGAGGATGCGATCGTCCAGGCCAGCACGAACGGTTCCTGTACGCAACCATTCAGTGATTCGCCCGGGCGGCCCCAAGGGGGACAGGAACCCCGAAACCAACACATTGGTATCAAAGACCGCAGCCTGAGGACCGCTCATTGCCGGGCCTTCCGTCCAGACCGCACGTCTGCGATTACCTCGTCAATCTGCGGGCTGGTCATGGTGTGCGTTCCTGCCCGGCGTGCCGCTTCACGGATTCGGCTCAGTGCGAGCCGGCTCCTGGCTTCGCGAGTCGCGTTCAAGATATCCTCGGGGTCTTCAGCTGGATCAATGCTGAGAATGACCGCGGTTGGCTTCCCGTTCGTGGTCAGCAGCAGTTCCTTCTCCTTTAGTAGCCTTGCCCGTAACTTGCGCGGGCTCTTGAGCTCATTGACTGCTAATAAGTTCATTTTGAAGCTCCTTATTATCTACTTATTAGTATATCGCAAACGCCCTGAACTGCAACCAATCTGACATACGCTTAGCGCTCGTAGCCATGCCCAAAGCCTACACAGACGGGGAGCATTTCCAACATTGAGGGAACGCCTCAGGGACGTTAGCGTACATCCAACGCAGGCCGACAACTTGAATCCTGCAAGGCAGTCCCTGTAATGTAAGGGTTGCCTGGGCCAGCCGTGGAGTTGGCCAGCCCAGCGCCGGTCGGCAGAAGTCAAACAAAGGGGGTGTCCGATGTTCTCGATACTGCCGCGCAGCAGACTGGCCCGCCTGAGGGCCGGCGGCGTCATCATGGCGCTGGTGGCGGTGGTTCTGGTCGCGCTCCGGGCCCGGAATCCTGTCGAGGTAGAAGCCAAACCAGCGGGGAACAACGACGTCCCTGCGGGGGTCGTTCGGCTCACCGGTTCCCCGGAGGAAATCGGCCGGCAACACGGAACGCAACTGCGCGATGCGATCCACACCATGGTGAACGACTACGTCGGCAACCAGCCCGGCTGGGACACGTTGGGGGACGAGTGGCTCCGACGTACACGGCGGATGAAGGCGGCCCTTCCGCAATGGTACCTGCGGGAGCTGAAGGCATGCGCCGCGGCGGCTGGGATCGATGAGGACGTCCTGCTCTTCGCTCAATGCGAGGGCGACATCCGAGGACTGGGCGATGGCGGCGCCGACGACGATGCCCGCCTTGGCGGGTGCACAAGCTACGTCGCCTTCGGCCCCAGCACTGCAAACGGCCATCCGGAAATGGGCCGCAACTTCGACTACTGGGGCCTCGAGTCTACGCGAGAATGCGTCATCGTGTTGGCGGTCGTACCGGAACCGGAGGACGGTTACGCCTTCCTTTCCGTGGGCTGGGCCGGAATACTTGGGGGGTGGACGTTGGTGAACGAGAAGGGACTGTTTATCGCCAATAACCTACACTATGCCAGCGCCATGAACGCTGACGGAATCCCCACCCTCATCCTTGAGCGAATCATCGCGCAAAAGGCGGCCACCATCGACGAGGCCATCGAGCTGGTGCAGTCGACGCCCCGGATGCGAGGACAGGCGTTCGTCATTGGCCACGGCGGGGATGCAGATGCGGGAGTCCCTCCGGCCGGTGCGTCGATCATCTACGACGCCGAGAACGTTCGTGTCGTCCGAGCCGAAGATGGCTTCGCGTTCGATACGAGCATCGGCACGAATCCAGAGCTCCTCCGCGGCATTCTCGGGAACGCTGAACGGAGAGCCGCGGCCGCCATCCATGCCGCAGGAAGCTCCATCACACTACACTCCGTCGCCTACCGCGCCGAGGAGAACGCGATCTGGGTGGCCCACGGCCGACGGAGCTCCGCCCACCTGGGGACATACGTGAAGTACGACATCTCCTCCCTTCTCCGGCGGCAGTGACGGCCCGCGCCCTTGGCCAGCTGCCGGGGTGGCCTCTGCGCCGTTCGCCCTGTCTCCCAGGGAAGCACCTTCTCGCCACCTCAATTCCGGCGGGTGGCCCAATGGCACGATGGCCTGGCGCCCGCCCATGACACGCCAGGCCTGTTTCGCGGTTGCCCTTGGGTACCCGTCGATCACTCTTCCAGAGAACTGATCGTCTCGAGACAATCGCGCCCGTAGGCTTCCTGTGCCCCCCCCTAGAAGGGACGTTTGTATACCCTCGACACTGGTGCTATAGTCCTATATATCACTATAAGAACAGTGAGGCAGATGGACATCCCACTCGACATCAACCCAATGGCGCCGATGCCAATCTATCGCCAGCTGGCCGATCAGCTGGAGGTGGCGATTCGTTCAGGTGTCCTGCTGGCCGGATCCCCCCTGCCCTCGCATCGGCATCTGTCCAGCCGTCTGTCCGTCAATCACCTCACCGTCAAGCGCGCCTACGACGATCTCCAGGCATTGGGATTGATCAGGACTCAGCGCGGCATCGGGCGGTTTGTGGCCGAAGAGGCAATAACCGCTAAGGGGATCCCGCGCGTTGTCTCCGAACACCTGCGGACGGCTGTGGAGAACGCGCAAATTGCAGGGATCGCGCGAGAACAGATTATGGACGAGGTCAATCGGCTCTGGAAAGAGAGAATGGAGGGGCACCGATGAACGAAGTCGTCACATGCTCGGGCGTTCAGAAGACGTACCGGGGAGGAACGGAAGCGTTACGTGGCATCGATCTGTCGCTGGAAGCGGGGCGCGTCTACGGGTTGGTCGGGCGCAATGGCGCGGGCAAGACAACTCTCTTGCACATCCTCATGGCGATGCTCCACGCCAGCAACGGCGACGTCCGCATCTTTGGAGAGGACTTGTGGACCTGCGAGGACCTCAAGATGCGCATCGGGTTCGCGTCGGAGAACCAAGCTCTGCCGGGCGTGCTCTTCATCGACGACATGCTCTGCTTCCTTGAGTCCGTCCATCCGCGCTGGGATGCAGCTATGGCCGAAGACATCATGGGACGTTTCGGGCTGGCACGCTACGCTCGCATCGGGACACTTTCGAAGGGCCAGCAACGGCAAGTGCAACTGCTGTGCGCCCTCTGCGCCCGACCCGATCTGTTGATCCTGGATGAGCCGGCCAGCGGCCTGGACCCGGTGGTGCGCCGTGAATTCCTCAGTGCCTGCCTCACCATGCTCAACGCCGAAGAATGCACCATCATCTTCAGCTCCCACACCTTCAGCGACGTCGAACGGGTCGCCTCCGATGTCATCGTACTCCACGATGGCACATGCCTGCTGCAGCACCCCCTTGACGAGCTCAAGGAACACACCTCACTGATCCAGCTGCCCGGCGACTCGTTCGAGAAGGTCGTTGCGGCAAACGGCATCGCCATCGTCGCGGCGAGCGAAGGGACTCCCACATCAGCGGTGCTTGATGCGTCGCCGGATGAGTGCCGCCAGCATTTGGCGAGCATCCTCGGTGAGGACGCCATGCCATTCGTCACCGTCCGCCAGACCAACCTCGAAGACATGTTCATCGCGCTGACCGGAAACGGCGCCAGAGCGGGGGAGTGAGGGAACATGCTTTGGCCAACCGTGCGACTGTACTTGAAAGTGCTCAAACGGATATCGACGACGGCCTCTACTCTCCCCGTGGCGCTGGTTGCTCTCCTCTACGCCTTCATGGCACTCAAGCAACTGCCGGGAACCGTTGCAGTCTTCGTCGTCCTTGCCATATCCCCAGTCGTCTGGGGCGGGGTCGTCTTTGGTCTAATGTACGACGACTGGTTGCCTGCCCCCGTCCCACGGCAAACGCGCATAGCCGCGGCGTGGATTATCCAGACCACACTGTTGGTTGCCACAGCGGTCTTGTGTCTGGCCGCGTTGCACGCGATCCCTTCTGTAGACGCTTCGGGGGCACTCGCGGGCACTCTCCGCGCCTTCCTCTGGGGGCTTGGCGTCCTGAACTGCATCTTGGCCCTCCCCTGGCGACGGCTCCTGACCATTCCTCTGCTCTTGCGCGTGCCATTGATGGCCGCAGTTTACGCTGGCTGGGCTTTCCTCGGCTCCCAGCTCGGCATGGGCCTCACAGCAGTGGTCGCGGGAGTGAGTTTCTACGCGCTGCGATGGGCTCAACGTCAGTACGTCCACGCGGAACTCAGAGTTGGCTTCCAGTATCTGCGCATTAGGCAGACGTCTGCGGGGGGAGCATACCTCCAGACGGCGGAAGCTCACGCTGACTCCCCCCAGAGCAAAGTGGGAATCGGCCGCTTCATCATGTCCTTCATATGCGACTTGCGGAGCAGTCTCTTCATGTTCCTGGGGAGCATCGGGGAACTCCTCAAGGTGGCGTATGCGGGGCAGTGTCTGTGTGGGAGAAGAACGTTTCTCGCCAGTGGTTTCCTCTGCCTTTGGGTAATCGGGGCAGCCCTTTGGTGGGCTTCGTCAGATGCACTGACCTTTTTCCTCAACACCACTGTTTCGGGCGCCGGCCTCCTTGAACAGAGAGGGCACGCAGCATACGCGTTCCCGGTTCTCTACGGTCTCCTCCTTGGCCCGAGGATCATCGTCGGTTCTCCCTACTCCCAACGCATCTCCCCGCTCCTAGCCACGACTCCCCGGCGAGAGAGCCTGTGGAGACTGCTCCGCTGGGATCTGGCCTGGGCAACCCCTCTCTTCTGCCTCGGAGCACTGGTTGTCTCCCTGCTCCCGGGCAAGCGGCCGGCACCAGTGGCCGTTGTCTCGGCGCTCAGCGGGCTTGGCGTCCTCTACCTCGTCAACATGCTTCTCGCCTGTATCTCCCGGCGTGGCGTCCACACGGCAGTTACTGTCCTTCTGGTGGGGTGGTTTTTCCTCGTTCCGGCAGTCTGTGTTGGTATGTTGGCCATCGGCAACCACCCTCGTGAACAGCTTCTGGGCCACGTCACGGTGATTGGGGGAAGTCATTGGTTCACCACCTTCGCCCTACTCTTCCACCCCGGCTGGTCATGGATCCTCGGCCGTGTTGTCGTGACTGGACTGTGCGCGTTCCTCTTGCCTCGTGTGTTCCGACGGATCGAGTGGCAAGGCGCGGCAATGTGGCAACGCTGAGATCGGGGCAGGCTGTGTGTTCCGGCACAGACGGCGGGCTATCTGGCGCCGACCGGCTCTATTCCGGGGAATTCCGTGTCCCCCCTGAACACTGACACCTGACCCCCATGCGGCTGGAAGTTGGGAGCAAAGGCAGAGGGAGGAGAGCGTGCCGCCGTTCTCCTCCGACTCCAGTGGGGCTCCCCAAAGGACCGTTGCCGGCTTCGTTCTGCCCGACCGCGGGCAGAGCGAAGCCGGCAAACTCTCTCTCCCTGCCTTCCCTGACGCGCCGTAGCCTTGGCGAAGGTGACTCGTGATGAATCATCCTCGTCTTTGACCTGGGGCAACGATCACTGTTCCAGGAAGCTGATGATGCCGAAGCGCTCGCGGCTGCAGTCGCGGCGCTGGGCATGATCCCACCCGGCCGGCAAAGGTGACCAGTAGGTGGTTGCTTTCCCGGCGCGCCAGTGGCTGATGTTGGCCCTGATCTGCGTACCGGCACGGAGGCGCAGACCGAGAGATTTCCAGGGAATGGCGACCGTGCCGGTCCAGCCGTCTTCGTTGACGGTCGTGGCAGCCCTGACGTCGCTCTTCCAGTCCCGTGGGTTGGTCAAATCGAGGTCCCCGTAGAAGGCATCGAGACACTGGCCGGAGACGTTGACCAGGAGGGAAAAGTGCCGTGTGGCGTTACTTGGGTCGGGCTGGATCTCGAGCATGATGCTGTTGGAGGCCCCCCTTGGCAGGTACCAGCGGTCCCTCCCTGCCCAGAACCAATCTCTGCCGTCGAGTTCGGACGGAAGCGGAGCCGTGCCGTCCTCTTTGGCCTCGAACGTCAGGTAGAGGCTCTGCGGATCGTGTGCGATCTTGACGCGGGCCCGGACCAGATCCACGGCCGCACCGCCCCACTCACTGTGGTAAGTCCCGTCGATGGGGGGCGGAGGAAAGACGGCACTGGAGGTGAATTGAGGCAGCGGCGGCTGATCTGCCCCAACCACTCGCATATACACGGGCCGCCAAATTCCAGCCCCGCTCTTCGAATTGTGCAAACGCACCGCCAGTCGGTTGCGGCCATCGGCGGCCAGAAGCCTCACGGGTGCCTTGACCACAAACGGCTCTTCCCAAAGCTGCCCGATCGTCCGTCCGGTCGAGGCAATGGAATGCTCCCCAATCGGTTTGCCATTGACGAAAACCCATGCCTGCTCGTCCACCGCCTCGAAGAACAGCTCGATCGGACGGCCCCGGTGTTCCTTGGGCACGGTGAACGTGGTGGCGTACCAGCCGTACCCCAGGAAGGGCTCGGCATCGCTCTTGGGCAGGAAAGCGGGGACATCGATCGCACGCCAGTCGGGACCTGCCTGGCGCGCGACGTCATACCAGCGTTCGGGCATGCCGCGGTCGTCGGGATCGGGGCGGAAGGTCCAGTCGCCAAAGACACCGAGAAGGCGCCGCGCCGTGGACAGGCGCGCCTTCAACGGCGCCATTTCGTGCTCGATTAGGGCAATGCGAGCGGCTTCCTTCGAGCCAAGCTCTACCTTGGCTCTCGCTGCTGCGAGCAGGTCGAAGAACAGCCGCAGGTCGTCAGGCGAGTACAGCGTCCGGATGATCTCGGCGGCCTGATTCTTGGGGTGCAAGCTGCTGGTATCGCGCATCCAGCAGCGTTCAGCATGCTCCCAGAACGCCTTCATCTCGTCGTGGGCATCGCCAAAGAACGTGGTGTAGTAGTCATCGAGCAGGTTATCAACATCCAAATCGGGGGCGTACAGCAGGCGTCCGGTGAGGTAGACGATCAGGTGATTGAGCCCCCGATTCTGTTTGCTCCAAGCTTCGTTCTCAGTTTTC
Source organism: Lentisphaerota bacterium (assembly GCA_018676675.1). Lineage (GTDB taxonomy): Bacteria > Verrucomicrobiota > Lentisphaeria > Oligosphaerales > JABHEG01 > JABHEG01. The sequence continues at coordinate 10,050 of JABHEG010000254.1, forward strand.
TCGCCGCGGACGTTGTGGTCGCGCTGAAACCGGATGTCAGCCTGCAAGATGTGCGGAAAGAACACCGGGTAGCCTGCCAGTTTGGGACGGGTCGACCAGCCACGCCAGTTCCAGATGTAGTACTCCCAGATGTAGATATGATCGGTCAGCTTGCTCCAGTCGCGGATCAGGTCTCGGATGGTGTCGCGGCGCTTGGGATCCCAGAAGTCCCAGCGTGATTTGGTGATGCAGACCGCGATATTCGACGGCAGATCAAACTGTCCGGCCACGTCAGGTTGCCCGTAACCTTCGTAGCCGCCGAATACCCCGATCAGCCGGTCCGGATGGCTCTCCTGTATCTGCTGTGCCACCTGAACCACAAACTGCCAAAACACCTTTGACGAAGCCGTGCGGAACTCCTTGAGCAGTTCCCCGGAGAGACTGAGACGAGTCGTGCCGCCTCTCGTTGTTGTCCCGATTCGTCGCACCTTCTCCGGCAGTTCCGGATCCAGCCCCGCCATGCACGTGTCGCACATACAGGGGATCCACACATCGTTGGGATTGATCGAGAACTCACGGGTGGCCCGCCGGTCAAACAGCCAACGCATCATCTTGACGAACTCGGTGACGGTGTCCGGTTCACTCAGACACAGATTCCCATAGCCGTAGCTGGTGGTGGCAAAATCGCGGTTCCCATCGGGCAGCTGCGCGTAGATGTGCGGCTTGGCAGTGACCAGGTTGTGTTTCTTGGCGTATCCGGACCAGTGCTTCTCACTGAGGAAAAGGAAGCTGTGATTGAGGTAGAGGACGGAACTGCAGCCAAAGCCGGCGCGTAGTAGCCAGCGGCCCTCTTCCCCATCTGGGGCCAGATATCCCGTAGCTTTGGGGCTGTACGCTCTGCCGATCTTGGGTAGTCTCACCCCAAACGTCGGGGCGCCCTTCCAGTCGAGGGGTGGTACCACAACGGTGTTGATCCTGGGCACGACCCTTCCGAGCTCGCCGGGCATGTACCAACGCATGCCACAGACACCCTCAAGGAATCGATAGACAGCGGTCAGTGTGCCGTTGCGCAATGGGGTGTATTGTTTCCAGATGGTGGAGAGAAACGGGGATCCGTCCGAGTCGTCGCCGAGTAACACAAGCCAGTTCCTCCCGCTTTTGATGCGGTAGCCTTCCGACGGCAAGCCGGCCAACGTCACCCCGCTGCGAGTCGCTGCGGCATCCGACGGTCCCACCAGCACAACCGGCACGGCGGAATCCTCAGGCAAGGAGTCCACGATGGGCAGATCCGCCCCCGTAGCCATCTTCAGGTGATCCCGCAACTCCTCCACTGCATACGTGGCCGTTGGCGTGCTCCCCGGGGCGAGGTAGATCACGCCTTTCGCGGCATTGTCCGCGATGAGCACGAAGCCGGAATCGGCAGTCGCTTGCTCTGAGGACAAACAGATGCAGCCAACCAGGAGAACGCCCCAGCCGAGAGGAGCCGCAAGAACAGACGTAAGACATGGTGGTTTCAGCATTCTACCCGTTCCTGCGTGGAGATGGATCGTGCGAGGCATTGCCGGGGCCGCGTTCCTCAATGCCGGATCGCCTCCGCGGCAAACGGACCGTCGCTCCCTGTCCACTCTCTACAGTACTCGGAGATCCAACTCGATCATCTGGACTCACGCTATTCGCGAATGCCGCTAAGGCAAGCAGGAAGAACGGCGCGCCGCCGCGCCAAGTGCCTTACTACAAACGCCTGCATGCTGGTGAAAATTCGTTCGTAGTGAGCAACGCAGACCTCGCCGGAGTTGCGTTCATCCGGCACCGACGCACGGCGCCCGAAAAAGCCGCCACTACAGTGGCATTCCACACTAATGCCGACGAGGGGGAGTTCCCACACACATCCGAATCCGCGTGGTATGTTGTGGGCAAGTCGATATCCCAGTCCAAACCATCCAGGCAACGAAGAGTGACCATGGCTAAGCTAACCAACCAACTTGACGGCATGATTCCCATCAGCAACTGGGAACCTGTCGCCAACGGCATCTGGACGTGCGAACTCGGGGACATGAGTCGGGAGCAACGCTACAGCGACCTTGCGGCAGAGCCGCCGCGCCTCGAAGCGATCGATGCCCTGTCACCTGCTGACTTCCCGTTCATCGGCGAGACTCCATCCTACCTGGTAACTGACGGCAAGCTCGCCGTTCGCCTTCCGGCTGCCGCCGATGAACAGATCTATGGATTCGGTCTTCAGTTCGACGGACTGAAGAAGAGCAAGAAAGTGCTCACGCTGAACGTTGACCACTGGGGACGTGGAGGCGGACGGACCCACGCCCCCGTGCCGTTCTATATCTCAAGCAAAGGCTACGGCGTCTTCTTCAATACGTCGCGCTTCTTGAAGGTCTACTGCCAGGTTGGCAACCGTAAGGACTCACCGAACAACCCTCCCCCGGTCGACCGCAATCCGCCGCCCGACGCCGAGACGGCCCCCTGGCAGGCGCTGCCCCAGGGAGATGCTGTTGAAGGCCACGTCAACGGCAGAGGGATGGAGGTTGTCGTGTTCAGCGGGGCCAACCTGATGGATGTGGTCCGGCGCTACAACCTGTATTGCGGTGGAGGCGCGCTGCCACCGTTGTGGGGGCTTGGCTTCTGGCACCGTGTGAATGCCCACTTTGACGCAAGCCAGACCAATGCGGAAGTCGCCGAATTCAGGAAAAAGCAGTTCCCGCTGGATGTGATTGGACTTGAACCAGGATGGATGACATACTCCTATCCCTGTACCTATGAGTGGCAACCCAAACGCTTCCCGGATCCGGGCGCATTCGCCAGAGGCCTCCTAAAGGACGGCGTTCGGCTCAATCTCTGGGTCAATCCCTACATCTCCCCGCAAAGCCGCATCTACGAAGAGGTCTATCCGTACTCTGGATCCCACATGGTCTGGCTGGGCGTGGTCCCCGACTATCACATGCCGGAAGCACGGAAACTCCTGGTGGAGCAGCACACCGAGGACCATCTCGACATCGGCATCAGCGGGTACAAAGTGGACGAAGTGGACGGCTACGACTTCTGGCTGTGGCCGGACCATGCCACGTTCCCTTCCGGTACACCGGCCGAAAGCATGCGCCAGACGTACGGTCTGCTCATGCAACACATGCTCTACAAGGACCTGTTCAAGAAGAACAACCGGCGCACATATGGCAACGTCCGCTCCAGCAATGGCGGAGGCTCCGGCTACCCATTTGTGATCTACAGCGATTCCTACAACCATGCCGAATACATCACGGGGATCTCAACGGCCAGCCTGTGCGGGATCCTGTGGACCCCCGAGACACGCAGCGCAGCCACAGCCCGGGAGTGGCTGAACCGCCTGCAGACCGTCTGCTTCTCCCCCATGGCCAAGCTCAATGCCTGGGCATCCAGTACACAACCATGGAGTTTTCCGGAAGTGACCAATGCGGTTCGCGACGTCATCCAGTTGCGCATGCGCCTGCTGCCATACCTCTACAGCGCCTTCGCCGACTATCACTTCAACGGCACGCCTCCGATGCGGGCCATGATTCTTGAGATTGGCACGCATGCAAGAAACGAAACCGTGACAAAAGGCGAGCTCCACGGTGAGACCGATCCCTATGCTATGGACAAGGTTGTCGAGGCAACCGACCAGTTTATGTTCGGCCCGTCAATTATGGTCGCACCTTTCTACGGTGAGAAGGCCACAGAGCGCGAGGTCAATCTACCCCCCGGCGACTGGTATGACTTCTACAGTGGCCGGCCAGTCGGCTCAGACACAACCATCACGGTGACTGCGGAGGCGTTGGACGACCGAATTCCTCTGTTCGTCAAAGATGGCGCAGTCATCCCAATGCTGAGCAGGGATGTTCTGAACGCGAAGGAGGCCTCCGGCTGTGATCTGGAGATCCGTCATTACGGCAGCGCAGACGGCACCTTTGAGCTCTACGAAGACGACGGGAATACCTTTGGTTACGAGCAGGGAAACTACCGTATACGCACGCTCTCTGTCACGGCGGAAGGCCTGACCGAAGACATCCTCACAGATGCGGCTCCCCCCATGTTCGGATCGGCTTCACTGAAGCGCATGAGCCGACTTCCAGTTTGAGACATCGTTACAGACGAACGAATGGGTCTCCGGAGACGGCGGTTCACGTCGGCACTGACTCCTAAACCGTACCCCCCACTGGAACCCCACCGCCGCCGCACTACAGTACCCATTGGCCCCGGCGGGTTTCCTGTCGCAGTCGTTGCAGACTGTTAAGGAATCATTCCAGCCCGCTGGGGCCTTTTCCTTTTCTTGGGGGGCTTGCTGGCGGTCCTTGTGGGGGTGTGGGGCTGTAGGGCTGGACTTAACAGCCTTCAGCTGGACCTGCCTTCCTGTTCTCCACGGTGTACTATAGGGGGCCGCACTGAGGCCCAGGGAGCGCACCAGATACTGTGGGAACAGCGGAGAGGAACAATGACCAGAGCACCCGCTTTATGCCTTCGGAACACCTTGGCCTGTGCTGCCGCCGGCTGCGCTCAGGCCGGGCCGCAGTTCACGCAAAGCGACGTATTCGTGGCCGGTCAGGACGGCATCCACGAATACCGCATCCCTGCCTTGGTGACGTCCACCAAAGGAACGTTGATTGCCGGGTGTGATGCGCGACGCGACAGAAGCGGCGATCCGCCTAACAACATCGACAGTGTGGTCAAGCGCAGCACGGACGGGGGCCAGACCTGGGGGCCGCTTCAGGTTGTGGCCGACTTCCCGGGTACAGAGGCAGCGGGCGATCCCTGCCTCCTGACCGACCGTGTGACCGGCAAAATCTGGCTGTTCTTTGCCTGGTGCCCTGAGGGAATCGGCTCCCGTGCTTCCCAGCCGGGTCTGTCAGGGCGGACGATGCAGATTACCGCGATGAGCAGCGGCGATGACGGTGTTACCTGGACGCCGCCACGCGACCTCAACCCCATGGTCAAAGACCCCGTGTGGAGCGCCATGTGGTGCTCGCCCGGATGCGGCGTGCAGACGCACGACGGACGCCTCCTCGTCCCCAGTTCCTCGCTCCGGGAGGGCATCCCGCACTCGCAAGTGTTCTGCAGCAGTGACCACGGTGAGACGTGGAAGACTCTCACCGCTTCCGGAACGAAGACCAACGAACACATGCTGGTCGAACTCGCGGACGGCGCGCTGCTGGCCAACATGCGGAGTAACCACGGACAGGGCTGCCGCGCCTACGCCCTGACCTCAGACAAGGGATTGACCTGGTCGAAACTCGAACATCAACCTGCCTTGGTCGAACCCGTCTGCCAAGCTGGCTTCATTCGCCACAGCGCTCGCCGTGACGGGCACGACAGAGACCGCCTGCTCTTCAGTAATCCAGCCAGCCGCAAACGCAAGAACCTGACGGTTCGCCTCAGTTACGACGAAGGGGAAACGTGGCCCGTGTCCAAGGTCGTTCACCCCGGTCCAGCCGCCTACTCCTGCCTGACAGTTCTTCATGACGGCACGATCGGACTGCTCTATGAAAAAGGCACCCGCGGTCCCTATGAAGCAATCGCGTTCGCTCGTTTCAACCTCGACTGGCTCACAGACGGGGCGGACACCGGCGCAGTGACACGTTGACATGACGCCCTGTGTCACGCCCATGATGATTGCCACAGAACGTCGTGCCGTATGTGGTCAAGCCTGGGGTAGATACGGAGGAACCAACAGATGCCTGACCAAACACCATGCCTGCTTCTCGCTGCTGTCGTCGCGCTTGGCCTGACTGGTCCGACGGCGGCCCTGGAGTACACGTGGGAGCAGATTGGCCCGGGTGGCGGCGGCGTGACTCAGATCCAGGACATCTCCGCCGTTGACCCCGCTGTGATGTTCATGACCAATGACATGGGCTACGCCATGCGTACGCAGGATGGCGGACGCACGTGGCACGCAGTCGAGCATCCCGGCATCGCGCAAACGTGGGGCCCCGGCTGGGGGTTCCTGCATCCATGCTCTGCCGGGCTCGCCTTCCATGGCCGACACCGCGGCCTCTACCGCAGCCACGACGACGGCGGCACTTGGGAGCAGGTCACGGGACCGTGGGACGACGTTGTCGAAACGGGCATGCACACGGCCAGTCGGGGGCCGAACCGCATGGCCTTCGATATGAGCAACGGCCGGTTCGGGCTCATGGCGTTTCACCGTTACCGGAAAGCAGGCCGCACCGCCCTGTTCCGCACAGACGACTCGGGCGACACGTGGCAATACCTACCCAGCTTCCCGGGCACGGGCGTTGTGGACCTGTTCGTGGGCCGGGAAGGGGCAGCCCTACTCGTGGCATGTCCCGACGCGCTGTACCACAGTGCCGACCACGGCGACAGCTGGCACCGGATCGACATTGGAGCTTGGCACGGGATGCGTCCCGCCCCGGAGAAACGGCCGGAAGACAGCTCCGGACCGGCCGAACTCCCAGCAATCATCAGCATGGACGGGGGCGTCACCTCGACGGGGGGGGCCGTCTATGTGGCGACCCAGCGGCAGCAGCGGGGTCAAGAGGTCGCCGGCGGGCTGTTTGTGAGTGAGGATGCCGGCAGAACGTGGACGCCGAGCGGAACGGCGGGGTTGCCTCGGTTGATTCCCGGCAAGGAGCTGTCGCAGTGCAAGCAGATCCGTGTATGCGGTCGCAACCCACAGGTGGCGGTTGCCATCATGACCTCGATCCATCGGGGGGCCAAGGCAGGAGTCGACGAGCCGTTCCATCACAATCTCTACCGGACCACGAATGGAGGGCAGACTTGGGCACCCGTTCTGTTCCGTCACCCGCAGATGGCACGCTACAACATCGTGACCAAGACGTGGCTAACCAACCGCTGGGGGAGCCTCGCAGGCATTAGGACCGTCGCCATCTGCGACAGCGATGCTGACATCATGGTCGCCACCGACTGGGCACGGAATTTCCGCACCGAGGACGGCGGCGTGACGTGGCGGGAGATGCACGCCGCTCACGTCGCTGACCCCGAAGGCCCAACTCCCACGGGCGGAACGCCCGTGCTCAACATCAACGGGTATGCCATCCATCCCAAGAGCCCGGAACTGCACGTCCTGTCAGCCATGGATTTCTGGGGGTTCACGAGCCGTGACCGCGGTCGTACATGGACCCATCCCGCCTTCCCCAAGACAGGAAACAACCTCTACGCGATACTGCTCGACCCCGACATACCGGAACGTGTTTGGGCAGGCGCAAGCGTTGCGCACGACATCCCCTTGAAAGGCGGCCACTACATCAAACAGGCCCGGAACTGGGGCGGCCTGCTCTGCTCGGACGACTTCGGGGAAAGCTGGGGCTGGGACTCCTGGGGGGACGACTGCAAAGGGCTCCCGAAAGGCCTGATTACCGGCATCGTGCTGAACCCCGACTCCCCGGTTGATCGCCGTCAGCTGTGGGTGTCGCACTTCTCCAAAGGCGTCTTCGAAAGCCTGGACCACGGCAGGACATGGGAACTGCGCGCGGACGGCCTGCTGCCGGACGCCCTCTACTTCGGACTGCACCGCGCCAAAGACGGCACGCTGACCACGTTCACGCTCGGTAAGACACACGTCTTCCGCAGCCGAGACGACGGACGTAGTTGGCAGGACATCTCCAGGGGCAAATTCGGCAGTGCCTGGAGCATTGCGGTTCGTCCCAATCGGCCGGATACAGTTTTCGTCGCCCGCTGCGGCGCGCTGTACGCGGGGCGTGCGTTGATGCGGACCAAGAACAACGGAGAGACGTGGCAGGAGGTCCTGCCGCACGATGTCTCGTACGTCCACTTCCACCCGGGCAACCCCGACACCATCTACGCAACAGGCTACAACAACTCCGCACTGCACGTCAGCAGGGACGGCGGAAATACGTGGACGCGCCTCCCCTTCCCCCACTGGCGCCCCAAGTCGTGCCAGGTGGACCTACTCGACGACCGCATCCTTTACGTCACGGCAAGCGGCGGCGCCGTGTTCCGAGGGACACGACTGCCGACAGTAGCCAATCCAGAATGAACAGTCAGCACCAATAGTGACATCTCAACCAAGCCCGACTGACCATGGCAAATGCTTGGCTTCCAGGCGGCTCTTCTCCCTCTGGCCTTACAGAATCCCCGCGTCCCTTGGCTGGCCGACGAGCAGCTATGCACGCTCTCTTACTCAAGCCTATACTCGGCAAACGTCTCTGTCACTGACTTGAACGTGTTCCTGTTCAGGGAGATGCCGCCTTCAAAGCCCAGTCCCGTTGAGGTAATGGTGTAGGCGTTCGGCTTGGTGTTCTTGATGGAACAGTTCGCCTTGGGACCAGCCAAACACCCTACGTCCAACTTCCCAGAGAAGAGATTCTCTTCTACCACAGAGGTCTGTGAGCAGTACGCATATACCCCAATGTGTCTACCGGGCCTTCGCGTGTCCCCAAATCTGAAATCATTGTCCTCAAATACGTTACTTCCGCCAGCATACCACAGAGAAATCCCAGTGTTGGGATTCGACCCGGTATTTCCCTTGAATACGTTGTTGTTTGCGCCGTAGAATGCGCCGATTGCTGAACTTGCCCCCTTGATTTCGTTATTCAGCACACGGTTCCCAAAAGACGTTGCGTGGATATAGATGCCACCGTCGTTCTTGGCGGCCGTGCTCAGGCAGTCCACACTGTTCTCTGAGACCACGTTGTTCTTGGAGTACATCATGACGAGTATCGCGCAATCTCCGCCCTCGACGAAGGTAATGTCATTGCCTTCAACCACGTTCTCCGAACTGAAGTTGGATATGGTGATCGCGTACTGACCTGAGTTTGTGATGTCGCACTTCTCGATTGTGCAGCGAAACGCATAGTGCACTAAGCGAATCCCACCTGCCCCCTCAGTAGTCTCAATGGTGAGGCCTCGGAAGTGTGCATTGAAGGGTTGCTCAAAGACAATGGCATGTCCCTTCCCGGAGTGGTTGATGATACTCAAGTCATGAATACGGATATTCCGAGCGCCCACATGATCACCAATGACTGCCTCAGCCACATAGTCCGAATCCAGTTCCCGATCGATTGTGATTCTGTTCTCCTCTATCTCAGTGATTCTCGCAATCTGGGCCTTGACCAGCACATCCCTGCTCCCGTTGAGATGAGCCGGAGTATCTTGTCCCTTTGACTTCTTCTCTAGAATCGTCCAGGTGTCCTTGCGATTGTTCGAAATGAAAATCCAGTCTCCGACTGCGAATCCATCGTCGTTTTCTACCAGGAAGGACGTGTCCCCCTTTCGCACGGCCTCCGCCAACACTCCGCGCTTCACCTTCCCGGCAATCCTCTCATTGTTGTAGTTCCTGGTGTAATAGAAGTGTCTGCTCCCGTTCTTCAGTGCCCGTATCTTCCCCTTTGAGAAGGTGAGAACGCTCTTCTTCCCTTCGCCAAAGAGGATGGCATTTGATCCCAGCCAGAGATCGCCAGAGAACAGGTAATTTCCCTCTGGAACGAGACAAGCCTTCTGCGCTCCTGTAGCGACTTCCAGGCACTTCTGGACCGCGGCCAGGTCGTCATTCCCATCGTTCGGGACGGCGCCAAAGTCAGCAACAGAGAGGAATTCTGGCTCGGCAACCAGGGCACCTGTCAGCACAAATATCCCTGTGCTGATGGCTACTCGCATCGTATTCAGAATGGGCATGGTGGTGGCGTTGCTCCGAGTTGAGTGTCACCGCATGATGGTGGTATGGCTGTCAATAGCCAAGGTGCGACCTCGGGCGACCTATTGGGCGTCCGTTCCCCGTTCATCAGCCCGCCGCCATGCTGGCCAATGGGCATGGCTGACGACGTGGCAGGTTGGGCGCCCCTTCTATGGCGGGCACGCCAACACCAGTCCGACGGGTGGGCCTCCGGGGCTATTGCGATTGCCTGGATCAGGCCTCAGCCCACTGCTCGCGCAGGAGCTCGACCATGTTGCGCATCAAGCGGATCTTCTTGTCCTGAGAGATCGGCTTAGTGGGGTCATCCGGGTCTTTCGGCCACCCGCCCTCGAGACTGATGGCGCCTCGATAGCCGATCATCTTCAGCCCTCTGAACCCATCTACGTAGTTGTCCGCTTCCGGATGGACGCCGGGGACAATCCGCTCCTTCAGGCCTGCGACATGTACGTGCGACAGCAGGTCACCTGCACAGATGAATGCGCCCATGAAACTCGTTTCCTCCCCGCCCATGTGCCAAAAGTCCCCCATGACGGTCGCACCGGGACCGATGTCCGCAGCTATCCGGGCACCATCGGCCACCTGACGGAGAAACGGCGTTTCGTTGCGGCGCAATGGCTCCAGCACGATGGAGGTCCCATGCTTCACAGCATGTTCGGCGAGGCGCTTGCCGGTGTTGGTCACAAAATCCTCCCGCAATTCCTTGAACCCCATGGGGACTTTCCCGCGCGCCGGACACAGAACCAGTCCCACTGACCCCAGGGCGCCGAGCGCCTCAATCGTCGGCAAGTGCTTCTGGACCTCGGCCTCACGCCTCTCGGGCTCAGCATAGGAGAAGTCGCTCGGGCCGCACGCCGTCGCGATGGACAGGTTGCGTGCCTCCATTGCCTTGAGCATTGCATCACAATTCTGGATGGGCCAGTCCCCCGAAGGGATTTCAACCGCGTTGAAACCGTTGGCCTCCAGGAAATCGAGTTTCTCGTTGATCTCGCCGCCTGGGATCGCGCCCCACTGCAGACAGAGATTCAGCTGGGCTGGTTCGGCTGGCGGTGTCAGTTTCGGCATGCTGGCTGTCATATCTTGCTTTCCCAATAGTGTCTGACAATCGTCACTGTTTCGACGTGAAGCAGTGTCCGGTATTCTAGTGGCAAAGCACGTATTCTCTAGTGAGATTACACACAACATCTGGCTGTCGCAGCCATTTACGGACGAGAAGTGGTCGCTAAATTGACTACTCCCGGATAGACGCCTGCTCCGGGAACGCCTCAGAGCACAGTGAATCAAGACCAATAAGGGAATCAGATGTCCACAAAGAAACGCCCCAACGTTGTTTTCGTGCTCACCGACGATCAGGGCTACCCCCCGATGGGATGCCATGGACACCCTTTCATCCAGACCCCGAATCTGGATGCCTTCCACGGCGAGTCAGTGCGCTTTGAGCAATTCCACACCGGGACCACCTGCGCCCCCACCCGGTCGGGTCTGATGACCGGACACTACTGCAACTCCACCGGTGTTTGGCACACCATTGGCGGCCGCTCACTTCTGCGGCGGGATGAATGGTCACTCCCAGCCGCCCTCAGCGACGCAGGCTACCGGACCGGCATGTTCGGCAAATGGCACCTGGGCGACGAGTACCCCTACCGCCCGCAGGACCGCGGCTTCCAGCGCGTCGTCTGCCACGGAGGAGGCGGTATCAGTCAGCAACCGGACCACTGGGGCAATGATTACTTCGACGACACCTACATGGTCGACGGAACGCCACGGGCGTTCGATGGCTATTGCACCGATGTCTTCTTCCGTGAAGCCCTGGACTTCATCGAGGCCAGTCGACAGGCCCCCTTCTTCTGCTACATCTCCACCAATGCCCCCCATGGACCGTGGAACGTGGAACCGCAGTATCGCGACCTTTACACGGAGCACACGGAGAGCGACAAGTACGCCCGCTTCCTCGGGATGATCACGAACATTGATGAGAACTTCGGGCGCCTGCGCGACAAGCTCCGGGAGCTCGACCTGGAAGACAACACCATCCTCATCTTCATGAGCGACAACGGCCAAACCGGCGTAGGTGATCCCGGGGCACAGATGTACAACGCGGATATGAGAGGGTTCAAGAGCAGCCCCTACGATGGTGGCCACCGCGTGCCGTTCCTGATTCGCTGGCCCGATGGCGGCATCTCGACCGGGCGCAGCATTGAGCAGCTCACCAGTTACGTGGACTTCATGCCCACCATTCTTGACCTCTGCGATGCGACTATTCCCACTGAACGCTCGTTCCACGGTGAGAGCCTCCGGCCCCTTCTGGAAGGCGATGTGGTGGATGGCCGCTGGTCGGAACGCGTGATCACGACAGATACGCAGCGAATTCCCCACCCTCTCAGATGGCGGCTGAGCTGTGTCATGAAAGATACGTGGCGCCTGGTGAACCGGACTGAGCTCTACAACCTGGCGGATGACCCGGGCCAGAAGAGAAATGTGGCGGACGACCATCCCGCACTCGTAACCGAACTGCAGGACGCATATGAGGAGTGGTGGGAGCTCTGCGCTGAGAAGATGGATGACGACATACCGCTTTCCATCGGCGCCGACGCGCAGGAGAAGACCGTGCTGCGGGCCCATGACCTGCGAGACAACCAGGAGGGCACCTGGCTCTGCTCCCAGGCCCAGATACGCCAGGGAGGAACGTGCCACGGGTGGTGGGAAGCCATGGTTGAAACCGAAGGCGAATACGAATTCGACCTGCGCCGCTGGCCCGAGGAGGCCGGGCACCGCCTGTGCGGCGGCATCGAGGGGGACGATGTAACCTATCGCGAGGACGGCATCGAGCCCGGTGCTGTGGGCAACTACTCCGGTGGAGTAGCGCTGGATATCGATACAGCCTGCCTCGCAGTCTCAGGCTTCCCAACCCAGTGGGTCTCGGTAAACCCCGACGACCAGGGCGCCGTCATCCGCATGCAACTCCCCGCCGGACCACGCCACATCAGAGCGCAGTTCTCCTCCGCCGAGAGATTCTATACCTCGGCGTATTACGTCTACGTGAAGCGTGTTGGCTGACTCGCGGGCCTCCGTGTAGGCACCGAGCCGACGGCATACGTACCAGTGTCGACATTGGACTGACGTAACCAACACCACAACGACTTCCTCAATCCTATGAGGCCAGAGATGAAGAAGACATTCAACCTAGCGCACCCGAAAATCAAAGCCGCCAGGCTTGTGGAATCTGCAATATGCGACGTTCGGAAGTACATAAAGAGAGAGCGTAGAAAAGAGCTTCCGGAGGGTGCTGAATTCTGGGATTTCGACTGCAGATTCGGCCCTACTGCTGAAGAGTCAAGGGTGATTCACATGGCTGAACTTGGCAAAGCCATCGGTGCAGCCGGGGAGCAGAACTTGGAGTCGTTCTATGTGGAAATCCTTGCCAAGCCAGGTCACAGAACGAAGAAACCGAAGCCGACCCAAGCACTCGAAAGCGACGCCCCGGAGCCCTCGCCCTAGTGCCGAATGGCGGAAGTTCCGTCCTTTCTCAGGGACCAAACTGCCCCCCCAAGCTCGCGGCTTCACTCCTTGCGCCCTCCCCCATCCGGTCCTATCTTCAGCCTGCCTCAGGGATGTGGTGGATGAATGGAAACAAACAGCGAACATGACCGGGAAGCAACCCATGAGCAAGAGAGCCTACTCGGGAGTCTGGTCAGCAGCACCGACCCCGTTTACGTCGGACATGACTGTCGATGAAGCATCCATTGAGCGCATGGTCGAGCATCACCTGCGCCTGAAGATTGACGGCCTGTTTCTATGCGGGACGTGCGGTGAAGGCCCCTGGATGACGGACTCCCAACGGCGTGCCGTTGTGCGGCTGACGGTCAAAGCTGTCCAGGGACGAATTCCGATCGCTGTACAGGTCACCGACAACTCAGCGGCGCGCATCATCGACAACATGAGCCGGGTCGCAGATGAAGGGGCAAGTATCGCCGTCATCGCCCCGCCGAATTTCCTCCTGAACGCGACACCAGGCAACGTGACCGCACTGTTCATGGAAGCCATCGATGCCAGCCCGTTACCGGTAGGCGTCTACGCCCGATCGGGGGGAGCTGTGCCAGTGGCTCTGGACACGTACAGAGCATGCTACGCACACGACAACGTATGCTTAGTCAAAGACAGTACTCGGGATCCTGCGCATCGTGACATGGCCCTGACCGCGCGCGAGAAGAGGCCCGTACTTGCGTTACTGAACGGGGACGAGTTTGACTGCGCCAGTTACATCGCTGCAGGGTATGATGGTCTCCTCCTCGGAGGCGGCGTGTTCAATGGCTGCATGGCAAGAGCAATCCTGGAAGCCGTCCAGGCGGACGACAGCGAGCTGGCCCGGGACCTCCAGGCTCGCATGACAAGCCTCATGTACGACGTCTTTGGAGGCGAAGAGATCGCCTGCTGGCTGACCGGCCAGAAGCAGCTGCTTGTGGATATGGGTATCTTCTCAACAGCGCAAAGCTACCTGCGCTACCCCATGACCGACGCCTGCCGTAAAGCGATCAGCTCTGCGCTCGAGCGAGAGAAGGACTTCCTCTTGCCGCGAAGTCCTGATCCGCAGGTTTGATCGTCTTCCGGAAGACCATGGATCGGTGGTACGCTCCCCACAAGCTGGATCCATGGAGCAAGGACAATCCGCTATGAAGAAACCTAACGTCATCTGGTTTATTGTGGACCAAATGCGTGGACAGGCAACGGGATGCAATGGGGATCCTAACGTCTTCACACCGAATCTGGACAATATGGCCATCGGTGGAACAAACTTCCCGGATGCCGTGTCCGGATACCCCCTTTGCTGCCCGTTTCGCGGAAGCATGCTCACCGGGAAGTACGCCCACAACCACTCGGTGAAACTCCATGAAGACCGCCTCGATCCCTCACTGGATACGGTCACGGATGTTTTCAGGCAGAATGATTACGAGACGGTCTATCTCGGCAAGTGGCACTTGGCAGGTTTCAAAGAAAGCGAGGGCCGCTCAGCCCTCCGCACGGTGCCTCCTGAAGGCCGGGGCCGATTTGACACGTGGCTCGGATACGACAACAACAACAGCCAATGGGACTGCTATCTGCATGGCCATGACGGCGATGAGGAGGTCCCCCACTATCGGTTGCCCGGCTATGAAACGGATTGCCTGACAGATATGGCCCTCGGGCGAATCGCGGCCAGAAGCGAGTCGGACCGCCCATTCTTCATGGTGGTGTCCGTGCAGCCACCACATACCCCGGGATTAGCCCCCGCAGAACATCGACACTATCAGGCACAGCAGCTGACGTTGCGCCCCAACGTCCCGGGAACGTGCGGAGCACAGGCCCGAATCGCGCTTTCGAGCTACTACGCACAGATCGAGAACATCGATGCAAACGTGGGGCGCCTCGTCGATGGACTCCGGAATGCGGATCTGTTGGATGACACCCACATCATGTTCTTCTGCGACCATGGAGATCAGATGGGGAGTCAGGGCCGCTTCGGTAAGTGCGTTCCCTATGAGGAATCCGTCCGAGTTCCGTTCCTGATCGGT
Organism: Lentisphaerota bacterium; assembly: GCA_018676675.1. Lineage (GTDB taxonomy): Bacteria > Verrucomicrobiota > Lentisphaeria > Oligosphaerales > JABHEG01 > JABHEG01. The sequence goes on from JABHEG010000254.1 coordinate 25,227, forward strand.
GGCGGTCTCCCCATGCGCTACGATGGCCGGAAGTCCGGGAACGCCCCCTGCCTTGTCAATCACGTGGATATTGCCCCAACGACACTGGGGCTTTGCGGACTTGATGTCCCGGACTGGATGGAGGGGTTCGACTATTCTCACCGCAGGACGGGCAGGAACTTCCAGGAACGCATGAAGCAGGAACCGCAAAGTGCCTACCTGCAGCTTATTGGTGACCGCGAATCAAGCTATGCCTGGCGCTGTGTCGTGACCCGCGACGGCTGGAAGTATGCCTGCGTCAAGGACGGAGAATGGATGCTGTACAATCTGAACAGTGATCCCTATGAACAGAACAACCTGGCATTCCACACCGGATACCGACAGAAACGTGAAGAACTGAAGGCGTTGCTTCAGCAGTGGATCGCGAAGACCGGTGACGATTTCCCAGTGCCTATGCCATGACAGCCAGGTTCAGGCCGTGAGGTACTAACGGGGCGAAGTCAGCCGTATTGAACGTTGCCAACTGCGCCCCACAACGGATTGCCGTCGCGGCAATCATACAGTCGATCAACGTCCCACGGCGTCTTCCTGAGCGATTGAAGAGATGCGAAGAGAGCCTTGCATCCTCCGGCAGGAATGGCTCCTTCCACTCAAGAAGTGAGTCAGCGCACAAGTAGCTCTCCGGTGACAACGGCCCACACAGGAATTCCGTCCACACCACTGCAGACACACCGATTCTGCCCCCGTCATCTACCCACTTCCGAAAACAGGTGTCCGCCGTCCCTCCACGTTCAGCGAGGCCGATCAGGACGTTGGTGTCAAGCATGATCATCGGCGGCTCGAGGCCCTCCGCTCAGTTCTGACGGCCTCAACCCACTGTTCTCGTCCGTCCACAGTCAATCTGCTGTCAGCCTGCAATCGGTCCAGTGCATTCAGAACAGACGATTGTCGAGTGCCAAGAACGTCTTTCTGCAGTGTGGCAGCGTGCACAGCGCGACGGACCACTTCCGACTTGGCGACCCCCCAGGCAGCCGCGAGTTCCCCGATTTCGAGAACCGTTGCCGAGTCAAGGGAGTATGTCACTTTTGTACTCATCTTTGCCATACCATAACTATATGGCCATACGTTCGAAAGGCAAAGATCTGCGTGGTCAGGACTGTCTTGTTCTGATGGTGACAACGCACACAACACAGGACGACTGCGGCCATTTTGGGAACGACGCCGAAGCATTACGGTATAGGTGACATCATTGAGTAAATGGAGTGAGACACCATGAACAAGAATCCAGTAGTCCTGTTTTGTGCGATAATGGTGGTCAGTCCAGCCTACGCTGTGAATCCAGCGGACGCGATCGCGAACAGCGGCATCCGCGGTGGCATCATCGTCCACCTGAACTGCGGCGACGGCCGGGAAACGGCCGGCATGGTCTCCGGTGACCGGTTCCTGGTCCACGGGCTGGACCGGACGGCTGAGAACATTGCGAAGGCCAGGGGTCACCTTCGTTCGAAGGACCTCTACGGCCGTGCCTCAGTTACGGGATTTGGCGGCAAGACGCTTCCCTATGGCGACAATGTCGTCAACCTGATCATCACCGACAACCTGGGGGATGTGCCGGAGAAAGAAGCCATGCGCGTGCTGGTGCCCGGCGGCATCCTAACGGTCGGTGACACGAAAACGGTCAAGCCATGGCCCAAAGACATCGATGACTGGCCCCAGTACCTGAACAAGGCCGACAACAACGCAGTGGCCATGGACTCGGTCGTCGGTCCGCCACGCCGCATTCAGTGGGTCGACAATCCTGTCTGGGCCCGGTCCCACATGGCCATCTCAACCTTGGTCAGCGCGGTCTCCGGCAATGGCCGGCTGTTTACCATCGAGGATACAGCGCCGACCGAGAATCCGTTCCTCCCGGCAGCATTCAAGATCGTTGCCCGAGACGCGTTCAACGGCAGAACGCTGTGGCGACACACGATCACCCAATGGGACAGCATCACCATGTACATAAAGTGTCTGCCCGTCCAACAGCAGCGGCGAATGGCGGTTGTCGGCGACACGCTCTATTGCACGTTCGAGCTTGAGGGAGCGGTGTCTGCGGTTGACGCGGCCACGGGTGAGGTCCTGAAGGTGTACGAGGACACCAGCCCGGCCCAGGAAGTGGCGTTTGATCAGGGCGTCCTTTTCGTCAACGTGGGAAATCGGTTCAGGTCGGCAGCCTACAACATCGTCAAAACCAAGGGCAGACCCTTCGTCAAGGGAGTGGATCCGTCCGAGCCCTTCCATGGCGCCGGCTTCAGAAGAGGCTATGCGCCCGAGATCACTGACAAAGACAACCCTGTCAGCGTGATCATGGCAGTGAACCCGAAGACCGGTCAACGTCTCTGGCAAACAAAACCGCTGAACAACTACACGGCGGCCTCCCTGGCGGTGAAGAGGGAGCGCGCGGTCTACCAGACAGCCGAGGGCCTGTTCTGCGTCAGTGCCCGCACCGGAAAGGAGCTCTGGGCCAACCGAAAGGACATCGTCAATGCGCTGGGGCACGACTCCAAAACACCGGGGACCACGCCCAACACGGTCGTGATCACTGACGACAAGGTCTTCGCCGTCGAGTCAAAGCCTGTGGGCAAGAAGGTTCCTTCCGTTGCCAAGAGCACGGTCTACGCCTATTCCCTGAAGGACGGCAGACAGCTTTGGCAAGCACCGGCAGCCGGCAACTACGAAGCATCGTCGGATGTGTTCTACATCGACGGTTCGCTCTGGGTCGGGGGAGGCGGAACGCCAGTCCAACACGATGCGACAACGGGCAAGGTCATCAAGACCATCAAGCAGGGCATGAAAGGGCCCATGAGTCATGACCGCTGTTACCGCAACATGATCACGAAGAAGTACTTCATCAACAGCAAAACCGGCGGGGCTGATTTCCTCGATCTGCAATCTGGTGTGGAGATGCCCCATCATTGGACTCGAGGCGGGTGTGGATTGGGTGTGCTTCCCGCCAACGGACTGCTGTATTCGACCCCTTACTCCTGCAGCTGCAGTCTGGGATCCATGTTCCAGGGCATGAATGCCTACGCATCGATTCCCGGACTCGCCAAGTCCGATGCCCCTGTGCCCGTCGTGCGTTCGGTCCGGCTGGATAAGGGCCCGGCATACGGCGAGGCCGGGTATGGCAAGCCTGCAGGCACTGGCGATTGGCCCACATACCGCTGCAATGGAGCCCGCAGCGGCATCGCAGGCAGCGCAATGGACGCGTCCCTGACGAAACGCTGGACGGTGACACTTCCGAGCCGGCCCAGCGCAGTTACGAGTGCGGGAGGAAGACTGTTCGTCTGTGGTGTCGATGCGCACACCCTCTATGCCCTCAACTGCATTGACGGCGGAAAGGAATGGAGCTTCACTACCGATGGGAGGATCGACTCCCCACCAACATACCACAGAGGGATGGTCTTTTTCGGCTCGCGTGACGGCTGGCTCTACTGCCTCAGGGCCGGGGACGGCAAACTGGTCTACCGATTCAGGGACCTGCCGAACCGGCTGATCTGCGCCTACGGGCAGCTCGAGTCTGCCTGGCCTGTCTCGGGTAGCGTGTTGGTACTGAACGACAGGCTCCACTTCTCCGCCGGTCGTTCCTCCTACCTGGACGGGGGCATCGTTCTCTACTCCCTGGATCCCGCCACCGGCAAGCTCCTCAACAGCCGGGTGATCTACGGACCTTTTGACAGCAAGACAGGATTCCCAGTTGCCAACAAGAAGGCGCCTGGACTCGGCGGTTTCAAGAATGGCATCATGGTCACCGACGGCGCAAACATCTACCTGCGACACAAGTCGTTCACCAGCGATCTCGCGGACCTCACCAAGCCTCAGAAACACATCATCCCACTGGGCGGATTTCTGGACCGCAGACCACAGCACCGGACAGGCTGGATACTGAGCACATCGTTCAACTGGTGGCAGAAGGCCAGGGACATCATGGTCACAGACGGGAAGGCGATGTACGAGGTGGAAGGGTTCCCGATCTTCCACAACCATTCCTACTTCGATCCCAGGCGGAGCGGCTATAAGCTGATCGCCTCCGAACCGGCCCCCTCCCCTTCCCCCGCAGCGGTGGGCCGGAAAGGCAAAGCGAGGAAAGGGAAGGCTTCCCGCAAGAGAGGCCCGACGAGGAGAGAAACCTGGCGTACCAACATCCCCATCACCGGGAAAGCCCTCGCTTTGGCAGGTGATGTCCTGTTTGTAGCGGGCGAGCCGATGACGTTCCCGGGCTCGTCATACAAGACCTATGTCGATGCCTATGCCGGTAAACTGGGAGGACGTCTGTTGGCGGTGTCTGCCACGGAAGGAAAGCAACTGGCCGAATATGCCCTGGACGCGGCCCCCGCCTGGGATGCCATCGCCATCGCCAACGGGCAGCTCTTTGTCTGTCTGGAGAATGGAACCGTGCAATGCTTCGGGAGAGAACCATGACATCAGCCATCCGCACTGCGTACCTGTTGACCATGATCGGTGTACTTGTCAGTACCATCGCCCACGCCAAACCCAACATCATCTTCATCCTGTCGGACGATCAGGGCTATGGCGACCTGGGACGACACGGACATCCTATCCTCAAGACGCCGAACCTCGATCGGCTGCACGATGAAAGCGTCCGCTTCGACCGGTTCTACGTGAGCCCGTCCTGCTCGCCAACCCGAGCCGCCCTGATGACCGGCATGCACGAGTTTCGAAGTGGAGTCACCCACACCATTCTCCCGCGAGAACACCTGAACAAAGACGCGGTGATTCTCCCGCAGTTGCTGAAGACTGCCGGGTACCGCACATGCTTCATCGGGAAGTGGCATCTTGGAGGAGGAGCAGGCTATGTTCCCCACCACAGAGGTTTCGACTGGTGTTCAACCAACCAAGGGGGGCCGAGCAACCACTTTGACCCGGATATTATCCGCAAAGGCAAACGGTACAAGCGCAAAGGCTTCCGGGAAGATCTCTTCTTCGATGAAGCCATGGCGTTCGTCGAGGAAAGCGGCGATCAACCATTCTTCTGTTACCTTGCGACGTATTCACCACACACTCCTCTGGCCGCACCGGAGGAGTTCATCGCGCCCTACCGCGAGGCCGTCGGTGAAGAGAAGGCAACTTACCTGGGCATGGTGGCCAACATCGACTACAACGTCGGACGCCTTCTGGCATTCTTACGTGAACGCAAGCTCGAAGACAACACCATCCTCCTCTTCATGAATGACAACGGGCAGACCAAGGGACTCGACGTGTACAACGCCGGCATGCGCGGCTGCAAGTGCACCATTTGGGAGGGAGGCGCGCGCGCGGTGTCGCTATGGCGCTGGCCGGGCCACTGGCAACCCCACACGGTCGAGAACCTGACCGCACATCTCGATGTCCTGCCGACGCTGTGCGAGCTGGCCGGGGTGAACGTCCCCAAGCCCCTGCAATCGAAGCTCGAGGGATTCAGTCTCCGCCCCCTGCTGGAGTCGGAAGAGCCCGTGGAGTGGCATAGCGAACGCATGCTGTTCCAGCACGTGGCGCGATGGCCGAGCGGACAGGCGGCATCCCACAAATATGCGATGTGCGCAGTCAGACAGGGGCACCACCTCCTCCTGCGCAGTCGTCCCTGTGATAATCCCGATTGCACTCCCAAGGTCAAGGGCAACCAATGCCACACGCTACGCAACGTCGAGAAGGGCGAAACTCGTGCCATTTACACTGAAAAGAACGCGCAGTTCCACTGGGGGGTCAGTCCGGTGAGAAGATGGGTTCTGTTCGATGTAGAAAAGGACCCGGCATGTCAGCAGGATTTGAGCGTACAGAAGCCGGCTTTGACCTCGGAACTCGCGGCCGCCTATGACAGGTGGTGGGATGACGTGTACCCGCAGATGATCACGGCGGGTGGCGACAAGGGGCTGCCCAAGGCCAGGCCGTAGCGGACCTCTGGTGGTGAATGAGATGCTGAATTAGCAGGAGACAGGTATGAATAGGAGGACACTCCGGGTGGCCGTCAAAGAGGGCAGGCGAATGACTGACAGAGCGTTAGGCGTCGGCGCCGTTCTTGCGGCGTTGTTGGGGGTTGCCTTCCCCGTTGCGGCAGCGCCCCCCAACATCGTCGTCGTACTGTGCGACGACCTGGGCTATGGGGATGTGCAGTGTCTGAACCCGGAGCGGGGCAAGATCCCGACGCCGAATGTCGACAGCCTGGCGAAACAGGGAATGACCTTCACGGACGCACATTCCGGCTCCTCGGTTTGTACGCCCACACGCTACGGGTTGCTGACCGGACGGTACAGCTGGCGCAGCCGGTTGCAGGCAGGCGTGAGTAGCGGCTACAGGCCCTGCCTGATTGCGCCGGACCGACCGACCGTGGCGAGCTTCCTCAAGGCGCAGGGGTATCACACGGCGATCATCGGGAAGTGGCATCTCGATTTCCAGTACCTGGATCCGGCCTCCGGCAAGCCGGTGAAACGCCCGAAAAAGGGCAAGGTGGCTCCGGTCGGGACCAAGATCCCCGATGGCCCAACCACCCGGGGCTTCGATACCTACCACGGTTTCCACCATGCCAGAGACATGAAGGGCGTCATCGAGAACGACACCGTGGTTGAGCATGATGAGCCCATCAACATGCTGCCGCGTCTGGCCCGGGAAGCAGTGCAATACATCGACGCACGGTCAGGAGGCCCCCCCGGTCAGCCGTTCTTCCTCTATGTCCCGCTCAGTTCGCCGCACACGCCCATCGTGCCGACCAAGGAATGGCAGGGCAAAAGCGGCATCAACCCCTACGCTGACTTCGTGATGCAGACCGATGCAGTCTTCGGCGACATTCTGGCTGCCCTGGATCGCAATGGCTTCACCGACAACACACTTGTGATCTTCAGCAGCGACAACGGTTGCTCCAAGGCAGCTGGCTTTCCCGCCTTGAATAGGCACGGTCACCATCCCAGCGCTCACCTGCGCGGCTCCAAAGCCGATATCTGGGAAGGCGGCCATCGCATCCCGTTCATCGTTCGCTGGCCGGACAAGGTCGCTGCGGGCTCGATAAACGATCAACTGATCTGTCTGACCGACCTGTTTGCGACCACCGCAGCCCTTCTGGGCAAACCGCTCCCGAAAGGCAGCGCGGAGGACAGTGTCAGTTTCCTGCCGGCGTTCTCGGGGAAGCCAATTGCTTCCACTCGTAACGGGGTGATCCACCACTCCATCAGCGGGCACTTCGCCTACCGCACGGGGAAATGGAAGCTCTGTTTGGCAAAAGGCTCCGGCGGCTGGACAGCTCCAAAAGAGAAGAGCGTCCCGGCGGATGCCCCCGAGGCACAGCTCTACGATCTGAAGGAGGATCCTGCGGAGAAGACGAACCTCTATGCCTTGCGTCCAGAGGTCGCCGCGGAATTGCTCAAACAGTTGGAGTCCGATGTGCAGCGCGGGCGCAGCACGAAGGGGGAACCTGCTCAAAACGATGTAACCAATGTCAAGCTTTGGAAATCGCGAGTAGAGAAACGCTCCAGGCAAGTAAGGAAGAGCCGGCGTGCTGGGGTTCCACAGGCCAGCTCGTCGCAGACTCCCGGTATCTGGGCTGTGGACAGCCAGGAAGATTGGGAATCCCATCGAGCTGCGGCCGAGAATGCCGAGATCAAAGAGGGAGCCCTCTATCCCACCCAGAGAACAGCGACCTTCCAGAGCACAATCAAGCGTTACGCAGCCAAGCGTCAAGCGGCATCTCTCACGGTCAGGCAATCCGACCTGTGGCAGAACTGGAATCCCTGCCCGAACATCGGGCCTACCAGACTGGGCGACTCCCCCGTTCTCTTGTCGCTGGGGCCGCAGGACTACTGGATAATGGGGCGTTGCCAGGTGAGACCCAAGAAGCCGGAGGAGACGGTGGAACTGCCCGGCTATGACGCCCCCCTGCTGAGAACAGCCAAACCGAACGAGTTCATCGCGCCAGGGGGATTGGAGCCCCATGCCGGTGGCTATCAGGCCTGGCACAGCCGCGACATGAAGAACTGGGTCTACTACGGCTCGGTGACGGAAAAGTTCTCAACCTGGGTCACCAACGCTGAGTACGTCGACGGCAAATTCTACATCTACTACGACTTCCCCAATGATCAGGATCCGCACCTGTATATCGATAGCGACCTGACCGATGGGAAGCCTGGGAAGAACATGGGCCTGGCCCTTGCCGACCCGTCCCACGGCTCCGACTGCACCGTGATACGGGACAAGGGCGGGAGCTTCCACATCGTCTACGAGGACTGGAGCCCCATTTTCGCGAACAGGCGCTCCTTCGATTCTCCCCTGGCCGGGCACGCGGTGAGCCCGGACGGCATCAAAGACTTCAAGATTCTCCCGCCGGCAGTCGATGAACGAACCACACCGACCGGCGTGATCAAGACGTACAAACACCCGCACTGGGTGAAAGAAGATCCCAAGCGCTTCACCTCGGACATCGGCGAGTACGAAGTCCACACTCCCGAACAGTATGCCTATGGCGACTGGGCGGCGATCTGCGTCGGCAGCCAGTACTACCTGTTCGGGGACTTTGACCCGCCACCCGGGAAACACCCCAAAAGCAAAGATGGCAAGGGCAGCCGAGGCAGCCACATGAGCGTCGGTTGGTTTACCTCCGAGTCCCTAGACAAGCAGTTCCGCTTCTGCGACAAGATCGGCTCGGGACACCCCGACCCCGATATCTGCTTCGCGGAAGACCAGTTCTACCTGGCCACGCAGCAACGGACAGACTACACCAGCCCCGGGCCCTGGGTCGAATCCGTCGAAGTCCGTGTTGGGGTGGACACATCCAACGATGGCCGCATCGATCGCTGGACTCCCTGGCAGGAGATCAAGGAGACTTATGACTACACGCCTGGATTTGCCAAGCACGTCAAACGTCTGCCCGCCCGACTCGACCTGGCCGCCCTTCCCCCCGGGTATGGGTTCCAGTTCGAGCTGAAGATGACAGACACGACGGAGAACAGGTCCAACCCCATCGTTGATCACGTCTCAGTGACCTTTGAGTGAGAGAGACGCCCTGACGGGAGACGAATGGTGAAACACGCAACCCAGATCGTTCTCGCATTCCTGTTCGGGACCGGCCTCGCCGGCGCCCTCGAACCGCTGGAGTCGGACCCCGACTACCTGAAAGCTGCCAATCACCGCTTCCTGGCGAAGCACGACAAGAATGGAGACGGCACATTCGAGAAAGACGAGAACGAAAGAGAATGGCGGAGAAGCAAACGGCTGGACAAGAACAGAGACGGCAAGCTCGACGCGGGCGAACTGAAGCAGCGCCAACTGAGATACGTGGGAAGCAGCGGAAGGCAATTGCGCGATGTCTGTTTCAAACGCACGGAGACAGGCAAGGTCTATCTTGACGTCTACTTCCCCGATGTGGCCGTCGGCGGCGCAAAGCCGGTGGCGCTCTACACGCACGGAGGTGGATGGGCCGCAGGGAGTCGGCACGGCGCGGGGAATGCGTTATTCAACACCGTCCACATCGCCCTGCTCAAGCAGGGCTTCTGCGTCGTCTCCGTGGGCTACCGCCTGGTCAAGAAAGGCGGAGAAACGGCGATGCGCGACTGCGTGATCGATGCGAAGGACGCGCTCCGTTTTGTCTCCGCGCACCGTGAGGCGCTCGGTATCGACCCGATGCGCACCTACACCTTTGGCGACTCTGCGGGGGGACAACTCTCGCAGATGGTGCTGCTCTCGCCGCCGGAGAACCTGACAGGTGCCCCAGAGTTGGCCAAGTACCCGTACAAGACCGTGGCTGGCGTCTCCTGGTATGGTCCCTGTGATTTTGAGGATGAACAACTGTTCAACCACAATGACCGTGAGAATTTCCGCGACCGTTTTGGCCCGCGCATTCTGGGCCCCAACTCCAAGCCGGAGGACAAGCTTAGGCTCTACCGGGAGATGAGCCCAGTCAAATACCTGACCAAAGACAGCCCCCCCCTGCTGATGATCCAAGGGGACAAGGACACCACAATTCCAGTCAAGCATGCCTACCACATGGAGAAGCGGGCGGTAGCCCTCGACGCTCCGGTAGAGATCATGATCATCAAGAATGCCGGACACAACTGGCGGAAAGCCGATGGCATCACGCCGATTGAGCCGTCCACAAAGGCCATTGTCCAGCGCACCGTCAACTTCCTGATGGAGCACAGTCATGCGAAGTAGCACTCATTCAGAACAGGTCCCGGCCGTCTCTCCTTCCTCCGACGGGCCGGAAGCCCGGTCGCTCCACGAGCAGTGGTTGGCCATGAACCAGTCGCCGGAGAAGCGAGCGGCCATGGCGTGGTTCAATGAGGCCAAGTACGGCATGTTCATTCACTGGGGGCTCTACTCGCAGGCCGCCGGCAGCTGGAAAGGAGTCCGGATCGATGATTCGCCCTATCCGGGGCCACGCGTGGCCGAATGGCTGATGTCCACGTTCCGGATTCCACGGGCAGAGTACGCGGAACTGGCCAGGACGTTCAACCCCGACACGTCCTTCGCTTCGGCAATTGCCCGGCTCGCGAAAGACGCGGGGATGACGTACGTGGTGATCACGACCAAACACCATGATGGTTTCGCGCTGTTCGATTCGGCCAGCTCTGATTTCGACGTGGTGGACGCCACACCGTATGGAGCCGACGCGATCAGAGAACTCTACGACGCCTGCCTGGCAGAGGGCTTGGCGTTCGGCGCCTATTACTCACACGGAAATGACTGGCGCGATGGCACGGACGGCAACTATGCCGAAATCAAGAAAGCCAACGACGCGTTGGGTGTTGAGACCAGATGGCAGGGCAAGAACCTGTGGGATCCGAGCCCCAATGCCTATGAGGAGTATCTCGAGACCAAGGCCTACCCGCAGGTTGCCGAACTGCTGCACTTGCTGCCCGAACTGCGCCTGATCTGGTTCGACGGTGAGGGGTTCATTACCGAGGAGCAGTCCTTCCTATTCTACAAACTCATCTATGACATCAATCCGGATGTCATCGTCAACCGACGCGTCGGGCACAACTTCGGCGACTATCTCGACGCGGGGGACAACAAGATTCCGTCCGCCTTCGAGACACTTCTCAAGCCTTGGGAAACCTGTGGCACCACCAACAATTCCTGGGGCTACAAGGCCTACGACAACGACTGGAAGAGTACCCAGGAGATCCTGTACTACTTCATCGATATCGTGTCCAAGGGCGGAAACTACCTGCTGAACGTTGGTCCGGATGGAAACGGGCATGTTCCCGAGCCCTGTAGCCAACGCCTGCGCGAGGTCGGCCAGTGGCTGAAGATCAACGGCGAAGCAGTCTACGGCACGACTCGCTGGAAAACGCCCCACGAAGGAGCAGACGAAACGCCCCTCGGAGGCACAGGACACCGTGCAGCAAAGGGCTTCTCGCGCACCTTCACGCCTGACGATTTCTGGTTCACCTGCAAGGGCAACATCGTCTACGCCATCTCGCTCGTTCCGGCCGAAGACAGCGTACGTATTCGCTCGCTAGGCAAAGAGGCCGGGACAATCCTGGACGTCCGACTGCTCGGGAGCGACCGGAAGGTCGAATGGGACCAAACGGCTACGGCTCTGGAACTCGACCTCCACGGTGCTGCAACCGGAGAGAACGGTTTCGCGGTCGCAGTCGTCCTCGAATTGGCGGAGTAAGCACCATTCGAACAGTGGTGCGGGACTTCCGGAACCGCAAGCAAAGGCCATTTCAACAAAAGAGTCCCGGATGAACAGCCAGACCCCAGCTCTTTTCTGCCTCTTGGCCCTATGCCTCGCGTGTAGCTGGGCCCCCGCCAAGCCCCTGCAAGGTGACCGTCCGAACATCATCTACCTGATGGCGGATGACCAGAATGTCGGGTCGGTAGGCTGCTATGGAAACTCGGACGTGAGCACGCCGAACATGGACAAACTGGGGCACGACGGAGTGATCTTCGACCGGCATTACAACACCACCGCCATATGCATGGCGAGTCGGGCCAATGTGTTCACCGGGATGTATGAGTACAAGACAGGGACCAACTTCAGCCATGGCAGCATGAAGCCTGAGGTCTGGGCGAAGTCCTATCCCCTGCTCCTCAAGGAAGCGGGTTACCTGACAGCGTTTGCGGGAAAATTCGGCATCGAAGTGGTGGGTAAGGGCCTTTGTGAAAGCGACTTCGACATCTGGGGCGGCGGCCCCGGTCAGACGTCATACCGCACCCAACGCAATCGCTCGATGGCGAAGTACGCAGAGGAATTCCCTCATGCCACCCTGTCCTACGGCGCCTTCGGACGGGACGTGATACGCCAAGCGGTTGAGCAGAATAGGCCGTTCTGTCTTTCCATCAGTTTCAAAGCTCCGCACCGTCCGGTGCAACCCGATCCTGCATTCGATGCCGTCTATGCCGGAAAGACCTTTACCAAACCGGCCAATTTTGGCCGCGAAGCGGGAGAGCATCTGTCCGCACAGAGCAAACAGGGTCGTCAGTACCCGCGCTTCCGAGGATGGAAGTACGATACGGACTATGACGGGGTCATGGCGAAGTACTACCAACTCATCTACGCGATCGACGTAGCCGTTGGGATGATCCGCGACGAGCTGGCGGTTCAGGGCGTTGCCGACAACACCGTCATCATCTACACCAGCGACAACGGCTACATCTGTGGGGCACACGGATATGGGTCCAAGGTGCTGCCCATGGAAGAGTCGGCCCGGGCTCCTCTGATGATCTTCGATCCACGCAGTTCTTCCGCCGGTAAAGAGCTCCGTTGTGGTGCACTCACGGGTAACATCGATTTTGCCCCCACCATCCTGGAATTGGCCGGGCTACCGAGGCCCGGGAACATGGACGGTCTCAGTCTCATGCCTTTGGTGAGGAACCCACGGTCGAGCATTCGCGAACAGATGGCGTTCATGAACGTCTGGGGAGACTTGCCGACCCACAGCCTCACCTGCCTGACCAGGGAGTGGAAGTACACCTACTGGTGGTACGGAGACTCGAACATGAAGCCCGCGGAGGAACTGTTCAACCTGGCCACGGATCCCCTGGAAATGGCCAATCTCGCCAACAACCCGGAACAGGCCTCTGCCCTGCGCTCGATGCGCGCACGATACGATGTGGAGGTCAAACGGTGGAAACAACACGCCGTTCCGTACAACAACTACCAACAGTACGGACAGCTCTTCGACCGGACCATTCTCTGGAACAAGAAGGCGACCGCGAAGAGCAGGAAAATGAAGAAAACAGCGAAGCACGGTTCCCTGAACGAACACGAGTAGGATCCAGTGGTCTGAAATACACCGTTATGGCTATTCGCAACCGCGGAACCAAGTGAGGAAGACAATGAAAAACCATAGCTGTGTCAGACGAGTGCTTGCCGTTGCGGCGGTTGTTGCCGGTCTGTTTTCAGGGGTGCTGCATGCAGCCTCCCCTTTGGACAGACGCATGATCGGCGGGATTGTGGTGACGCTTGACTTCAGCGACGGCCCATTCTTCACCGACCTGGCGGCCGCCCGGAAGTTGGTGATTCATGGGCTTGTTCAAACGGATGTGGAACTGGAAACGGCGCGGAATTCGATCAAGCAGAAGGGGCTCTACGGGAGGGTTTCGTGTGATCGTTTCAATGGCAGAGAACTGCCCTACATCGACAACCTGGTAAACGTCGTGTTGTGCAAGCGCACAGGCAAAGTGCCCAAGGCAGAGCTGATGCGGGTTCTGGCCCCGGGCGGACTGCTGATGGTCAAGGGGGATGACGGCTGGGCAGAGACAGTCAAACCTTGGCCAGACGGAATGGATGAGTGGAACCAGTTTCTGCACGGCGCAGACAATAACGGCGTTTCGCTGGACAACGTGGGCACGCCGCAACGCCTCCGTTGGTGCGATGGCCCCGCGTTCGGTCGCTCCAAAGCCCTTTCTCCTTCCGTCACCAGCATGGTCTCCGCCAATGGCGTTGTGCTCACCGTTGAAGACCGGGCAACCACTGAAGACATCAATGCCCCGGTGGAATACGTCCTGGTTGCCCGCGACGCGTTCAACGGGATCGAACTGTGGAAGCGGACACTGGAGAAGTGGGGAAGCTGGCAAACAAACAGCATAAAATCCATACCAACCCAGCAGCAGCGCAATCTTGCGGTCATCGGGGATTCGGTCTACTGCTGCGCGGAATTCGGCGGGTCACTCACGGTCTACGAGACAAGAACTGGGGTGCTAGTGCGTGTCTTTGGAAACACTGAGGAGACGACGGAGTTCGCCATTGACGGCAACGTCCTCTATGCCATCAAGGGCACGCCCTACAGACTCAAGAAGCGTGATACAACACCCCACGACGTGGAGCTGTATGCCCTGGATCTGCGGCAAGGCACCATGATTTGGCGGTTGCCCATCGCTTCTGACTATACCGGTGGCACCCTGGCCGCAAAGGGGACCCGCCTGGTCTACCACAGCAAGAATGGCTTGACCTGTCTGGATAGCGCATCCGGAAAGCCGCTGTGGACGGAGGCCATTGAAGCAAAGAGCGCGACGGCGGCTGATGACACGACGTTGAGCGCGAAAGAGATGCGAAGAAGAGCCCGGAGAAAGGGCAAGAAGGCGAAGTCCGCAGGTCCTGTCGGCTACAGCCACAACAGCCACCCTACCATTGTCATCGCGGATGAGATGGTTTTCTCTGCCATTGCTGCGTCTATCAATGCCAAGCGCCTTGGAGACGGCAAGACCCTTTGGACAGCTACAGGCCAGACCAACTACATGAAGAGCCCGGATCTATTCGTGGCCAATGGCGTGGTGTGGGGACGCGACCTACAGGGACGAGACGCGAAAACCGGCAAGATTATCCGGGCCCTCAAGCAAGAGGTCACCGGTCCCATGTCGCACGACCGCTGCTATCGCAATCGCATTACCCATCGCTATTACCTGAACAGCGCCTCCGGCGGAACGGATTTCCTGAAGCTGGACGGCAAGGCGGAGAGCCCCAATCCCTGGGTGCGGTCAACCTGCGGGTTGGCTGTCATGCCGGCCAACGGCATGATCTACAGCGGCCCGTATGTCTGCCAGTGCGCCATCGGGGCCATGATTACCGGGATGAATGGCTTGTACAACGGCACCGGGAATTCCGACACGCGCTTCACCACACGAATCGAACCGCGATTGATCAAAGGACCCGCTTACGGGCAAGTGATCAGTGATCAGGTACCATCTACCGGTGAGAGCGACTGGCCCACCTACCGTTACTCCAGCGCGAGAAGCGCCGTTTCGGGCATCGCCGTCCCCACGAAGATTTCCCGGAAATGGAAGGTGACGATCGGTTCGCACCCGACCGCACCGGTTGTGGCCGGGCAACACGTCTATGTCGCTGACCGCGACGGCTATGCCCTGTATGCCCTCGACCGGAGCAACGGGAAGACACGCTGGACCTTTACCGCCGGAGGACGCATTGACAGCCCGCCGACCTACCATAGAGGGGTGGTTCTGTTCGGCAGCCGCGGCGGCTGGGTGTATTGCCTGCGCGCCTCGGATGGCCAGATGGTGTGGACGTTCAATGGCATGCCCGAACGGCGCCTGATCTGTGATGGAGGACGGCTTGAATCGGCCTGGCCGGTAAACGGCAGCGTAACGATTGAGCACGATACGGCCTACTTCGCAGCGGGCCGCAGCACGTTCCTGGATGGCGGCATAGGGGTGTTTGGCCTCGACCCATTCAGCGGCAAGATGAAGTATGGAAAAATCATGCAAGGGCCGTACCAGGATGACGGCCGCAGTTTCCCGATCCCGGCCAGCGGAACATTCCAGCTTGAAGGGTTCAGATCCGGGATTTTCTCAAGTGCGGACAACACGCTGTTTATCCGGCATCAGGCCTTCACGCTCGACCTGACGCCAGTCAAACTCGCCGCGGTGAAGACGCTGCACCTGATGGCTTCCCCGGGATTCCTCAATGATTCGCCACAGCACCGCACCTATTGGACGGTTGATCGGGATCTCCGCTATGGGGGGCCAACAGCGAAATTCGGAAACGGCCCGGCCGGCGACGCCATCGCCTTCGACGGCAAGCGGTTTTGTGAAATCCGTGGCTATGCTCCGGGGCGCAATCTGCCCGGGCGCGGCAAGACCCTGAAGCCCACAAGCGTCTACTCCATCTTTTCAGGGGACTTGGTGAGCAGAGATCACACCGGACGGAAGGACGACATTGCGAGTGTCGGCAAATGGGAGAAGAAGTGGGACACGCCCACGCCCTTTGCCGGACACGCGATCGCTGCCGCCAGGAACACGGTCCTTGCCGCTGGGGTCCCCATGCTGAAGGGCTTTTCAACCGAGGACACCAATGCCTCCTACGCAGGGGAAAGGGGGGGGATCGTCTGGCTCCTGAACAGGTCAAACGGCGAGAAATTGCAGGAGATCCGCCTCGACGCCGCACCAACTTGGGATGGCATCGCGATCGCCCACGGCAACTATTTCATCTGCCTGAAAGACGGCTCTGTGGTCTGCTACTCAGAAGAGCATTGAGTCCGAAGGCCCCAGTGAATGGTGGAAGGACGAACGCAATAAGCCGATGTACGGCGCCCCCCTCAATTACTGACCTTGAAGAGAAGACCCATATTCCGACAATGTGCTGTTGGACAACGGCCTAAGTGGAGTGAAACCAAAGGATCACGAAGTATCATGAGACGATTCAGAGCCACAGCCTCGCTTCTCGTCGCCATCGCCAGCATGAGCGCTGTCACTGCCACGCACGCCGCCGCGGCCGCCTGGACGATTGATAGCCAAACGGAGTGGAAGGCAGGCCTCGCCGAACAGGCCAACCTGGAGATCAAAGATGGCTTCGCGGCGCCGACCTCGAAAGAAGCGACACTCCAGAGCGTCATCAAGCGTTTTGACAAGAAGACCGCCGCCCATTCCATCACGTTCCAGCAGTCGCCCGTGTGGGAGAACTGGGAACCGGCGGGGAATATTGGTACCAGAAGCATGGCGGACGCGCCCGTTCTGCTGAGTCTCGGGCCGGACAACTACTGGATGTTTGCCCGCTACAGCCGGGGGCGGCGGCGGAAGAAGGGCCAGCCGGCTAAGCCCGACCCAGCATTCACACCCACCGCAGCCACTCTTGAGGGCTTCGATCTACCGCTGCAGACAACGAAGCACGCGAATCAGTTCAATGCGCCGGGGGGGCTCAAGCGCAGCCTGGGCGGCTACCATGCCTGGCAAAGTCGTGACATGGTCAACTGGGTCCATCACGGCCCGATCACGGAGGGGTTTGCGCGATGGATGACGACCGCCGAGTATGCCGACGGCAAGGCGTACTTTTACTACGACTTCCCGAATGACCAGGATCCGCACGTGTACGTGGACGACAACTTGACCGACGGCATCCCCGGCAAGAACATGGGCCTGGCCTTCAAAGACCCCTCGCATGGCTCGGACTGTTCGTTCATCCGCGATCTGGACGGGGATTTCCACGTGATCTACGAAAACTGGAACCCGATCAACGCCAGGACCCACGCCTGGGACTCACCCCTGGCCGGGCATGCGGTGAGCAAGGACGGTCTCAAGAACTTCACGATCCTGGCGCCGGCCGTTGACGAACGCACGAAACCCACGGGCAAAACCGGGACGTACAACCACCCGCATTGGACCAAGGAGGATCCCGAGAACTTCAAGACCAATGTCGCGGAATACGAAATCCATGAGCCGGAGCAAGAGGCGTTCGGCGACTGGGCCGCTATCTGCATTGGCGGCCAGTACTATCTGTTTGGCGACTACGATTCCCCCGAACACGGCCAGCCAATGCGTGTCGCGTGGTTTACCTCGTCGACCTTGGCCAAGCAGTTCACCTTCTGCGGGAGTATCGGCAAAGGCCACCCCGACCCCGACGTCTGTTTCGCAGAGGGCCGTTTCTATCTGGCGACACAGCAGCGCGAAGACTTCGTGAGCCCGGGGCCGTGGGTTGAGAGCGTCGAGGTCCGAGTCGGTGTGGACACAGACGGCGACAATGGGATCGACCAGTGGACCGACTGGCAGACCACCTCCGAGCGCTACGACTACACCCCGGGCTTCGCAAAACAGGTAAAGAAAACTGCCGCATCGCTGGATCTGTCGGGGTTGCCCAAGGGATACGGTTTTCAGTTTGAGGTCAAGTTGACCGACACTACCGAGAACCAATCCAAACCGATCTTGGACAGTGTCATCATGTCCTTTGCCCCATAGCGTGCCAAGCACCAGACAACAGCAAACAACACGGACGACTTACCATGACCATGAAACACCCTGATATGACGTGGTGGCGGGACGCCCGCTTCGGAATGTTCATCCACTGGGGGCTCTACTCCATCCCGGCCGGTGAGTGGCGCGGGGAACGGGTCCCGAGGGCCGCCGAATGGATCATGAACCGCGCACAAATCCCGGTCTGCGAGTACGAGAAACTCGCAGCCCAGTTCAATCCGTTGGACTTTGATGCCGATGCGATCGCAGGACTTGCGAAAGAGGCCGGGATGAGATACCTGGTCATCACCGCCAAACACCACGACGGCTTCGCGCTCTTCAAGTCCAATGCGTCCTCCTATAACGTGGTGGATGCCACGCCGTTCAAGCGCGACATCATCGGCGAGTTGGCGGCGGCCTGCGACCGACAGGGCATCCGTTTCGGGGTCTACTATTCGCAGGCACAGGACTGGCACCACCCGGACGCCGCCGGAAACACCTGGGATTGGCCGGATGACAGCAAGAAGGACTTCCGCAAGTTCCTGGACGAGCTCGTGTTCCCGCAGGTAGACGAGCTGCTGACCAACTACGGGCGCATGTCCGTGCTCTGGTTCGACACGCCACGCACAATCACCGCAGATCAGTCCCGCGAGTTGCTCGCGTTCGTGCGCGACAAGCAGCCGGAATGCATCGTCAACAGTCGACTCGGCCCGGGCGGCGGCAGTGAGTGGGGCGACTTCGTGTCGCTGCGGGACAATGAAGTGCCCACCATGCCGCTCGAAGAAAACGGCGAAACCTGCGCTACCCTCAACGGAACCTGGGGATACTCCAAGTTCGATGCCACATGGAAAACTCCCGACCAGCTGACACGCTTGCTGGCGGATATTGCGGCGAAGAACGCCAACTACCTGCTCAACATCGGCCCGGATCACTTGGGGCGTGTTCCCGAACGGAGTGCCCGGATTCTGCGGGAGGTCGGCGACTGGCTCCAAACCAACGGGGAAGCCGTCTACAAAACACAGCCAACCCCGTTCCCGCTCAACTTCGACTGGGGAGCCGTGACCCGGCGACCAGGCAAGCTGTACTTCCATGTCTTTGATCAGAGCGTCCGTGAACTCAAGGTCGTCGCTCTGCAGAACCAAGTCACGCGTGCGGCCTTCCTGGACACCCCGGACACGCTCTGTACGGTACGGCAGACACCCATCGGGACAGACCAGCGCCTGATCGAGACAGCCATTGAAGTAAGCGAGTCGACGGGCACAGCTCCACATCGCGTCCTTGCCCTGGAGATAAACGGCGATGCGGACGTGGCCCCGGGCATCGTCCAACAACCCGATGGCAGCATCACTCTCGAAAGCCTGGCCGCGGTCAATGCGGCGACTGGCGCGCCCATTGCCCCTGCCATCATGGCCCGGGGGGCGGTAGCGCGGTCACTTGACGAGGGTATTCGTCTGTCCTGGCAGTTCGAGGTACTGAAGCCGGGAACGTTCCGTATCTCCGCGGACTGCGCAACCGGTCGCTATACCGACCATGGCGGTCAGAAGGTCGTCGACACTGGGCACAAGGTGGTCGTTGAGGTGAACGGGCAGGCGATCCCCGCCGTGATCCGGGAGGATGCACGGCAGCCCATCCGCGGCAACGCCCACTGGCTCTGCATCACGAGCGGGATCGGCACTGCGCACTTCGATGCCCCGGGCCGCACCACGCTGACGCTGGCCGTCAACAAGATAGTCAGCGGCAAAGGCGGCGGCTTCATCCTCCGGAACATCAGGCTGACGCCGGAGGGATGCCCTCGATGAATTCAGAAACTCGCAGACCCAATATCGTGCGTGTACTGACGGACGATCGGGGGCCTGGGGATTTGGGGTGTACAGAAAACGCCGTGGTTTCGGCTATGTCCGCAAGCCCGGGGCCGGGGCGTTCAGGACGCTGTCCAGCGTGGTCCACACCTCCCTGTTCCCCGAGCAGGACGCGTATCGCCTCGGTCTCCGGGTGACTGCCGACGCTCCGTAGTCGCGAACGAGCCTGGCCTTCGCCAGCTGTTCTGTCGCCCATATCTGAGGAGTGTAACTTCGGTGCCCACTACTCCACAATCGGTAGAGCTCACGCGAACTGCCGGAAGATCACTCCGGGCGTCGGTGACGCAAGCGGTCGAGAGCGACCGCAGCGACGATGATGGCGCCGGTCACCACTTCCTGCATGAAGGACGGCCACTCCATCTTTGAACACCCCGTGATCACCACGCGCATGAGCAGCGCCCCAACGATCGTGCCGAGCACTGAGCCCTCGCCCCCGGCCAACGATGCGCCACCGATGACCACTGCAGCGATCACCGCAAGCTCGAACCCCATGCCTTCGGTGGCTGACCCCATGTTGATATAGGAGAACTGCATGATCCCGGCGACGCCCGCCAGCGCGATGGCGATGACGTAGATCGTAAGCTTTGTCCGCGGCACGTTGACGCCGCAGAGGCGCGCCGTCTCCTCATTCGAGCCGATAGCGAAGACGTGGCGTCCGAACGCCGTGTACCGGAGCGTGAGCGCGACGACCACGGCCAGGAGAATGAACAGCCACGTTCCCCAGGGCAAACAGCGTGTCGGTCCACTGTCGCCAAACTGCATCAGGGCGTTGACCCAGGTATGCGGCGGGGAAATGGTCGTTTGCTCCAGCACACCTTTGGCCAGCCCGCGGAAGACCCCCATCATGCCAAGGGTGACAATGAACGGCGAAAGCTCAAGCTTGCCCAGGCTCACGCGATTGGCGACCCACAGCGCCGCGGCCACCGCGACGCCGGCGAGTACCGCAAGCGGCTGTCCGATGTGTGCCGGCAGCAGCACCACCGCGCAAAGCACGCCGACAGCCACGGCCACGACTCGGCCGAGATGCCCGATCACCGCGCTGCCGACGGTCACGCCGCAGGCGGCGCCGGTGGCGATGCCGGCCCCGGCTGCAAGACACCCCGCGAGCACTGGCGGCATGCCGTTCGCCAACGTCCATTCACTGACGCCGCCGATCACCATGGTTGTCAAAGCCAGCACAGCGCCGACGGACAAATCGATACCACCGGAGATGATGATCAGCATGGCACCCAGCGCGGCGATGCCGACAATCGTGCTCTGACGCAATACCTCGCGTAACGTTCCCCACGTCGAGAACGGCTCGTCCAGCACCAATGGCCGGAGCACCGTAAAAAACACCCACACGGCCAGCAACCCCAGGCACGGTCCGAGCTTCACCAGTACACGGCGCCATTCGGGCTTCCCTGAATCCAGATCGGCCATCTCATTTCCCCACTGTCGCTGCTAACATGATCTCGTGCTCGGTGGTGTCCGTGACGGCGCGGGCTTCCTGGAGCACGCCTCGGCACATAACCGCCACCCGATCGCAAATGCCCATGATCTCCGGCAGGTAGCTGGAGATCAACAGGACGGCCTTGCCAGCTTGCGCCAAGCTGTCGATCTGCGCATAGATCTGGGCCTTGGACGCGACATCAATGCCGCGGGTCGGCTCGTCCAGGAGCAGCAGGTCCACGTCAGCATGCAGCAACCGGGCCAGAGCGACTTTCTGTTGGTTGCCACCGGACAGCGAGGACACCGGATCGTGCGGGCTGCCACAGCGGATGGGGATCGAGGAGATCCACGGCCGGCAAGCTCTGGCCTGGCCGGACGGTGTGACGAAGGGGCCGGGGCCGAGTCCTTTCAAGTGTGGCAGGGTCAAGTTGTCAGCCACACTCAGGCCTGCCGCCAGTCCCTCGCGGCTACGGTTCTCCGAGACCATCCCGACGCCCTGTCGCCAGCGCATGGCCGCGCTGGCGGCGCCCGAAAAAGCGGCGACACCGATCTCGCCCTGCTTGATGGGGTCCAGCCCGAACACACAGCGCATGAACTCGGTGCGCCCGGCACCGACAAGCCCGGCGACGCCCACCACTTCGCCCCGATGGACCTCAAGGCTGGCCTGACTGGGAATGCCACGCGCCCCGGCAAGCTCGGACACCGACAGGAGTACGTCCCGCGGCGTGCGTGGGGAACGGGGGTAGAGATCCTCCACGTTGCGCCCGACCATCAGCGCAACGATCCCGCTGTCATCGATCGCCTGGACCTCGCCTGCTCCCACTGACCGGCCATCGCGCAACACCGTGTAGACATCGCAGACGGCGCGGACCTCTTCAAGGAAATGCGAGATGAAGATGATGCTGATGCCCTGACCACTGAGCTGCCGAACCAGTTCGAACAGCTTCTCAATATCCCGGGCGGTCAGGCTGGACGTCGGCTCATCGAGGACGAGGACCTTGCATTCAAGCACGAGAGAACGCGCGATCTCGATCAACTGCTGCTGTGCGTTTGAGAGTTCCCCGACGACAGTGTCCGGGGCCAGGTCCAGCCCCACGTGGTCAAGAACGTCCCGCGTGCGCTGGCGCATGGCCGCCCAGTCAAGGACCACCCCCCGCCGAGGCTCGCAACCGAGGAACACGTTCTCACAGACCGACAGGTGCTGCGCCAGAGACAGTTCCTGGTAGATCATCGCGACGCCGGCGGCACGCGCATCGCGCGGGTTCGTCGGCGCGTAAGCTGCTCCGTCCAGCTCGACCGTCCCCGCGCTTGGGCGGTGCGCGCCGGACAACACCTTGACCAAAGTGCTCTTGCCGGCGCCGTTTTCGCCGATCAGTGCATGGACCTGCCCGGGGAGCACGGTAAGATCAACCCCGTCAAGGGCGACCGTCGGGCCGAACACCTTGCGGATCCCGCGCATCCGCAAGCGCGCGGCCGTGCTGTCCGGCGAGCGTACCACTGCAACTACTTCCCCGCCGCCTTCAAAATGACACCGATCTTGTCGTCATAGGCAAGCAGCGCTTCGCGCAGCGCAGGTTCCGCCAGATTGTCTGCCGTCGCGACGAAGGCCCCCGTGTCGACCATGGCCGGGACGGTTTCGCCCTTGAGTTGCTGCAGCATGGTCAGGACCGCTTTGTACCCCATGTTCTCAGGGCTCTGCAGGACAATGGCACTGACGTCACCTGCGAGAAGGGCCTCGACCAGTGTCGGGTGGGCATCGAAGGCGACGAACTTGATCTGCCCCTTCTTGATCTTGCCCGCCTTCATCGCGTCCATCAGAGTCTCGTAAACTCCCAGGCTGGCCGACTGGTTCGACGCAAAAATGCCCCCGGCGCGGATGATCGTGTCGAGCATGTTGGTAGCGCGTTCTTTGGCGGCAGCCACGGTACTGCCGGCGTACTGATCGCTGCTGATGACCTCGAGGCCAGCGCTCGCAGCCGCCTCCAAAAAGCCCGCTTCCCGACCTTCGGTACTCGCCGAATTCTCCATGTATCGCAGCAGAACCACTTTGCTGTTATTGCCAATCGCTTTGGCCAGCGCTTCACCCCCGGCCGCGCCGGCGGCCTTGTTGTCGGTGCCGACGAACGACACAAAATCCTCTCCCTGCACCCCGTTCAACCCGGAGTCGAAGATCACCACCGGCTTGCCGCTCTTGCCGAACGCCTGAACCGGCGTCAGCAGACTGTCCGCGTTCAGCGGGGCCAGGATCATGCCATCCACGGATTCCGTGGCGAAGTTATTGACGATGTTCACCTGCTCCGTGAAGTTGGCCTCGTCCACCGGCGGCGTCCACTTCGCCTTGCAGCCGAACTCTTCGCTGGCCCGCTTCACACCGCTATGCACCGCTTTCCAGAACGGGTGCGACGCGCCCTTCGGTACCACAGCGATCTTATAGATCTTCTGTGCCGCGCTCCCCGACTGAATCACGCCCTTTGCGTCCCCGGGCGCGCTTTGCTTCTTGCTACAGCCGGCGAATGCTGCCACCAAGACTGCCGCCAACCCAATCCCCAGTGCGTTTCTCAGTTGCTCGAACACGTTCTCTCTCCTGACTGTCATTCCTGTGTGCCCCTGAAGACATTCCCCGGAGCCCTGGCCGAAATGTAAGGTATCGTTCGGCCAGGAAGCTGCAAACCCAAAGGCATTCCGGAGCGATGGCTCGACGGAGTCTCTCCCTCCAGGGATTCTCTGGCCCATCTGTGTCCGATGGAGGGAGACCTCCAAGATGGCTCGACGGAGTCTCTCCCTCCAGGGATTCTCTGGCCCATCTGTGTCCGATGGAGGGAGAGACTCCGTCGAGCCGCCTCACACAACTGAGGCATCACTTCCGGAGGCTACCTTGCCGGGCTCAGAGCGATTGCGGGTTGATATGGCATAGGCAATCCGTGACATTGTTCATACACGCAGCCACGCCCGAAAGTGGGAAGACCGAACGGTTGATCGGATGAGAATGGTGGACCGATGCGAAACGCGCTAAACTGAACAGTTGCCGTGCTGCTGAATTCAACTGGTGTGATGAGAGAGTCGACACGCATCACCCCGAACTTTGGGTGGCTACAGATCCCCGGTAGATCCGAATGATCAGGAGGCGATTATGAAGCGATGTATCGTTGCCGTCACAGCTGCCGTAGCCCTTACGGCTCTCCCGGTCGTAGCCGGTCCGAAAGAGAATACGATGCGCTCAGACAAGGGCAAAGACCGTGCCATTGCTGCTCTCGATGCTCAGCGTGGCCAGGCAGCCCGCCCCGCTTACCCCGAGTTCAGTTGGGACAGGCTGCCGCTCTACATCCATGTCCGCAAGGCTGCGGCCTTCGACCAGGAGGAACTCGCGTACTTGGCCTCGTTCCCGTTGATCACCTTCGAGAAGACCACTGGCCAAAAGACCTACGGCTCAACCGACGCCGGCACGGTCGAAGCGGCGAAGGCCGTGAAGCAGATCAATCCCAAGGCGAAGGTGCTGTTCTACCGCAACGTTCTGGTGCACTATGGCGGTTACTCGTTCGACAAGGAATTGGACAGTGTCCAGGGGGCATTCCTGAGGGACAGGCACGGCAAAGGCAAGCTGGTGCGCGACCGGCTCGAGGCCTACGATCTGACCAACCCCCAAGTTGTCGATTGGTGGGTGCGGTGCGCGACCTCGGGCTGTGCCCACAATGCCATCGACGGGCTGTTCCTGGACGGTCATATCAAGGCCGTTGTGCCTTACCTGACGAAACGACTCGCGCCCGGGAAGAAGGACGCCGTCGCCGCCGCCTACCACGAGATGATGAAGCAGACCCGGGCCGCGATGCCGCCCGGCAAGCTCATGGTAGCCAACGCCATCCGCGCCCGCCAGCCCGACAGCGGCCTGAAGGCGGTGATGGCATACTTTGACGGCTCCTATCTCGAAGCCTTCGCGCACCCGATAGGCGGCGTCAGCAGAGCCGACTACACCGTCAAAGGCATCAAGGCCGTCCAAACCGCCGCAAAACAAGGCAAGATCATCGCCATGACTCTTGGTCTCGGTGAGTCGGCGGCCGCCCTGCACGGCATCGATGACACACGCAAGAAACTGGAGAGCCTCGCCGGACTACAGAAGCGGGTCGACTTCTATATCGCGCTTTTCCTGGTATGTGCCGAACAATACAGCTATCTGAACCTGCACGACGGCTACAGCGTAAACACGAAAAATGGGCGCTGCGACAGCAAGATGTGGCTCAAGCGCCTGCCCGAGTACGACAAGCCGTTGGGCCCGCCGAAGGGCCCCGCTGTCCGGCAAGGATACGTCTTCACCCGCGATTTCGCCCACGCCTCAGTCCGTGTGGATGTGGAGGCCGGCGCAGGGAAGATCGGCTGGCACCCGGAGGAGTGAGGGAGAACAGGATAGCCCAAGGATGCGCAGCTTCCCTGGGAGTGTCCACCCGGAACACCGAGATCTACCCCGATCGGTTCCGGCACAAGTACGGGTTCCTGCGACCGCGAAGAGGGATACTGGAGCGGGTCTCATCAGGATATGACGTGGGCGTTTTCCTGTGTTCGGCCACCGTCGTCCGATCAAGCGAAGAAGCCGGTTCACAGCTGACATCTCAAACCGGCTACGGTACAGTACGGCCCGCACGAATGGGACTGGCAATGCGCATCTCCCATCGGACCCGGATATCTCAAATGACATGGCATCCTATGAAAAAATGGCACAGGAGGCCAGACATGCGGTGTTTGTTCCTAGTGGTCGCTACACTTTTCGCCGGCTCCGCTCTCGCGGCCGACTTCGATGACGCCGACATGGAGAAGTTGGACCGGGGACCGTGGAACGTGTATGGGACGCCCGTGACTGTTGAGAAGAGCGACTTTGCCCGCAGCGGACTCCGCTCGTTGCGCGTCGTCACCGACAACAAGGAAACGATGGGGGGGAACTACGAAGGCACGTCGCATTCCCTGGGCAAGTTCGAGCCGGGCGATCTGATCAAGGTGTCGTTCTGGTATTGGGTCAAGGGCGGGCGCAACATCATCGTCGGAATGGGGCCCACCTTCTTTCAGCGCCGTGTGGTCATGACGGGTACCGACTGGACCCGGGCCGAGGTCACGCTCCGGGCTACGAAATCGGGATATCACAACATCTGGATCAGCCAGGGCGGCACGGCGACGGAGGTCTTCCTTGACGATTTCTCCGTCGAGGTCTCGCGCCGTCCTCAACTCGGCACGATCGAGCAGTCAAAACGCGTGGCCGTCACAGGCGGTGCGCTCCAGTTGACCCTGTGCCAGGAAACCGGTGCGCTCTGCGGCATCGAGAACCTGGAGACCGGTGAAACGTACGCACCGCTGGGCGAGCGCCAGCCACTTTTCGGTTTGGAGCTACTATCAAAGAACGGCTTCGGCTACGAACGCATCTCTTTCGAGGATTCGAAACTTCTTCATCTGGATGTGCCCGGCCCGGAACTCGCAAAGCTGACCTTCGAGACGAAACACCTGCCGATCATTTTCCAGATCCAGATCACGATGAACGACGACGGGTCGGCGCATTTCACGGGCCAGGTGAAGAACGACTCGCACCGCCGCGTCCTGTCCCTTGAGATGCCGATGGTATACGGTGTATCCCCGGCGAGCGACCCGGCCAACCTGACCCTTGTCGATCCGCATATCTGCGGCCGGATCGTTCCCGATGCGGCCAGGTCGTCGGGCTGTCAGACACGCTATCCCGGCCGAGGAGTGATGGGGTGGATGGACCTATCTGGCGAGCGCGGGGGGATCTACCTCGCCACGCATGATCAACACCAGACCGGCACACGCATGACGGCCCTGCCCACAGCGGACTCTCGGTTCGACATGTCGCTGACGCGCGAGACGGTCGTCGGCCCAGGCGAAACGTGGCTCGCACCCCCGTCGGTCCTTGCCGTGCACGAGGGCGACTGGCATGCGGCGGCAGACCGTTACCGCTTTTGGGCGCGAAGTTGGATGAAGAAACCGGATGTGCCGCAGTGGATGTACGACGACAACGGATGGGTGCTGATGGGCATTCAGAACGGTATACCCTTCCGTCGCATCCCCGACATCTTCCGTCAAGCGCAGTGGATGGGCATCGAGTACCTGCACATCCAAGGCGAGGGCATCGACCACGCGTGGCACGATGAGAGCGGAAACCGCCGGAACCACAACCTGACCTACGTCTATCCCACGCCGAAATACGGAACCGTGGAGGAGCTGAAATCTGCGATCAACAAGATTCACCAGCGCGGCGGACACGTCATGTTCTACTACCTCTACGAACGTTGGACACCGAGCCACGAGACGTCGGACGACTTCGGCACGGGCCAGCGCGCCGAAGTCCCGGAGGAGTATTGGCCGCCGCAGGGACTCTACTCGAACAACACACTGGCCGAGAACCCGGGGCAGAAGCTACCGGCCGAGAACCCCTTCATGGCCGTCCGCAACATGTGCCTCGCGTCGCCGGGGTGGCAGGAGTGGATGCGGCGGTGGGCGATTGACGTGTACGCCAAGCAGTACGGGGCCGACGGGTTTTACTGGGATGTCATGGGCCGCAATGGGCCGTTCCGTTGCTTCAACTCAAACCACCAGCACCAGGGAGAAAACCAGTGGGCGACCGGCTGCGCGGACGTGCTCGAGAAGGTCATCCGCCAGGGCCGAAAGGTGAACCCCGATTACTCCTGCGCCATCGAAGGCTGCTCGGATCACCTGGGACAATGGGTCGGATATCACCTTATGTCCGGCGCCACGCGGCAGCCGAACGTCTTCCGCTACACGTTCCCCGAATACCTCTGCGTAAACGGCCTGGCGAACCACTACTGGCAATGGACGCAAACGCAGAAGGCGAGACGCGTGTTTCTCAACGGCGAGAAGTTCGACATCCACGGCTACCACAAACAAATCAAGCAGATCATCGATCTGCGTCGCCGGGTGAAGCCATTCATCGACTGGCCGGCCGTCTTCCGCGACACCGTCGGCCTGAAGGCCTCCGATGAGAGTGTCCAGGCACGCTGTTTCGTGCAGGCCAACAACGGCAACCGCGTCATCGCGGTGACGATGATGAACGAGGAGCATGTCGCGGGCGCCACGGTCGAAGTCGATCTCGCACCGATCGGCAAGGCGACGGTGGGGCACATCTTTCATCTCGACGGCCGCGTGTCGCTGCTTGAAACCGCGGAGCAAGGAAAGGTGACGATCCCCGTGCCGCAGGACGATGTCGCCTGCGCTGTCATCGTCGGCGCCCTTGCCCCGGACGTGGCCGTCCATGCCTGGGTCGAGCAGATCATGAAACCGGGGACGGATGGGGTCATACTGAACATCCACGACCCGCTTGGGAAGAGCAGACTGGAATGCCAGATCGACTGGCCGGAGGGGTTTGCGCCGACACGAGCTCCCTTGCAGCGCGACGGAACAGGCACAGCGAAGTTCATGTATGTGGACAATGACCACCTGAAGACGCTGAGACGTTGGACGAAGGTCAAGGCGCACCTAACGTGGGACGGCGGGAAGAAGACGGTATGGACCGTGATCGCCCCTCCGCTGGTCAACGGCAACATGGAGCAGGTTGAGGACGGGCGGTTGGCGTATTGGGGCCTGCCACCGTGCACGGACAATCCCGGCGAGGGCAAACAGTGTCTCCGCATCGACCGGACACTGACCAAGCACGGCCACCTGCGCCAGATTACGCCGCTGAAGCCGAGTACGCCATACCGACTGACGTGCATGATCAAGCGAATGGGCGAGAAGTGGGCCGGCGCGCACATGATCGAGTATGAAGTGGGGCAGAAGGGGGCGAGCAAGTTCGTCCGAGGGGCTGCCCTCAACAGCACGAAAGTCGGGATGTGGGAGACGCTGGAGACTGTGTTCACCACCCACCCCGCACCGCGCAGCACGGCGATCTATCTCTACAACACCGACCAGAAGCACCCGGCCTTTTTCGACGCCATCGAGATCGAGGAAGTGCGGCAGGAGTGATGGCGAGTCAGAGTCCTCTGATTTGACTCTAACGACTTACACATTGCGGGTTCGGATCGATGTTTGGACGGATTCAGAAATGGCTACAAGGTGAGAACAGAGGACTAACCCCGCACGGGTCATCACCCCAACAGCGCCTGCTCGATCTGCGGGACCAGGTCATCGACGTGGAAAGGCTTCTGGGTGTGGGACAGTGCCCCCTCGTCCAGTATCTCCTGCGCGTGGGTGTCCAGGCTGTAGCCCGTGGCAAGCATGGCCTTGACACCTGGGTTAATCTCGCGCATGGCGACGAATGTGTCGCGGCCGTTCATCACCGGCATGTTCATGTCCAGAATCACAAGGTCGATGTACTTCCATGACTTCGTGTAGTACTCGACGGCCTCAACACCGTCCTTAGCGGTGACCACCTTGTACCCTCTGCCCCGCAGCAGCATAGCAGTGCTTTCTCTCACGCTCTTTTCGTCATCAACGATGAGAATTTTCGCGCCAACGCTCTTTGTCGTCGTCTGCGCCGCCTCAGCGGCTTCCTGCGCTTCCTGCTGTGACAAGGGCAGGTAGACCGTCATGGTCGTGCCGTGCCCGATCTTGCTGTCCACCTCTAGCGGTAGTTTACTGTAGATTGGGTCCGTAGTACACCTTTCCGCCCCGAGCGCGCGCGCCAAACTCCTGTCCCCCATAGCCTTCCGCGATTGTCCTTTTCTATTGCTATCGTATTACCCTATTGGAATACACCCCCA
>JABHEG010000008.1 GCA_018676675.1 Lentisphaerota bacterium
TGTGCCCAAAAACGACGGTTCTTGCCATCCCAAGCGCCGCCCCGGGGCAGAAACCGTCCGAAGGCCCAGAAATTAGCTGCAAAGCCCCTCGGGGCGGCCGCTGGAAGCGGGCGGTCCGAGGGGTTTTGCAAGAGCCTCCACGTGCAGACTACGGTGGCCACTGAACTTGAGCCGAAAAGGGACGCCTCTCTCATGCAGGATACTCACGAGGGTGAAGACGTCTCGAAAGGCGAGGCCCCAGGTTGGCAGGTCCGCTTCGCAGACGCCGTCACAGCCGAGCGAACTTCCCTTCTCCACGTCGCCCGATGGCCAGTGCTCGACCGACTGGTGGAAGGAGGGGTAGAAAGGGAGCCGGTCGTCGTCTGTCAACTCGGGGAAGGCGGTATTGATCCGCTCAAGAACGAATTCCCGAAGCTCGCCTACTGAGGCGTGCGGGACACGATCTCGTCCATGTGTTTGCCAGTACGCGGCGGAGGGGATGACGAACCAGACCTTCCGGCAGGCACTCGTTCTCTGCAGAAACGTCAGGACATCGTCACGAGAGTAGTAGGCACGAACCGTGCCGAGCGAGGGATGGCGTCCGATCGATGTGATGACTGAGGTCATGGCGGCCCCCAATTCTGTGCCCGAATGCGTTGTTCGTGTCTTACGGCATTTCGGGACGTGGGAAGCGTACGTTGAGGGCACAGGACACCATCGGGTTTTCACAACCCGAGCGTTGCTGAGCCGTCGTTTCTCGTACGCGGGCCGTGCAGCGCTGACCATCAGCTGCTCTGCAGTGGCCGAAAGTAGGGGGGCGAAGCACCCGACACTCATCGGGAGCTCAACCAACAGGACAATAGCTCTCTGATGCCCTCGGCGCAACGGTGCTGTCAAATGTTGCCGTTCAGAGAAAAACAGGGGGCGGTGTCACGAACTGAGCACTATAGTTGATGCCGGATACGAGATGCGGCAGCCAGGGCCTTTCCGGAGATGATCCATGACCGATGACGTACTGATTCTGATGGGGACAGCGGCCAGCATTGGGTTCATCCACACGCTCTTGGGGCCCGACCACTACCTTCCGTTCATTGTGATGTCGAAGGCGAGGGGCTGGAGTCCTGCGAAGACCGCAATCATCACCGCGCTTTGCGGGCTTGGGCATGTGCTGGGGTCCATCATACTGGGTTTCGTTGGCGTTTTCCTCGGCATCGTTGTGTTCAAGTTGGAGTCCTTTGAGTCCGTGCGAGGGGATCTGGCCGCCTGGTTTCTGATGGCTTTTGGCTTTGTGTACCTTTTGTGGGGGATTCGTCGGGCGGTTCGGAGCCGGCCGCATGCTCATTCTCATGACCACGAGGATGGTGAGTGTCATGCTCACGACCATTCTCATGTCCACGGTCACTCCCATGTCCATGCCGGAACTGGGTCGAGCAGCCTCACGCCGTGGGTTCTGTTCACGATTTTTGTACTGGGGCCCTGTGAGCCATTGATTCCGTTGATCATGTATCCTGCCGCCAAGTGCAGTGTGGGGGCGGTGGTAGCGGTGGCCACGGTGTTCGGGATCACGACCATCGCGACCATGCTTGCCGGCGTGATGTTGCCCTTCTACGGTCTTTCCGCCGTTTCCTTTCCTCAGGTCGAGCGCTATGCCCATGCTCTCGCAGGGCTGACTGTCTTTTCCTGCGGAGGCGCGATCAAGTTCCTCGGTTTGTAGTTTGCCTTTCCAGGAGAAGATGGATGTGCGTGGGGCGCGTGCTGCCTGTTGTCCCTGGTGAGGACAAGCGTTTGCCGCTGTTGATCGACAGCGATGTCGCCAACGAGATCGACGATCTGTACGCGATCGCTTTAGCTCTGGCTGCTCCAGGACGATTTGACCTCCGCGGATTTGTGGCTACGCACTTTGCTGCCAGCTCCGGACCGGACAGCACGGAGCGATCATTCCAGCTGTTGCTGCAGTTGCTGCGCGCTGCCGGGCATGAAGAACACCATGTCGCCCGGCGGGGAGGGCACCCCATGCGGTACCCGGGCGTCCCATCCTCCAGTCCCGGAGTTGATCTGATCATTGAGGAAGCCCTGAAAGCATCTCCGGCGGACCCGCTTTGGATTGTTGTCCTGGGTGCTGCGACCAACACGGCGAGCGCCATCCTGACGGCTCCGGAGATTGTCCCCCGAGTGCGGGTCGTCTTTCATGCGCGCTGCAGTCGACTTTGGCCTGAGCGCACGGTGCAGTTCAACGTCGTTGGCGATGTCATCGCGGTTCAGACGTTGCTTGAGAGCGACGTGCCGCTGGTCTGGTTCGATACGGGAACCAAGCTGACCATCCCCTATGAAGAGACCGCGAGGCGACTGTCCCTGATGTGCGCCACCGGGCGTTTCCTCCACGACTATCGCGATCGGAGTCCACACTTCGCGAGTCCGGGGAAGGGCTTTTTCGACATGGGAGACATTGCCTGGCTCATCGATCCCAGTCTTTGCACGGTGGCGACTGTCGCCGTGCCGGAGCTCAGGCGACACCTGGCGTTTGATCACAAGCGAACGCATGGGCAGATGCTGCGGGTGACCAACATTGACGTGCCGCGGACCTGGAAGCTCTTTTTCGAGTGTCTGGGTGTGGCGCATGAGAACGGTGTGGTGGCTTGATGCGGCGGGAGGCGACAGTGGATCTTCGAAGGCCTATGGGGGGGGGGGGCAA
>JABHEG010000081.1 GCA_018676675.1 Lentisphaerota bacterium
GAACCCAACAGCCTCGATGTTGATCTGGCCGTTAGGCTCAACCGTGAGTTCGATGCTCCTGCGCTTCATATCATGCGGCTCCTATGCTGAGACGGATGGAGCCGTCCTTGAGCTGCTTGCGCCTGACGGCATGTCCACGGCGCCTGGCTTCCCCGGTGGCCTTGTGCACCCCGTACATCTGCAGAAGCCGACCGAAGTCTTTACCGACCTCCTTTTCCACATGCCCTTTCCACCAGTCGGTAGTCAGGGCGAAGTGTCCGTCACCATTCCTGTTCAGAGCGATGTCATAGGGACCGCGCAGACGGATCACATGTTCACGCTCGAGGCGATTGCTTCCATACCCTCGGGCCACCGCATTATTCAAGAGCTCAATGCCCATCTCGGCGCAGGCATCACGCAACGCTTCGATGTCCCGGACCTGTGTCCGGATTTCGGTAAAATGACTCACTGTCCTTCTCCTTCCTGTGCTGCCAGTTCCCTGTGAGGCGCACCTTTGCCACTGCTATGCCGCAAGGTGGAAGCGGCGCTGTCCCATCTTCCCGAATTGCCCGACAAGATCGCGTGAGTCCTGGTGCGCGAGGTCCGTGGCCGTCTTAGCCAAGTCCTGAAGTCCGCTTTGCAGGCGCTCCCGGGCAAAGGCGTCGTCGCGATACTCTTCTGCACTCCGACTCAGGAACTCCCTGCGGACCTGATCCAGCTGTTCCTCCATTTGCCGATCGCCGGTGAAGTTCATACTCTTGAACTGGTCAATGAACCGGACCAGGCGATTGAGGGTGCGCTGGTGGACGCCGGATGTGCCGCTCTGCATGCTCTTGAGCATCTCGTCACACAGTTGGGCAGTCTGCTGTCGCAGGGATGCCACACAGTCGGTGATGAACCCTTCCGCCCCCGCACGGATTCGTTCAGCAGCCCTCGCAGCGGCGCGCTCCCGAGCCTGGGACACGGCCAACTGATCTCCGGCCGTAACGAGCTCCAAAGAGAGCTGCTGCGGAGCCACAACCTGGAATAGATAGGTGCTGAACCTGAATCGGTCATACACCTGATCGCGTCGTGGAAATGAGGCATGGATGGTGCCCAGGAGTCGCTCGGGATCACCTTCCAGAGAGGCAGCCACATTGCCCCATTCCCGCAAGGCTTCTTCCCGGACATCAGCATAGTTCGAGACAAAGGTGTCCCGGGCTTCTGTGAACTCCTGTTCGAGTCCATCCAGTCTGGCGGTCACTTCCTCAAGCTTCGCATTGGGCAGGAAGTGTCCCAGCCCACCAAGGAACGGGAACGTGTTGGCTTCGATAAGGGCGTGAGCACGGCTCTCGATGAGAGAGAACGGGCGCAGGGCATCCTTCTTCAGGAGCTTCTTGTGTCCGAGGCTGATGAGATCACTGGCGATTGCCTGCTGGTCGAGCCCGAGATCCTCGGGGGTGAGTTTCTTCGCTGCCCGCCAGTAGCGGACCGATATATTGATCAGCACACCTTCCCGGCTGAGCGTTTCGAGCAGTTGTTCATTCTCTTCTTGGCTTGGCATGTTTCGTGTCCCTTCCGTATGTCGCTGGTCGTGTTCCATGGGTGTCGCGGCCGGCGGTCGATTCAGAGCAGGTTCTCTTCGCGGAAACTGATGTAGTCCCGGGACCGGGTTGGGCTTGGTAGGCCGAGGATTACATGGTCCATCACCTCGATGCCGACGATCTTACCGGCGGCGACCAACTCTCGCGTGCAGGCGATGTCTTGGGCGGACGGTGTAGGGTCGCCAGTCGGGTGTTGATGCGCCAGAACGACCTTCGATGCCCCCTGCAGAATTGCTGCCCGGAAGACTTCACGAGCGGCCACGGGAGCTCTGTCAACAAGCCCAACTGTCACTGTGACGAAGCCCTTGATGTTGTTCTTCGCATCCAGGACGATGGTGAGGAAGCGCTCCTGCTCTTCATTCTGAACGCCGAGTGCGCGAAGGAACCGGGCAATGTCCTCGGGACACTTGGCCTTCTCGCCTTCCCGGATCTCGAGTACCTTGCGTCGGTTGAGGGAATACTCCCAAACGGACTTGCCGTTGCTGGTGTGTGTCGTTGTCACTGTGTTCTTCTCCTGGAAGGTAAAGGGGGACAAAACTCGGGGGCCGCATCCCACGCATTACGTGCTGGGAGGCCTGTCTCTGCCTCAAGATCCCTCGATGATCCTGAACGGTGGCAGGGATGGCACATCGACCACGGCACGGTCGACCAGGTCGCAGGCTTGGCGAATGATATTCGCCACCAGGGCATCCCGGATGGCTCGAACAGTGTCCATGCTGACCTGCATGTTGCCATCGTGATCTGTCAACACGTGGCATGGGTCCCCCATGCCGGGCTGCCACAGCACGATCTCTGGCGAGTATGTGTACTTGCCGTCCGACTGCCGGGCATAGGGCAAACCGATTTCCCGGCACGCCCACTCAAGTCCCTCGAACCGGCCATAGGACGCCTCGGCGTTGGTGCCTGTGAGAAGACCGCCCTCCACGTACCGGTGGAGATCGGGCTCATCCTTTGCACCGAATGCCTCGCACAGTTGCGGCACGTCCTGCCGCCGCAGGTCCCCGCCAATCTGGATTCGGCCCCAGAAGTAATCAGCCATTGTCAGATTCCTCCTATCGTCAGCGCCGTTTGAAGCCTACGGAGAGCTCCGGTCTCTCCCAACAGATCCTGCACGTCGCGCAGTTGCTGGGATAGCGATAGCTGGCCTTGATAGGCTCAGGGGTTGCTTACCCCTGAACCGGAGGGATCGAGATGAGGATCTTGGACGGGGCCGGGTTCCTCCGGCAGTCCTGATCGATTCGGCACAGTCCCACTGTTGTCAGGCGTATCGGCTTCGGGCGTCTTCCCCTTCCGCCATCCAGCCTGTATCCGCCCCATCTCTCGGATTGCCCGGCTGGGCAGACGCAGGCCTAGAACGAGGGCCAAGACCAGGCATACGACAGCCCCCCGCCCCAACCAGCCCAACGGTTTGCTCACGGGGGCGACCATGTCAGTCAGGGTTCGACCGAAGGTCTCAGGTGATGTCCGGGCCACGGTCTTCATCCCCTCCTGAACGCCGTCACTGACCTCATGTGCACTGGTGATGACAGCGGCTGTCAAGCCGAACGACATGATCGTCTTCCAGTCCAGCCACCTGAGGATCTTGCCGTCGGTTTCTCGGTAACGCTTCATGAGCAGGCGTTGAGTCGCCGGTCCATCTGCCTTGGCCAGGAACCCCGCCGTTCTGGTGGCGTCGTTGGGCCGGACGCTGCGTACAAACGAAGAGGCGATGTCATCGCTGTAGCGTGTTGCCAGCATCCTCGGCAGTCCGGGAGCTTTGGCCTCCAGGCGTAGAACGTTGTTCCCCAGTCGACGCGTCATCGGCACGAGGTCGTCCGCGTGAAGCGCAAGGGACCGAGCAACTCCCGGAACACGGCTGCTCCATTTCCACACGTCGTCACCGTGTTTGGCCGCAGCCTCGGCAAGCTCGATTCCTCCGTGTCGCATAGCGAGCAAGACATCATCGCCATGCCTTCTGGTTGCAGTCGATACGGTTCTTCGTAGAGCCACTCGGGATGCATCATCAAGATGTCGGCCGCTGAGTCGAGCAGCCGCTTCAATGGCTTCGTCGGTGTAGCGCAGCAACGCCTTTGTGATCGGGCGGATCAGTGTTGCTTGAGGCCGCGCAAGAGTCGTGGCCACCAGGACTACGAGCACGCCGGCCAGGAAATGGACTACCGTTAGTGTCTTCATCATGAGGATCCCTTGTTGCGGGGCTGCAGTGCGCCCCTTCGACGAGCTGGTCTCAACGTTTCTGCGGCTCTCAGCCTTGTCCCCCTCGGCAGCCCGGGGGCCAAGACTGTTCGGGCACACCGAGTCCTTCGAGGATCTTCCGGGCCTGCTTCATCCGCGTGGCCTGGTGGACCTTCAGTATCTGTGATCGACGCGTCTCCACTTCCCCGAGAGCCCGTTGCCGGAAGGTCTCGACGGCGCGATTCAACGCGTTCCGGAGTTCTTCGCGTTTGGGGCCCCGGGCACGATTCCAGGCCGCGACATCACGGGCTGCAAGCGTGAGTGCCAGTGCTCCCCAGGCCACATCGAACAGCGGGAAAGGACCATCGGCGAGGGGCAACCAAGAGCCCGTCAGGCTCTGTGCACCCGTGCTGCCCAGCTTGCCGGCCAGGACGAGGGGGCTCAACTCGAAGGCCGCGTCAAGAGCCAGCGATACCGGTACTGTCGCTGTAATCCGGGTGATCTCCGTGAACTGCGGGAACGTCGCTGCCACATCGGCAACGAGGTCGTCCATGCGTGGGGCCAGATCCGGACAGTCGTGTTCTGCCTGATCGAGAGTCTGTGCCAGAGCGACATGGTAGTCGGTCGTGCCTCGGGCCAGGTCGTCCTGGAACTCCAGAATGGCATGTTCCAGGGCCGCACATGCGGCTTGACAGGGCGGAGCCAGCCGCTCGATCGTGCGTGACTGCCAGTACTCTGCCGCCTCGCTCGTATCGGCGAACTTGTCCTTCACCTCCAGCCATGTCAGTGTGCTGCAGCTCTTGAGACTGAGTGTCTCGTCGAGGACCAGATCGACCCGACCGACTGCATCAGCGAAATGGTGTTGGTCAACCTGATCGAGGGCGCTCTGGAGTTTCTTGATCGCGGTCTCTTCACCTCCCGTTGCCTGATGAAGGGCGACTTCAAGTCTCTCGACAACCAGCTTCCTCGCATTCTCCAAGTCCGGCCTCGGTTC
Organism: Lentisphaerota bacterium; assembly: GCA_018676675.1. Classification (GTDB taxonomy): domain Bacteria; phylum Verrucomicrobiota; class Lentisphaeria; order Oligosphaerales; family JABHEG01; genus JABHEG01. The sequence continues at coordinate 4,729 of JABHEG010000081.1, forward strand.
AGGCTTGGGTTGGCGAGCCGCCGGTTCCGGAACGCGAGGTGTCACAGGCTTGGGGGGCGGGGGACGACTTGCCTGGAACCACAGTGCAGCCCGAAGGACAAGGACACCTGCGCCTACGAGGAAGATGAGTCGTCGGCGTGACACCGGTGTTGGCCGTGCCACTCCGGTCGAGGTCGCGCACGGTTGTTTGGTGGGGGGCGTTCGGGATACCATGGTTCGGTTCCTTGAGAAGGGGTGAGTGGTGCACGTCGGCCAGCGCAGACTTGTTACTGCAGCTACTTGCAGCGGAGCGAGCCATCGCGGTCTGGCTCAAACGAAGACTGTGAGCCGGGGACGGAGTCGAATCGCCCCAGTCTCCGGCACCCAGCCTTCATCCCATCGCTCTTGCGACTCAGGCTTCGAGCGGGAGGAGGCCGGGCACAAGCTGCAGTCCGGGGCCTCCGCAGACACGCTGCCTGACGAACAGCAGATCTGCTTCGTCCAGTTCAACGCCATGGACAGCATGGCCGCTGGCCAGCATCACGGCCTCCCCGAAGCCCTGTGCCATCTCTTCATCGTCTCCGTAGACTGCAGAGCTCTCGCAGACGTAGTCCCGCAGCAGTTCTTCTCCCGA
>JABHEG010000007.1 GCA_018676675.1 Lentisphaerota bacterium
GGGCTGGCCATGGTTGTGTTCATGGCCGCCACTATAACGGCGAGGTGTGTTAGATCCCAGCCGTCTCCCGAAAGAAAGTCGCGCTTCTTTCACAACAACGTGAAATCGGGCTTGACCTCACCCCCGTGAACGGCTACGAGCGCTTCAACGCGAGCTTTGTGGATGGGCATGCCGATAATTTCTCCAAGAGCAGGTTCCGGGATTACACGATCCACGGGCAGTAATGACCGGGGATTGGGTTGAGACGTGCCTGAAGGCCCCCCTCGCCAGGCCTCGGTCCCTCCCTCCTTTTTTCCGCTGCCAGGGGGTGTCCTCGGACACGTTCTTTACTATCATCTTCCGTCGAACTATCTTATCGTATCCGGTGTCCTACGGATTAGAGAGCCCCCCATCGCGTCGCTGGCGCGCGCTCCTGCGTGGTCGCGAGCGGCCAGACGCGAGGGCCATCTGAGTACTGAACTGTGGCAAGAGTCGGCGGGCCCCCAAGAAGGGCCGCACAGCCAACGGGTAAGCTATGATTTCTATCTTCCTTCCACGTGAGATTTCGTCGTTTCTGAAGGTCTGTTCCCTCTGCATTCTCTGGGGGGCAGTAGGGCTTTCAGCCGGCGCTCAGGAGGAAGCCGGTGCGCTCACGAGCAAGGAGAACGAGGATATCTTTGTTCACAAAGTCACAAAGTTGATGGATGGTGGGAAGACGGTTGACTGGTCCGGTGGGAATAGCCGTCTGCTGGTCAGCAAGCGGGCGAGCAGTCAGTACCACAACGTTTACTCGGTGAGCCAGGAAGGGTTCCGCCTGAAGAGTTTGACTCTGTCCCGGGAGGGGAGCACCCCTCGGCAGCACAACGGGTGCGGAAGCTGGCACCCGAGCGGGGAGTACTTTGTCTATACCTCGCAGAACTCCGGGACCAACTCCTATCGGATGTCCTTGCCCGGCACCGGACTCAACTGCAATCTCGCCCTTGGAGACAGGGATGGGCGACGATCTTGGCCGCTGACGACCAACCGGACAAGCTACACCGCTCCCAAAGGCGTTGTCTATCCGTACTTTTCTCCTGATGGGGCGAAATTGCTCTGGGCAGGCAACACAGGGGAGTACCCGGACGACTCCCTCTGGGGCGTTCGTGCACTCTACCTCGCCGACTTCAAGATGAGCGATGGGGGGCCCAGTGTCACGAATACCCGTGAACTGCAGCCTGGAGACAACAAGGATTTCTACGAGAGCCACGGCTTCTCGCCTGATGGCAACACGATTCTCTTCTCGGCGAACCTCCGCAAAGTCCGGCAGGGCGGCCGGGAACGAGGGCAGAACGTGTTCGGCATGGACATCTACAGCTACAACCTGGTCACCGACAAACTGACGGCGCTGACCGAGAGCAATGATGTTTGGGACGAATTCGCCGTCTTCTCTCCTGATGGCAAGAAGATCGTCTGGATGTCATCGCGGGGCCAGGATATCCCTTACATGGGGGTTGGGAGCACGAAGTGGCAGCGGTTCCTGAAGAGCGAACTTTGGATCATGGATAGCGATGGCAGGGATGACCCGAAGCAGTTGACCAATTTCAACACACCTGGTGCTGTGGAGTACGTTGGGCGGCGTTGTTTCATCGGGGACTGCGTGTGGAGTCCTGATGGGCGTCAGATCGCTCTCTGCCTGAACTTCGAGTCTCGGAACTTTGATGTTGAAAGTCGCATCGTGCTGGTCGAACTTGGTGAGGGCCCCCCTGTGGCGAAGAAAGAGGACCCCAAGGCGGCCAAAGGGAAGGTTCCGGGCATTCCGGGGGTCGGGCAAAAGCAACCAGGCAAGCGTCCCGGACGTCCCAATATCAGATTCCGCTGGTAGTATCGCGTGGAACGTGTTGTTGCCAAGTACCTGGGCTCCCGAGCATCTCGAGCCCGTGTGAGTGGGCATTCCCTGCCTTCCGTGGTCGATGCCGTCATCGTCATTCCCGCTTACTGTGAATCAGACCATCTTCCCTTGACGATTGCTTCGCTCGAAGCACTTCCTGCAGCAGAGAAGTCTCGCCTCTGGGTGCTTGTAGTGGTTAACAACCCGGGGGTGCCGGTATCGGGAGCGGATGCCCTGCGGGATGCCCGGGATGACAATCTCCGTCTCCTTGTATGGTTGGCTGCCCGGTGTCCGTCGACGTCGCTGAATCTGAGCTGGATTGATGCTGCTTCCCCTGGCCGTGAGCTTTCGGGAAAGGGCGGCGTTGGCATGGCCCGTAAGCTGGGGTGTGATACCGCAATCGGTGCCCTGGCTAACGCCCGTGGAGAACTTCGCGGCGCAGGGGGGCAGCCAACCGTGTTGCTGCATTTGGATGCCGATTCCCTCGTGGACTCTACCTATCTGGACGCTGTGCCGGAGTTTCTCGCTTCGGGTTGTGAAGGGGGCGCTATTTGGTTCGAGCATCAACGAGCAGATTGCTCGCGTTCTCAGCACGCCATTGATGCCTACGAGCTGTATATCCATTTCTACGTCGCCGGGTTGCGACTGGCCGGGTCCCCCTATGCGTACCATACGGTTGGCTCCAGCATGATGTGCCGAGCGGACTCCTACGTCCGGGCCGGTGGGATACCTGCCAAACGTCGCGCCGGGGAGGATTTCTATTTCCTCCAGCAGCTGGCGAAGATCGGCGGGGTAGCCGCGATCAATGGAACGACGGTTCGACCGTCTCCCAGGACTTCAGCCCGTGTGCCGTTTGGGACGGGGCCACAGATGAGCAGCGTGCTGGAGCGTGGTGAGGGAGATCTTCCGGCTGCCGACCCACGCGTTTTCACGACCCTCGCGGATTTGTATGGCTCGGTCACGGCCAGGGCGATTGAAGGAGGAGAGGCCATACTACACGATCTTGAGTGTCCACAGACGCGGTCATTTCTGGAAGAAAAGCGTTTCGTGGGCGTCTTTGACCGGATCGGGGGGCAGTGGCCGGACCGCGAGCGACGCGTGGTGGCTTTCCACGAGTGGTTTGACGGGCTCGCCACGCACCGCCTCATCCATCGCCTGACAGCGGAATGCTGGCCTGCTTTGGAGGCAACTGAGGCATGGCGTTCCCTTGCCGTCCTTCTGGGAACCGCGCTTCCCCCTGGCGGGGCAAGTCAGGTGTTGCCCGCTGTGCGCGAGCTGATTCGGCAAGGATGACCAGTGAATCGCTCGTCTGTTGGGCGGGTGCTACATTCCCCACAGCTTCGGCCGAGCCTCCGGTAGGACCGGTGGTCGCGTGTGCCGAGCTGGAAGTTGAGGAGGCCGAGAATGCGAGCGAGGACAACGCGTATCTCCAGTGAGGAGGTCGGGTGCTGGCCGCGCATATGGTGGGGCAAAGGGATCATCCGTGCTCCCATCTGTGTCGCGTTGGCCTTCCTGATTGCTTGGGGCGCTTCCGCTGAGGTAGTCAGTCGGAGCGAAGATCTGGACGGGGACGGTGTCGATGAGGTGGTTTTGGAGAACCGCTTCCTTCGGGTGGAAATTATGACTGGGGAGCTTCCTGCCGAGGGGGCCGCCGGCCGCTCAGAGGAGGGACGGCAGGGAGTGTATGGGACACGCTTTGTGTGGGCGGGATGGATCCGGAATGTCACGTTCAAGCCCACGGATCAACGTTGGTTTGTCAACGATGATGCCCATCGATGGCACGGCATCCCCGAGGAATTCGAGGAAGCTGTGCGGATGCGGGAAACGGAACCGGGGGTCTACGAGGCTCTGAAGGTCGGCATTGGCGTGTGCGTCGGCACAGGTATTTGCCATTCGAGCCGTCTCCAGTTGGTCCGGCCAGGCCGATGGGAACGGCGCGATCTGGCCTTGCGTGGCGGCGGTCGCGCCATTCGCTTCGAACAGACTTTATCCAGTGAAACGGGACACGCGTACCGATACGTCAAGACGATGACGCTGCACGCTGACTCCTCGGCCCTCGTGGTTGACCGGCTTCTTGAGAACACTGGAACCGAACGGCTCAACACGACTTGGTTCACTCACGCGTTCTGGGGGCAGGCGAACGGGGATGCGTATGACTCCAGGTCCTGGTGCACTATCCCGGTGCGGCAGTTGGGCGCGGGGACCAATGCGATTGATACCCGTCGTTGTCCGCTGTCGCCTGCCCGACCTTTCGGCGTCTGGGGAGCCATCGAAGCCCCCTCCCTGGGAGGGGACTGGTATGCCTGCGGCCAGGAGGACACTGGTGATCTGCTGTTGACAACTGTGTCAGAGCCCTTGGCCTTCTTTCGCGTTTGGACATACCGCACGACCTACTCGTGTGAGCCGTTTCTGACGCTTGACCTGGCTCCCGGGCAGAAACGCTCATGGACGGTCGTCCGCGCATCCGGAACGGGGATGACCGGACTCCGAGGGGGGACTGGGGAAGCGTTGGTGGACTGGAAGACGTCACCGGTTGGTGCTGCGGAGGAGTCTCAGCTTGAGTTGGCATTGATCACCACCCGGCCACGTCAGGACCTGTCAGTCGAAGCCACATTCAGCTCTTCGGGAACAAAGCCATGTGTTCTGTCCTTCCCGGTCAGCACATGTGGGCCTGCAGATGTCTGGTCGGCGGCAGTCCCGATGCCCTCGACGGCTTTGGGCGGAGACCTCAGAGTTGTGGTGCGGCAGCTCGGGAAGGGGGCACGGCGTGAGGTGTTGGCTGACGTGACTCGGCAGTACTCCAGAGTTACTCCGAGGGTCAGTGTGGACGCGCTCCATGGTGAGGCGTCTGTTCTGGTGCTCTGTGATCAGGAGGAGTCTCCGCAGAGCGGGACACTGAAGACGCCGGTGGGAGCTGTTTATGTGCGGGACGCGATGGAGGAATCCGGGTGGGGGGTGGAGACCGTAGACCCCAGTCGGGTTCCGGAGGCTGGCCCGACATGGGGGCGACACACGACCGTCGTGGCTGCCGGCCTGAGGCGTTGGCCTGCGTGGCTGGTTAGGTGGGCTGAGGAACACGTTGAGCGGGGAGGCGGGCTCGTCCTGGCCGGGCCGCTCACGGATCGTCCGTTCGAGTTTTCACCGTTGCTTCCCATCCAGAAGGTGCTGAGTGGTGTGTCCGTCACCGGGTGGCGTCCCCGAGATGCGACACGGGAGTTCATCGGTGCCAGTGCTCACCGATATCATCTCTCAGTGAGAGAGCCGCATAGTATCCTTGCAGGACAGCCTTGGTACCCCGCCGTGCCGCAGGACATCGCGACGTTGCAGACGGTTGAACCGAAAGCGGGTGCGACTGTCGTTTTGCGTTACGTTTCGGGGGCAGATGTGCTGCCCAGAGTTGGGTCGCCGGCTCTCGTCGTTGGAACGCATGGGAGGGGACGGGTTGCTGTGTTCGCGAGCCCGATCGACTGGGGGTCTCCACCTACCTGGGTTGTATACAGTCGGGTCGGCGAGTACCATCGACGCTTCATTTCACGTCTCGTTCGGTGGTCTGCGGGGCGCCTGCGATAGTGGCGGAGTGGCGGAGGGCGTGCCATACTACGAACGGGGATGAGTCAGGGCCGGGGCCGCTGCGGCTGAGACTGTTCAGGGAAACCAGGCTGAGGAGTTAACAGGTACGGTGATAGACGGTTTTATTTTGGCCGCTGGAGAAGGGCGACGACTGCGTCCTGCCAGTTTGTCCTGCCCAAAAGCGCTCGTGCCATTCTGTGGAGTGCCGCTTCTCGAACTCATTGCCTCGCAGCTAACCCGGCTTACGGTCAACCGTGTCGTGGTGAATTGCTGCTACCACGGTGATCGTGTTGCCGAGGCGACAGCTCGTCTTAGGGACGTGTTCGGGTGGAACCTCCTCGTCTCGCAGGAGGATCGCCTTCTCAACACGGGAGGGGGCATCCGCCAGGGCGTGGAACTGCTGCCTCACGGTGAGCACGTTCTGGTCCACAATGTAGACGTCATACTGGACGTCGATTTGCAGGAGTTGATCGATCATCACGTACGATCCGAGGCGGCAGCAACACTGCTGCTGGTACCGGGGCGGGGGCCTCAGACGGTGGACATGGGGCCGGATGGGATCATCACTGACTTTCGCCGTCCCCCCGGGAAGGGGCGATACACGTTTTCCGGCGTTCAGATCTTGCGGCGGGATGCGCTGCAGTACCTGCCGACGTCCCAGTCTCCCAGCATCATAGAGGCCTACGAAGCGGCTCTGAAGGCGGGAGAGCTCGTCGTCGGCATGTCTGTCGGCGAGAGCTATTGGGCTGACCTTGGCACAGAGCCTTCATACATTCGGGCTCACGCTGAAACTGCCGATTGTCCGTTGCGTCGTTTTCCCCGGCTGCGGCAGGCCCAGGGCGAGCAGGCGAGACGTCGCGGCGTTCTTGAAGCCGGCGGCGTACGTTGCACCGGGGCTTTGGGGGTCGGAGAGTCTGTCAGCGTTCCTGCGGGTGGGCATCTTCACAACGTGGTCCTCTGGGACAAGACTGAGTTTTCGGCCCCATTGCTCTACGCCGACGGCGTTTTTGTCGGAGGGCGGTTGGGGGTCCCCGGACCGGTGACGATGGAACGTAAGCCCGACCCGCGCGTCTTCTCCAGCCTCAGGCTTTCCGCGGAAGACTGCCTCGTTGAGAATCTACCGAAGCAGGGAAGCGGCCGCAGGTACTGTCGATTGAGTGCGGGTGACCAGTCCTGGGTGTGGTGTGCGTACGATCCCCACCGTCGTGAGAACGCCAGCTTCTGTGCCATAGCGAACTTCCTCGAGCGCCTGTCGGTTCGCGTTCCTTCCATTGTCCTGCATTTGGCAGATGTTGGGGAGATCGTGTCCCGGGACCTGGGGCAGCATGACCTCCAGCGTTTACATCGGCCCCAACAGGTCGCTTGTCTGCATCAGGTGGCGTCACAGATCGCCAGACTGCACGTTCTGGGCGATAAAGCGGCCCGGTTGGAGGAGTTCCCGTTGCAGCCTGGTTTCACCAAAGGCCTTTACGATTGGGAGCGTGATTACTTCCGGGAACATATGCTGCGGGGCGTTCTTGGCGTGCCGGAATGGTGGGCGGATGTTGCGGGTGAGTACTGCGAACTCCGCAGTCTGCTGCTCCAGCAACCTCTCGTTCCCATCCATCGTGACCTGCAAAGCGCGAACATCATGGTCGCAGAGGAAGAGGCCTACTTGATAGACTTCCAGGGGATGCGACTGGGCTGTGCCGCGTATGATCTCGGGGCTCTCCTATACGACCCCTATCAGGGCTACGATCGGGACGTCCGGAAGGGAATATGGCAGTACTATCGGGGGAATGTGGAGGCTTTGGGGGAGAGGCCGCCGGATGATGATGTGCTTTACGCCGCTGCCATCCAACGTCTTCTTCAAGCCTTGGGGGCCTATGGCAAGCTGTGGCTCCAGGACGGGCTTGAGTGGTACCGGCAGTTCATCATCCCGGGGTTGGAGATGCTGGCAGCGGCCAGCGGGGAGAACGACGATCGGCCCGAGATGCACCGGCTGGCTTCACGAGCGCTTGAACGGGCAAGGAAGAAGCTCCCTGCTTCGCCCGATCACTCTTCATCCAGCGTTTCAGACAGGCAGATGTCGTAGAATTCGTATGCCAGGGCGAATGATTCGGCCTTTCCAAGGCTGGTCAGGTGGAAGATCAGCCCGAGGGCATATCCTCCCACCTTGAGGAGTCCAGCGGGGTCGCGCACTCCGCAGGTTCCCGTCTTGTCCGGATTGAAGAAGGTGACATTCAGCTCGCTTCCGGAAATCCCCCCGATCTCAAGTTCACAGGCTTTGCGTCGTTTGTCATTGGTTACTGTCAGCCTGACCGTCAGGGGGTCATCGACTTCGTCGGACGTCACGTGGAACGACACCGGACGATCCATGAACCCAAAGACGGTTCCCGAACAGATCGACGTGAGCTCTCCGTCAATCGGCTGCATCTTGCTAACCTGAAACATGGTGAACGCATCCTTCCTTCTCAATCCGCGTCTTCGCGCGGAAGCCCACGCGTGCGCGTTTACTCTATGTAAGAGACATCACTCCCAGTGTGTCACAAGCTCCCGCGCTCGGAATCACTGTCTTCGGAGAATGGTAGGGGACTCGCGTTCCGCGGGAGGCCATTCAGTACAGCGTGCCTGGACGTTGCCCGAGGTCTGCTCTTCGTATGGCCTGCCCGTGTACCACGGAGGACGTCTGTGACTGTTAGTGGCACGGAAGCCTCTTGTCAAGCACCTCTGCCTGTTCCCCTCCCGAATTTGCCCCGCCAGGTCGCCTCTTCCGGCGGGGACGACAGGGAAGCTACGTTTTTTGGAGATGTGTCCCACAAAGCGTTGTAGGCGCAGTTCTCTGGAGAAGGAGGTCTTTTGAGGAGAGAATGGCCTCTTTTTGCTCTTCGGGAATGCGTGACCGTGAGGGTTGCGCTGTTCTATATACCTTCATTCGTCGGGCTGTAACATGCTGCAAACAAGTGGAATATGGGGTGTTCTTGCCTGGGGCCCATCTGGCGCCGAGGAGGACGTCGACGAGCGGGAGGGAGAGGACAGGGGCACGGCAAGACGTTGTATTGTGGGTGCGGCGAGCGTGGAGTGTGGAATGGGCTGAGCAAGAAGGGGATACGGCTATGCAGGTGGAGGTGGCATGGCTAGTGCTAGAGGGGGGCAACGGATTCAAACAGAAGCGTCAGAACCAGACGACGCAGATGAACCGGAAACAGGAAAAGAGCTTAGAGAAAGCGGTCGATTCGAGACATACCGAGGACCGGCCGACGGTAGCACTATAAAACTGGCACAAGACAGACGGGTGTGGTCCAGATGAGCAACGACAAACTTCAATTTGTGACCCTGATGTTCGTGGACATCCCGACCGCTGTGAGTGTGCGAGAAGCGGAAGGCGACGATGTTGCGAACGCAATGGTCGAGGAATGCGTGTCGCTCATCAGCGTGGTTCGCAAGAAGCACTCGGGGAAACTGATCCGGACGGTTGGGAGCAGTATGATTTGCTCCTTTGAGGGCGGAGACGACGCCCTGTTCGCCGCTCGGACTATGCAGACCTGCATCACAGAGCATCAGTTCCACTGTGAGACCGCCCCGGCTCTGAGGATTGGTCTTCACGCCGGCGATGTGGTGTTCCGTAATGGTATGTGTACGGGTGAGACGGTCACGACGGCTGCAAGGCTCGTTACGCTGGCGGCAGCCGGCCAGGTCGTTGCCACTGAAGAGGTCTACAGCCACGTTTCTAACGAGGCGATGGAAATGATGCGGCCGATGGCGGCCGCGGAAGCAATGCAGGGCCGCCTTAGGACGAAGATCTTCGAGGTCCTCTGGCGTCCGGCGCCGGTACTCAAGATGGTGTCCGAAGCGCCCGTTAGCGTCGCTGCTCCGCGCATTCTGACCTTTGAGCGCAGAATTCGGTTGGATCAAGCGGTGTTCTTGAGGATGTGCAGCGCGATCTCGATTGGAGCCGGTCTTTTGCGCAGGGCAGCGCGTGTCTTTCGAGACAGTCCACTGCCCGCTTTCCGAGCATGCTCGA
>JABHEG010000006.1 GCA_018676675.1 Lentisphaerota bacterium
GGGCTGAACCAACGCGTGTAACCCACCAGATACGTGCCCCCGGAAAAGCGTTCCGGCTTCTGCCACACAATCCAGTTTCCGGGCATATTCTCATCCGGATGATCGTAGGGATTATGCGGCATGGGCACAGTCTGGGGCTCAGACCAGGTCCTGCCCCCATCATCGCTGTAACGACCGTCCATCGTCCCCGTAAACTGGTGATGGAGATCGATGAGGCCCTGAAACTGGTTCCAGAGCACGTAGATGCGTCCCGACGTCGACACCATCGGGAATCCCCAACTCGCCTGGCGTCCCTCGCCGGACGACGACGTGCCGGCCACCTGCAACGGCTCATTCCAGCTAACCCCATCGTCCTCCGAACGGGAGAAGACAATGCGATGATCTCCCTTGCCTTCCGCCGTGCTCTGCGTCCAGACCGCCATCAGTGAGCCTTCGGGACCGTCAAAGACCAAGAAGTGTTCATTCCCCGTGTCACCAGTGGAGCCGTCCAGGCTTCCTGGCGTATAGACGACGAAATCCGGCTCTGTACGCTGCCGTTCGGCCAGCAGCCTCTGTTCCACATCTTCTGGCATGGTTGGTCCTTCCGCCGTCCCTGAACAGGTCAACCTGTCAAGCAGTGCTTTCTTCGGTAGGTCATACGTCACGCAGACGAAAGCCTACGCTCTCCCCGGCTGCCCCATCGCCCGTCGCGCGAGCGTCGGCAACGGGGCCGTGTACGGCAGGTGGGCCCTGTCACCTGCCGTACGCGGCCCCATAATGTGGGGGTCTGGGGGAGCCAGGTCCCCCAGCGGCTGCAAGCTCTGAGCCTGCCGAATGGGGGCGTGGGGCAGTTGCCCCACCAATCCAGGCGTCCCGACCGCCTACTTCTCCTCGTGTCCTTCTTCCTCGATTGTACCGACCGTGATATTGAGATCTTCACGCTTCTGGACCCGGTCGATCTGGCCATCGACGACATAGATGACCCGGTCGGATGCGCTCAGCATCTTGTGGTCGTGGGTAGCCGTGATCACGGTGACGCCCTTCTCCTCCTTGAGCTTGCTGAGGATGTCAATGATCTCCTCACCAGTGCGCACATCAAGGTTGCCAGTCGGCTCATCGGCCAGGATGATGGCGGGGTCATTGGCCAGGGCTCGAGCCACGGCAACGCGTTGCTGCTGCCCTCCCGAGAGCTGTGGGGGCTTGTTGAGCATACGGTGCCCCAACCCCACATCGTTCAGAAGCCCGGCAGCTTTGTCCTGGGCGTCGGCCTCAGGAATCCCCGCGAACAGCATCGGCAACATCACGTTTTCCAATGCAGACTGAACCGGGATCAGGTTAAAGGTCTGGAAAATGTAGCCGATTTTGTGGCAGCGAAGCCAGGCAAGCTCGAAGGTGTCCAGCGACGCAATGTCGACCTCGTCAATGAAAACGTGTCCATCGTTTGGCTTGTCCAAGCCACCTACCATGTTGAAGAACGTGCTCTTACCAGACCCTGACGGCCCCATAATCGAGACGTACTCGCCTCGCTTGATCGACAGCGTCACACCACGGAGAGCGCGAATAACCTCCCCGCCGAGGTGGTAGGTCTTCGTCACCCCCACGGCACGCACAACGTTGGCGGCCAGCAATTCACTGTCCAAGGCCGACACATCTTCTGCATTCACAGCGGGTTCGTCACTCATTCAGCTACACCTCCGACCGCATCGCATCAACAGGCTGCATCCGGGAAGCCACACGCGCAGGATAAAGCGCACCGAAGACCGTCAGCGCGGTTCCTGCAAGCAGACAAACCACGACCCGGACCAGAAATTCACCAACCGGGATAAGCCCCCACGCCGCACTCCCGTAAAGCCCCATCGCCTCAAGCAATGTTAATACCACGCCGAGAACGATGCCGAGAGACGTGCCCACGATCCCCTGGAACGTACTCTCAAGCAGGAAGAGTTGCACAATCAACCGGTCCAATGCCCCCAGACACTTCATCGTCCCGATTTCACGGAAGCGCTCGGTCACACTCAGCAACATCGCGTTGAGGACCCCGACGAAACTCACCAGCAAGGCCAGACCGATCATCCATCGAGTCTGGATCCGAGCATCGGCGTCCGCCACGACCAGAACGCCCGAGTTGCGCAGTTCTTCCAGCAGCTTGGCCGAGCCATGCTCAATGATCGACTGCTGAAGTGCGTCGGAACACAGGATATAGGCCAGGAACGCCAGGGCAAGAATGATGCCGCTGGTAACCAGCAATGAACGCGCCAGGCGCACGCGAATGCTCTGCCAGGCAATTTTCACCGCGTTTCGGAACGGCAATTGACGCTGGCGGCCAATCCGGCCGTGAAGCGTACCGCCACTCGTGCCCGCCTGAACAGCTCCCGAATCACTCATCCACTGTCTCCTCACGCTCGACCGCCATGATGATCAGACCACGGCCCATAAGCGTGTTCAAGAAACGTGTTACCGACATCTCAGCCTCTGCATAGCTCAACGAGTGGGCTGCGGCAAACTCACGAGTAAGGGCAACCACATCTCGCGTCCCGTCACAGGCACGGTAGATCTCCTGACCGAACGGATCCAGTTCGTAGCTCCGGAGGACCTGGCCCTTAGCCCCCAGCCACCGGTGCCACTTCGGACTCTTGACACTGACGGAAACCACCAACCCACCAGCTTCGGTATGCTCCTCACGGACGGCCTTGAGGGCGACGGGACAGGCCTGAAGAGCTACATCACGAGAAAGAGTAATGTCCTCATCCTTCGCCATGGTCATCGACTCCCTGCCGTACCGCCAGTGATCGGCCCCATCCTGGATAAGGCCGCCTCAGCCAGGGCTCGGCTGGGCTCTCCGCGGGCCTCATGCTCAGCGAGATACAAACGATCGGCCTCGGGATCCAGTACGCCGACGGCCCAACCACGCACAGCTCGCAGCCTGCCCAGCGGGAACGCATAGGCCCGCCGAACGCTACGGCAACAGCCATTCAGCAACCGACCGCCGACCTCAACCTGGCACGGAGCCATTGCCTCAATGACTGACGTTCGCCGGCGGTCCGGGAAAATCCGAGCGCCACTCACCCACTCAGTCAACGACCGGCGAGAGACCGCAAGAGTCGCGGGGTACACCTGTCGTAATGTCAATTGCTCACCTGTAACCGGCCGCTCAAGCTGCACAACGGCGTCTCCAAGCAAGAAGCGCCAACGCGCAATCTGCAGACCCTCGGGAGCCTGGAACGACGCACCGAACGCAGCAATCCGGTGTGAACGCCCCGCCAAAACGGCGCGAAGCCCCGGCAGTACGTGTCCTGCCATCAACGCGTCCGCCTCGCCATGTTCGGATTCGGGGTCAATGACCACCTCCACGACAGCTCCGCTCTCAGGATGGTAGCCCGACCACGAACTCCGGCTGCCCGTAGGTGTTGTCGCCCCCTGCTCCCACAGCGCCTCCTCGAAGCCAACCGGCCGAGGGATGCCTTTGCCAACGCCCCCCAGTGGCCGACGCTTGCGGCACTGACTCAGCCACCGATCGGCTCGGAAACGCTCGGTATCAACCCGCTCCCAGGCCAGACGAAAACACGGGGCATCTCCGTTCCCAACGATCACAGCACCTTTGCACCAGCCGCCGGAGAACTTCAGAGGACGCCACTCCTCCCGGATAGGCAGTTCAAGCCCCATCCAGGCAAATGGCACCCATTTCTGTTCGTTCCGTTCGACCAAAACAACCGACCTCTCAACCGTGATTCGTGATTCGTGAGACATGAACCGTGAACCGCTGAACCGCTGAACCGCTGAACCGTGAACCGCTGAACCGTGAACCGCTGAACCGCTGAACCGTGAACCGCTGAACCGTGAACCGTCAGACCGCTACAGCGGCAGCTTGATCACACTCTTGCTCATCAGGACAACCCCGAGACTGAGCATCGTGATCAGCCCGACACCAGCCGCGAAGCCTGCCCTGAAAACCACGCGGTACTTCGGCCACTGGTCACCAAAGCGTTTGCTGAAAACGAAACGGCCCAGCAACGCGCCGATGAACATTGGGATAATCGCGTGCGGAACCGACTGATCCAGCCCCCGTACGACACCATAGACAAGGAAAATGGGCAGCCCGAAATGGGCCAGGACAGCGTACACGGCCGTAGCCAGCCCAAAACCGATGCCGAGGAACTCAGGGCGGAACGCCTCCCGGAAGGGGCTCGCGGCCTCGCCGGGAAGCGTGGCCGAGTACATCAATCCCTGCTGGTAGGCTCGCAGTTCCCAGAACTCGTTTGCGTAGGGAAACATCTCGCTGGGAACATTGTCAATCGACCAGATGAACTGACTGAAAAAAACCAATCCCAAAGCCATGATCGGGAAGATCAACAACTCACTCTTGATGATCGATGTGAACCGCGTCCCGGTCAGCTCAGTCGTCCGAAAGAAGCGCGTCTGCCGGGCGTAGTCGTGGAACGGAATCGGAGCAAACCAAATCGCCGCCCCCTTGTAGCCGGAAAGAATGAACGTCGCCTCACGGACGAAGGGCACGCGAACCTGTTGGCCGACGATGCCCTCCATACGGCTGGAGACATAACTGATGAACGGGGTGTAGACAAATCCGTAAAAGGCCAGCAGCCACAGCGGGAACTTCGCTCCGTGCAACGGCCCGGAAGCGTAGTTGACCAAGTAGTACCCAACCGCGATGTACGTGCAGGTGGAGAACGTGTAGATCGCGACAGCAACCCAGATCGGGATGTCGCCACGATCGGCAGGAGGCTTGAACAAGCGTCGCCACTCAACCTTCTGTCCCCCTTCACCAGCCTGGCCCTCCTTCCCTCGAAAACTGCGAATGACATGAAAGACCCCAATCGCAGCCACCGCAAACATCAGCCCTATCCGGAAGCTGAAGTAGAAGTCCATCGTGTTCGACTGGATGGTCTGAATTCCACCGATTCCCTTGGTCCAGCTATGGAGCACGCCCGTGTGGTACAGCACGGGATTCAGAATCAGCGTAAAAATGAGTCCAATGAAGCTGCCCACCATGGCCCAATAGGGCAAGACCATCCCCAAGACGACGAACGAGAGATCGAAACTGATCATCATCGGCATTGCGGGGAGAATCGTCTCGGTGTACCCGGTCAAGTCCACAAACGGCAGTGGCAAAAGCCGCACAGGCTCGGAAAACAGCGCACCGGTAATGTTCGGGATCGCCAAGTAGAGGAAGCCAAACACAATCCCTCCCATCCCGCCGAACGCAAACGTCCGCCAACGCCAGGTGTCTTTCTGCCCGGAAGCGTCCGCCAACGCCGTCATCCCCATCGCCCCAACTGGCGCCATTGGGAACGGCAGTTTCTCAACATCCGATGTCAGCCGGTACATGATGTACCCAAGCCCGAAGTGGTCGAGGCGCGTGATGAAGAGCATGAGCAGCATCAGCCCAATCGGCACCATCCATTCAGCCATGAAGAAATTGCGTTGGCTCAGGATGTCCGGGTTCCCAGGTGCGTACCACTGGGGGATGTACTCCGTAATCCCCATCTTGCGCAACTCTTCGCTCTGAACCAGGAACTGGTGCCAAAGCAGTCCCCCGGTCGAGTGAATCACCGCCCCGCACATGTAGAACAACACGAAAATCTCAGGCCGTTTCAGCTCCGTGAACGCGCGACGAGCCACCTCCACATAGAGAATGACCGTGACCCACTGCGCCGCGGGTCCCATCTCAATCCCTGCGACCAACTGCATGTACATCTGCGCCGGAGCCATCAGCAGCCCGACAAACAGTGCCATCGCAACCGTGCGCCAGCCGAAACCTTCCTCGTAGGTCTCCGGCTGAGACATCAGGTTACGAAATTCCTGGAGTTCCTTGTCCTCACGCATTCAGTACAATCTCCCGCCCTCGCGATATGTAACCGAGGATGCTCTCAACGGCCAGCTTGCGCCATCCCAGGAGCTGGCGCCGCAGATTGCCCAGGAATGTTCGGTTCAACCGGTGCCACGTCCTGATCTGGCCGGCACCATGTCGAAGCTCCACAGCGATCTCGAAAAGGTCATCCTCTTCGGGCAATTCACGCACGACCACGACAAGCTGCTGTCGCACGCCCAGATCGTAGGGCGCCAGCCAGATCGTGCAGTGGATGGTGACCGCATCCCGGCCGTCAACGACCTCGCGGTTCATCGCGAGCTCTCCCGCGGTGAAATGACCGATTGCACCATCCTCATGAGCCTGAAAATACTCGAAGAGAAATGCGGCTACGCCTTCTGCAGTCTTGGATGTGGCCGTGAAGGGCAGAACATCACGAATCACGTGGCCGTCCCCGTCGTCCACTGGATCCGGAACAGCCCAGCCCATCTCGTTCGACGGCGCAGCAACCTTCCCGGCGAGGTATGCGGGGACCAGCGACGACACCACCACAATCACCAACACCAGAATCATCGTCACCATCGCCTGCGTCCCGCCGAAATTGAGCGTGATTCCCCCCATCCAGCCCAACGCGCCGAATACGGTGGCCAACCCCTGGCCGATCACGTAACCGAAAATCGATCCAAGCAACCCGTAGGTCACCGCCTCAGCGAGAAAGAGTACCCCGATGTGCAGGGGAGCCAACCCCAGACTCGTGTAGATGTAAATCTCGCCACGCCGTTCCGCCAGGGAACTGAGCATGGTGTTAAAGATGATGAATCCCGCAATAAGGAGAGGGATCAAGAGGCTCTTGGGTGCCTTTGGGGCCAGGGGGGTAGAGGCGACCACGCCCACTGCTTCCGGCGAGCCGAAGTACACGGGAAAGGCCAGGTTCTTTGCCAGTCGCGTAGCCAACGTCCGAGCGTCAACGGCATCCGCCGCCGGCATGGCTACACTGCGCAACGATGCATGCTTGATGCCCTCCAGCATCTCGGCAGGCAGAATAACCACGTCGTCACTCGCGATAGCTCGGGTTGCGCCACTGTCGTCCTGCGCGGTCCCACTCGCCATTTCAAGCATGATCGTCTGGATATCTGTCCGACTCTTCTGTCGCCTTTCGGCGTCATCCATCAGGGAGTAGTCCGGAGGCAAGAGCGACTTACCGTCAAGCCGTTGAACGTCGCGATCAAATGTGGCCCCATCGAAGACACCGATCAAAGACACCGACTGCCCGCCGATGATCACCGTCTCCCCGGGAGAAATGCCAAGCTCATCAGCGACGCGTTTGGTGACATAGCACCCGCCGTCGCGGGAGAAGCGATCCCAGTCAGGACAGACCCGATCGATCCCGGTCACCCGGGCCTCGCCGCCTGCCAAGCCGACCCCGGCTGTCAGCGAGACCTGCTTGCCAGTCCTCGGATTGCGCACATGCAGGCGCCATTGCGGATCCCAGGAATTACACCACCAATAGCGAGGAATGCACGACCGCCCTTTGCCGACCATGTTCTGCAGAAACGTCAGTGCCTTCGCCGGCAACGCACGCTCCCCCGGCTGTCTTACCAATACCGCCGGAGCAGTTGCCTTCACGTCCAACGTCTTCTCGGTCTTGCCCACGTAGGTCGTGGCGGACATGAAGCACAGCAGCGCAAACGTGATCAGCACCACGGTCACTCCGGTCAGCGCCGTGCGCAACTTGCGTTTCCGCATATTGGCAATGCCCAAACGCATGGCCGTCGACACAAGGCCAATGCGGGAGGTCTTGGCACTGCTGCTCTCTGCCTTCCCGCTCCGCATCTTCTCCAACTCAGACTCGAACTTCGAGAACACAACCAGGATGACAAGCAGGCTCATGAAAATCACGCCAAAGGCCATCACGATCATCATGGGCATGCTGCTCATCTTGAACGCAGGATGGAAGCTCCACAGCACGGACGTCATCAAGGCGAAAATCCCGAACACACCACCGATCTGCCGGTAGACATGAGCGGAAGCAAGCACCAACCTCTCGGCAGCGTAAGCGAAAGGAAGCAGAACCAGGAGTAGGAAGATGGCCCCCCGGATGACATCGTCAGCCGTGCTCCGCACAGCCTGGTAGGAACGGACTTCGTTGCCCATCGCCGCCATGGCATGCCGGAAGAAGGCCTCACCATCCCCTCCATCCGCGGCGCTCATCGCCGCCTCGGCCTTTTCGAGTTCGTCCCGAGTCTCCGCCTGAAGCATCTCGATCGGCTTGCTGGCGATACCGGCCTCACGGTAGTCCGCAAGCCGGCGCGAATCCAGATTGTAGAAGTCACGCGCGGACTGCATGAACGGATGCGTCGGCAAGCCCGCCCCATGCGTAAAGCCCGACAGACTGTCACGCACCGAGATGTCTCTGCTCTCCTCGGCAGTACCGGCATTGACCAAAACCATTCTGTTCCCGACAATCCCGGCGCGCAGAAGCAACTGCCAATGAGCTCCGTGCTCCAGGAAAAAACACAGCATCCCATCGTAGAGCGAGCTGTTAATCCTCTTTGGCGTGCCTCGGCGGGCATCCAGCACAGACACCTGAGGCAACGGCATCAGAAACCGCGGGTCGAACAAGTCGGCCACGCTGTACCCACGGCAGGAGAAAATGGTCGCCCGAAGGGGTTGGGCCTTGCGCCAGCGTCGGTCAACATCCAGCCGGATGCCCTTGCCGGTCTTCGCTTTGTTGACCACGCGTAAAATCTCGCCGTGACTGCCAATCCTGTAAGCCTCCAACGATGCCAAACGGCGGGACCAACCGACATCACCGGGAATGACATCGAATACACACCGCCCATCGACGCCCGTCCGCAGGAACTCAACCCGCCGCACCCCCGGGACCTGAGGCAAGCGCCACGTCCCAGTCGAACGACCGGGCAGCAAAGCAGCCAGGTACCCCGCCATCGGCACGCGAGCCACCGGCTCACCCGTTGCCTGGTCTACAACCGTGGCGGGAATCCGCAGCACGTGGGCAACCGGGACCTTTGGTGAAGGAGCAAACGTCGCGTCATTGACCCACGCCTGGAGGAGCACCAACGTGGCATCCACCTGCGGGCCAAGACGCGCCCAGTCGAGGTGCTCAGGGCGGTCGTTCGGAGTATCGACGCGCTCACGCTGCCCATCCAGCGTGGCCCAGGTCATGGCTGGCAGGCCAAAACTCGGGGCTGCCCCCGTAAGATTTGCAGCATAGGACACACGGTGAGAGATTGGTGACTCCATCCCTTTCAGCGGCAGAAGATTAACCGCAACGGGCGCCGCATCTTCCGGAGCCACAACCGACTCAGTCGTTCCCGCGTTCGCCCCGTCCGGCTGAATCCCATCGGTATCACGCACCGGGGCGAGATTCACTGCCCGCAACAGCTCAGTCGGCCAAATCGTGTGGAGCCCGGCCTGAGCCTGGATCTGCAACCACTGGGTAAACGCCGCAGCATTGCGTGTTTCGTTGAAAGAGACGAAGTCATCCTGAAGCGAAGGGCCCGCCGCAATCCCGGCATCGGATAGATCCAACCCCATCAGAAACGCCACCGGGACGACCGGATTCCCGGGGGTATCTTTCAGGCCCAGAGCCGCAACGAGTTCGCGACGCAGCGTCTCGCAATGGGTGTCTTCATCCAGCCCCGCTGCCAGTTCCGCCAGTTGCCCTTCACAGCGGGCCCGGGCCCGCCCCCAAAGCGTGGTCGCCAACGGGAGTAGCTCCTCCGTCAGCGGGATGTCACGAACGAGTTGCTTCTGGGCGACGTAGAAATCCCGGCGCTCCGCGGTGAGACGCTTGATTTCAACATCCGCCCGGGCCCGTTCAGCATCCGCCATGTCTTTCTTGTACAGTCCCAAACGCAACGGTTCGAGCGCCGCGTCAATCACCAACACTTCCTTCTGGACCTCCTGCTTCACATAGTCGTGCAGGTCGCGGTAACGCATCTCGTAGAGACAGTCAAGGTAGTCCGGACGCTGCTCAAGCTCGCGAAGCAATGCCAGGCTCTCATCGTAGTCATCCAGGAGCTTCAGCTCCTCCGCTTCAAGTTGGTCCCGCAACTTGGGCAACGCCCCGAAGGCAAACAGCATGCGGCGCACCCCAAGCTGGTCAACCGCGTAAGCGTCGAAGAACACGAAGAGCACCGGTCGGGCAGGTGGCGACGCCACCAGACGGCGCATTAGGGCCAGAGCAGCGGCCACATCCACCGCCGCATCCGCCCCCTTCGCCATATCCGGCACAGCGCTCACGCTGTCCAGAGGCACGCCGATTGCCACCGCCTTTGAAGGAGCGGCCCCGGCACGCGCCGGAATCAGAGCATAGAGATTCCCCGCACATGCCTCGCGCCAGGATGCCTTACACGCGATTGTCGCCGTTCCGCCATGCCGCCCCGTCTTGCGCAAGTCCGCGGCAAGCGGGCCATCAGGAAGGTAGAAGCGAGGGAAGTCCAACGGGACGGGGAAAAGGTGGGTCCCAAAATGCGCGAAACGCTCTTCAGGGCTGCCGAGCAGCAGCACAGCTCGAGCACCAAGGGCGAACAACGTCCGCCAAGCGTCCCCACCCGTGACTTCCATCACTGCGACGCAGTCGCGCAACCCGGAGGGAGGGAGATCTGCAAACTCCCCCTCTGCGACATAAACCAGATCGCCCGAAAGCCCGCCGGAAGGGGTGGTGGGTAGCCTGACCCCTGCAGGCCACAGGGGATAGACACGGTGTTCCCCCGCTTGGAGCCCGGTCGCGAGCGCCAGAGAGGCACTCTCGGTCGCGGGACTCAAGACCGGGAAGGCATGCCGCCAGACTCGGACCCGAGGGAATTCGCGCAACGTGGTCTCTACTCGCTGGCACACGGCCGCATGTCCTGCCGTCCCCACAACCCTGGACGAAGGCTCCGTGAGCCACTGGAGATCAGCCTTGATCTCGGGAACCGCAGACAACGGCGCCGATGCGGCAACAACCTGTGCCAGAACAGCGCTCAGGACAAGAATGCAGCCAGTTGTCAGCCTACCTCGCACGCGTTCACCTATCCCTTCTACAACGGCTGCGTATGGATCGCTGTATAGGACTTGCCCAGCGCCACCAGAATGCTGGGTACAATGCACCAGAGAACAGCCGCAGAGACCTCACCGACAATCAGCCCCAGGAAAAAGGGCTTTGCCTTCCGATAGAGCCGTGATCCGCCATAACGGACAAGCAGTACTTTTAGTAACCAGCCGAGGAAAATCCCGGCCCAGGCCTGATTACCGTAAAATGTGTTGACCATGATGATCCCGATCGGGTGCAGAGGCCAGCTCGGCATCGCCATGCAAGCCCACTGCAGTCCCCCGGCCAAAGCAACGCCGAATGCGATGTGCGCAGGCCGGCTGTACAGGGGTTGCGGCAATTGCCCGCGGCTATGGCTCAACATCAGGCTGTTCGACCGGTTGAACCCCCCGGCCCCCCAGGGACTGATCGGGCTCTGCTCCCCATCCAATGTGACACTGTAGTTGTAGCTGTACCCCACATGCGCAGCTCCGCATACCGCCAGCCCAATCAGGAGCACGACAACCAGCAGAAGCGCGAACCGCGTCTGACGCCCCGTGTTCCCTTCCTCCTCGTCCAAGGCCAGGCTGTGCGTCGCCATCGTCATCCCGTTCACGCGACTACCAATCTGGAAGAAGACCAGCGCAACACCGGCCAGGAACAGCGACCCGGGAGACACCGCCGCCACCGGGACCATACTCATAAAAATCACCGGATCGCAGTCGTAGATCCGCATGAAAGGGATCCCGGTCTCCGCCACCAGGCGCGTGATCACCAGGCAGACCATGAAGCCGGTTACCACAAACAACAGCGCCCAACGCAGCTGAGCCCCGGACCAGAGGAACCATGCCACCATTCCCGAGATTCCGGCAAGAAACAGCAACGCAGCTTTACGGTCCCGCCGGTCGCCAACAGAGGCCGGCACTCGCACAAGCGAACGACCGATCTGCGCCCAGCGCGCGCGTCCCAACCAGAGAATAACCACCGTCAGAACCAGCATCGCCCCGGAGCGGTGATCACTAATCGTCCCGTAGTGGAAAGGCGGCACGTAAGCCCGCCCAACCATCACATAGCCACCGTAGGCAAGCGTTGTGAACCAGATAGAGAATCCGATCCGCGTGGGCATGAAAAACGCGATCGCCACAAAGAGGAAGTAGATGCGCGAGCGGTAGATATTAGACGGAAGGTAGTTCAGGGGCTCCTCCGTAAAGCACTGACGCAAATCCCAGGACAGCGGAATCGCTGGCACGCGCTCGGGGAAATACTGATTGAGCCCGTACAGCACATAGAGCAGGAAAACGACCCCGGCGCCAATCCAGAACGGCCGGGACCGGAACAGAGCCGGAAAGAACCGTCCCGGTTCAGGGGTGTCAATCAGACTGTTGTGGACCTCGATCAATGGGAACGAGAGGCGTTCATTGTGGCGCCATTGGGGCAACACAATCATGCTCATGCTGACCATCATCAAACCGAAGAAGCCAAGAAACACCCCCCAAGCCAGTAGCGGCTTCAGCCACACGCCCCATGGAATGCTCTCCCCGGGCAACAACTCCCCAAGCAAACGGTCTGACGCAGGCACAGCCTGCCCATGTCCGAGGGGCTCGGGGAAAAGCGTCGGAGGCAAGTCCGCCGCGGCGTAAACTTCAGCCAACTGCTGGGAACCGCTGACCTGCACACACGTGCTACCCAATGCGTAGGGCAACAGACGGAGCAATCCCTGGCCAGGCAACACGCTGGCCACAAGGACCATGCCGAGAACAATGACAAGCTGGAGCCGCGTCAGCACCCACCGTGGCCGGATCCGCCGGAGAAGTGGATTGACTCCAAGAACCAGGACAAGAAGAACAAAGAGCCCTGCAATCGGGAGAAAACTGTCCGAAACGTAGCCAAGGTGAAGAATGAAGTTGTTGTAGGGGGAGACGAGCCAGACAACCGTGCACCCGACCAAGCCAACCAGGCAGGCCACAGCAACACGTATACCGGTCACACCGTTCCCCTGTTCCGGTTCGGATGGAGCCTTGTCAGACACGTCGCCTCCTCTCACTGCCCGCCACACAATACGAACCCGGACAGAGCCGCATAACATGCCTCAAGGATGCCCTTCCCTCAAGTCACTCCCTCTGGGACCTGCCCTCTTGCGCACAATCCCGAGTACTGCTATCTTCTTTTCAGTGAATAGCTTCCAGGCATGTTGAGCACGTTCAGTGTCGGTGCGCGGCAAACGCAAGAGCGAATGCCGGGATCGGACAGACAGGCCATGCCCGGAGAAGGGCACGAGCGGCGTAACGACACTCAATCGAGAAAACGCGGCAGGCAATGGCAAGGCGCTCTCGATAGGGCGCCAGGCAAGTAAACGATGGCGACCGGACTTGGCGACCGGAGACAATCAGTCTCCACAGGGATGGGTCTGCCGCTCACACGATAGGCCCCGTGGCCGATTCCTACGTTGGCGCTGCAAGCGTGGTCTCCGGGACGCCGGAGAGCAGCAGGTCACGCCGCGAACAACATGCCCAAACGGGAGCAAGAGCCTGCCATGGCGTCTCACAACTCGCCAAACGCCCATCGGGCCCCAGCCAGCACGGCCCGGAAGGTACGCAGCTACCTGGCCATGACCGGCGTTGCCCTCGGTTGTCTGTTCGGAGTGTGGAAAGCTCTGAGGCCGGAGCCGCATCCCTATGTCGACTTCGCTGGCGGAAGGCCAGACACCGACGAGGAGTCAGGCGCAGTCATACCTGAGACAGACAACTCGGATTCGTTGCGTTTTGCGGTCGCCACGATGTGGAGCGTTCAGTCAACGTTCACCCTCTACCGCCAACTGGTCACCCGCATTGCCCGAGACACAGGCCGCAAAAGCGCTTTCGTTCTCCGCCCCTCCTACACAGAACTGCGTCACGCCTTCGAGCGCGGCCAGATCGACGTGGCGTTCGTCTGTGCAGGCCCGTACGTCCGCATGCTGTCGAGGGGGAGCGCCCGTTTGCTGGTTCAACCCGAATTTGTTCCGGGGCTTTCGTACCATTCGGCACTCGTAGTACCGGAGAGCAGCTCTGCCACGTGCCTCACGGATCTGGCGGGGAAGAGCATCGCCTTCTCGGATCGTGAGTCATTCACGGGGTGCCTGGTGCCCTGTCTAAGCTTAGTCAAGCAGGGGGCAGATCCGGGGACCTTCTTCGGCAAGGTCATTTACTCGGGGAGTCATGATCAGTCGATCGAAGCCGTTGACAGAGGTCTGGCTGACGCTGCCGCATTGCACTCCATCGTCTGGCGTTCGGCAATCCGGGCCGAACCGGCCCTCGGCCAACGACTGAAGGTGATCCATCGAAGCGAGGCCTTCGGTCCCCCGCCGGTCGTCGTTCCCTGTGGCGGAGATCTGACGCTGCAGGCGTCGATACAAGAAGCACTGCTCGCGCTGCACACAGATAGCGAAGGGGTCAGAATTCTCGAGGAGCTCAGCATCCGGAGATTCATCCCCCCCCGGGCACGGGACTACGACACGGCAGTCGATGTGTACGAGCAACTCCAAGCCGCAACGGAGTCAATGCCATGACCTTGGGGCGGTGGTCGCTGGATCAACTCCTGATTCTCGTGGGCGGTTGCCTTATGTACGCCGCCTTCCTCGCGATTGGGGCCTACGTGACGACCTCGGTTTCGGCCCTGCTTGAGCAGGAGCTCTCCGCAAAGGGACGCACAATCGCCCGGGTCGTGTCCCAAGAGCTGCTGGATCCGCTCCTGGTAGAGGACCGCTTGAAGCTTCATGACATCCTCCGCCGGGCTGCCGCCACCAGCAATGACCTGCGCTACCTGTGCATACAAGACGGTTCGGGCAAAGTGCTCGCGCACACCTTCCCCAAAGCGCTTCCGACAACCCTTCGTGAACTGTGGCAGACGACTCGCGGGGAGACGATCCGGTTCAACAGTGACCAGGGCCCGATACTCGAAGTAGCCGAGCCGCTCTGGGAAGGTGAGGCGGGAGTCCTGCGAGCCGGCTTCACACGAAGCCGCGTTGTGGACACAACGTACCGCCTGAAAGCTGGGGTCGGCATTGCGTTCTTCTGTGCATCGATCGCGTTGTTCTGGGGGCTCCGCTTGGTGGCTAATCGGGTCCGCCGACCGTTGCGCCTGCTGGAGCACCAGCTGTCCAGCTTCCCACAGGAACGCCCGACCGGCGACAGTCCCGTCACCGGCACGAAAGAGGTGCAAGCCCTGTCACAGCAGTTCGTTGAAATGACCGAACGACTCGACACCCTCGAACACGAGCGCACGGTGACTCAACAACGCCTGATCCACACGGAACGGCTGGCTGCCCTGGGCGAGCTCGCCGCGGGACTTGCGCATGAAATCCACAACCCTCTCGACGGGATGCAGGAATGCCTGGCATACCTGAACGAGGATCCAGACGTGAGCGAGCGGGCGCTGAAGTACTACCCGATGCTGCAGAGCGGGCTTGAGCGCATCGGTCACACCATGCACCAGATGCTGGGATTCGCACGGTCTGGGGAACGGTTCGCAGCGGAACCGTACCCGGTGCGCGAAATGATGGAGGCGTTGGCTCTTCTGGTCACCCCCCGACTTGAAGGGCGCCGTATCGATCTGACCTGGGATCTAACCCGAACCTGCGTGTGTCACTGTGACCGAGAAGCCTTCTCGCAGGCAGGCTTGAACCTGATTCTGAACGCTGCCGAAGCCGTCGAGGGAGCACCCACGGCGACCATCAAGGTTCGGGCGGAGTGTGACCCAAACTCGGTGTTCATGATCGTGGAAGACAGTGGTCCGGGCGTGCCGCAGGAGCTGGCGGCAAAGATCTTCGAGCCGTTCTACACAACAAGGGCGCTGGGCAAAGGAACTGGCCTGGGGCTGTCCGTGTCCCGCGAAGCGCTCCGGGCAGTCGGCGGAGACCTCGAGCTCTCGGAGTCACCCAGCTCCCTTGGCGGTGCCATGTTTGTCATCCGGACGCCGCGCGCAGGCTGTTGCTCGTCCCCAGGAAGTGAGGAGTGCTGTAATGCCACGGCATGACGCAAGAATCCTTGTCGTCGATGACGAACCGATCAAGCGGTCTGTGCTTGAAGACCAACTGCGGGATGCCGGCTATGCGGTAAGCACCGCGACGAACCCTCTAGAGGCCGAGCCGCTACTGGCACGATCCTCTTTCGACATCGTGCTCACGGACCTGCGTATGCCCGGGCAGGATGGACTGTCGTTCTTGAGGGAGCTCAAGCGTGACCGTCCCGAACAGGCGGTGATCGTCATGACGGCGTATGGGACGATTGCCGCGGCCGTCGAAGCCATGCAACTGGGGGCCTTTGATTTCCTCCAGAAGCCGTTCTCGACCGCAGAGCTCCTGCTCAAGCTTGAGCGCCTGCTGGAATTCGAAGACCTGGCTACGGAGAACGAGAGCCTGCGGCAACAGTTGGCGTCTCTTAGCCTCGGCAAACGCATCGTGGGCAACTCAGAGGCCGTCGAGGCCCTGCTCGAACGCATCCGGGCGGTGTCCCGGCTCGACACCACAGTACTGATCCAAGGCGAGAGCGGAACAGGCAAAGAACTGGTGGCGCATCAGATACACGAATCATCCCATCGAGCGGGAGGGCCCTTCGTTCCCGTATCCTGTGCCGCACTGCCCCGTGAGCTCATCGAGTCCGAACTGTTCGGCCATGAGCCTGGTTCGTTCACGGGAGCCACCAAACGACGGCAAGGCCGCTTCGAAGCCGCGCACGGCGGCACGCTCTTTCTAGACGATGTCGACGATGTTCCAGTGGAGATCCAGATCAAGCTGCTGCGTGTGCTGCAGGAACGTACCCTTGAGCGAGTCGGTGGATCGCAGCCGGTCCGCGTCAATGCTCGGATTATCGCAGCCACGAAGCGTGACCTGGGTCGCATGGTTGCAGACGGTGAGTTCAGGCAAGACCTCTATTACCGCCTGAACGTCGTGCCTGTTCTCATCCCGCCACTGCGTGAGAGGCCGTCTGACATTCCCCCACTCGTCGAGCACTTCCTGGAGCAGTTTGCAATGGAGATGAACCGGAGGCCGCTCTCGATCACTGCGCAGGCGCTTCAGAAGTTCCGGGAATACTCGTGGCCTGGTAACGTGCGCGAGTTGGAGCACGCGCTCGAGAGCATGGTCGCCATCTCCGACAAAACGTGCTTCGACACCGCAGACATCCCTGCCTTTGCCCCGATCGCCCGCCCACAGGAGCTGGTGTCGCTGTGCCTCGAGGGCCTCCAGACGATTGATTTGGCCGCAGTGACTTCAGACGTGGAGGACCGTTTGATTCGATGGGGCCTCGCTCATTCAGGCGGAAACCTGGTGAAGGCTGCGGACATGCTCGGGATGCCACGAACAACGCTGCAATACAAAGTTCGAAAGATGTCAGATGTCCCGCAAACGGGGGCTCCCTGACCCTCCTCTTCGTAAATTGGTCGGTGCTCGGACATCTTCCCTGGGTCTCGCGCCAGACATGCCGGGGGTGCCCAATTTTCGGCATCTCCGCCGAACTCTCGCCCACACTCCGTAACTCGCTCTTGCTCTTGACCTTCTGCCACGAACTGCTTCACCCTACCAGCCGATTACGCCCTATTTTCGGCAAGCTCCGTCCTTGACAGGACTCCCCCAAGGCGAACACAACCACGTCCAGCCCAGCGCTTAACGCCCTCACACTCCGCGTGTGGCGTCATCCGTGCATAACTGGTCCTTCAGAAACGGACGTGTGCGCTACACACGCGTACGGCCAGTTCTTGACGTGAGAATCACACAGGGAGTGCCGCAATGATGGGGTCCAGGAACACCGCCACAACAGGCAGTGACCGCAAAGCCTGTTCGGATGTCCGACTCAGGGCCCTGCACTTCACCCGGGCCGACGGTTGCCTCTTGATTGGTCTGGCCATGCTGGGGATGAGCGCAATTGCCCTGCCCCTCCTGGCGCGACATGACGATCGTCAGTTCTGTGCCCTCGTGAGAACGGTCCCAACAGTGAGCGAGCGGCACATTGACTGACGAACCGGTTACAGGCGTAGTTCAGCAAGTCCGGCGAATGGTGACCAACGCCGTGAGCAGGATCAGCGGCCAAGTCAGGAGTACCTCGGCCGTCGGATCGATCATGCCCGGGAAAATGCTGCGAACCCGACTGGCGGCCCGGATGCACGAGCACCTCCCTTCCCAAGTGAGTGTCGCAGAACTCGTACATGTGTGCGCAGCCACGGAAATGATCCACACGGCCAGCCTCTGTCACGATGACGTTATCGATGAGGCAACAGCCCGGCGCGCGCAGCCAACGCTCTGGTGCGCAACGACCCCGTCCTATGCCATCCTCATCGGTGACCTGCTCTTGTGTGAGGCCATGTCCACAATCGCTCAGGTCCGTCAAGGCCAACACATCGTCCCACTCCTGACCAAGGTCAAAGAGGTCTGTGCGACGGAAGCAGAACAGGAACTGGTGCTTCGCCATCGACGCCTGGACATCCCGACGTGCCTGCGCGTTGCTCGTGGCAAAACAGGCCCGTTGTTCGCCTTCGTGGCTCAAGCGTGCGGAGGGACCGACAGGGAACTCTCGAGTGCTCTGGAGGAATCGGGCTATCGGATCGGGACAGCCTACCAGTTGGCGGATGATCTTCTCGACATGAGCGGCCTCGACGAAATCCTCGGCAAAACCCTCGGCACAGACGCTCAGCGCGGCAAGCTCACCCTGCCGCACAGCGTAAAACATGGAACGGATGAAGCCTGCACACAGATTCGTCAGCAACTGGAATCGGCGCTGGAATGCCTCACGCCCTGGGCCGCAGCGCGGCGGGCACTCACGGCCTATCTCCGCTCGGATCTGCAGGCAGCAGTTCAGGGGCGAATCACGTTGTGGCAGTCGGACATCGACCTCGGGCTGGCAGTATGACACGACGCTCAACACATCGACCTCTCCCCAGCGGCAGACCGGAAGCCGAGGCAACGGCTCTGCCGGAACCGGCCACACTGTACGTTCCATTGACGAGTCGACGCCTGCGTTTCACCCAGATGAGTGTCAGGGACAGCCAGGAGGTCCGAGCTGGTGATATTCTCGCGACCGCCCCCGACCAGAGCGATCTGCCACTGCTGGCCCCACGCGCAGGTACGGTCCGACTCACTGCTGTACCGGGCCACATCGCTCTGGAAGTCGCCCGCCCCGCACCCGTGGGGACCGTGGTCCTCGACGAGGAGGCGATTGCCGCTACCCCACCCAGAGATGCGGTCCAGGACAACCGGGCTCTGCTCTGCCGACTTGGAGCCTGGCAGTGCTTTCGTGACGTACGTACGGGAGACATCCCGGATCCCTGCCATGAGCCAGCCGCCCTTGTCATCATGGTGACGGCATTCGACTCGTTCATCGCCCAACCAGAAGCGCTTCTGGCCGGAAAGGCGACGGACTTTGTGCAAGGCCTGAAGGCGCTCCATCGCCTGTTCAGCGGCAGTGGATGCCGTATCCATGTCGTGGTCGGCGAGGGCGAGTGTCCTACAGCTGTAAACGAAGCCATTGAGGCCGTTGCTCTGGATCCCAGCCGCTTCGCCCTGCATCGTGTGCCACAGCTCTACCCGAACGACAATCCGCAGCTCGCAACGCAGACGCTCAAGCTTGCGTCGCCCCCCCAGGCCACAGTCTGGGCCATGGGTGTAGAGGGGGTCCTGGCCGTCGCTTTTGCCCTGACGCTATACCAGCCATACCTCGAACGAACCATCTCGGTCGGTGGACCCGCCGTCGAAAAACCGCGCCATGTTGTCGCCGCGGTAGGCCACCCGATCGCAGATCTCCTCGCTCCATTGCCGTCTGGCTGCTCATTCCGCATCGTCAACGGCGGCCTGATGTCCGGTACCGACCTCGCCCCCCAACAGCAAGGACTTGATGGAGAGTGCCCCGGGCTGACGGTGGTGCACGTCCCTGCGGCTCGCGAGTTCCTTGGTTTTGTGCGCCCCGGTCGATTCCGTCAGTCGTTCAGTCGCTGCTTCCTCGGGACGCTCTTCTCCCCGACACCCGAACCGCTGACAAGCCTCCTGGGAGGAGAAGAACGCGCTTGCGTGGCATGTGGTCACTGCGAGCACGTCTGCCCAGCCAACCTGCTGCCTCAAGTGCTGCACCGCTATCTCTACAACGACCAAATGGACGATGCCCAAGCCTTGGGACTCGACGAGTGTGTTGAGTGTGGCCTGTGCTCCTACGTCTGTCCCTGCAAGATCGAGCTTCGTGAGCAATTCGCGGTAGCCAAGCAGCAACTCCGCAGCGATGCGGATGATGCCGCGTTGGCGACGGCGGCCGCAAGTGTAACAGACCAGTAGAAGGGATACCAGACCGGACCAATGAAGGTGTTCGAAAAGCTCCTCGGTGCATGTCGGCCGCTGTTCGAAGAAGGACGGCCGCTGCGCCCGTTCCATCCCGTCTTTCAGGCGGCCGACAACCTGCTGTTTGCACCGGAAACACATGCTCAGGCAGCGCCGTTCGTGCGGGATGCCCTGGACCTGAAGCGCTACATGTCGATGGTGATCGTTGCCCTTCTGCCTTGTTTCGCGGCATCGGTCTACTTCTTTGGCTGGCGTGTGCTGCTGATGCTGGTCGTCTCCTACGTAGCCGGGGGCACCGTTGAGGTCGTGTTCGCCATCGTCCGCAAGGAAGACATTGCGGAAGGCTTCCTGGTGACCGGCTTCATCTTCCCCTTGATCCTTCCGCCCGGCACTCCGCTGTGGATGGTAGCTGTCGGCATCATCTTTGGGGTCATCGTCGGTAAGGAAGTGTTTGGAGGCACGGGGCGGAACCTGTTCAACGCGGCCTTGATCGGACGCTGCTTCCTGTCCATTGGGTACCCCGCAACCATGGCCAGCGCCTGGGTACCCCCGGCCCGAGGCCTCGCCGGGAAGCTGCTGGCCTTGCCGGCATTCAACGCTCCGGACGCAATTGCAGCAGCAACCCCACTGGTGTTGGCTGGCCGTGGAGAATGGGCTTCCTACTCAGACCTATTGTGGGGGCGTGTTCTGGGCAGTACCGGGGAGACCTCATCCATCGCAGTGATCGTGGGCGGAGTGTTCCTGATGGCCGTCGGCGTGGCGAATTGGCGTACGGTGGCCGGCGTCGTAGTGGGATTCTCGTCGCTGAGCTTGGCGTTACACGTAGCCCTTCCGGCCCAAGCTCCCCCTTTGGGTTTCGCCCTCCTGGCGGGTGGCCTCCTGTTCGGGGCCTTGTTCATGGCAACAGACCCCGTGACAAGCCCGGTAACTCAGAGCGGAAAATGGGCCTACGGGGCGCTGATCGGCACGGTCACTGCACTTATCCGTGTCTTCTCGGGTTACACCGAAGGCGTGACATTCGCCATACTCCTGGGAAACTGCTGTGCCCCGTTGATCGACGAAGCGGTCATCCGCGGGCGAATGAGGAGGCACGCACGTGCGCGATAATGTCCGAACACTGCTGTTCGCGGCGATCCTGGCCGCTTGTTGCTCGTTCGCTCTCGTACTGGCAAGCCACTACACAGAGCCGCATCGACGCCAGAACGAAGAAGCAGACAGAGTGCGTAACCTGCTGTTTGTGCTCGAAGTTCCCTTACCACAGGATGCCAACGCAGAAACGTTGACACGCATCTCAAAAACCTCCCTGAGAGAGGGGACCTTGGGAGGCGAGCCGATTTTCGAGTACTTCCCGGACATGCCTCCCACTGGCACTCCCGACGCCGTTGCCATCCCCTTCTCCGGCCCGGGCGTCTGGGGGCAGATCCACGGCATCCTGGCCCTTGAGAGTGACCTGGTGACCATCCGTGGCGTCCGCTTCTACAAGCACGAAG
Organism: Lentisphaerota bacterium; assembly: GCA_018676675.1. GTDB lineage: Bacteria > Verrucomicrobiota > Lentisphaeria > Oligosphaerales > JABHEG01 > JABHEG01. Next base: position 21,621 of record JABHEG010000006.1, read on the forward strand.
AAACACCGGGACTCGGTGGCGAAATAGGCACCGCATGGTTCCAGGAGCAGTTCGCAGGCAAGAAGCTCGTCTCGGCCTCCGGAACAGCCGAGTTTCGAGTGGCGGGACGCGCGGAAACGAACGCGCAGAACACCGTCGATGGCATCACAGGAGCAACCATGACGTCGCTGCGCGTACAAGACATGCTCACCAGCCTGGCCAAATACCTCTCGGAGCAACGCCATGCCACAGCCAAATGAAGGCCCACACAGTCACGCGAACACCGGTGGTTGCACGTCCTGCCGTGGGCTGTGCAAAGAAGCCCTGAAGGAAGGGATCTACAAGAACAACCCGGTTACGTGTCAAGTACTGGGCATCTGCTCGTGCCTGGCTGTGACGAATAGGCTGGAAAACGCCTTGGTCATGGGCGGCGCTCTGCTGTTTGTTCTCACGCTCTCAAACCTGCTCGTCTCACTGCTCCGCAAACAAATGCCGCACCGGATACGAATGGTTGCCGAAGTGGCCATCATCGCCACCTTTGTGATCTTCTTCGACCAGTTTCTAAAGGCATTCTACTGGGACATGTCCAAGCAGCTGGGCCCGTACGTCGGTCTAATCATCACCAACTGCATCGTGATGGGACGGGCCGAGGCCTTTGCTCTTCAGAACCCGCCTCTGCTGTCCATGCTCGATGGCATTGCCAACGCTCTGGGCTTCGCCGCAGTCCTGGCGCTGATAGCCGTGGCCAGAGAACTGATCGGCTCGGGAAGCCTCCTCGGGGTGCCCATTCTCTCTGATGCATGGTACGTCAAGAACGTGCTTTTCGTACTTGCCCCGGGCGCCTTCTTCACTGCGGGCTTCCTCATTTGGGCCATGAACGCAATCCATCCCCGACAACCCTCGGAGTCCGGCGTATGAACTCGACGCCAGCACTGAACATCTTCGTCGCATCCATCCTCACCAACAACATCCTGCTGGCCAGTTTCCTGGGGATGTGCTCCTTCCTGGTATGCTCAAACAGCATCGAGACCGCTGCCGGGCTGGGGACAGCAGTCACGTTTGTGCTGGTGAGCACCACGACTCTGAACTATCTGATCTATCACTGCGTTCTGGTGCCCCTCGGCCTGGAAGTCCTGGCCTTCATCATCTTCATCGCCGTTATCGCCGCATTCGTTCAGTTCGTTGAGATGTTCGTCGAGCGCTTCAGCCCTGCCCTGTACTACGCCCTGGGGATCTTCCTGCCCTTAATCACGGTGAACTGCGCCATTCTCGGCGCGTCCCTATTCATGGTGCTGCGCGAATACACGTTGGTGCAATCGGCGGCGTTTGGCCTGGGAGCTGGACTTGGCTGGACTCTGGCCATCCTCATCATGGCTGGTCTGCGTCAGAAGATGGGATACTCGAACGTTCCCGAGCCACTCCGCGGAACCGGTGTCGTGATGCTGATCACCGGAGTCCTGGCGATGACGTTCATGGGGTTCGCCGGAATGATGAATATCCAATGATGGACGGGATGCACCCGTCGACAGGTGAAAAGACAGAACCATGGTCGTTCTAACTGCAATTGGCGTGACGGTGGGTGTGTTCGTGGCACTGGCTGGACTGTTGATCCTGGCAGAGAAGTGGCTGGTCAACTACGGCACATGTGTCGTCAACCTCAATGACGGCGAAAAGACGTTCGAACTGAGCGGGGGAGGGACCTTGCTTGAGGCCCTTCGCGAACAGGGGGTGATCGTGCCGTCAGCCTGCGCCGGGAAAGGTACTTGCGGCTACTGCAAAGTCGTCGTCAGCGAAGGCGGAGGGCCGGTACTGCGGACGGAGATGCCTTACCTGTCACGCCCCGAAGTCCGCGCCAACTACCGATTGGCATGCCAGGTGAAGGTCAAGAGCGATATGGATGTCCGCGTACCGGATTTCCTGACCGTTGTCAAGCGAATGGTGGCAAACCGAAGCTACAACCCGGACCAAAAGTGGCGTTTCATCATCGAGTGACATCATGGACAAACTGTCGGAACTGATTGAGAAGCATCGCGGCGAGAGTGGCTCTGTAATCGGCCTGCTTCAGGACCTGATGCAAGCCGAAGGGCACTTGCCGGAAGACGCCCTGACGCGCATCTCCGAAGAACTGGATGTGCCCCTAAGTCGCCTATATGGCCTGGTGACCTTCTACACCTCGTTGCGGCTCGATCCCACCGGCAAACACCACGTGTGCGTCTGCGTCGGAACAGCCTGTCATGTAAACGGAGCCGACAAAATTGTGGAAAGCCTCGAACGCGAACTGCAGGTGACTGCGGGGGACACCACCGACGACGGGCAGTTCACCCTCGAAACCGTGAACTGCGTGGGTGCCTGTGCCCTGGGACCGCTGGCTGTCGTGAACGGCGAGTACCACAGCAGAATGGATCAGAAGAAGGCCGAGAAGCTGGTCGCCCAATGTCGAGAAACGTAATTCTGGCGACCAACGATAGAGCGGATCTTGCCCGCGCACGCTGACGTGACCTGACATGGCGGCATCCCATTGACTGCTCCCGTCGATATGCCACAGACTGCCGGGAAGACAACTGAAAGAAAGCGACATGAAGTTGCGCCCCGAAGACATCGAGACCGTCAGGGAGAAAATTCGGTCCGTCACAGCTCTCCGAGACAGCGACGACCGGGCCAGGATCACGGTACACATGGGCACCTGCGGGGTCGCCTCCGGGGCGCAGGCGGTCTTGGATGCGTTCACTGCCGCGATCGCCGACAGCAATCTGGAAGGTGTCTCCGTAATGACGTCCGGCTGCGCGGGCCTGTGCAGCTCCGAGCCAATGGCAACGGTGGAACTCCAAGGCCATCCACCCGTCAAGTACGGCAACCTGGATGCCGACAAAGCCAGACGCATCGTCAGAGAGCATGTCACCGACGGCAAGCCGCTCGATGATTGCGCGATCGGGATCGGAAGCGAAAGAGGCGGCTGACATGTCCGGCAGTACTACCATCATGCTCTGTGCAGGCACGAGTTGCACCACCAACCGATGCGTTGCCGTACGGGAGGCACTGGAGCAGGAACTGGCCCAGCAGGGGCTCCAGGACAGTGTCGAAATCGTCGATACGGGATGCCACGGCTTCTGCGCCCACGGCCCCATCATGACGGTGCAACCTGAGGGCATCTTCTACCAGCGGCTGACCGCAAGCGATGTCCCCAGGCTGGTCTCCGAGCACCTCGTAAAGGGCCAGCCGGTCCGCGATCTGATGTACACGCCGCCGGAAGGTGGCCCCACGATCCCAAAGCTCTCCGATATCGGGTTCTTCGGGAAACAGCGACTCATCGCCCTGGCCAACCGCGGACTCATCAACCCGGAGAGTATCGATGAGTACATCGGGAGAGGAGGCTACGACGCCCTCGCAACAGCCCTGACACAGCTGACCCCGGAAGACATAGTCAAGGAGATCAAATCATCCGGCCTGCGGGGACGTGGAGGAGCCGGCTTCCCGACAGGGCTGAAATGGGAATTCTGCAAGGCAGCAATGGGGAGTCCCAAGTACGTCATCTGCAATGCGGACGAGGGTGATCCAGGAGCGTTCATGGACCGCTCAATCATCGAATCGGACCCGCATGCGGTGCTGGAAGGGATGGCCATCGGAGCTCACGCCATCGGGGCCAGCCAGGGAATCGTCTATCTGCGCGATGAGTATCCACTGGCCCTCCAACGAGTGAATATCGCCATCGAGCAAGCCCGGGAATACGGTCTCATAGGGGAAAATATCCTGGGGACGGGGTTCTCGTTTGACCTGACCGTGAATCGCGGGGCAGGAGCGTTTGTCTGTGGCGAGGAGACATCGCTGATCAATTCGCTGGAGGGTGCAATGCCTGAGCCGAGGACGCGGCCCCCTTTCCCTGCCCAGTGCGGCTACAACGGCAAGCCGACGAATATCAACAACGTGGAAACGTGGGCAAACATCCCACACATCATTGCTCGAGGCAGCGCGTGGTTCGCCAGTATTGGCACCGCAAGCAGCAAGGGAACCAAAGTGTTCTCGATCGTCGGCAAACTGCGCAACACAGGGCTGATCGAAGTCCCCATGGGAACCACTCTGCGCGACATCGTGTTTGACATTGGCGGCGGCGTGATGAACGGGAAGGCATTCAAAGCGATCCAGACGGGCGGCCCATCCGGCGGCTGTCTGCCGGCGGCGCTCCTTGACACACCGGTCGATTACGAGTCCCTTCGGAAAGCCGGCGCCATCATGGGCTCCGGAGGGCTGATCGTCATGGATGAGAGTACATGCATGGTCGAGGTCGCACGCTTCTTCCTTTCGTTCACTCAGGGCGAGTCCTGTGGCAAGTGCCCGCCCTGCCGCGAAGGGACGCGACACATGCTCAACATCCTGACTGATATCACCGAGGGGAAGGGCGAACCAGGGGACATCGAGTTGCTCGAGGAAATGGGCGCCGCGATCAAGGAGACCGCAGTCTGCGGCCTTGGCAACACCGCCCCTAACCCGGTCCTCACGACCATCCGCTACTTCCGTGACGAATACGAAGCGCACATCAACGACAGACGATGTACGGCCTGCGTGTGCAAGGCGTTGATCACGTATTCGATCACAGCCGATATGTGCACCGGTTGCCATGCCTGCTTCAAGAACTGCCCGACACAGGCCATCGTGGGGCAAGTCAAAACTCCCCACGAAATCACGCAGTCAAAATGCGTCAAATGCGGCATGTGCAAGACGATCTGCAAGTTTGATGCCGTGAGGTGTGAATAATGGTGACGTTGACCATTGATGGCCAACCGGTAGAAGTCCCCGAGGACTTCACCGTGTTGCGTGCTGCCAAGACGCTGGGAATCACCATTCCGACGTTGTGCTACAATTCACACCTCAAACCATATGGAGGATGTCGAGTCTGCCTGGTTGAGGTCACCCCTTCAGGTGGCCGTACGGGCGGAGGCCTGGTCCCGGCTTGCGCGTACCCCGTCCAGGAAGGTCTGTGCATTGAGACCGATTCGGAGCGAGTCCTTCAAGCTCGCCGGTTCGTGGTCGCGCTTCTCCTGGCCAGCGCCCCGGAAGCGCCCGAAATGCAGGAACTGGCCGCATCGGTCGGCGTGTCAGCGGAGACCTTCGACAAGACCGACGCGGTGGGGCAGTATCTACTCCGACGAGCCGCCAAGCCGCCGTCGACCAGATGCATCAAGTGCGGCCTGTGTGTTCGCGTCTGCGACGAGTTCGTCGGCATGAGCGCAACCACCTTCACACAGCGCGGAACAGACCGCAAAGTGACCACCCCGTTCGGCAAGATCTCCCCGACATGCATTGGGTGCGGAGCGTGTGCTTACCTGTGCCCCACTCACGCAATCACCATCGAGCCGGCGGAATGAGGGCTGTACGGACAGACCTCCCGGGAATGTACCGGTGCTGCCACACGGTGAAAGCCTACTCACTAACAGCAGCCCAATCGATCCGCGAGTAACGGCAAAGGCCGACGCGCCAGGCGACGCCAGATGGAAACGCCCAAAACCAACTCGGAAGCAACCTACAGGATACCGCTCCCGACCCAGGAACAGGCCCTCGAAGGCAGTACCGAGCCGTCCACCGCAGGCCCGCTTCCAGAACACCTTCTCCTCGGCAATGTCTTCTGGTTCTGCAAATTGCGGTGGGCAGTCATAGTGATCCTTACGGTGTTCGGAGCACTGAGCTTCCTGCCTGGGCTCTTCCCCCGACTGGGCCTGCGGAGTCCATGCTACTGGCCGCTTGCCACGGCCGGAACCCTTGCGGCAGCAAACATGTTTTTCATCAGTCAACCTGGGCGTCGGGCTCGGGGAGGCGATCCCTTCAGCGGGAGGGTTAGCCTGTGGTCTCAGATCACGCTCGATCTACTGGTTCTGACTGCTGTCGTACACTGCGCCGGACTCCGAGAGACCAGCGTCCACTCCGCATATCTGTTCCATATTGTTCTGGCCTGCATCTTCTTCTCGCGGACCCAGAGTCTTTTGGTGACAGTGATGGCCTGCGCGCTTTTCAGCGCATGCATCATGGCTGAGAACACGGGCGCGCTCCACGCGTCCTCAGTCTACGCCTCCTTGGCCTCCTCCCGTCCGTCAACGCTTCCGAACATGAGGTTCATCCACGGCGCAGTCTCCACACAACTGATTTGGTTGGTCGTGTGGTACCTGGCATCCCACCTGTCGGCAATGGTACGGACGCGGGACTCCGAACTGGCCCAGACCAACCAGCGCTTGACCGCGGCACAGCAGGAGAGAACGCGCCATCTGCTGCTGACAACGCACGAGCTTAAGGCACCGTTCGCGGCAATCCACGCGAACACGCAGCTTCTCGCCAACGGCTACTGTGGCGCGCTGCCCGACAAGGCCCTCGAGGTCGTTCTCAGGATTGGCGCCAGATCGCGGCGCCTGGGCCATGAGATCCAGGACATGCTGCAACTGGCCAACTTGAGCGCTCCCAGCCAAAGGGACCAGCCATCAACTGACATCGACCTGCGCGACGTACTTGCGTGGTGCGTTGAACAAGCCCAGGCTCGAGCCCAGGAACGCTCCGTGCCCCTGGAGTATGTGCCGACCAGCGGCCCCATCCGGATTCGAGCCGTGGAAGACCACCTCAAAATGCTCTTCATCAACCTCCTGACCAACGCGGTGAACTACTCATACGGAGGGGGCACAGTCACACTCTCATGCCGCCCTGCCTCCTGTACGACAGGACTCCTGGTCGCTGTGCGTGACCACGGTATCGGTATCCATCCGGACAAGCTCCCACGCGTGTTTGATGAGTATTACCGAACCGATGAAGCGGTCCAGCATTGCCGTGAATCGACCGGACTGGGACTCGCAATCGTTCATCATATAGCACAGGCGCACGGCCTGTCGGTATCGGTCACGAGCCGCCTCAAAGAGGGAACTGAGTTCAGAGTGGAGTTCCCGAACCACATGCACAAGGAGCCCAGTTCGGCATAGGGCAGGGAAAGACACGTATGGCGTATGTTCTAATCATTGATGATGACGAGGACTTTGCCCTCGCTGCCCAGATGGTGCTGGTGTCACACGGCCACGAGGTGGACATCCGCACGACCACCAAGAACGCGATTGTGAACATGGAGCGCCGCCCACCCGATCTGGTCATCCTGGATGTGATGTTCCCCGAAGACGCCTCCGCCGGCTTCGCGCTAGCCCGTAGGATGCGCCATTTCAGTAGCAGGCTGGCCGACATCCCAATCCTCTTACTGACCGCTGTAAACAGCCGTTTTCCCCTCGGCTTCACCGAACGCGACCTGGACGACGAATGGTTGCCGGGAGACGGGTTCCTCGAGAAGCCTACCGACTTGGGGACGTTGACGATGAGAGTGTCGACAATGCTTGCCCCTCAATCACGGCTCCCGGAGGCGACTCAACGTGGTTCCCACGCTTCCTCGCCTGATACCAGCAACAGAACACTCCCCGAAGAGGCAGTCGGGGATCCAGACAAACCAACCAAGATCCCATGACGGACATCATGCCCACACGCCTGGCCATCGCATGCATCCTGGCAGCCGCCTTGCCGCCCACGGCGAACTCAGCAGCGCCGATTGACGACGAACGCCTGCTGTTGCGGTCCAGGCAATTCGCCAGCGACTTGGCCCGGGAAGTGCGTTCAATGCTGTTCGCTGCCACCGCGATCGACCCGGTATCCTGGCGTGACAACACAAAAGCCCTGAAGTCCATGCGGCGCCGTCACCGGGAGATTCATGCCTGGCTGACGGAGAAGGGATCACGTGTTTCATGGACGGACTGTAGCACGGAGAGAGACCGTATGAACTTCCGTGCTTATCCCAACGCCATGTCCAATCGGGTATTGCTGGGACGCTCTCGGCAGGCACGACTGCGCTATGTCAGGACCACTGAAAGATACTTACTGGGCCTAACGCAGAGCATGGGGCCCGGCCTCGTCCGCCTGCTCTCCACGCGGTCCCAAACACCGCGGGGCCAACCGACGGCAACCGACGACGGATCAAGACGACAGATGCTTGCCGCATGGCTGATGTCTCGCCTGACGGCACCACTCCATGTCGAATCGCGCTTCCTAAACCGCGATAAATCAGGCTCGGTGTGCGCGTTGTACGTCCCCGACCTGCAGACCATGTTCATCGACATGGATCAAGCTGCCACAGCTCCTCACATCCTGGCCGACTCACTTGAGCACGAGCTCTGGCACCACATGCTGCCACCGCTGCGCACAGACCCCGTACGCGAACTGCTCCGCGAGGGATTCACCGAAATGATCGCTGAGATCTGGGGCAGTGAGTCGAGACGAGCCGAACCCACACGACGCCCCCAGTCCCCCGGCGGCGTCGAGTACCCCTTTGAGACAGCGGTGACGTCTCTCCTTTGGGCCACGGCCCCATATCTCATGCTTGAGTACATGATGGGAATGAAGGACACGGAGGAGGTAGCCGCGCAACTGCGGCCCGCCCTCGGAAAGAACGGGCCGTCGAACAGGGCAGAATACCTTCCGAATGCTCAGAGTTCGGCTCTGGCAGACGGACTGCACGAACTCACAACTGTTCCGGAGCGGAACCGGCTGATGGTGGAGCAACTGCTCACTGGCTGGGGGTGGCGGGAAGACGACCGGAGCCGAATCAGCATCGGTTTCCTTCTGAACGCAGACAAGATCGCCCCAGCAGTACTCGAACACGAACGGGTAAACAACGGCCTGTTTGCCCGAGACATTGCTCGAGCGTTTGCGGTCTGCTTCCTTCGGAACACGATGAACACGTGCTCGCCACACCCGCTGGACGTCTCGCCCTGTCTCCCGGAACACGTGGCAGACAACCTGCGACGAGCCCTGAAGAGTGCTGCGAAGCCGGCAACTCCGTTCGCCCAACGCTAATCCGGCTGGAGCAGCAATACAGACACAACAGAAAGGGCCAGCCCATGAAACCCAACAACATGCCCAGTAGTCGGTTAACGATTTGGCTGACAGCCATCCGGCCGTTCGCCTATACCGGTTCCACTTCCGCAGTCGCGGTGGGACTTGCCCTGGCAGCCTTCTCGGGACACAAGGTCGACTGGGGACTGGCCGCCCTGACTCTGCTCGGTGTGCTCTGCTTCCACACCGGCGCCAACCTTCTGAATGACTGCTTCGACCATGCACGTGGCCTGGATACGGAAGTACTCCCGACAAGCGGCGCGGTCGTACGCGGCTGGCTGACTGAACGGCAGGTCCACCGGGCCGCGCTTGGGTTCCTGGCGCTTGGATCGCTCTGTGGTTTGGCTCTGGTGGGCGCGGCAGGTCTGCCGGTGCTCTGGTTCGGGATCCTTGGTACCTTCGTCGCGGTCGGCTACACGCGACGCGGTCTCTGCCTCAAGTACGCCGGGCTTGGGGACGTCGCCATTTTCCTTGCCTTTGGGGTCTTGCCTGTGTGCGGAACATACTGGGTACAGACACAAACGTTCTCGTGGCTCCCGCTCCTGTGGAGCCTACCTGTCGTGAGTTTCACCGTCGGGATTCTGCACGCCAACAACTGGCGCGATCTCGGACGTGATGGTGAACATGGGTGTCGGACGGTGGCCAGGCGCCTGGGAGAACGGGGCTCTGCCGTCTACTATGCGTCCCTTGTGCTCGGCCCGTACATATTGGTGTGCCTGTATGCCCTCATCGCCTTAGTCTCCGGAACCAGTCATCTGGCCCCCCCAACGGTCGCCTTGGTCCTCCTCGTCCTGCCATTGTCCCTGAAGCTGGCCAAAGTCCGGCGTGACGTAGACCGCGATACGTTCGAAATGCTGGACGCACGGACCGCGCAGCTGCAACTGGCATTCGGAACGCTGCTGACCCTCGCATTCATCGTGGGCACCCGTCTGTCCCAGGGAGGAGGTCACGTTTGAGGCGCCGGTCACCAACGGGACCATGGGTTTGCCTTGGGCTGGCCGGGCTGTGCTTCTCGCTGCTCTTCGCTTGTCCGTTCCTGAACTTCTGGATTCAGCTAACCGCTTCCGTGCTCATCCTGTGCACTGCGGCGTGGTGGTTCCAGCCCACGATCACCGCGCCATTTCTTGCCGGGCAAATGCGAGGCCCGTGGGGGCGCCGCTTTACACTCGGGCTGCTGTCAGCCGGGCTTCTGTACTTTGTGTTCTTCGTAGGAAATCACCTCGCCGCCATCGTGTTCCCGGGTGGCCCTTCTGAAATCGCCGCCGTGTACCGCTGGCGAACGGGTACGCCTCCCTGGATCATGGGGTTGCTGCTCACCGGCATCATCGCTCCCGGTGAGGAGCTCTTCTGGCGTGGCTACGTGCAAGAGCAGCTCCAGCGGCGGTACGGCTTGCGTGGCGTCGTCCTTGGGGTGCTGGCGTACGGCGGCGTGCATCTCGCCTCCGGCAACACCATGCTGATCATCGCCGCATTTGTTTGCGGCGCTTTCTGGGCTGCTCTATATGCACGCTACCGGTGCATCTGGGCAAACATGATCAGCCATGCAGTTTGGGGCGTGACAGTGTTCGTGCTCTTCCCGTTTGGGGGCCACGCCTGAATCCCGTGCAATGCCTGAGCACCGCCTCGCTTGGCCCTCCGAGCTCTCACGTTACCCCCGCCACGTGTCCGGCGCAGGAACGTTCGGGGCGACATCGAGTTGCAGTTCCCACTCCCGCAAGAGGCGCTTGTGTTCAGCCAGCGTCTCTGCGAACTGCGCATCCCCCGCCAGGTTGCGGGTCTCCCCGGGGTCACTGTTCATGTCAAAGAGTTGCTCGGTCGGGTCATCCCGGTAGGTGATGTACTTGAAGCCGGCTGTCCGGACCATGCGACCGGTGTTGTTGCTGACCTCGCTGACACAGAAGCTGTGTGACGCGTCTGGCTTCCCTTCGAGAAGCGGTCGCAGGCTGGCCCCGCGCACATTCGGGGGCGCTTCACAGCCAACGTAGTCACAAATCGTCGGCACGATGTCCAGCCCGGAGACGACATGGGAGGTATCACAGTGGTTCTCAGGCACGTGTCCAGGCCAGGAGACCATGAGCGGCACACGTGCAGCTTCGTCGTAAAGGTTGTTCTTGCGAGTCGTCTGGTGGTGTGCCGTGCCCTCTCCGTGGTCGGCCGTGAAAACGACCAGCGTATCCTTGGAACAACCATTGTCTTCCAGCGCCTGAAGGACACGATCCACCTCGGCATCGACCATCTCAACATGACGGTAGTAGGACCAGATGTAATACTGCCACTGCCATTCGGCCCACTCGTTCGCCACCCCTTCATTGCCCGACCGCCGAGACGCCACAGCCATCGGTTCGCGCTCGTCGAACGTGAAGTTCCCAGGCAGCGGAGGGAGCTCACTCGCCAGCTCAGGATAGGGCAATCCGGGCATTTTCCGGCAGTTCAAACGCAGCCACTCACAGATATCGTGCGGCTGGAGGAACGACGCAACCATGAAAAACGGCCTGGAACGATCACGGTTCCGCAGGTAAGCCTCACAGGCAAGCGACGTATTCGTGTCGCCGACGTTGCCCTGCCCGCCAATCCCCGTCTGGATGACACGAAATCCCGGGATGAAGTGCGTGAAACCACGCGGAACGTGCCACTTCCCTGCATAGATGGTCTCGTAGTTCGTCTCCTGCCGCAGCCACTGTCCGAGATTCGGCACAGTGCTCCGGATCCCCAGCCCGTTCTTGTACACGCCGGTCTCACTCGTCGGGCGCCCTGTGAACATGGAACTCCGTGCAGGCGAGCAGACAGGATTGGTGGAGTACGAATTCCGGAACCGGGTCCCGCGACGGACCAGTCGATCCATCCCAGGCGTCCGGATGTGGCTGCAACCCGCAGCCGAGATCGTGTCGAAATGCTGTTGGTCCGTGATGATGAAAACAACATTCGGCGAACTGCCCTTCGTTCCGCCCGGAACGGGAGCCCCCAATGCCTCCAAGCCGACTCCGGCAGCCGCAGCCGCCCCCAACTGCAGAAATGAACGGCGCGGGATATGCGGGCGCCGGGCCTCGTGCTGGTTGCCGTTGTCTGTTGATCGCTTGTCCCCAGCCAGGTGCTTCATTTCCATTCTCACTTCCCTCCCCGGCGCTTGGCCAGATTCCCGTAACGGCCACGCTGCCCTTTCAGATAGCCTTCCAGAGCTTTACGGGCTCCGTCGCTCAGGATATACGCACGGCTATGCGTCACCACCATGACCAGGCGATGATGCTCATCCAGCCAGTAGTTGTACGGCAGGACACCATGGCCGATCTGAGTGAAGCGATGAAGACGGTGCGTCTTTCCTGCTATCGTCGCCTCCTCAACCCCTCGGTAGGTCAACCGATGTCTCGTCTTCAGTGCAGTCAATCCCTCCAGTACGGCGAACTCCTGGACCGGACCGGTCTTGAACGGCAGGCGCTGGACCGCGTCGAACAGACACCAATCCGCTGCCGTGCGGACGGGAGCCCGGCGTTGCGATACCCGCTGCCCACTCCGCACGGTGAAACCGCCATCGACCCTCTCCGCTGTTTCCACCCAGCCCAGATCAGCGACCGCGGCCCCATCCTGACCGATGTGTTCCAGTGCGAGCTTCCAGGAGCGCAGTGTGCCAACCGCATCGGGGGCACACGCGATGGTGGCAACGTGCCGGGTGATCAACCCCTCATCGTTGACGATGTCCTGCGCGACGACCAGCGGGTCGTCCTCGCCCGCCACCGACCGCGTGACTTCCAGAAACCCAATCCGCTTGTTGCCCTTCTGAACGTAGCCGTGACACGTCCAGATCGAGTAGGAGTGCGACCAGGCCCCCTCGGGAGAGAACTCCGGATCAGGTTCGGGCAGACCACTGTGCGCCCCCATCTCCCAGAGCGTCACCGGAGTCATCGGGGTGCCTGCTACCTTGCTCCCGCTCTTCGACGATGCGACGCCAAGGTCTCGCATCAGTACGCCCAGAGGAATCGACTTCCCGAGATTGCGCACAGCGACCTGGCGAATCTCCAACCGCTGCTTGCGCATCCCGAACTGCATGTAGAAACGGCCCTCGTCGGCCTCCATTGCGTAACTCGGCGAGAAAGGCATCGCGTAACAGCGCCACTCCGCGGTAACCCCAAGCGTCGTGCTCAAACAGTGCTTGTAGGGCTTTGTTGCCCGACGAAACACCAATTGCGTCGCTGCAGTTTCCCCCTTTCCTTTCGCTAGACTCCGAGCCCAGAATGAGACCAGCAGAACATCGTCCTTCGCGATGGCCTTTGGGCAGGGCACCCCCATCCCCACGTCCCACCGGTTCTTGCACTCATCGGCTACCGACACCCGGAGTGCTGCCCCATCCTGGCCTGTGACGGCGGCGATGATGCCGCCCTTGTCCGAACCATGGAAGGACTCGACGGTGAGATCCCCGGGAGCAATGAGCACCTCGCCGGCGGGCAACGCCTTGAGCTCTGCCAGTCTCTTTGGCGAAAGCTGAGCATGACATGCTGCGGCAAAGAGGATCAACAGGAAAACGACAACGCGCATCGGCCTCTCCTGGTATTCGAGATTGCAGTCGACGCTGGAAATGTAGTGCGCTCTGAAGGTCACCGCACGGTCAAGCTCAGCCTGCGGAACCGAGCGGCGCCGGGAACACCACGGGCAAACACTCCCGGACGCAAGATCTCGGTTCCCTTCGGGGCTACCACATCAAGCACGACGGTCTGCCATCCTTCCCCCTGGACAGTCTCCTCGGCCGCCGGGCTGACAGGCCGCGTTGCATCGTCGGTGAACAGGATTTCGAGGCCGGCTTCCCCACCATCACAGACGACTTCACCAACCAGGCGGAACGGCTGCCCCGGAGCACAGCGCACAACACGCGGCCACGTCGGCACGCACGCGACGCGCTCCGACACGCGCTCTGCGACCACCTCCGCGACGCCGGAGACGTCACGCCGCTCAATCGAGACGTCCGGGTCCGCCCTGTTCTCCCAGTACATGACCCAGCCGTCCGGACAGAACGGCGCATCGCCCGGGCGTGAGAAGTCACCGTTGTCTAGCAACTCGACGCCAGTGGGTGCGAGAGCAGGCCCGAAGGTCAGGGACGAAGCAAAATCGCGGTAGAAGCGTATGAGGAGATCCGCCACCGCCCGGGCGCACCGATTCGCACAGGCAACCTGGAAAGGCAGGACGTCGTCCGCCCTCCCCGCTTCGAGCAGCGCAAGGATATCGCCGCACTGCTCCCGACCGAACTGCGCCAGTTCGTCCACCGTTTCCTGAAAGTCACCTGACGGAGTCGGCACGTAGCCATCAATCCCGATCCCCGAAACGTCCCGTAGCGACTCGGCCGGCATGTGATACGGCCCGGAAACGCTGCCGGCATGGGGCGGCGAACCGCTGTCTTCCAGGTAGTGAATGGCTGCCCCCAGGAAGCGGATGGCGTCACGCCCTCTCCCTTCCTCGACTGCTCTGCAGGCGTCCTCATAACGCCCGACCAACCCCTCGATGGCCTGGTCCGGGTGATGTCCTATGAAATGCCCCTGATCGAGTAGCTGATTGTATTGACAATAGCGAGAGATCTCCCACTCGCGTCGTGTATCCGGCATCCGAGCCGAGATGGCCTCGGTGCCAAACGTCCCGTACTGAGCCCAGTTCATATCGGGGAACCCGCAGTAACACCACGTCAACAGCAGGGCTTCGCCGTGCAGCCATTCGGTAACCTCCGGGAGCACCTGCAACGCCGCTCGGGTGATGAAGTGGTGTCCGCCCATCGAGGTAGGAGCAAACCCCGCCCCCTTGAGGCCACATTCATTACCCCAATCCCAAAGGTAAGGCCCCCGCGAAGCGCTCTCTCGGAAACGGGTAGGAAACCGCTCGATGTCGTCAGAAAACATGGACATACTCCAGCTGAAGCCAGGGATCTACTTCGGCTTCTCAAGCTCCAGTACAACGTTGTCAAGGTAGAACACGCTGTTCTCATTGGCGTCGGACACGAAAACGATCCAGTCCATTCCTTTGAACCGGTCGTTGACCGCGACCTCAAGTGTCCTCGTCGGCTGCCCTTCCACTCTCACGGTCGCATGACACGTCTTGCCTTCTTTGCTGCGGACATCGCACACCAGATCAACGTGTATCCACTTGCCCACATCAGCCTCGACCACATCCTCGCCGTTGATGGTCAACATCCCACCGGCCATCGCCTGAACCCTGGGCCCACCTACGAAAGGGGAAGCATCGGTACGCCATTCAGTCGTGAAGACTGCGCCGGCCTCAAGCTTGAGATCAAAGCTCCCGTGGAGCACCCCCTTCCGCAGACGAGGATGAAGGTAGATGTGCGGGTTCCAGATGTTCTTCAACCCCGCGACATCAATGAACTTCAGGCAACGCCTGCCCGAGGCAGCTGTTTCGTCAGAAACTCGTATGCTTGCGCCGGCTGTCTGACCGTGCACAGTCCCGAACAAGGGCTCCGCTCCCAGAGGCGTTTCCTCGAAGCCGTCGTTGATCATGACCGGCGGTGGGTCCTTCCTCGGAGGCATGACCGTCGCACCGCGATCAATCGCCAACGGGCGGCGCACCCACGCGACATCCCCGACCAGCCCTGCCTTGCTCGCATCGAAAGGCTTGAAGCCCAGAGCCAGAGCCGGCGAGTCGGGCCGCAGCCTGAAATCGTGCGTCTCCGGGTTGATGAACCCCGGGTCCGCCACCACCGAGTGCTGATCATGCCCCTCGGCTTGCCACTCCGCCAATGTCTTACCTTCGGGGAACTCAGGGTCGTCCCCTCCGGCATGCCAATAGAGATTCCGAGCGCTCGTGAGCGTGCTCATGCGCCGAAACAGTTCGCCCTGCGTGTAGTAAATAATGTTGTTCTCGAGCGTTTGGCTCGACTCCTTGTCCTTCCGCCCCAGGTGAATCTGGGCTCGTTGCCCGAGAGCAAAGATGTTGTTCCGGGCCACGTTCTCGCGTCCGTAATGCACCGTCAATCCCCCGTTCTGCGTGCAGTACACGAGGTTGTCTTCGATGAGCAGTCCCGTACTACCCTCATCCGGGTAGATGCCACCGGCTCCATAGCCTTCTTCCCAGCCCCAGATGTGGTGTATCCGGTTCCCGCGGATGACCGTTCCTGTTGAGATCCCGAGCGTGTAGATCGCAGCCATATCATAGAGCACACCGCGCCCGAGATGGTGCAGATGGTTGTACTCAATTGTGTTCCGATGACACGTCGTTGGTCGGAACCCCCAACTCCACCCCACAGAGATACCCGTGTAGTTGGCGTCGCAAACTTCGTTGTGCGACACCACGTTGTCACTGCTCTGCCCGATCCATATCGGGATCGCGCCATAGAACACACTGCCGACATCGTGAATGAAGCAGTTGTGAACCGTGTTGCCCCCGCTCTGCTCCTGCTCTTCCTTAGACGTCGCCTGAGCACCAATCCGGACGCCACCGGCCCCGAGGTCCGCGACCTCACACTGCTCGATGCGGTTCCCCCGACATCCTCGGCGGAACCAGATTCCATACTGCCCGATGTTGCGGACATCGCAACGCCGGAACGTGACGTGGTGAGCGCCGTCCGCCTGGATTGCCGCGGGAATGGTGACCGCCGCCTGCCAGTCACTGTGCCCTGTTGGTGGGACGGCGTAATCGGTGTGCCGAAAAGCGATCCCGTCGAACGTGACGTGTTCAAGCGGCTGCCCCACCACAGGATCTCCTGCCAGCACCAGCAGTTCCGTCAATCGCGGCACCACAACGGACAAGCGCTCCATCTTCTCCCCAGGCTTCGGCCGGTAGAAAAGCATGTTTTCCTGCCGGTCAAACCACCACTCGCCGGGAGCATCCAGGGCTTCCCGGAATCCCTCAACGTAATACCTGAGATTGCGCCGGAGTTCCCACTTCATCGGCCCGGCGAAGACCACACTGGAGTTGGCCTCATCGATTGACCGGATCGGGAGAATCGCCGACTCCCAGTTGCGCAGAACAACCGCGTTGATCTCTTCAATGCGCGGCCAGGCCCGAAGATCGCCCTCCCGGAACCGAAAGGCGAACTTCTCCGAATTGACCTCCTGACCAGTCTCAGGATCAACCAGCAGGGGGGCACTCGCGGCGATGCGGAAGTACTCCCCTGT
Organism: Lentisphaerota bacterium; assembly: GCA_018676675.1. Taxonomy (GTDB): domain Bacteria; phylum Verrucomicrobiota; class Lentisphaeria; order Oligosphaerales; family JABHEG01; genus JABHEG01. The sequence continues at coordinate 38,600 of JABHEG010000006.1, forward strand.
ATTGGGAGTTCGAGCCATCGGGCGACGCTCCCCATTGACGTAGAGAGACCGGAATCCGTTGGGAAAGGCAACGCCCTCCGGCAACGCAGCGGCCCACGTTCCATCGCCCACAGCATGCCACCCTCTCACCCGAATGCCGCCGGACACGACGGGCCGTTCCCCTGGGTACGCCGAGTAGGTCACCGGTTTGTCCTGGTCACCGGAATCCCGTGGGCCAAACCGTACCGGCGACTCCAGCTCGTAGACTCCTCCCCTCATCAATACCGTCACCGCCCGCCCACGCCACTGCCCCTTCCTGGCATCACGAACAACATCCCGAGCGGCCGCAAGGGTGGCCAACGGGCCATCGGAGCCGTCCGGGTTCGGCTCCGGCAAGGTCCCCGACCATACGTCGTTCCCCCCAGGTGAGACGAAGAATGCAGCGTCCTCAACCTGTTGCAGTTGCGCTTCATTCAGCGTACGGCACCCTGAAACAAGCCCGATCGCTCCAGCAAGGAGTAAGTACATGCACCCGCGTTGACCTGACATGCCTGTCGCCTCCGGTTTTCGTCACCCACACTCTCGCTCCGATCCGTGTCGCCCCCCCAAGCATAGTCCGGAATTCACTCGCGCGCACACAGTACAAGCCGCTATATTGCCTCAGCGTTCCTGAGAACGCCCGCAAGCCAAGCGCATCTCCGTCCACTGCCCACCGCATCAAAGGAGCGAACCAATGGCCATCCGAATCGGTTGCCAACTGAACTGCTGGCCGGTCGGCCCCACGTTTGACGAACCCCTTGCCGACGCCATCCGCGAAGCCGGGGAAATCGGGTACGTCGGAGTCGAGTGCAACTGGCGCATGATCGACGTGTGGAACGACCGACGCGCCGAGCTTGCCGACTTGTTTTCTGCCTCTGGAACCGTCCTGGCAGCGCTGTTTTTCGGGGCTGGCTCAGCGGATGCAACCGCGGCGAAGCAGGAACTCGACGATGCCATGCGAACAGCCGCCTTCCTTGAGTCGTTCGGCGCCGACCGCATGATGATCGGGGGCGGGAAAGCTACGGAGGACGAAGCGGCGTTCAAGGCCGTCTGTGAACACTACTCCGAGCTCGGCAAGCGCGTCTTCGAGCAGCACGGCGTCAAAGCCTGCTACCATCTCCATTCCGGAGCCATCGCCTGCTCACCCGCAGAGATCGCACGCATGCTCGAACTCACCGATCCCCGCTACTGGTTCCTTTGCCCGGATTCCGGAATCATGGTCAAGGAAGGCCATGATGTTGTCGAGTTGTGCAACGCCTCGTTCGACCGCATCGCCTACGTCCATTTCAAGGATTGGACCGGCAACGACGGTTGGAGCATGCTCGGACAGGGAGTCGTCGACCACGTCGGCATCATCGCAAAACTCCGGGAACGCGGCTATGACGGTTGGATCGTCTCGGAGAACGAATCACGCACCGAGGGACTCTCGCCGAAGGAGCAGCAGGGCGCCGACCGCGAGTGGTTCAGAAGCCAAGGTGTCTGACATTCGGCCGTTGCAGCCACACACACACGCGTTACCCAGCCCTAACCGCCAATCAGGACGGTAGGGAAGCCGCTGGCGATGACCCCACCGTGGGCAGTGCTGTCGCCCATACGCGCGGCCGGACGCCCCCCGACCAGCACCGTAGCCGAGCCCTTCACGATGGCGTCCGGGGGACCGGCACAAGTGGCAGAATCCCCGATGACTGCGGCAGGCTGTCCACCGATCAGTACGGTGGCCACGCCAGGACCGGTAACCGGCCCGCCAACATGCGGTTTGGGCCCGGCGGGGGTCGGGTCCTGCATGGGGCAGGTGTGCATGTCACCGACTCGTGCAGCTGGCAGCATGGCAGTCTCCTTGACAAAGAGGCAGGCGTTTAGAAACAGTGCCACGGCAGTGCTGCAAATGCAATCGCCCTTGCTTTGGAATGCCTCGGTTACGTGGGGGGAGAACTCAAAGATGGCTCGACGGAGTCTCTCCCTCCAGGGATTCTCTGGGCCATCTGTGTCCGATGGAGGGAGAGACTCCGTCGAGCCGCCTCACGTAACTGAGGGGTTACCTTGCTCTGGTCCCCGAGGATGAAAGAAACGGCCCCCCACGCAGCGCGAGGGGAGCCGTTCACTCTCTACCGTTGTCCTCAGCCCGGGGCCAAGTCAGCCGTGCCTCTCTTCGAAGTCCGCCATGAAGTCAATCAATGTCGACACACCGGCCAGAGGCATGGCGTTGTAAATACTGGCTCGGATCCCGCCCACCGAACGGTGACCTTTGAGGCCCGTTAAGCCAACCGCAGCCGCTTCCTTGACGAACAGCGCTTCAAGCTCTTCTTCCGGCAACCGGAATGTCACGTTCATCTTCGAACGATCCCCCGGTTCCGCTGTTCCCTGGTAGAAGATCGACATGTCGATGAACTCATAGAGGGCATGTGACTTCGTCTCGTTGATCGTCTCGATCTCCTCAAGTCCCCCAGTCTCAACCAGCCACTCAAGCACGAGACCAACCATGTAGATGGAGAAACACGGCGGCGTGTTAAACAAGGAGTGCTTGTCGATGTGCGTGCTGTACTTGAGCATCGTGGGAACGGTGTCAGCCGCACGATCCGCGAGCTCTTTCTTCATAATGACCAAGGTCACGCCGGCTGGCCCGAGATTCTTCTGCGCACCGGCAAAAATCAGGTCAAACCTACTCATGTCCAGACGGCGGGACAGAATATCGCTGGACATATCTGCGACCAAGGGAATGTCACCAGTGTCCGGGAAAAAGTGGTACTGCGTCCCGCGGATCGTGTTGTTGCTGCAGATATAGGCGTACGACGCCTCCTGGTCGATGGCCCACTGAGTGGCGTCACCGATGTGGGTGAACTCAGAGTCAGCCCCGCTGTAAAGCTCCGTCACCTCGCCGAACAGTTTGGCCTCCTTGACGGCCTTGGCCGCCCAGGCCCCCGTGTCCGCGTACAACGCCGGCTTGCCGGGGAGCATCAGGTTCATCGCAACCATCGCAAACTGCGTGCTTGCGCCACCCTGGAGGAACAGAATCGCATAGTCGTCAGGCACTCCCAGGAGCTTCCGAACGTTCGCCTCGGCGCCGTCGATCACTTCCTCGAATGCGGAGCTCCGGTGACTGGCCTCAGCAATGCCATAGCCAATGCCACGGAAGTTGACGAACTCCGCTTGGGCCTTCTCCATGACTTCCACGGGAAGCGTGGCAGGACCGGCACTGAAGTTGAAAACTCTCTCTGATTCCATGTTCAAGCGTTCCTTAAAAATTCGGGACGACGCCCCCGCGGAGGACGGGGGAGATATGCAGAGCATCACAACTCCGGAATGAGCCTTTTCCCGACAGCCAGGGGAGATAGAAGGGCTGGGTGCAAGCCCACCCAGATGCGACCGGTCACGGCCGAGAAACCCGGGAACGGCCGCGAGAAAGCCATAACCCCTGACGCCAAAACGACTGAATATAAGCGATTTCAGCCCGGATTTCAACGGGGGTGAGCCTGTGAGGACGGTGAAAAAGCAGAGGCAGAAGGGGGGGAGTAGCGGGACAAGCCAGTGCCGAATGCCACTGAGGCAAGCAGGAAAAACGGCACTCCGTTGCTTTACGTGCCTTACTACAAACGCTGTCTTTCTGGTGACGAAACTCGTTCGTCATTAGCAACGTAGGCCGTGCCGGAGTTGCGTTCCTCCGGCACTGATACGAAACGATGTCTCGACGCCGCGACAGAGAGTCACACGGCGCCAGAGTCGCGGAAGGTGTGCCTGGCATCTCACGCAGCGATGTTGCGATTTCCTTTCACACAGGCGGCGTACACCAGGCGGCGGAGCTTCCTGTTCTCCTCAATCAGTTGCTTGATGTCCTCGATCGGGACCTCTCCCTCACGCTCCAGACGGGTCAAGATTTGCTGTGTCCGATTCATCATCCTTCCTCCTCATGTCCACGTTGGCGGACGGTTTCCTTAGCCGCCTCGCCCAGACCCACTCCGGTCGCCGCGTTCCTGACGCGGCAGACGCTCAGTTGTGCTGATTGCGCAGAATCTCCCCGGCAATGATAAGGAGCCTCGCGATATCCATGTAGGATATGTCGTTCGACGCTCGACCAGAGGGCGGAGGCATCAACCGTGGTCGGTGCCGCCTGGGGGGACGGCGACGCTTCGCCTGGAATCGCCATGTGGTCACCATCTGTATCGCTCCTCTCCAGTCCTGACAGCCGGGAACACAACCGCAGAGGACTTAGCAGGATACATGCCAAGAAACAGAAAGAAAGGAAGTGCAGGCCAGGGAGAAGACCTGTCTCCTGCCTCAGAGCAGCGGCTCCTGCATATCTTGTCGGGCCTGGCAACGCGTTGTGTTGAGCATGGGGCGGTTGCCTCAGCCGGACGCCGCGAGTACCTTGGTGCTCAGCCCAAACGCAGAAGTGGCGTCCTCTGGCGAATAGTCGCCGCAGTGGCGCCGGCTTCCAGCAATGTGTGCAGAAACGTCAAACGACTGCCCCGCCGACCACAATCAACATGAACGCTTCCCGGCCGGCTTCCGAGCCAGAGACAACTGAAGACGCCTCCACTAACGTGCGCCGTTCGGCCATCGCGTCTCTCTACGTCCACGTCCCATTCTGTGCGGGCAAGTGCGACTACTGCGCATTTTACTCGATCCCAAGCACTTCGCAAGAAACCAGACAGAACTATCTCGCCCGACTGCAGGACGACTTCCGTGATGTCCGGGCGCGGTGCGCCCCGCTCTCAACCATCTTCGTCGGCGGGGGAACACCATCCATCCTCGACAGAACCGAGCTCCACCAGCTCCTGAGCAGCCTGTCCCAGACGTTCGAGCTCCGGTCAGATGTGGAATGGACCGTTGAGTGCAATCCAGACTCGCTGACCGAACCAAAGGCAGAGCTTCTCGCAGAGGCGGGAGTGAACCGCATCAGTCTCGGAGTCCAGAGCCTCGATCCCACCCTCAGAGGAATTCTTGGCCGCCAGGGGAACACGGACGCCCTGGAGGACACGGTCCGTCACCTTCGCCGCCTTGGTGTCTCCGGGATCAACGTCGACCTCATATACGCGATCCCGGGTCAGAGCATCAGCCAATGGACGGATGATGTCAGGCGGATGTGCGATCTGGGCATCGATCACCTCTCGACCTACGCCCTGACCCGAGAAGAAGGGACACGCCTGGGGGACTCGGCGCTGCCGCCGGTAGACGACGTCCTCGAAATACAAATGTGGGACGTGGTGGCTGAAGAAGCGCACGGGGCGGGACTGGAACGGTACGAAGTGTCCAACCTGGCACGGCCAGGCGCGGAGTGCCGACACAACAACCGGATTTGGCATGGCGCCACCTACATCGGCTGTGGCCCGGCAGCCGCCTCGTTTGATGGCCAACTGCGCTGGACCGCCCCAGGCTCCCTCGAAGGATGGCTCGACCAAGCCCCGCCGGAGGAAGACCATCTGCCGCCCGAGCAGAGGGCTGCAGAGATACTTGCTTTCGGCCTCCGGACCGTTGAGGGATGGAGAATCCGAGAGTTCAGTCGGACGACAGGCCGCGATCCATTCACGCTCCGCCCTGAGGCTGTCAGAAACCTGATTGACGAAGGCATGCTCATCCGGACTGAGACACGCCTGTACCCAACCCGGAAGGGGTTGCTCTTTGCCGACTATGTAGCCCAGACGCTGCTCTGAGCATCCCCCGCGGTCGGTTGAAAAACGCGGGGACCAGCTTACACTCTGACGTCGGCCACAGTGAAGACAGCGGGCGTTTTCGGAGAGGGCGAACAGCGGCCCACCACACCGGTCATCAAGGAGGACATCCATGAGCGAGACGATCTGTTGGGTGCCGTTCGACGTGCTTGAGCAATTCATGGTAGACGTCTTCAAGGCCCTCCACGTCCCCGCGGAGGATGCCGCGATCTGCGCCAATGTCCTGATCACAGCCGACAAGCGCGGGATCGACTCGCACGGGGTCAACCGCCTGAAACCAATCTACTACGACCGCATCCTCGCGGGGATTCAGTTCCCTGACACCGAGATTGAGGTGCTGAGAAATGGCCCAACCACAGCCGTGTGGGACGGCAACCACGGGATGGGGCACGCCATCTCCCGCAAAGCGATGCAAGCGGCCATCGACAAAGCCAAGGCGTACGGCATGGGCATGGTCGCTGTGCGTAATTCCACTCATTACGGCATCGCGGGCTACTACGCCTTAATGGCCATCGAGAACGGGATGATCGGGATTACCGGTACCAATGCACGGCCATCCGTAGCCCCAACCTTCGGGGTAGAGAACATGCTCGGAACGAATCCCCTGACCATCGGCTTCCCAACCGACGAGGAGTTTCCGTTCGTCCTGGACTGCGCGACCTCAATCACCCAGCGAGGCAAGATCGAGATCTACGAGAGGATCGGCAAGGACACCCCACCAGGCTGTGTCATCGGGGAGAATGGACAGGCTCTAACTGACACGGACCAAATCCTAGAAGGACTCAGTAACGGCAAGGCGGCTTTCACAGCTCTGGGCGGAATCGGGGAAGAGACAGCCGGCTACAAGGGATACGGCTACAGCACAATCGTCGAGATTCTCTCTGCGGCTCTCCAATGTGGAAGCTTCCTCAAGATGCTCTCGGGCTTCGAGGACGGCGAAAAGGTCCCCTACAAACTCGGCCACTTCTTCATGGCGATCGACACGGAGGCCTTCCTCGGCCTGGATGAGTTCAAGAAGACTGCCGGCACCATTCTGCGGGAACTGCGCAACTCACGCAGGATGCCCGGCGAAGAACGCATCTACACGGCAGGCGAGAAGGAGTATGTGGCGTGGCAGGAAAGGCAGGGCAAAGGGGTCCCTGTCAACCAGAGCGTTCAGCAGGAACTCGTCCAGATGCGCGACGAACTCCAACTCACTCAGTATGAATTCCCTTTTGAAACACACTGATCCACTGATCGCATGGCGCCAACCAAGTCGACGAATGCTCCCGTTCGTCGGCATTGCCTTGGCCTGTTGTCTTTGCGGCTGCATGGAGAACACCGTCGTCATTGAGCTCAACAAAGACGGCAGCGGAACGATCGTGACACGGACGTTCCTGAGCGAGAACATGCTGGAAACCATGGCCCGAGCCCGAGACGGTGCCCCCCCCCTCGGGGAGCCACGGGTGCCCCTGAATCGGGAAGCCTGCGAACAACGGGCAGCAAAGATGGGCCAGGGAGTCCGGCTGCTGAACGTCGAACCCGTAGCACGACCGAGCGATGGTGCACGCGGGGTGAAGGTCGTCTATGAGTTCGATGACATCACTGCCGTCGAACTCCCAGTCGAACCGGAACAGCCCGAGGGAACGAGGCTCGACCCCCTGAGAGGCCGAACACGGGCCGATCCCATCGCGTTCCGCTACACACCCGGCGATGTGGGACACCTGCTCGTGATCCAGCCGTTCGCCGCATCTGCAGGAGCGGAGGAAGCCAGCAAGCATCGGGAAGCCACCCCCAGCGCGGAAGAGACTAACGCCCTGAGGAAAGCGGCAAGAGGCATGCGGTTCAGGATGGTCGTGAAGGTCAAGGGGCATATTGTCAGTACTAATGCCTCATCTGTGCACACCCGGAAGGGCGACGCTGCCCCCAGCTACATCACCATCTTCGACCTGAACTTCGAGGAACTTCTCAGCAATGAGGCGGCCACGAAACAGATGAGCACAATCAGCAGGACCGAGAATGTCAGCAAAGCAATGACTCGATTCCGGGAACTTCCGGGAATCATGCTGGAGCCCGAACAGTGGGTTGAGGTCGCCTTCCGCTAAACGGCGCTAAGCCAGGGCACGAGCCCAGTCGAAGGAGTGAGGATCGCTCGGTAACAACTGCCCATGGTCCAGAAAGAACACGAACCCACTAACCCACTAACTCCTCCCCGCCTCCTCCCATGCCCGATCCTCTTCCCATTTTCGACATAGCCGCCCCACTGACGGACGCCGTGCGGAGCGTAAACCGCATCGTCCTGTCGGCCCCAACCGGATCCGGCAAGTCAACTCAAATTCCTCAGATTCTGCTGGACGCTGGGGCAAGTGGGCGCATCCTCGTCCTCCAACCGCGCCGCCTCGCCGCCCGGATGCTCGCCCAGCGTGTTGCCCGGGAGCGGCGCGTCTCGCTTGGGAGCGAAGTCGGCTTCCAGACACGCTTCGAGAAAGCCGTCTGCAGCGACTCCCGGATCGTCTTCATGACAGATGGAATCCTCCCTCGACTCCTCCAACGGGACCATATGCTCCAGGGAATCGGTACGGTCATCTTTGATGAATTCCACGAACGAAGCTTGTCGGCAGATTTGGGCCTGGGGTTGACCCGCCAGGCTCAGGAGCAGTACCGCTCGGATCTGAAGATCGTGGTCATGTCGGCTACGCTGGATATCAAGCTGGCCGAATCCTACCTCGGGGAGTGTGCGTCCCTCGAGGCCAAAGGTCGGACATACCCCGTGGACATTCTCCACGCCCAACGTTCCCCCAAAGGTGATGTATGGGATCTGGCCGCACGAGCACTGGAGGAGTTGCTCCGCGAAGGCAGCGAGGGAGACGTCCTCGTTTTCATGCCTGGAGCCTACGAAATACGCCGCACGATCGAGACCTGCGGACGCCTCCGGGCCGCTGAGAAGATCACTCTCCTCCCGCTCTATGGAGCCCTGCCTCCAGACCGGCAGGACAAGGTCATGGCGCCTTGCGAACGCCGCAAAGTCATCGTGGCGACGAACATCGCAGAAACATCGCTGACCATCCCGGGGATCCGGCACGTCATCGATGCCGGACTCGCCCGGACGAATCGCTACGACCCAAGCCGTGGCTTCAACACGCTCCAGATGGAAACGATCAGCCGGGAGTCCGCCGATCAACGGGCCGGCAGGGCCGGACGCGAAGCCCCGGGGACCTGTCGCAGGCTCTGGACGCTTGCGGAACAGCAACGGCGGCCGGCGCACGCGACCCCGGAAATCGCCCGCGTCGACCTGGCCGAAACCGTCCTCTTCCTTCGCGCCTTCGGGACCGGCGACATCACGCGCTTCCCGTGGATCTCTCCTCCCACTCCCGAACGCCTGAATGCGGCCGACGCTCTGCTCACAACGCTTGGCCTTCTTGACCCCCAAAGCGGAAACGTCACACTGCTGGGACACGGCGTGTCCCGCTTGCCCACACACCCTCGCCTGGGTGTCATCCTCAAGGCCGCAGCAGAGCATGGCTGCGGACACGAAGCCGCGCTCATCGCGGCAATCTTGAACGAACGGCCGTTGCCGCTGGGTGGCAAAGCAGGTCAGCAACTCCGCCGTACGACAGCCAACACGCCCCCGGCCGGGGGCCCCCTCCCCGGCCCCCTGCCTTCAGACTTCTTCGCCCTGATCCGGGCGCTCCACCAAGCCCAACGCGCACATTTCTCGACGGAGGTCTGCAATCAGTTGGGTATCAGCGCTGCGGCGGCACGCCAAGTCTGGAGAACGGCGACACTCTACCGACACATGGTCCCCTCGCCGCCAAGAGACGCCCCGCCGCCTGACTCCGATCAACTTCTCAAGAGCCTCCTCAGGGCCTTCCCCGATCGAATAGCCAAACGCCGAGACGAGGGATCTCTCCTCTGTGATGTCGCCGGAGGCAGACGGTACGAGCTGGCACGCTGGTCAACCATGCGTGACCACACGCTTCTCGTCGCTGCCGAAATCCACGAAATCACCGGAGGGGGACGACAGGCCAGGTCCACGCTTTCCCACGTCAGCGCCATCCGTGAAGAGTGGCTCTATGAACTGTTCGGCGACGATCTCGTCGACGAAGACGAGGTCGTATGGGACGAGAAGACGCGCCAGGTCATCCGCAGAAGTGCGCTCTCCTGCCGAGGCCTGATTCTCGAGGAGACCACGACCCAGAATGTCGATCCGGGTGCCGCCGCCGCCGTGCTGGCCCAGCGCATTGCCTCCGGAGACCTCAAACTCAAGGGCTGGAACAAGGATGTCGAGCTCTGGATTGAGAGAGCACGATGGGTCGCAGAACAGTTCCCGGAGAAGGAACTCCTCGCCTATGACGACACGGATTTGGCAGTCATCTATGAAGAAATCTGCCAGGGATCACGGCGCTACAAGCAGATCAAGGACAAGCCCTGCCTGGACCTGGTCAAGCATGCTCTGTCCTGGAAGGAACAGCAGTTTGTCGAATCAATGGCCCCACCGTGGGTCAAACTGCCCTGCGGAATTCGCATGAAACTGCGATATGAGGTAGGACACCCCCCCAGGGGGCGAGCCAGAATCCAGGATCTCTATGACATCCCGGAGACACCGCGCGTGGCAGCGGGTCGCGTCCCCGTTCTGCTTGAGATCCTTGCCCCCAATATGCGTCCGTTCCAGATCACTGATGACTTGGAGGGGTTCTGGGAACGCACGTATCCTCAAGCCAAAAGCGAACTAGCCAGACGCTACCCCAAGCATGAGTGGCGCTGACACCGGGAACACGGTAGTCCATGAATATCTCCACTGGCCTCTTCCCCCAGCAAGCCTTGCTCGAACGCCGCAACCTGGCGGCCAAAAAGCGAATCGCCCAGTCTCTTGATGACGACGATGCCCGCCCGCTGCGGCTGGGGGTCGCCCAGATCAGGAACCACTGCGGAGGACAAACGGGGAAGGAAGGCAACCTGGAACGTATGGTTGATTGCGTGAAGATGGCTTCGGAACATGGAGTACAGGCGCTTGTCCTCCCGGAGATGTGCCTGCCCGGCTACTTCACCAAAGCGCATGGAGCGGTCGAGGAAGGCGTTGCTGCAGCCCATGGTCTCGCCGACGTTGTGGGTACCAGCCCTTTCCTGAACCGCATTGCGGAGACGGCGAAAGCGGCAGCGATGCTCGTGGCCTTCGGCTTCTCGGAGCGCGATGGGGAGTGCTTCTACAATTCAGTCGGAGTCGTTGACACCGATGGACGGTGGCTCGGAGTGCGGCGCAAGAACCCACTTTCACCACACGCTTACGAACTCACACCGTTCACAGAGCCGCCACCGTCAGAACGCGGGACCGTCTTCCCGGCGAGCCACGGTGTCATTGGCGTCTGCAACTGCTTCGATGGTGAATTTCCCGAAAGCGTCAGGCGGATGCGCCTGGCCGGAGCCGAACTCCTCCTTTGGAGTAACGCCGGAAGCGGCAATGCTCAGACCGGCAGTAGCTCACGGTTCAACCAGTGTGGCAGCTACGCCCAGACAAACCGCATGTGGGTCGCCAGCTGCAATGCGGTAGGAACACCTTTCTATGGGAACAGCTGCATCTACGCCCCATGGGGTGAACCCCTCGTCCAGCTTCCGACAACCGAGGAAGCTCTGGGTGTCGCCCAGATAAATCTGGCTCTTGCCAAAGACTGGCCCATGTACAGAGATCGCCTCGATCCGGACATTGTCTGAAGCATGCCCGCGAACGCCCCGAAACGTAAGCTCCTCGCTCCCACGAGGCGCATGCGCGTCAACGTGGGAGGCGGTGCCACCCGCCGATTGCTTGGTCTCTGGCCTTGAGACAAGATCGGGGCATGGCAGCCCTTCGACTGGTGGTGGCGGGCGCGAATAGCGGGCCCACCCCTTGCTGATGCCTGGATGTGGAAGTGTTTCGGGCACCCTGGTGCGTACAGACGTACGTACCGAGGAGGTCGGAATGCTCCCGCGCCAGGGATCGGTAAGCCGTAGGCCGGGCACTGTTTCTTGGCTCGGCGTTCATCATTCGACGAATGAGGCCTTTCTGTTTCCTGGCAATCCTTACGGGCGGACC
>JABHEG010000324.1 GCA_018676675.1 Lentisphaerota bacterium
CCCCCGCCGTGCCTGCCTTCCTCTGGAGAGCGGCGGTTCCCCGCCGTACGCCTACAGACACCGTCGGGGACGACGGCTCTCCACAAAACACAAGAACACCGTCGGGACGACGGCTCTCCACAAAACACAAGAACACCGTCGGGGACGACGGCTCTCCACAGAACACAAGAACACCGTCGGGGACGACGGCTCTCCAGAGAATGCCAGGCACACGCCCTTCCCCTGGAGAGCGGCGGTCCCCCGCCGTGCTCGCCCCTTAGCTCCAGCGCAAAGGGACCAAGCACCCGGCATACGGCCATTCCTCGGGCGACGACACAAGTCCCCGCCTCACAGGGTTCTGTCGCACGTACTCCAGCTTCCGCAGGTAGTGTTCAGCGGAGCGCATCTGAGTGTCCCAGCAATCTTCGAGGAACGCTCCCTTCAAACGCCCATCCGCATTCCCTGCGAGTCGCTTCCAGTAACCAGCCCAGCATCTTACCGACGTGAGTCCATCACCACCAGGGGCACAGAACAGGTGGATGTGTTCCGGCATGATCACGTAGCTTCCAACGAGCCAATACGTCGCCGTCTGCCAAGCACAGATGAACGCTCTGTGTGATTCCTGGTTGGCCAGGATCTGTCGCCTGTTCCTTACGATCACCGGACGGCCATTCCGCTCAATGGGCGTTGGGTGGGCGGGGTGACCGCGGTAGGGATGTCGGGGGGACTCGCTCTCCATGTGGGCATCCTCAGTACGGACAAGACTCACGGCGGGGACCGCCGCTCTCCAGAAACAAAGACTCACGGCGGCCGCCCGGCTCCCTTTCCCTCTGTTCACCCCGCCATGCATGCCAATAGCGTGTTGGTTCCGTCTACGTCTTCGTCCATCGCGCGAGCGGAGGCAGCATAGTGCGTCATGGTGAACAGGTAGTCGTTCGCCCTCGACAGCAACAGTGGTCAACGCGCGAGCGGAGGCAAACGTGGGCGAGAACGACAGGTGGGCCTTGGCGCCTGACGTTCTCGCCCACCAACCAGCATGTGGGGGTCTGGGGGAGCCGCTGCTCCCCCAGCGGGGTCTCGGGGCAGCGCCCCGTCCTTCCTCAGCCCGCCTCGCCAGCCTGGCGAAAGCCGAGGCAGCCCTGACGCCACTGCGTCACCACCTGCAGCAGTTCGGCCAACGTGTCGGCGTGGGCGGGATCCTCGATCAGGTTCTGTTGTTCGTAGGGGTCATCGGCGACGTTGAACAGCATAGCCGGGTGGCAGTCGTCGTCTTCGATGGTCAGTTTGAAGTCACCTTGACGGACCATGCACCAGTTCCGGAGATCTGCGAAGGCAGGTCGATCATCCGGTTCCCCGCGCAGCAGAGCGGCCCGACTGCGGGAGGCGGTGTCCGCTTGTGAGGCAGGTACTCCGGCTAGTTCCATGCAGGTGGGCAGGAACGAGCTCGAGTCAATGGGGGCGTCGATCACCATGCCTTGCGGGACTCCCGGGCCACGCATAAGGAGGGGAATCCCTGCTGATTCCTCGTAAGACACGCACTTGCCGTTCATGCCATGGCTACCGGCCAGATCGCCATGGTCGGACGCAAACAGCACGATCGTGTCGTCTGCGATGCCCAGATCTTCCAGTTCGGAAAGCAAGCGTCCGACATTTGCATCAATCTGCGTCACCATCCCGTAGTACATCCGTAAATACTCGTGGATATCGTTGCCGTAGCGCCGAAAGTCCGGGCAACGCTCAAACGGCCTCGGACTCTTCGGACTGTGTGTAGGGATGTAGAGATCGATTCCCGTGTAATTCGGGCGCGGGGTGACGTCCCGGCCGCGGTACATGCGGTCGAATTCCGGGCCTGGTTGCTCCGGGTAGTGGGGAGCCTGAAAGCCGACAATCATCAGGAACGGATCTGAGGCGACCCGACGGAGCCGCTCGATGGCAACGTCCACCGTTGCATCGGTCCGGTGCTTCTCAAATCGCCGTTCTGTTCCAGCTTCATCGTAGAAACAGACGTCCTTGTAGAAGCCGTTGTAGCACTGGTAGCCAATGAACTCCTGGAAACCCGCGCGCCACTCTTCCGGGATTGGCTGATTGCCGGTGGCTCCGACGTGCCACTTGCCGACAAAGCTCGTCCGGTAACCACTGTCATTGAAATCGTCCACAAGCGATCGACACCATTCCGGAAGCAGGCACTGATTGCCTTTGGCACCCGTTTCCATGCCGTAGCGCCCGGACACCAGGTTCACCCGGAAGGGAGAACACACTGGCGTGGAAGAATACGCATGGCGGAACAACGCGCCCTGCTCGGCCAGCCCGTCCAGATGTGGTGTGTCCACGTCCGGGTTGTCCATGCAGCGCATGGCAAAGCGATGCATTTGGTCGGCAAAAACGACAAGAACGTTTGGTGTTTCGGCAGATTCCACAGGCAGATCCCTTTCCTGGCGTTACCGACTGCACGGCTAATGTAGCGTCTCTTCCCTGGAGAGCGGCGGCTGTGTCGGCCCGTGGCCATTGGCGAAGGCTGATCTCCGCCGTGACGCCTACAGACACCGTCGCGAACGACGGCTCTCCACAGAACAAAAGAACACCGTCGGGGACGACGGCTCTCCACAGAACAAAAGAACACCGTCGGGAACGACGGCTCTCCACGGAACAAAAGAACACCGTCGGGGACGACGGCTCTCCACAGAACAAAAGAACACCGTCGGGGACGACGGCTCTCCAGAGAATGCCAGGCACAAGCCCCTCCCCTGGAGAGCGGCGGTCTCCGCCGTGCTCGCCTCTTAGCTCCAGCGCAGAGGGACCAGGTACCCGGCATACGGCCATTCCTCGGGCGACGACACAAGTCCCCGCCTCACAGGGTTCTGTCGCACGTACTCCAGCTTCCGCGGGTAGTGTTCAGCGGAGCGCATCTGGGTGTCCCAGCAATCTTCGAGGAACGCTCCCTTCAGACGCCCATCCGCATTCCCTGCGAGTCGCTTCCAGTAACCAGCCCAGCGTCTTACCGACGTGAGTCCATCACCACCAGGGGCACAGAACAGGTGGATGTGTTCCGGCATCACGACGTAGGTACCGACGAGCCAGTACGTCGCCGTTCGCCAAGCACAGACGAGCGCTTCGCGTGATTCCTGGTTGGCCAGGATCGGTCGTCTGTTCCGGACGGTGACAGTGACGTGAATGATCACCGGGCGGCCGTTCCGCTCAATGGGAGGCGGGTGGGCAGGATGACCGCGGTACGGATGTCGGGGGGACTTACTCTCCATGGGGGGCATTCTCAGTACAGACAGAGCTCACGGCGGGGGACCGCCGCTCTCCAGATGGAACTCACTCACGCCCCCGACTGGTAGTTGTGCGGGAAGCGTTTGAAGCGGTAACGGTTGCGCGGGTGTGGGAGTGGGTCCTGAGCACGATGCATCCAGGTGAGAAGTTCACGGTGCAGGTCATCGCGGATGGCGGAACAGGCCGGATCATCATAGTGATCATCGAGTTCGGCGGGATCGTCCTCGACGTTGAAAAGTTGTCCGCGCCCGTCGATATCAAAAATGAGTTTCCAGTAGTCTTTCCGAACCATGCGCATGCTTCCGCTCTGGGTCCAGGTATTGAGGCAATCGTAGTTGCAGCCGTTGTTGTAGGCTCCCTCATCTTCCGGATCGATGCCATCCTCGTCCGTAACGTTCTGACCACCAAACCCCTGTTCGCCGTAGACAGATGCGAACTCAGTGGTGGGCACAGCTTCTCCGCGCAGGAGCGGCAGCAGACTCCTCCCCTGGACACCATCGGGCAGGTCGGCTCCGGCCAATTCGCAGAGCGTCGGCATAATGTCGACGATCGACACGTGCTCGAGGCGAGGGGCAGCTCCGTCACAGATTCCCGGACCATTGAACAGCAACGGAATCCGCATGAGCATCTCCGGCATCTCCGGCCCCTTGCGTATAAGCCCGTACTCCCCACAAAAATCACCGTGATCAGAGACGAAAACCAGCATGGTGTTCTCACGCTGCCCACTCTTGTCCAAGTACTCCACAAACCGCTTCACCTGATCGTCGATCAGACGCAGCATGCCGAGATAGTTGGATGGCTGACGAGCCAGCTGCGCGTCGTAGTTCGGGTAACGGTTGCGCCAAAGCTCATGGTTCTTGCGCCATTTGTACCCTCGCGCGGCAAGGCTCTCAGGTCCCGCTAGTTTGGGTGGCAGGTCCTCCGGTGGGAACATGGAGTAGTACGGCTCGGGGACTTGGAACGGGTTGTGCGGCTCAGCGAACGACATCCATAGGAAGAAGGGCTGATCATTCACGGTGTCAATCCAGTTGATCGCGTCACGGACGACACGAACCGGCGGCTGACATTCCACCGGGAACGGGGTCGCTTCGAGAGAAACTCCGTGGTGGAGCTCTTTGAGCCAGGCATCGCAGGCCTTCTCATCCTCTGTCCGCCCTTCCCCGTGGCCACCGTCATGGCTATACCCGCGGATATAGTCCAAGCCGTTGTCTTGGTTTAGGTGCGAGTGATTCTTCCCGCAGAGCGCGGTTGTGTAGCCCTTCCCTCTGAGGACATCGCACAAGTCCTCCGTGTACGTCACATCACGGAGATTGTGGTTAGAGCGAACCCGGGTTGCAGATGGAAAACGCCCCGTGAACATCGAGACCCGGGCCGGCGCACAGGTCGGGTTCGCCGTGTAGGCCCGATTGAACCAAGCCCCGCCACAAGCCAGGGAATCCAGGAACGGCGTGGTGTCCAACGGATATCCCTCACGAGCGCACAGCCGCGCTTGCTGCTGATCCGTCATGATGATCACGATATTGGGCTTGCTTGCCATCGATTCACTCCTTGCTTGGCTGTTGGCCGTGTAAGCACTGGGGCTGCCTGCCCCACGCCCTGGCTGGGGGACCGGCGGCTCCCCCAGACCCCCACGTGATTAGGCTCCGCGTACGGCGGGTGACAAGGCCCACCCGCCGTACGCGGAGCCGTTGCCGACGCTCGCGCGACAGGCCATGGGGTAGCCGATTGGCGAACGGGGCTCTGAATTGCATGACGTATGGTCCTGCTCAGGCCGAAGACCGGGATTCGGACTGCTCCTAACAGAGCCGCGACGAACGGAAGCGGTCACTCCCACGCACTGAGCTCAGACACCACAGACCGTGGATTTGCGCAACGCTTACAGGTAGTGCCGATTGGCCGAGAGTGTAAACCGAGCCGCGAGATTTCCTGCCCTCATGCTTGGCATCCGTGGAGCGCTGCGGTATCATCTGAAACGCGAAAGCGGCACCAAAACCGCATGTTGATCCAGTCCCACAGGGGGTCCCACGTGCTCCACAAACATGGTCTGTGCCGCTCGTCCATATGTCTTCTCGGCGCCTCTGCTGCGCTTCTTGTCAGCATTGCCAACGCAGATGTTGTCCTGCACGGGCTTTTCACCGACAACATGGTCCTGCAACGCGGGGGACCGGTGTCCGTATACGGAACGGCGGACGAAGGCGAAGAGGTCACTGTCGAGATCGACGGACACCAGGTGACGGGGACAGCGCGCGACGGCCAATGGCTGGTGCAACTCCCGGCGATGTCCGCCGGCGGACCGCACCGCATGACGGTCGCAGGCAAGAACACGGTCGTGCTCGAGAATGTGCTCGTGGGTGATGTCTGGATCTGTACCGGACAGTCCAACATGGCTGGTGTTCTGAGTACCTACATTGGTCCGGGATACAAGGACTATGCCGATCTGTATGCCGGGATTCCGGACGAAGCCCCCCTCGAGATGGTTCGCCTCTTCAAACAGGCAAAGGGGGCCGCTGACAGCCCGCAGATTGAGGTCAAACCAGACGGTGGTTTCGGCGCGTCATGGCGCGTCTGCGATGCGGAAAGCGCCCCGGCCTTCTCCTGCACCGGTTACCTGTTCGGTCGTGCTCTCCAGCCCCGAGTCAAGGTCCCGATCGGGCTCATCTACGCAGCCGTTGGCGGCACGCCGGCCGAGAGTTGGGTCTCGCCTGACGTCATCAGCGGGAATGCGGAGCTGAGTGGCATCACCGAACGCTTTGCCCAGGCGGTTGAGAACTACCCGAAAGCCATGGAAGCCCACGAGAAGCGTGTGGCCGACTGGCAGGCGAAGCGCAAGGCCAAACAGAAGGTCGGCAGACGCCCCAGGGCGCCGATGGGGCCCACTCACATCAAGCGGCCGTCGGGCCTCTTCCACCAGATGATTGCCCCACTGCAGAGCTTCCAGATCAAAGGTGCGATCTGGTACCAGGGCGAATCCAACGCCGGACGCCCAGAGGAGTACCGGACGCTCTTCCCCGCCCTGATCACATCGTGGCGTGAGCAATGGGGGATCGGCGACTTCCCGTTCCTCTTTGTTCAACTCGCTGCCTTCCGCCAGATCCACCCAACTCCTCGCGATGCCCAATGGCCATGGCTCCGCGAAGCCCAAACAGAAGCGCTGAAGCTAGCCAATACGGGGATGGCCGTCGCAATCGAAGCGGGACACCAGACCAACATACACCCGCCGCAGAAGCCGACCGTTGCCGAGCGTCTTGCTCTGGCCGCACTCGATGTTGCGTACGGGCAGGATGTCGTCTCACAGGGCCCGACGTTCCGGAAGATGGCCCTACGGGGTGCCAAGGCGGTCATTGCGTTCGACCACGTCGGCGACGGACTGGTCGCAGAAGGCGTCAGCCTGGATGGACACGAACTGCCCGCCGGAGAACTCAGGGGCTTCGCCGTCTGCGGTGAGGACGGACGCTTCAAGTGGGCCAGTGCGACAATCGAGGGTGATACCGTGGTCCTCTCACACCCGGAGGTGAACACGCCCGTGGCTGTCCGCTATGCGTGGGACGAGTTCCCGCTGTGCAATCTATACAGCAAAGCCGGGCTCCCGACGCCGCCATTCCGCACAGACAGCTTTGAGAGAGGGGCGGCCAGTCGCGTGACCGGCATCGCAGTCGGCAAACCGGTAACCTGCGACCAGCCCATCAACCATCCCCGGGGATTCTACAACGGACTCACGGATGGCAGCACAGTGGACACAAACCAACACGCCTTCGCGACCAACGCGTCAAGGAACTTCCCGAAGACCATCACCGTGGACCTACAAGGCACGTTTGCAGTCAACACCATTCGTGTACACAACTCCGCCCTGGGGGGGACAAAGAGAGTCTCGATCCAGACGTCAGCCGGCGGAGAAGCGTTCACTACGGTGGGGGAAACGGAGTTCAAGAACTACACGGCCGACGTTCATGAGCTCAAAGGACTCACCCGGAAGGGCATAACGCATGTCCGGCTTGTCGCCGAGGATGTGCACGAGATCTCCTTCCAACGCAAACCGAACGGTTTCATTTTCCTGCGCGAACTCGAAGTTCATGGCACCCCCAAATAGAAAGGACATCCCCAATGTGGTCCCCCAAGAAGCTCACCCAAATTTCCGTTTGTCTCTCGCTATTGCTGGCCGTCTGTGGCCACGCGCAAGAGACAGAAGCCCCCGCCAAAGCGTTCATCGACGGCACAGGCCCCGGGTGGGTCGCCCTTGGGGAGAAGGACTTCGAACAGGTCAACTGCAAACCCGATACGTTCACGTGGACGGAGACCGGTGTCCACTGCACCGGCAAGCCCACCGGGGTCATTCAGACCATCAAGACCTATACCAACTTCGAACTGGTGGCGGAATGGCGCCACCTACGCCACGCAGGCAACTCGGGCATCTTTGTCTGGACGACGCCCGAATCGATCGCGACACTGAAGCAAGGCAAGGGCCGCCTGCCCAAGGGCATCGAAGCGCAGGTCCTGGACCATGGCTATGCGGAAAACTTTGAGGAAAGGCACAAGAAGAAGCCGGATTGGTTCACCACCAACGGCGACGTCTTTCCGGTCGGGGTCAAGATGACACCATTCCCGCCGGTGGCTCCGAATGGGACACGCAGTTTCCCCTCCAAGAATCTCAGCAAAGGCATCAACCAGTGGAACCACTACTACCTGCGCTGCATCAACGGTGAAGTCCGCCTCTGGGTCAATGGCGAAGAGGTCTCCGGAGGGACCAACTGCCAGCCGCACACCGGCACGATATGCCTTGAGTCAGAAGGGTCACCCATCGATTTCAGGAACATCCGCGTCCGCGAGCTCCCATGATTGCCCCCCCCTTTGGGGAACGCGCTCCAACAGAGCCGCGCACAACGTAAGCGGTCTTCCTGCTCCAGCGCGAAGAAACCCCATCCCGTTGGTCAGGGCTCGGTAAGAGGGAACCGCCCCCCTGGAGTCGCCGGTTCTCCTATAGTAACCGGCCTGCTTGATCCGAGCCGCGCACAACGTAAGCGGTGGCTTCCTCCCCCGTCGCCGGGAAGCCCCCTCCCGTTGGTCAGGGCTCGGTAAGAGGGAACCGCCCCCCCTGGAGGCGGCAGGAGACGCCGGTTAGGAATCTTCGGCCTCCAGAAGAGCGCCGCGAGACGACGTGTGTTTGCCGCAACGCCTTTCCGAGCCTATTGTCTCCGACGTCTCAGGCTCCCTGCGGCAGACCGTGAGAGGGGCTGAGGTCTTCCCTAATCCATGCCAGGCAGGAGATCTCCCGCCACAGTGACTGAAGCCGCGAGCAACCCGCAGCCCCCAGGTCATCGCCGAACCCCATGGCCACTGATCATCTGTGCCCTAGGCGTTCTCCTGGTAGTTGCCGTCTACGCGCTTTGGCCTCGCCCTCCGACTGAGCGCCGCATCCACGTCGAGCTTTTCCGCTACGGTGCCAACCCCTCCGTGATCCGAGTCAACCGGGGCGACCGCCTGATTCTCACGTTCTCGACCCGCGACACAGGCCACAGCCTGTTTTTGCAGGAATACGACATCGATGTCAAGGTCAGTCCCGGTGCTGCTCTGGTCGATGTCTACAGTGTGCTGCACCCCGAGGAACCGCCGGAACGGAAGCGGGAGGTCGTGGTCACTGCGGGACACTCCGGTCTGATGGGACTCGTCTCCAGCAAAGCGCGTTTCCACTGCCACGTCTACTGCGGACCGCTGCACGGCTTTGAACAAGGCGATCTGATCGTCAGCCCGAACATTCTGTTCGTACTTAGCCTCGCGATCCTGCTGTGCATCCCGGTTATCGGCATCAGTCGCGTGCTCGCAGGAGGGAGCGGGAAACCGGCTGCTCCGTCCACGGACCTCTTCGCACGCTTCCCCTGGCTCAAACGCATCCTCCTGCGCCGGACCGTACAGATCGGCTGGATGGTGTTCATGACCGCAGGGCTCTACGTAATCTTCCTCACCGGCCTGATCGGGACCAAGATGTCCGGGCGCAACTTCGCCGTGATGGTGGTGTGGATTGCCTGGCTGTTCATCCTCACCGTGTTCCTTGTGCCTCTGTTTGGGCGCGCGTGGTGCTATGTCTGCCCGTTGCCCTTTCTCGGCGAGCTGTTCCAACGCCGCAAGCCCCGACCGGTAACGGAGACGACTCCCGCGCTGCGCCCACGCGGAATCGGCCTGCGTTGGCCCAAATTCCTCAGCAACGCCTGGCCGCGCACCGTCTTCTTCCTGCTGATGGGGACGTTCAGTACGCTGCTTGCCAGCTCTCCCCGAACCACCGCCATAGTCCTGGTCCTGATCCTGATTGCAGCCACGATTATGGGAGTCATATGGGAGCACCGCACCTTCTGCCGTTTCGTCTGCCCGATCAACGGGTTCATCGGTCTCTATTCCATGGCCGGCCGCCTGGCCATGCGCCCGGCCAAGACCAGCATCTGTGAACGCTGCAAAAAGGACACCTGCCTGACCGGTAACAGCAAAGGGTGGCCCTGCCCGTATGCCTTGCGCATGGGAAATGTCGAACGAAACAACGATTGCGGACTATGCTGTGAGTGTCTGCGGACGTGCGCGTTCGACAATGTGTCATTGTTCTGGCGCCCGTTCGCCACCGACCGTCACTTCGCCAACCTTGGCGAAGCCTACCAGGCCATCGTCATGCTCCTGCTGGCCGTGGCCTACTGCATCACTCATCAGAGCCCCTGGCCACAGGCACGAGATTGGGTGGACATCATCGACCGCGGCTACTGGCATCTCTTCTGGACGTATGTCATCGTGCTCTGGACCAGCTGCCTCGTTGCTGTACCCGGGCTCATTGCGGCCCTGACAGCCATAGGCAGACGTACCAGCGGAGCCAAAGTGGGGCTTAAGCGGCTGTTCCTCGACAACAGCGCTGCCCTCGTCCCATTGGGGCTGACGCTCTGGATCGCCTTCGCCATCGTTCCGTTCATGCTCCATTTCACATTTGTGATCGCCACCGTCTCCGACCCGTTTGGCTGGAACTGGAACCTGTTCGGGACAGCGGCAAAACCATGGATTCAGCTCTGGCCCAGTGCCGTGCCCTGGATTCAGTCCGGCTCGGTGCTCGCAGGAGTGGCCTTGGCCTTACGCAACGGCTGGAGGAACTGGGCTGACACCGTTGACACCCCGGGAGCCGCGCTGCGTGGCTTCGCCCCCATGGGGGTCGCGATTGTCGCCCTGGGCGGGGCCCTGATCCAGTTCTTCACAAACTGAGATACTCACCCACAGCTCGAGGAGCCCGTAGGAATATCGTGAAAAAACTCGCGACCACCGCAACGTTATGGTTGGGTGTCCTGGCCATCCTGGTTGGCCTGCCCATCCTGATCTTCGTTCTCCAGGCCAGACACTCGGGCCTGCCTGTCAGTGAGCAATGGCAGCAGTTCACTCGTCGCTGGCAGCGAACCGAGGAGGATTCCGGCACGGCCTCGCCCGCAGCAACTCGCACCGGGGAGCCAATCGACTTCCTGAGAGCGCAGGCCATCGGGGTCGCCGCGACCGATGCCCCGCGCATCGCATTCGTCCGCGTCACGGACCTCGACCGCAACGGCACAGACGATGTCCTCGTCTGCGATGCCATCGCCCATCGCATCGGTTGGATCCATGCGGATGCGGACGGCACACTCAACGAGACAGTGTTCCCAAATGAGACCGCCGCCCCGGCACACGTCGAACCTTGCGATGTGGACCGCGATGGCGACCTCGACCTGCTCGTCGCCAGCATGGGTATGCTCTTCCCGAACAATGACCGCGTCGGAGCCGTCCTCATTCTCGAGAACGACGGGCACCAGACCTTCACCTCACACATCGCCGCAGAGCGAATCGCCCGTGTGACCGATGTCCGTGGAGGCGATCTCGATGGGGATGGCGATGTGGACCTGGTGGCCGGGCAATTCGGCTACGACGACGGCGAGGTCCGGTGGCTGGAGAACCAGGGAGATTGGCGCTTCGAAAGCCACGTTCTGCTGCACCTTTCGGGGACCATACATACCCCCCTGGCTGACATCGACGGGGACGGAGATCTCGACATCATTGCCCTGGTCACTCAGGAGTGGGAAGAAACGTACCTATTCGAGAACGATGGGAAGGGGCAGTTCCAGACACGCCTCATCTATGGAAGCACAAACGAGGACTACGGCAGCAGCGGCATCAGTCTGATGGACCTGGATGGCGACGGAGATCTCGATGTGCTCTACACGAACGGCGATGCCTTTGACTACATCCCCCCCCGCCCCAGACCGTGGCACGGACTTCAGTGGCTGGAAAACCAGGGCGACGACGGCTTCGCATTCCACCGAATCGGGGACTTCCCCGGGGCTTCCGTCGCCCGAGCTGCGGACCTCGACCGGGACGGAGACCCCGACATTGTGGTCTGCAGTGCCTACAACCAGTGGGAGAAACCGGGGGCCCTCAGTTTGGGTTGGTACGAAAACCAGGGCGACCTGACGTTCATTTTCCGTCCGGTCGCCAGCGCCCCGACCCACCTCATCGCCCTGGATGTAGGTGATCTGAATGGGGATGGCTGGATCGACATCGTGACCGGTGGCATGCATGTGTACCCTCCCTATGACCGGGTCGGCCGGGTCACTTGGTGGCGAAACCGCTGGAACAACGACAAGCGTGAACCGAATGGCAGACAGCCCAAGCAGAACGCTCCCGGGAGTCGCGGCTCGGATGGACCGTGACACGGACAGTCGACCAGAGAGAATGTGTCTCGTCCTGGTATAGGTTGACACTTATACAAGGAGGAGACCGGTGTCACAGAGAGTAGTGCGATACAGTGAAGCGTTCAAGATGCAGGTTGTGGATGATCTTGAACGAGGTCG
>JABHEG010000005.1 GCA_018676675.1 Lentisphaerota bacterium
GCGAGCAGGGTCAGTCCGGCGAGCAGGGTCAGTCCGGCGAGCAGGGTCAGTCCGGCGAGCAGGGTCAGTCCGGCGAGCAGGGTCAGTCCGGCGAGCAGGGCCAGTCCGGCGAGCAGGGCCAACCAGGTCAGTCAGGTCAGTCGAGCAGTGGCACGGGGAGAGGGGAGACACCCGGTGGTGAGCATACGCCATCCGGGGCGAGTGCAGGTGGTGTCGGGAACGTAGGAGCTCTGGATGCCTTTGCAGGAGCATCAGGCGACATGAATGGGCCGAGCGAGGGAGCAGCTCCGGAGCTCTCCCCCGGGACAGACGATGAACGGAGCTCGCTGGATGTCGATGTCACGACGGGACGGAAGCGCCTGGGGAGTCAGAACGAGTCGCTGGATATTGTCCCACCGGATCAGGAGCCTGACGATTCTACGGCCAGACCGGGGGCGGGTGAGGGACCGGCGAAGGGGGAAGACCAGGAAGGTGATGAAGCACCGCATAGCAAGGCTGAGTCCGGCGATGTTGATACCGACTGGGCCCGAGGCATCAGTCGTGGAACTCGTCGAGACGCCCAACGACTGACCCCTTCCGAGTGGGACCAACTCATACGGCAACACTCCGAAGCACGAGGACGACTGACTCCAACTGAACGCCGGGCCGTGGATGAATACTACCGCCGATTGCGGGATCTGCGTTAACGTCTGCACATGCCAATGGTGACATGCCAGGAGAGGAAAGGGACATCCATGCTCAATATCGTTCTGATCATCACGGACACGTTTCGCTACGACAATATCGGTGATCGCTGCCCGGCCATGCCCGTCAGAACACCGGCCCTCGACCGATTCGCCGCCGAACAGGCAACCGAGATACACGGTTTCTTCACCGGTAGCTTCCCCACGATTCCTCACCGAACGGACATTGCGACGGGCCGATTGGGTTGGCCCAATTACGGGTGGCAGGCGATCGACCAAAGCAGCCCGAACCATGTGGGCAGCATTCTCCGGCAGAAAGGGTATGTCACGCAACTCATCTGTGATTGTCCCCACCTGTTCAATTCCCGGTTCCAGCATGGTTTTGATGCGGCCTTTCAGAATCGTGGCCAGGAAGGTGACAAGCCGCTACTGCACTTGAATGACCCCATTGCCGAGACCACTCCCCCTGAGAAGACACGCAGCCAGCCCATGTACCGTGGGCGGACGCTGGCTGATACGCATCGCTGGACCAATCGGTATTTCACGACTGAAGGGGAGACATTTTGCGCCAAGACGGGAAACACGGTGGTCCGATGGCTCGAAGAGAACTCCGAGGCGGGGCCGTTCTTTCTCTGGGTGGATTTCTTTGATCCGCACGAACCGTGGGATGCGCCTGAGTATCTGGTACGGCGCTATGACCCTGATTACGTTGGGCCGCCAATGCTGCATCCCAACTATGGTCGGTCCACCGACTACACGGATGGCGAACTTCGGAATCTGCGCGCTCACTATGCTGCCGAGGCAGAATTGGTCGATCGGTATGTGGGACGAGTACTTCAGAAAATCGACGATCTTCGGCTCTGGGAGAACACCGTTGTGGTCGTCACTAGTGATCACGGCATGTCACTCGGTGAGCACAGCCGGACGGGGAAGACAAACATCAGTAGCGGCGACGACCGCTACTGGCCCATCTATCCCGAAATCGGTCATGTGCCGTTTCTCATAGCGGCCCCGCAGGTGGCTAAAGGGGGGACGTCCGCCCTGCTTGCTCAGCCCATGGATATCCTGCCGACCTTGGCAGATTTGGCCGGAACCAGCCTTGATCCCCCCCAGGACTTCCATGGCCTTTCCTTCGCCGGTCCTCTGTGCAATGGCGGAGAGCACCGCGAGGTGGTTGTTTCGGGAAGTTGTCTGCATCCACAGGCGAGCCGCGGTGTACGTCGCAAGGCCACGACGCCCTTTGCGGTCACCAAGCGTTGGGGATATACCCCGGTCGGGGCAGAGGGGGGCGCTGAACTTTTCGACCTGAGCGTGGATCCGCTGGCTGCCCGGAATGTCGCGGCCGACAATCCCAGGGCCTGCGCAGAGCTTCAGGCGGCTTTCCTGGCTCACCTGCGGGAACACGACGCCCCCACAGATGTCCTCGAACTGTGGCTGCAGGCTCCCTTGAAGGGCGCCGATGGTGTGTCATCGATTGACTATGAGTAGGATTCAGAGCTTGTCGAGCCGGCCAACGGGAGCTCTACTTCCCCGGTGCCTGCCCCCTTGGAGTAAGCGATATGTCCCCACGTGTAACACCCTTCCAGGCACGAGTGTATGACGCTTTGAGTCGAGTCCCGAAAGGACGCGTCGTTACCTACAAAATCCTCGGGGACGCCATTGGCTGCGAGTGCTACCAGGCGATTGGCCAGGCTCTCCGCAAGAACCCCTTTGCGCCGATTGTGCCCTGCCACCGCGTCATCGCTTCAGATCTCTCCATCGGGGGGTTCGGGGGAGAGACGTCAGGGGAACGTATTGCCAGCAAACTCTCCCTGTTGGCGGAAGAAGGCGTGCCTTTCGAGAATGGGCGTCTGGCCGACAGCGACCAGCTGTTCCACGAGCTTGCGGAACGCGGCGTTTCGGCAGGGCCTCAACAATGAACGACAGCGAGGTCTCATCTACATGTTGCTAACGACCACGAGCCATGCCAGAGCCGGGTTGCTCGGGAACCCTTCCGACGGCTACTTCGGGAAGACGATCGCGTTCGCGTTCGGGGACTTCGCGGTGACCGTCACGATGTACGAGAGTCCGGAACTCCAACTCGTGCCAGGGGTTGTCGATGACTCCATTTTCGCAGATGTGGATGCTCTCATCAGCGAAGTGAACCGCTTCGGGTACTATGGCGGAATTCGCCTGCTCAAAGCCACCATCCGTGTTTTTGTGGAGTACTGCCAGGAACATGGAATAGCCCTCCCTCCCCGCAATTTCACAGCTCGCTATACATCCAGCATTCCCCGACTGGTCGGCTTGGGGGGGTCCAGCGCTATTTGCACCGCGATGTTCCGCAGTCTGATGGCGTTCTACGAGGTGGATATTCCACTGGAGATGATTCCGACTCTATGCTGGCAGGCCGAGCGTCGGGAGCTCGGTATCCATTGTGGTTTGCAGGACCGCGTCATCCAGATGTACGGGGGGACCGTCTTCATGGACTTTGAGGAGAAGGCATTCACGACCGAAGGGCATGGGCGGTACGTGCCGGTCGACGTCTCGGCGCTTCCTTCCATCTATCTGGCCTACGATCCGGAACGTGCGGAGTTCTCAGGTAAGTACCACAGCCGCCTGCACGTCCTTTTTGAGGAAAACAGAGCCGATATCGTGAGCGCGATGGCAGAGTTCGCGGACCTCGCACAGCAGGGCTTCGACCTGCTTAGGGCAGGGAAGACCGAGGGCATTCCCGAGCTGATCAACGCGAACTTTGACCTTCGGAATCGGGTCTTCAGTGTTCGTGAAGAGAATGCCCACATGGTCTTCCAGGCACGAAAATCAGGTGCTTCTGCGAAGTTTGCGGGTAGCGGCGGAGCGATTGTCGGAACCTACGAGGACGAGGAGATGTACAGCCAGCTTGTCAGCGATCTTGACCAGATTGGCTGCAGCGTCATTCGTCCCCGCATCTCACCGGCGATAGTCGTTCCCGCAGCCGCATCATAGTGAGTGGGCCCCATATGGACCTGTTTGATCACGTTCGAGAAACCATGATTGCGAATGAGCAGCCCTTGGCTGCCCGGATGCGTCCCCGGACCCTTACTGAGTTCATCGGGCAGGATCACATTCTGGCCCCGGGGCGGCTGCTGCGCAGGGCCATTCAGGCTGATCAACTCACGTCACTCATCTTCTACGGGCCGCCCGGCACCGGCAAGACGACGCTGGCCAGTGTCATCGCCAACACCACGAAAAGTCACTTTTCGGTCCTCAATGCCGTGCTCAGCGGGGTCAAGGACGTACGGTTTGTGACGGAGGAGGCCCAGCGGCGCCGTGGAGAGTTCGGCCAGCGCACAACTCTGTTCGTGGACGAGGTGCATCGCTGGAACAAGGCCCAACAGGATGCATTGCTGCCCTGGGTTGAGAACGGGACTGTCGTGTTGATCGGGGCGACTACCGAAAATCCCTACTTCACGGTCAATCCTGCGCTCGTGAGCCGCAGTCGGATTTTCCAGCTCAAACCGTTGAGTACGACTCACCTGATCGCGGTTGTCCGGCAAGCGCTGGCTGACGCGGAACGGGGATATGGTGCGCGCAAAGTTGAGGTGGAGGACGCTGCCCTGGACCACTTGGCGGACGTTGCCAACGGGGATGCCCGTGCCCTCCTGAATGCGCTTGAACTTGCCGTGGAAACGACCTCGCCGCGCGAGTCGGATGGCGTGATTGCCATCGATATGCATGTGGCTGAGGAGTCCATTCAGCGCCGAGCCGTTCTTTACGACAAGGAGGGAGACTACCACTTCGATACAGTCAGCGCATTCATCAAGTCGTTGCGTGGTTCCGATCCCGACGCGGCCGTCTACTGGCTTGCCAAGATGGTCTACGCCGGTGAGGACCCGAGATTCCTGTTCAGGCGCATGCTCATTTTCTGTGGTGAGGACATTGGCCTGGCAGATCCCAATGCGTTGGTGGTCACGACGGCGGCAGCAGAGGCCTTCGAACGAGTGGGAATGCCGGAGGGACGCTACCACTTGGGGATGGCAGCTCTCTATCTGGCGACAGCACCCAAATCCAATTCCGTTTTTGCCTTTTTCGACGCCCTGAGCGCGGTCGAGAAGGAGGCCGAGAGTGATGTGCCCAATCACCTTCGCGATGCGAGCCGCGACAAAGAGGGGTTCGGACACGGGGTCGGTTACCTCTACCCTCATGCCTACCGCGACCACTGGGTAGCCCAGCAGTACTTGCCGGACAGCCTTCAGGGGAAGGTGTTCTACGAGCCTGGTGACATCGGTTACGAGGAGTCGATTTCTGAGCAGGTCCGACGGCGAAGGGAAGCCCAGCTGGCAGCGGCCATCGATCCCGATGTGGCAGGAGCTCCACCTGAGATCTTGACCTTTTCGCCGGCTGATCCCGGACTGGATCGGTGGCTGGCTCGGACTGTCAGCGGGGCAGGCCAGCGATTGGGGGGAATTCGAGACCAGCTGTTTGGTGCCTGTGCATGCCCGCGACATGCGTGCGTTCTCGTTCTGAACGGGGACTCCGGGCTTCTGGTATGGGAGGCCGTTCGCAGCGTTCCGGAAGGAGGCGTTTGGGTGGTTGTCTCCGACGAACGAGCAGCACGAGGACTGGAAGAGCAAACCGCACATTTTCCACATCTGCGGAAACCGCATGTGGTGGTCACTTCGACGATAGGTGCTCCGACGGCCCTGGAGCGAGCCGGTCACGGTGACGTGCGTTTCGATCTCGTTGTGGGGCGTAATGTGCTGCTGCATGAACAGGATCGAGAGGCGACCTTTGCGACGATCCGGCGGCTCCTTGCTGAGGAGGGCGGCCTCCGCCTGGCGGAGTCCATTCCGCGTTACACCCAGCGGTTGTATGCCCTGATTGACCGAGCTGAGGACGCTGAATTGGCAGCCAAGTTCGTGGCGTCTGAGGAGGCGATCTATCAACGCGTTGATGATCATATGACCAATTGGGCCGAGGAGGAACTCCGGGGATGGGCCGAAACGGCGGGATTCACGGATGTCACCATCGAGACAGACGTGTGTCCACTTCAACAGCCGATCACCGAGCAAGGGATCTCCCGCTGGTTCTCAGAACGCCCGGCGGAGGAACGCCCAAGCTATGCCCAGCATTTGCAGAGCGGCATGAGTGCAGAGGAAGTCGAGTGTGTCCGCCAACAGTTCACTGCCCAGTTGCTCGGAAAAGTCGTGGAATGGCAGTCCACCGTCGCATTCATGACCGCCAGAGCGACGTGCTTCGAACACCGATGTGCTGCAGAAGGCGACGGCATCGGTGCGTCCTGATCCTCTTCCCCACGCGAAAGAAGTCTGCCCACAACAACCGGAGACCTGGCATGGTAGGCAACCGTCTTCTGCTTGCAGTAGCGTTGTGTGTGAGCACTCACGTTCTGGGCGCACCGCTGCCCGTGCCTCTGGTGACCATTGGTCGCACGGCCATTCCCCCACGCGTTGACGGATTGTTGGATGACGCCTGTTGGGACAGTCCGTTCAGTACGTTTCTGGCGTTGGACGCGAGTGAGCTCGCGTCACCTCAGACCACCATCTATATGACGTATGATGCCACGAGCTTGTACGTGGCTGTGCGTTGTGATGAACCGGAGATCGGCCAGCTGCGAGCGGACGTCGAGGACCGCGATGGGGCGCTTTGGCGAGATGACTGCGTGGAGCTCTTCCTGGACTGTGACCGCGACGGCAAGACCTATTACCACCTGATCGCCAACGCGAAAGGAACGCTCTACGACAGTGTGACTCCTGGTGATGCGAACTGGAACGGAGCCATCACGGTCGCTGCGGCTGTGGAGGAAACGGCCTGGAAGGTCGAGTTTGCCATCCCCTTCGCGGAGCTTGGGAAGGTCCCGGCTGTCGGAGAAGTCTGGGGGGTGAATGTGGGGCGGGAGCGATATGCAGGCGGGAAAGGACAACTCAGCGCCTGGTCGGGGACCTACGGCAAGTTCCATGAGCCAACCCGCTTCGGGCACATCCGCTTCGGTCCCAAACCGGTTGTTTTTTGGCTCGGTGTTCCTGAAACGGTTGCGTTTGGGCCAAACGTGATTGTCGTCGACGGGCCCCGGGGCATGGCAACACCACGGGTGGCTGTGCTGGGCAACTGGCCTGAGGACGTTGAGCGCTCCTGGGAGACTCCCCCGCCCACGATCGAGCGGCGGGAAACGAGAGGCTGGCAAGCAGCGTTTCGCATTGTTGATGGCAGTGAACAGGGACTTCTGCTGGGTTCGCAAGAGGGTGGCGTTCCGACGTTTCGTCAGGCTGTTCCCCTTGTCATCCAGCCGACGCCCCGGGTGGCGACCCTGGCGCGGCAACTCCTGGCGATCGAGCAGCGACTGGGTGAACGAGACTCCGCTTTCGGGAGCGATGTGCGGACCGTTCTTACTGAGGGACGCAGGCTGCTGGCGGGGTTCCTGGAGGCCAATGCCCGCCGGGAGACACCGCTCCCAGCTGCGGAATGGAGCAGAATGGCGGGGCAGCACGCCCGGATTGTCGCCCGAATTGCGGGGCTCTCCTACGCCGTATGGACCAAGCCGTGCCTTGAGGACATTGGGCGACGTGAGTTGCCTCCGAGGATTGACGACGGTGGGGAGATCAGCCTGCTTGCCTGTGGGAATGAGATCGAGTCCGGAACGATCGCGGTCACCAACCTCTCGGATGTCACGCTCGAAGGGCGGATGAAAGTGGCCGATCTCTCCCTGGGCAACTCTGTTGAACTCGGATTCGCTGAGCAACCCGATCTGCTCGAGAACGGTGCACTGAATGTGGATCAGGAGGGCAATGGTGTTCCGGACGGATGGCGTCAAAACGCATGTCGAGACGTTGCCGTCTCGCTTGACGCATCAGCGACGGGGGAGACCGCGTTTGTGCTGCGCGGCGGGACGAGTGCCCGGGCGGGGGCCAACTTCCGGCAGACGGTCCGCCTAACAGCAGGCCGAACGTACACACTGCAGGCGGACCTCTCCTCCGAGGACTTGCTGCCGGAAACTGGATTTGTCCACGTGATAAACAAAGGATGGACGTGGTCGAAGACGCTGAAGCCGAGGAACCGGACGAGTGGCCGCATGCGTTACGCACTTTCGTTTCGGGCGCCAAAAGCCGATTTCTTCCAGGTCGTACTGCGGTTGCACAATCCACGTGGCGGGACCATTCGTTACCACGCACTGCGGCTGGTGGAAGGGGGGATCGAAGCGCCTGTGTTTTCCGCTTCCGCCATCGCGTTGCACGATGTCGTTTTCCAGAAGCTCCGCATGGGCAGGGAAGTTGCAGATGCGTTGCCCCGGATGAACGATGCCCGGACACTGGCTGTTCCCCCCGGAGAAACTCGGCAGGTCTGGGTCAGTGTGGATACCGACGCCCTGCCGCCGGGGGACTACTCCGGGGGCTTGACGTTCACCCCGTTTGACCGCCTGCTCCCGGCGAAATCGATGCCGCTTGCCCTGCGTGTATTGCCCGTCCGCCTGCCGGACAGGATGCCCATCGCGACGTTCAACTGGGACTATGCGCGGGATGAGAGCTACGTGCGGGATCTCGCTGAGCATGGTACGAACAGCTTCCTGCTGAACACACACTGTCTCATGGAGTTCACAGGTGAGGGAGCACAGCGCGCTCCAGTGGACTGGCGGAAATACGACAAACTGTTGCAGGTGAAGGTCCGCTACGCCCGGGCGCAGGGGGGGCTGGTGCTGTTCTCCTACGGCCTGATTCGCGATTTCCACAGACGGATGTCATCAACACATGGATGGGCATTCATGAGTGAACCGTGGAAGAAGGCGTTCCGGAGCTGGGTACTCGAGTTTGAGCGTCATCTGCGGGACGACATCGGTCTGGCCTATGACGAGTACGCCGTGCAGCTGTGGGATGAGGCGACAAACAAGGATGCCGACCGCACTGTTCAGGGGGGGTACTTTGTCCGTGAGATAGCGCCCAGGATCCGGACGTGCATGGATGGGGCCCAGTCCGTGGCTGAAGTGCAGGCAATGGATCCGGTCATCGATCTGTGGATTCCGCATCAGACCACGCTGTACCGCAGCAAGGAAAGAGAAGCTCTGCGAGACCTCTACCGCAATTTGATGGCCAAGGGAGAGCCGGTTTGGACGTACACCTGCAGCACGAACATGAAGGCGATGCATCCCCTGGACTACTACCGGCTCAAGGAGTGGCGCGTATGGGAACTTGGGCTCCAGGGATCGTGCTACTGGGCCTACAACAGCTGGCGTGGAGATCCCTGGGATGACTTTGATGGCGAGATCGCCGACTGCGGTGCCGTGTATGACGGGCCGAACGGGCCGATCACGACGCGTCGATGGGAGGCAACCCGGGATGGGCGTGAGGATTACAAGTGCCTTCACCTGACTCGGGCAGCCCAGGGAAGTGCAAAGAGGGAGGCCGAGATTGACACGATCGTCAGGAAGGTGCTTGCCTCGCCATTGGACAGCACCGCTTTCGCCGTTGAGCGCAAGGAGCTGTTGACGGAACTGGTGGGCCTCGTCAAGCTCGGGGCAGCCACGCTCGCCGATCCGGTGACGTTTACTGTTGAGGGCGAGCATCTTGGGGCACGGTGGTCCTTCAGCCGACCGGCGACCGCGTTCGTTTACTATCGTCTCCCGGGCAGCGCGGAGTGGGACGTGATCGAGACGCCGCAGAGCACAACCCAGACGGCTCTGCTCCCGAAGCCTGAGATTGGTCGCTATTTTGAGTGGTATATGTTGTGGTGGACAGAAGGTGGAGCGATGGGGTGTTGCCTGCGCGGATTGCAGCCCGACGGCTGGGCGCGCCTCCCGGAGTGAGAATGGCGTGGTACCCGGATGGGGTGTCAGATCTCATCCGAAGCGTTGTCAGTTGACGAAACAGAGATGGCATGGAGAGAGTCGCGATGGAACGGATTGGCGTAGGCATTATCGGCATGGGCGTCGGGCGCAGACAGGCCCCAGGGTTCCTGGCGGACGATCGCGTCAGCCACGTGGTCCTGTGTGACAACGATCCGGAGCGGCTGAAGGCGACGGCCGATGAGCTGGAGATCAGCGACACCACCGCAGATTGGCGTGACCTGATGGCCAGAGATGATCTTGGCTTGATCAGCGTTGCCAGTCCCGACCACCTGCACTGCGAGATGAGTGTTGCGGCGCTGGATATGGGCAAGCACGTGCTGTGTGAGAAGCCGATGGCGATGGATCTGGTGGAAGCCCGGCAAATGATCGCCGCGGTTGAGCGGTCCGGCAAGAAACTCATGGTGAACAACATCCTCCGTTTCTTTGAGCGGTTTCAGTACGTCAAACAGCTGGTTGAATCCGGGGAACTCGGCGAGATCTACGCTGCGGAGGGAGACTATATTCACAACACGCTGCACCTCATCCGAAACGGCTGGCGCGGGCCCCATCGGCACAGTGTGGCTACCGGAGGAGGCGTCCATCTGATCGACCTGCTGCGCTGGATTGTCGGGGAGGTGGATGAGGCGTTCTGCTACGCCACCCGTGGGATACTCAGCAAGGAGGAGGCAAAGAGTCCTGACTGCATGGTTGCGGTATTGCGGTTCAAGAATGGCGCTGTGGCCAAGTCCATGACCAACATGGCGGCGCAACGGCCGGCGATTCACAACCTGATTCTGTATGGCACCAAAGGCGTTTTCATCAATCGCAAGCCTGATGGAATCCTCTACCGCGGTGAGTCTTCGGAAGCTGAACTTGTCACGGCCAAATACGCGCCTGCAGACACGGGCAAGGGGTTGAAAGGAGCTGCGGTCGGCCATCTACTCGACAGCATCGAGCATGACAACCAACCGTTGGTTGACGTGTATGAGGGGGCTCGCTCGATTGCCGTGTGCGATGCCATGTATCGGAGCAGCGTCAGCGGTCAGCCGGTACCGGTGGAGGAACCGTAGAGAGAGAGCACGCAGCGTTTCCCCATTGCCAGGGAGTCGGCTTGCCGTAGGCCCTCTGGTGGTTCATAGTCTCTGCCTTGCTCCGGCAGGCCAAACCGTGCCTCCTGCATCGGCTGGAGAGCCTGTCTACGAACTCCTATGGTGAAGAAGTGAACAACAGCGTAGAGCCCACAGTAAGCACTCCTTCCGGGGCCGCTCAGACGGCCGCGCGGACGGTTGCTCTGGTTGCCGCGGCGTTTTCTCTGGTTGTCGCCCTACTTCTGGGGGTCAATGCCATTCAGAGCCGGCGTGCCAATCCCTTGCGTTCGGCTGGGATGGAGCAGCTTCTTGCCGAGCTCAAGGTCAGCCCGGACAGTGTTGCCTTACGGGATGAGGTCCGAGCGTTTGACCTGCTGGCGCGCCAGGCTTTCTTCAGCAGTCAGCGATTCGCCCGGCGTGGGGCCTATGTTCTGCTTGGGAGCGTTCTGTTGTTGTTGGTCGCGTTGCACGTTGGTGTCGGAGGGGACGCTCAGGTTGCGGCTCCGGGGCAGCGCAAGGACACCGGAGACGCACAGCGCCAGGCACGACTGATGATTGGTGGGGTTGGTGGGATTCTGGTCATTGCTGCGTTTTTTCTGGCCTATGGGAACGTTCCGGCGAAGCAGCCGATCACTGAATCGGGGAAGCAGGCTGCGGGGCCCAGGGCCGCTCCGCGTTTTCCGAGCCGAGCGGAGGTGCTGCAGAACTGGCCTTGCTTTCGTGGACCAGATGGTCTTGGCATTGCTCATTGCAGCAAAGCGCCCATTGCCTGGAACGGTGCGAGCGGGAAGGGGATCGCGTGGTCGCTGCCGCTTGAGCACTCCGGCTTCGGTGCACCGGTGATATGGGGCTCGCATCTGTTCTTGTCGGTTGCCGACGACAACATGCTGGGAGTCATGTGTATCGATACGGGAGGCGGGAAGGTCCTGTGGAAGAAGGCCGTCGTGCGCGTTGCCGGTGCTCCTGAAGAGTGGCCGGAAGTGACCGATGACACCGGGTATGCAGCCCCGAGTATGGCCACTGACGGACAGCGCGCGTTCGCGATCTACGCGACCGGTGACATCGTTTGCTTCAGTGTGACCGGGGAACAGCTCTGGACGCGACACCTTGGGACACCGGAGAACCACTACGGCCACTCATCGTCGCTCATTCTGTACCGAGACCGTCTGATTGTGCAGTACGATGAGTTCAAGAAGCCGCGTCTCCTCGCTCTGGATAGCCACACTGGTGTGACGATATGGGAGACGGTCCGGCCGGTCGAGATTTCCTGGGCTTCCCCGGCTCTTATTCACGGCGACGGTGACGCTCAGATTGTGCTCAACGCCAGCCCGGTCGTTGCTGCTTACTCTGCGATGACAGGCGCATCTCTCTGGTCGGTCGAGTGTATGGGCGGGGAGGTGGCACCGTCCATTGCCTTTGCTGACGGGATCGTGTTTGCGGCAAATGAATATGCCACCTGCGCCGCAGTTGATGTCAAAACGAAGGCGATTAAGTGGCAGAACGACGAGATCAATCTTCCGGATGTCGCCAGCCCGGTGGCCGCACGCGGCTTCGTGTTTCTGGCGAGCAGCAGTGGCGTCATCACCTGCATGGAAGGCGCAACCGGGACGCTCGTCTGGAAGCACGAGTTTGCTGAAGGCTTCTACTCATCGCCGATCGTTGTTGCCGATCGGGTCTATGTCACGGACATGGTGGGAGTCACGCACATTTTCCGTGCCGGTCCAGCCTATGAGACGTTGGGAACGTGTGAGCTTGGTGAAGCGGTGGTCAGCACCCCCGGCGTTGTGAACGGTCGGATCTACCTCCGTGGCGTTGAAACGCTGTTCTGCATCGGCG
Source organism: Lentisphaerota bacterium (assembly GCA_018676675.1). GTDB lineage: Bacteria > Verrucomicrobiota > Lentisphaeria > Oligosphaerales > JABHEG01 > JABHEG01. The sequence goes on from JABHEG010000005.1 coordinate 12,402, forward strand.
AGTAGCCTCACTTGATTCCCGGACTCTGACTCCGCGAGCCCAGGCCATGGTTCAAAATGTCTGAACATATCGACATAACCCCAGTGGATGCCATCGTTGCCGAGATTGGCCGCGACCCTCAATTCGTGATCCCGATCCTGCAGGCCATCCAGGCTCATTATCGCTACCTCCCGCAAGCAGCCTTGCGGCGTGTGTGCGAGATAAGCGAGATCACCCCGTCTGCGGTCACCGGCGTGTCGACGTTCTACTCCCAGTTCCGCCACCAGCCTGTTGGTGACCACATGGTGCATGTGTGTGTCGGCACCGCCTGCCATGTCAAAGGGGCGGAACGCGTACACGATGCGATTCGCCGGGAATTGGGACTCGAAGAGGGGCAGGATACGGACTCAGCGGGACGTTTCACGGTCCAGAAGGTGGCTTGCCTTGGGTGTTGCACCCTGGCCCCCGTCGTACAGATCGACGACGTCACCTACGGTCATGTTAGCCCGGATTGCGTGGACCGGATCCTGCTTGACTTTCTGAGCCGCGAAAAGGACGACAATCGCAAGCGTCGCACGGACGGTGAGCGGGCTGCGGCGGTGGACCTGGGTGAGATTCGCATCGGTCTCGGATCATGTTGCGTCGCCAGCGGAAGCGGCGACGTGCGGGACGCTCTTGAGGATGCGGTCGCGGAGATCGCGCCCGATGTGCAGGTCAAGCGGGTGGGCTGTGTCGGGATGTGCCACCGGACCCCCTTGCTCGAGGTGGTGAAGGCAGGCGAAGATCCCGCACTTTATGCCCGGATCGGGGCCGAAGATGTGCGTGATATCGTTCTCAACCACTTCCAGCCCGACAGCCTGTTGGGGCGACTGAAGGTCGGGGCGGGGCGTTGGCTTGAGACTCTCTACACCGACGAGACTTGGGAACCTGTGACTCGTTACGCCATCGATGTTCGCGATCCACCGGTCGCGGCGTTTCTTGGTCGACAACGCCACCTTGCCACTGAATGCTGCGGCGTCCTCGATCCCACTGACTTGGACGAGTACCGGGAGAGCAACGGGTATGCGGCCCTCGCACGTGGTCTGACCGAGCTTACGCCTGAGCAGGTGATTGGAGAGGTCTTGAAGAGTGGCCTGCGGGGACGAGGAGGGGCAGGGTTCCCCACGGGCCGTAAGTGGACCTTCGTGCGCGAAGCGAAGGGCACCCCCAAGTACATCGTCTGTAACGGTGATGAGGGTGATCCGGGGGCGTTTATGGACCGCATGCTGCTGGAGTCTTACCCGTATCGCGTTCTTGAAGGGATGGCGTTGGCCGCATATGCCGTGGGCGCCAATGAGGGCGTTCTCTACATCCGGGCCGAATATCCACTAGCCGTGCGTCGTGTCCAGGAAGCCCTGCTGCGCTGTGAAGAGGAGGGGCTGCTGGGCGACGACATCCTTGGAACAGGCTTCTCGCTTCATCTGCGCATAATGGAGGGGGCGGGCGCTTTTGTTTGCGGCGAGGAAACAGCACTCCTTGCGTCTATCGAAGGGAAGCGGGGCATGCCGCGCCTGCGCCCTCCGTTCCCCGCCGAGAAGGGGCTGTGGGGGCAACCCACACTGGTCAACAACTGTGAGACCTATGCGTTGGTGCCCTGGGTCTTGCGTGAAGGTGGAGAATCGTTCGCCGCCATGGGCACGGAACGCAGTACGGGGACCAAGGTGTTCTCGTTGGCCGGCAAGATCGCCCGCGGCGGCCTCATTGAGGTGCCGATGGGCATCACGCTTCGCGAAATAGTCGAGGATGTCGGTGGAGGCATTGCCGAGGGGCGTCAGCTCAAAGCGGTTCAGGTGGGAGGGCCCTCGGGCGGCTGTGTCCCGGAGGCATTGGCGGACACACCGGTGGACTACGAGGCATTGATCAGCGTGGGGGCGATGATGGGGTCGGGTGGCCTGGTCGTCCTGGACGAGACTGACTGCATTGTTGACATCGCTCGCTATTTCCTGACGTTCACCCAGGAGCAATCATGCGGCAAGTGCACGTTCTGCCGCATTGGGACACGACGCATGCTGGACATTCTGGAGCGCCTTTGCGAGGGAGGCGGGAAGCCTGCGGATCTGGTCGCGCTTGAGGATCTCGCAGTGACGATTAAGAGAGGCAGCCTCTGTGGGCTCGGCAAGACGGCCCCGAACCCGGTTCTGTCTACGCTCAAGTACTTCCGGGAGGAGTATGATGCCCATGTTGAGGGGCGTTGCCCGGCCGGGAGCTGCAGTGCGCTCATTCGCTATGGCATTACGGATGCCTGCATAGGTTGTACCCGGTGTGCCCAACAGTGCCCGACCGATGCCATCGCTTTCACCCCTTACGAACGACATCGTGTCAATGACGAGGCCTGTGTTCGTTGTGGGGCGTGCAAAACAGTCTGCCCACAGAACGCGGTGATTATCACCAGTGGCGGAAAGCGCGTGGAATGGGACCAAGAGCCCGCGGACGCGAAGGGGAACGCCCATGCCTGATCTGGTGATAGACGGCCGCCCCACCACAGTGCCTGACGGATCGACCATCCTTGATGCCGCTCGGTCTCTGGGAATCGAGATCCCGACGCTCTGTTACAGCAAGGGCATCGCGGCGGGGACATCCTGTTATGTGTGTGCTGTCAGGGTCGACGATGGGGAGAACCTGGTGCCTTCCTGCGCGACACAGGTCCGCGACGGCATGACGGTGGACGCAACTGGCGACGCGGTTGTTGAGGCTCGGAGGATGGCGTTGGAGCTTCTCCTGAGCGATCACATTGGGGATTGTGTTGGGCCTTGTGAGACGATCTGCCCGGCCCACATGGATATTCCGCGCATGGTAAGAGAGATCGCGGATGGAGACATGACTGCCGCCATCCGGACGGTCAAAGCGCACATCCCGTTGCCGGCCGTGTTGGGGCGGATCTGTCCGGCTCCGTGCGAGAAGGGGTGTCGACGCGGCACTCACGACGAGGCCGTCTCGATCATGCTTCTCAAGCGCGCTGTGGCGGATGCAGATCTGGCCATGGAGCAGCCATTCCAGCCAGCCTGTCTGTCTGAGAGCGGGAAACGTGTGGCCATCATCGGCAGTGGCCCCGCCGGTCTCTCTGCGGCCTATTATCTCAGCCAGCGGGGCCATGCCTGTACCATCTACGATGAGCACGACAAGCCGGGCGGGAAGCTCCTGGACGGTGTTTCGCGGGAGTTGTTGCCGTTGCCTGTGCTTGAGGCTGAGATTGCCGTCATATCTTCTCTGGGGGTTGAGTTCAGGCTTGGTGAACGCGTGGAGGCAACAGCCTTCGCGGGGCTCCGGCAGGAATTCGATGCCGTTCTGATTGCTGCCGGAGAGCTTCCTGATGATATCCGAAGCGCGTGGGACGTCACGTGCTCCGCCAAGGGAATCAACGTGGACAGCCAGTCTGCAGAGACGTCGCTGGCCGGCGTCTTCGCTGCCGGTGACGTTGTGCGTTCCGTCCGCCGGGCCGTGAATGCAGTAGCTGCCGGACGCGGCGCAGCTCTGGCGATTTGCCGGAGTCTGGGCACGGATGTTCAGGCAGAATTGTCGTTCAACTCCACCATTGGCAAGCTGAAGCCGGGTGAGGCCGAGGAGTTTATGCCGGAAGCGGCCCCACATGGACGCGTCGAGGCCGTGGCTGACGGGGATGGCTTAACCGGTCCCGACGCTCAGCGGGAGTCACGCCGCTGTCTCCATTGTGACTGCCGGGCTGCCGACGATTGCGGACTGCGCATCTATGCTGAGAAACTCGGCGCCAAGCAACGGCGTTTCCGTCCCACCGAACGGTCGTTGTTTCGCCAGATCAGGCAGCATGCCAGCGTGGTCTACGAACCGGGAAAGTGCATAAAGTGCGGGTTGTGTACACGGATCACGGAGACCCGCGGTGAGGAGCTCGGTCTGTCATTCGTGGGTCGGGGTTTTGATGTACACGTTGGTGTTCCATTCAGCGATGCGCTGTCGGCCGCACTGACCAAAACGGCTGAGGAGTGCGTCTCCACATGCCCAACGGGAGCGTTGGCGGCTCTTGGGGGGCAGAATCAATGCTAATGACTTCATCGAGATGGGGTCGCGGCGTGGCAGACCCTCCCACGTTGGTTGCATCTGAACTCAATGTGGGAGGCGGTGCCATCCGGCGACCTCTTTCTGGATGCATTTTCTGCCGCCTATCGTAGCGGCATTCTATCTAAGAGTCGCCGAACTGGCTGTTCGGGAGGCCCTGCTACGGTGGTCCGAACTGGCGGAGAGTGCGGGCGCAGGTTGAGACAAGGGACTCCCGGTTGCCAATAGAAGGAAGAGGCCATGGAGTGGTACTACACGGAAGATGGTGAGAGACGTGGCCCGTTTGGTGACGAGGACTTCGCCTCTCTGGTTGAATCCGGGACCATCGCCGCCACCACGCTGGTGTGGCGGGAGGGGATGGCGGATTGGGTGCCCCTGGCGGACGTGACGCCTGGACCGCCTTCGCCTCCGGCTGCCGGCCAAGTCCGCTGCATGGAGTGTCAGCAACTCCAGGCTGACGACAACGTGATTACGCTTGAGGGGCAGACGGTGTGCAGTGCCTGCAAGCCGATCGTCCTCCAGCGATTGCGTGAGGGTGTCTTTTCGTCGAATCAGATCGCCCGAACCGGCAAACAGCTGGTGGTCGCCAAGGGAGCGCAGCTTCCTGACCGCTGCCTCAAATGCAGTGCACCCGCAACCCATTCATTCCGCAAACTGCTGAGATGGCATCCCTCCTGGGTGTACATCCTGGTGATCGTCAACCTGCTGGTCTTCGCCATTGTGGCCATGTGCATTCAGAAGAAGGCCGACTTCACTTTCAAACTTTGCGACAAGCACTGGGGAATTCGCCGGCGGGACCGGACGATTGCGGGCTTGGCGCTGGTGTTTGGCGTGGGGCTTTTTATTGGTGGTCTCGTCGCGATCGAGAATGCCCGCTGGGTATTCCTGGTGGGGCTCGCAGTGCTGCTGTTCAGTGGCGTTTACGGCATTGCCAGAGGAGGAACGGTCGCGCCTTCGAAGATTACGGAAACCCACGCGTTCATCAAAGGGGCAGGGGACGAGTATCTTGCAGAATTGCCTACGTGGGAAGGCTGAGCGGAGGGGAAACGATGGAGGGGACTGGTTCTCCTGCGAGGTCCCGACACGTGACCTGCCGGTCTACTTCCGCCCCTTGCGCGGCTCGGGGATGCCCCAGAGGAAGACGACCGACGTGAGAAGGCAGAATGCGGCGACGCCGGCAGCGGGGAGCAATGAATCGCAGGTTTCCCGCAGGACCGTGCTGGCCGCCGCCGCCGCCAACATGCTGGGGAAGGAAATGGTCATCATCAGGGACATGACGGTTGGTCGGCGATCTTCGGGGCAGAGTTCGACACTCAGCGTCGCTCCACCGACGCGATCCGCGTAGTTGCCGAAGCCCAATAGGAAGAAAACGGCCAGGAACCCCCAACTGGTCTGACTCAAGGCTGCCAGCGGAGCGACCGCAGCGAGGATCACCCGAGCCACTACCAGGACACCTTTGCCTCCAAAACGGTCGCCCAGGTAGCCTGCCGCGATGTTCCCGACAATGCCCCCGATCATCTGGACTGTGACCAGCTGGCCGAGATAGGCATCACTGTTCCCCGTTGTTTCGAGGGCGTGAATGGCAAGGAACGGGGTGACGACGAACAGCCCCGAACGCAATACACGCCCCATAAGGAAGCGGCGCAGCGGCGGATTTCCGGCAACCAGAGCCGGCAGACTCTTGATGTTATCGCTGAATCCCCGCCCATTCGTCGTGAGATGCGTAGGCCGAGGCATCTCACGGATCATCGAGAAGACGGCAAAAGACAGCATCAGGAAAGCAAAGCAGATGAGGTGGAGATAGCCGTAACCGATGGCCCCCGGGGACTCGGCCAATACCCACTTGACGATCACCCCCGCGGCTACGCCGATGACGGCGGTTACCAGATAGCGGACGGCCCAGCAGGACGCGCGGCGTTCCTCCGGGATGATCCGGGTCACCATCTCCATCCAGGCTCCCATACTGACGCCGAATGCCAGGCCGGATACCAGCGGGGCCAGGGCGGCAACACTCAGGACCAGCCCGGGATGCGTGTCTGCGCAGGTCAACAGGAAGATCCCTGCAATCCCGGCCGGGAGGCGCTGCAGGAAGCCGGTGACCATGCACAGCGGCTTGACGTGAGTCATCCCCTCGATCCAGTGGGCGGTCAACAGAGGCGGCCAGATGCAGCCCAGCATCATCATCATGGGCATGAGGGAGATCAGCCAGGTCGGTCCGCCAAGTGACTTGATCATGGCCGGCAGAATAGAGTCCGCGGACAGCAGCGCCATGCCTCCAATGTAGATCCCGCCCTCAAAGCCGTTCGCGAGGTAATTGCGCCAGAAGAATCGACGCATCTCGACATCGATGGCAGCTTGTTCAGAATGGGGATGGGAAGAACTCAAGAACGAAGACCTCTCTGAGTTGGGCGAGAAGCAGAAGCCGGAAATCAGAAGCCAGGAGGAAAACGCATTCCCGCACTCCGGGAGAAACGCATAACATAGCCCGGTTCTCGTCCTCCTACCTGATCTCTCGACCTTGCTCTCGTGATTGTCCGGGATTCTCCGCTCACGGGAAGTATGTTACCTATTTCCGAAATGGGGTGTGGTCAGACCATGGATAGACGACGATTCATTGGGCTTGGGGTTACCGCGAGCGTTGCTCCGACGGGAGTGGTGGCGGTTGAGAAGGCTGGTGACTCCGGGAAGGGAAAGGGCGCAAAAGCGGTTTTCGAGCCGAGCCATGAGATCCCGGTTGTAGGTGAGGCACAGGTCGCGGTTGTCGGTGGCGGAATCGCCGGGGTCGCGGCGGCCTTGGCGGCTCGTAGGCTCGGAGCCGACGTCTGGCTGATCGAACGCGAGAGTCTGCCGGGGGGCCTCGCGACTCTGGGCAATGTGGTCATCTATCTTCCCCTGTGCGACGGCTACGGAAACCAGGTGAGCGGGGGGCTCTGCGAAGAGCTTGTGCGTCTGTCCGTTCGACACAACACGGCCGCCATTCCGGAACGCTGGCGCACGAAAGGTGAGACTGCCGGGGACAACTCGAGTCGGTTCCGCGTGACCTTCAATCCTTGGGATTTCGCCCTCAACATGGAGGAGATTCTTGTTCGCGAGGGTGTCCACATCCTCTATTGCACGTCGTTCTGCGATGTCCTGAGCAACGGTGATCGAGTTGAGCACCTGATCATCGAGAACAAGGGGGGACGCCAGGCCATTCGCGTGGGAGCCGTGGTTGACGCGAGCGGGGATGCTGATGTGTGTGCACGAGCCGGAGCCCCGACGGTAGCGTTGGACACGAATGTCAGGGCAGGTTGGTTCTTCGTCTGGGACGGCAAGCGGAATCGCCCCATAATGCTGTCGAAGCCCTTCTCCTCGAGCGGAGCCCGAATGAAGAACGATTCGGCGGCGTTCACCGGCATTGACGGTGAAGCGGTGACGCAGCAACTGTTGGGCACGCGCCAGATGCAGCGGGAGAAGCTGCGGCAACTGCGCGAGAAGAACGCCCGGGTTGAGCCAATCAATCTGAACACGGTCCCGGATTTTCGGATGACCCGTCGCCTGCGTGGGGTGGTCACTCTCCGGGAGAAAGATGTTGGTCAATGGCCGGAGGATACCGTCGGTATGTTCGCGAACTGGCGGACACGAGGCCCGGTGTATCCTGTGCCCTTCCGCTCACTGTACACGCGTGATGTGGCCAATTTGATCACGGCCGGTCGTTGCATGTCCAGTGAAGGGACGGCCTGGGATCAGGCTCGGGCGATACCGGCGTGTGCGGTTACCGGTGAGGCGGCCGGAGTTGCGGCAGCCATGCTCACCAAGGGAGGAATTGCGCAATTTGCGTCGCTTCCTGTCAGCCAACTGCAGTCAGCTCTGACGCGCCGGGGAGCGATTCTGGATCAAACGTTGATGGTTCAGGTGAATCGACGCCAGTCAAAGAAAGACAAGACAGCTGTGCCCGGAGCTCATTAGTCTGCTATGTTTGTTTGTAGCGGAGTGGACTGCGCCTGGATATCCTCCAACACACGAGAACCAGGGGACACTTGAATGACCGATCCTGCCCCATCCGTGGGACTCGACGACGACGCTGAGCTGGCTGCGAGTGTCTCTGCCTCTCGTGGTGGAGTGTGGCTGAGGCGCTACGGCTGGATGGCTGTTCCTTCCCTGATCCTTCTTCTGGGCTCCGCGCAGTTTGTGCGTTTTCTCGTTCCCAACACAGATGACAACCAGGTCATCCACAGCTGTCAGCCACTCAAGGCGCTGCGCTTTTTCCACTCCAAAGGGCAGGATGTTCACAAGTGGGGGCCTCTGCCCAATGTGCTCCACGCCCCGGCATTTGGTGGCCTTCTCGCCTATTGGAAGCTTACGGGGGATCTGGGACGACCTTCCGGGGACTACCCCTACGGCCTGAAGCGCCCCCACGAGCAGCTTGGGGCAATGATCGTGGCCGGTCGGCTTGTCATTTTGGTCCTGGGCATGGTGTCGATGGCTTGGTTGACCTGGGCGTTGGGGCGCGCCTCAAAAGTCCCCCTGCTTGCGGTGTTCGCGATGCTCGCGATGGCCGCAACGGAACCGCAGCTGGTTGTCCGTATGGCCAGCACATGTGTCGACGGCCCCATGATGGTTTTCCTCGGGCTGGCCACGGGGTTCTACGTTCTCATTATCTATGAAGGTCTGACTCGACTACGCGGCGTCCTGCTCTCGATTTCCGCCGTGTGCGCCATCTCGTGTAAGGAACTCGCTGTTCCACTCTTCATCTTGACGTACATCGGGATCGCTGTACGTGGGTGGCGGCAAACGCGGGGTGCGAGGGCAGAGCGCCGGACGTTCCTGACGAACTATGCGGTAACCGTTGGTGCAGGCATCGGCAGCTATCTGTTGATCAACGTCATCTACTGCCCCGGTTCCTGGCTCCAGCGCATGGATCTGGTCTTCCTCGGGACACTGAAGGACCCCTCGATCTGGGCAGATCCCCGCCAGACGACTCTGAGTTACCTTGCGGCCACCGGGATCGCTGTTGTCGGGACGCTGGGGTTCGGCGGAACGCTGCTGCTTGTGCTTGCCGCCGTGCTGTCCATCTGGCTGCGGCCTCGGCACGCCCTCATGGCCTGGCTGCCTTTCATCAGTCACGTCGCGATCGTCTGGCGGTCGGCCGGGTACATGCCGGAGTACTTCATGTTGCCGCTAACCTATCTGGGAGCTCTGGTTCTGGTGGTGGTGTTCGGTGAGTCAGTTCCTTTGTTGCGCCAACGCTTCTCCTCTTCGTTGGGCCTGAAGGTGCTGGCCGGGGTGGGATTGGCTGCCCTTGTCGTTGATGCTGTCGGTGGCTGGGGGATGGCCACTGCGACGCGGCATGCGAGCTACAACTACATGGCGGAGCGGTATGTGGTTGAGCATGTCCCCAGGGAGACATCCGTGGGCATTGCGGACTTCGCGCACCGCAACCCGGGTGCATCGCGTCTCGCCTATCTGGGCTACGAAGCGGATGATCGCTCCGCGGGTGAATGGGCCGCACAGCGCACGAGTCTCCCGCAGGTTGTGATCGCGGACCAGGAGTGGCTTGACTGGACCCGTGACATGAAGCTGAGGCCGGCCCGAGCGGCCGCGACAACGACGGAATGGAGCGGCTTCTACGACTACAGCCAGTTCCCCGGCTTTGAGGCGATGGGGTACAGGAAGGCCCTGACAATTGGGCCGGAGCTGCCTGGCTGGATACAGCTCCAGCTTTGGCCCCTCGGATGCACCATCCCTGTGCGCACGATGGTCGTCTACGAGAGATAGACTATTCCTTCGGAGGGGAAGGGAGAAATCCACGGATGGTTTTGGCGACCTGTTTGGCCTGCATCTCCCTTCCTTCCTTGTGATAGTGATAGGTGTCGCTCCAAAGCGCCCGGTCCTGGGGGTCCATCAGGGCGAACAGGTCATTGATCGGGACACCTTCATCCTTCATCACTCGCTCGGCAATCGCGTTCAGTTCCTTCGCCTTGGCGGTCATGTCGGGCTTCTTGAGAGGAGTGGATGTGGCAAACACGAGCTTGGCTCCTTTGCCCTTTGTCTTCAGTGTCTTCATCACGTCACGCAGGGCGCTCTCCCATTCCTTGCGGTCTGTCCCCAGGCTGTGGAGGCCGTTGTTGAAGTGGATGACTGCGTAATCATACTCATCCAGAACATGGGTAAGTTCCTTGATGTAGGAGCGGTCCGTGACGCATTTTGAGGTGGCATAGAACGAGGTGTAGGCGACGTCTTTGAGCTTGCCCTTGACGAAGCTCTGGTAGCCGTTGCAGATGGAATCGCCAACGAGGAGAATGCGAGGGAGTTTTGTCTGATTGGCGTTGAACCAGTAGATGATGCTCCATTCGGTTGACTCCCGTTTCCGTTCGGCGGCAGCGTTCAGCCCCATCGTCAGTGTCCCGGTAACCAACAACATCGCGACTCCTGTTCTCATCGGCGGATTCCTTGCGTTTGCGGCCAAGTACTGCGGTGCGGTGTGGGGACAGCTGCTGTCCTCACGTGTGAGACTCACTATCGTGCCTCGGCATCCGGTGGGCAACCGCGGAGAGTTCGAGCTGCCCTGGCACGCTGTCCGCGCTGAACCTCGCAGGTGTTCAGCCGGGACAGCGTACTCGGTTGAAGGCGAGGCTTGATGCCCTCGGGAGTCGGGCTATCTTCCAAGCTCAGGAGCCAGCCCTTTTCGGCGGTCCCTTTTCGTACTCGTCGACGTCCCTTTGGGGCGTTTCTCTTTGCTCCCACCGCGAGGTGAGCAGGTGCGTCGTTCAGTTGGTTCACGAGTCAGCTGTCGACGGTTTCTTATCGGTTAGCCTGCGACGTTTGCCGGCGGTTTCATGGAGGGGAGTCAGTGAGTTCCGTTTCTGAAGCAGCCCCACCGCGGAAGAACGCGTTCGGGACGTTTGGCGGGGTGTTCTGCCCGTCGATCCTGACGATTTTCGGGCTGATCATGTTCATGCGGGCCAACCACGTGATCGGCAACGCGGGTGTTCCGAGGAGCCTTTTCATCCTGTGCGTCTCTTCGGGGATCACGTTTCTTACCGGGCTCAGTATCTCGGGGATTTCCAGCAATACGCCGGTGCGTGGCGGAGGAGCCTACTTCCTGATATCTCGCGTTCTTGGGCCAGGATTCGGGACGGCCATCGGGGTTGCCTTGTTCGTGGCTCAGGCCCTTTCTGTTCCGTTCTATATCCTCGGCTTTACCGAGGCCTTTACGGCGAGCTTTCCTGCCTTTCAGCCCTTCTTTCTTGCCATCGCCCTGGGCGTTCTCGCTGTCCTTTTCGCTCTGACTTGGGTTGGGGCCGGCTGGGTCATCAAACTGCAGTACGTGATTTTGGGCCTTCTGGTGGGAGCCATTGCGGTCTTCCTCGCGGGGGCCTGGCAGTCCTTTGATCTTGACGTCTTCCGGGGGAATCTGGAACCGCACTATCAGGAGGGAGAGAGTCTCTGGACGATATTCGCCGTGTACTTCCCTGCGGTGACCGGCATCATGGCGGGGGTTAACATGTCGGGTGACCTGAAAGATCCGGCCCGCTCGATTCCCGTTGGGACCTTGGCTGCGGTGGTTCTGGGGTTCCTGGTCTACGGCATCCAGATTGTGCTCTGCGGGGGGCTGGCGACGCATGAGCAGTTGGTGGCTGAGCCCTACAGGCTGTTGGTCAGCAATGCTGTTCTGGGGCTGGGATGGCTGGTTGCGGCCGGCGTTTTTTGTGCCACCATCTCCAGTGCCATTGGCAGCAACCTCGGGGCCCCTCGCGTCCTGCAGGCTGTCGGGCGTGATCGGACTCTGGCGGTTCTGCGTCCGTTTGCGCGTGGAACGACGAAAGGCGACGAACCTCACCGCGCGCTGATCATCACGTTTGTGATTGGCCTGGTGACACTCCTTGCGGCCGGACGGGGGGATGGCGGCAAGGGACTCAACCTGGTGGCCGCCGTGGTGACGATGGTGTTCCTCTACACGTACGGAATGACGAACCTGGCGGCGTTCGTTGAGTCACTCGGCGCGAACCCGTCCTTCCGCCCACGTTTCCGTTTCTTTCACTGGAGCACGGCATTGGTTGGCGGGATTGCCTGTGTACTCGTCGCTTTCATGATTAACGCCGTGGCGGCATTTGTGGCTCTGCTGCTCATCGCGGGGCTCTTCTGCACGGTCCGGAATCGCGAGATGAGCAACGCCTATGGCGACGCTCGTCGTGGGTTCGTCTACTCGCGGGTGAGCGACAACCTTATCAAACTGGCCGCTATGCCGCCGCATCCCAAGAACTGGCGGCCCACAATGCTGGTATTCTCCGGCAATCCTCACCAACGGATGTCGCTTGTTCAGTACGCACGATGGTTGGGGCAACAGAGCGGAATCGTCTCTCTCGTGCACCTTCTTGAAGGGGAACTGGACATCATCGCGGATGACCTGGTGGGAGAGCGGGAACGTCTGACTCAGTTCATCAGCGACCACGAACTCAACGTGTTCCCTGAGGTGATTGCGGTAAATGACTTCGACCGGGATCTGTCGATTTTCCTGCAGGCCTACTCGATCGGGCCGATCAAGCCCAACGTTGTTCTCCTCGGGTGGCCCCAGGATCCGGAGCGAATGGGGCCTTGCGTACGCCACATTGAGACGATCCAGAACCTCGGCATGAGCGTGTTGGTGCACGTCGACCATGGCATGCTTCCGGGGCCGGGACGGAAGCGGATCGACTGCTGGTGGCGCGGGGAGCGAAATGGGTCTCTCATGGTCATACTCGCTCACCTGTTGATGCTGAACCATGACTGGGAACGGACACGTCTGCGTCTGCTCAGATTGGTGCAGACCGAAGAGCAAAGCGAGGCTGCACGTAGCGGCTTGTCTGATATCCTGGGCGGGGCGCGTATTGAGGCTGAGGTCGACGTGGTTGTCTCCAAGAAGCCGTTCGCAGACGTTTTGAAGGAGCGTTCTTCCGACGCGACTCTGATCATGCTCGGACTCGGTGGCGTTCAGGGCGCCGGCAAGGAGTTTTTTCACCGTTTCCAGGATGCACTGGACGGGATGCCTTCAGCCCTTTTTGTTTACTCAAGCGGCGAGGCCGATTTGCACGCGTGATGTGGATGTCCCTGGTGTTCCCTGCGTGGAAACGCCAAAGTAGTTGATGTCCGCCGAGATTAGAGCTACGTTTAGGTTCAAGCTGCGGTTGCTCACAGGCATTGGGAAGGGCATTATGGCGAAGAAGGTCATGTTCGTGGAACCGGATGCCGTCAAGCGCGATGGGTTCTCAAAGGTCTTTGACGAGGGAACGCGCTACCAGTTGGCCATGTCTGTGGGGAAGGGCGACCAGGTGGTTCAGGCCATAGAGCGGAGCAAACCTGACGTCCTGATTTTGTCATTGGACACGCCCTACACAGCCCAGGATGGCAAGGGCGGTGTGCTTGGGCTTCTGATTGAGATCCTGGACCTGTCACATCCTCCACGTGTCATCGCCTACTGCAATGACACCACTCGTGAGCTCTGGCCCAAAGCCAAGCGTCTTGGGGCTCTGGCACTCATTTCTGACACGTTCTCCCGGGCTGAGGTGATGGAGACCATCCGCAAGATCGAGGAGACGGGGCGGGGAATGGATGCACTGCGGCGGCATCGCCTGCGGCTTCGGGCACATATGGTGGGGTGGTATAAGAAACCGGGGGATGGATTCTTCAAGAAGATGGACCCTGCCACGATCGTGGATATCAGCGGCAGTGGCGTCGGGATCAGCACGGTCGAGAATATCCCTGTCGGGACCAACCTCAAGCTCAACCTCACTCTCCCCCCTCAGAAGAAGCCGATCAAGACGAATGCCGATGTCGTCTGGACCGAGCCCGTCAAGCGGCAGTACCGCATTGGTCTGCGCTTCTCGAAGATGAATGACGTGGACAGGGAACGTCTCGAGATATACATCGCGAGCCGTGTGGACGACGAATAGGCGAGCCCACTTCGACAACCGTTGCGCACAGTCACCGCGACCAGATGTCTATCCTCCCTGATGACCGGACCGTAGTCCCCGGCCTCCGCCAAGCCATCAGACGTCTGCTGACGGCTTCACTCAACCCGATCCTGAATTCGCACCAGGGTCCATGGCGGCCGTGTCATGCCCGTTTGAGGAGTCACTCGCAGGCGAGAGTTTGGCAGCAAGCCCAGAGAGGAAAGAGACCGATGGCATCCTACCGGATCGAGGGTTCCACAATCTACATCGATACCGATTGCCTGGGGGCGGAGGTCCGGACTGATGGCTATGTGAGTGGGGTTGGCGCCGGCACGCTGCTAGCGGTAGTTTACTGTGGATGCAGGAAGAGGGATCTGCAACCTTCTCTCATTCAAGTGGAAAGATCTACGCGTCGTTGTATTGCCCTCTTGTGGCATCGAAGCACGCGTAGGTGTAGCGTGCAGCCTTCATCAATA
>JABHEG010000045.1 GCA_018676675.1 Lentisphaerota bacterium
GTCCGGGCGCTCAGGGATGAGCTGCCTCCAGGGGACCCCGTCTGGAGGCCGGTTTTCCCAAACCGGGTCCGGGCGCTCAGGGATGAGCTGCCTCCAGGGGACCCCGTCTGGAGGCCGGTTTTCCCAAACCGGGTCCGAAGGGCGCTCAGGGATCCGCCTACGCTCCCCAGCTACGGCGCGACACGTGAGCCGCCCCCATCGCTGACAGATGTAAAGAGCTCTGTTGTTGTTTACTTCCCAAAGACGTTCCGTATGCCGCAGTTGAACCCAAGGAGCTATACCGATGTCCCACAGTTTCTCCCGGCGTGGCCTTTTGAAGCTCAGTCTGGCCGCCGGCGCCGCGGCCCTGCCACTGCAAGCCAAAGAGCCTGGTACCCCCACTAATCTGGAGGGGCGCATTTTCAAAGCACTCAAGGGGATGGGAGGCGAGCCGCTGGCGGCATTCAAGAAACTCAAGGAACTCGGGTTCGATGGCGTCGAAAGCGGCAATCCGGCCAAGGCGGAGGCCTACCGGCAGGCGAGTGCCGAAACCGGCATCATGATTCATGGCAAAGTCTGCGGCTGGCATTGGAAGACTCGTCTTAGCAGTCCGGACGAGGCCGTTCGGACCAAGAGCCGGCAGCTCCTGGAGAACGATATCCGTGCCGTGCACAAGCTTGGTGGTTCGTCCGTATTGCTCGTTCCCGGCAAGGTGACCGGCGCCAACGAGACTCACGACCACGTTTGGCATCGCTCCATCGAGGTCGTCAAACCGGTGTTGCCACTCGCCAGTCGCTTAGGCGTCCGAATCCTCATTGAGACTGTGTGGAACGGCTTCTGCGAATCGCCGGAGAAGCATCGAGACTACGTCGATGCATTCAGCAGCCCTTGGGTTGGCTCATATTTCGACATAGGCAACATGCAGAAATTCGCCCCGGCGGAGGAGTGGATCCGGACGCTGGGCAAGCGCATCGTCAAGCTCGACGTCAAAGACTGGGGCGTGAAGACCCGATTCTGTCGTCTCGGTGATGGCGACGTGGATTGGGACAAGGTGCGCGCAGCCCTGATCGAGATCGGTTTCTCCGGCTGGGCGACGCGCGAGGGCCGCGACAAGTCTCTTGAGGACACCTCCAACCTCATCGACCAACTCCTCATCGGCAAAGCGTGACTGTGGCTATGAAATGTCTGTCGGGTTCCACTGTCAGTCTTGCGACAAGAACCATTGCCTGCGCGGTTGCCGGCGTGCCCCTTCTCTTCAGCACCGCCTTGGCCGGCCTCACACACGAGGTCAGCATCCCCCTGCAGGCGGAAAGCCCTGCCTTTCGAAAGTACCTGGTCAAGGGCTGGCACACGCCGGACGGGGGGTCGGCTTGGACCGGGAAGGACAAGCAACCCGCCACAATCCGGATCCCCGTCGAACCCGGCTACGGCTACGACGTCCTCATCCTGCCCCAGAGCGTTCCTGCGAATCACTTCGAACCGCCCTACGAGATCCAGGTCCTCGTGAACGGCCGACAAGTTAGGGTCCTGTCCGCCCTAGAGGCATCGGCTGTGATCGAGGTAGCCGTGCCTGCGTGGGCCCTGGAGGTGAAGGCGGTCGAGGTGGCCCTCCGGTGTCCACTGTTCTCGCCGGCGGAACGGGGCACGAGCCCCGACAGTAGGTGGCTTGGCATGAAAGTGCAGCGCGTGGATATCACGCCCTGGAGAAAGGGGAACTCGACCATGAAAACCTGTGAACGTGCGGTGGGGATCTTCAGCGATCCTGATGTGCCTCGCAAAGGCCATCCCTCCGACCCGAACCATCTGGCCCGCCTGCTCCGCGGTGCCGGCGTGCCCGTGGTGATGCTCGCCGCACAGGACCTCGCGTCCGTGTCAGTCCTCGACCCGGAGCGTCTGGACGTGGTCGTGCTGCCCTACGGACCGTCGTTTCCGGCCGCGGCGAGGAAGCCGTTCCAACGGTTCCTCCGGCGCGGCGGCAGTTTCGTGTCCATGGGCGGCTATGCCTTCGACCACCTTTATGCAGGCGGCCCCGACGCGCAGTTCCTCGAGAACGCATCCTTCGACGACGGACTGGCCGGCTGGGAAAGGCGCGAGGGTGTGCCAGGGCTGGAGATGGGCTTCGACCCTGACCAGGGCAGAACCAGGGGCGGCTGTGCGCGAATTGCGGTGCAGGAGGACGCCCCAGTGACGTGGTACACGTTAACCGCAGAGCTGCTGCCACTCACCCCTGGCGCACTCCTGGGTATTGAGGGATACGTGAAGACCGACGGAATTCGCGATGGCGCGGGAGCCTATGCGGCCGTCAACTTCCACGACAAGGAGGGCAAGCGCATCACCTGGGGACAGACGGACATCAGGAAGGGCGCGACGCCTTGGACGCCCCTGCGTGGGCAAGTCCAGGTCCCCGATGGAGCAGAACGTGCAACTCTGTCGCTCATCCTTCACGGTCGCGGGACCGCCTGGTACGACGACTTGCGTGTCTACGCCATTCCGCCCTACATGAATACGCGCAACGGTAAGCATCACGACTTCCTCGAAACCGAACCGGACCAGATCAGTGTTTTTGACGCAGGTTACCCGCTGGAACATGCGGTCCGGGCGCGTGCGGCCAAAGGCCAAACCGTCTTCGCCGCGGACGCTGCCATCGAGGGGAAACTGGGCGGCATGGCCGCCGTGGGCGTGACCGGAGCCAATTGGTACTGCACCACCCAGGAGAAGTGCCGATACGTGCCCCTGCTTCAGTCTTGCGACCGCTTCGGAAGACCGCGCGGCCCAGCCGGCGGCCTCATGCTCAACTACACGGGGCTCTACAAGGGCTCCGCCTGGGCTTTCTTCGGAGTGGATACGCTGGACCTGTTCGCACCCGAGAACCCGGCCTTGTGCCAGGGCTTTGTCCGGCTCGCAAAGCGACTGCGCAACCCAGTCTTCCTGCACGAAACGGCCAGCGACTTGGCTTGCTACAGGGTGGGCGAGGCCATCCACATGACTACCCACGTGTCCAACTTCGGTGAGAAAGAGCGCTCATGCACGGTCAGATTCTCGCTCCGGGATCTCGATTCGGACACGATCGTGTTCACGGAGCAGAGAGCAGTCACCGTTGCTCCCGGATCCCCGGAGACGGTCCAGTGCACCTGGCGCCCGGACCGGTTCGATGGCGACCTCTACCAGATCGAAGCCGCGCTGCTCGACGGGGCTGAGGAGATCGACCGGGAAAACACGAATGGCTTCGTAGTCTGGAAAGAAGACGTGCTGAAGGCAGCGCCTCGGCTCACGCTCCGCGACAGCGTCCTCAGGATTGGCGAGCGTCCCATGTTCCTCACCGGGACGCAGCAGTTCTGGGCCAGTCTCTCCTATCTGACCTGCTCCCCCCTCACCATCGCCCGGGACTTCCGGGATATGCGGGACTACGGCGTCCGCCTCTCCCGGTCCTTTATGAGCTGGAAACTCCGCGGCGACAAGGAAGAGGCGAGATTCCGGGACATGATGGTCTACCTGGCGCACAAGTACGGCGTGGTGATGTACCACGAAGGCACAGGGAATTTCCCGCCGAAGTCCGAGGATCTCGCCAAGGAGAGAGATCGGGCGCGTTTTCTGGCTGAGCGGTACGGAGATCTTCCGCTCTTCCTCGTGGACCACCGCAACGAGCCGTCGCTGGCGTTCGCAGATACGCCACGGCAGAACGCCCGGCTCAAGCGATTCGCGGAGCGGAAATACAAGGGGGCGCCGCCTTACGAGAACGTCACGTCGGGAGAATTGTCCAAAGAGTGGGGCGACTTGAGGTCCTATGATCTGAGAATCGTAGCAAGTCAGGAATTGGGTAGGTGGGCACGAGTCCTCTCGGAGGAAATGCGCGCCGTCCAGCCCGAACTGATCACGTCCGTGGGCTTCCTCCAGGAGGTCCCGCAATCCCGCTTCTCCGATCCTCTGCGGGCCAGTGACGGCCTGCAACTGATGAATCGGCACTTCTACGGGCCACTCCACCGGTTTCCCTCCCAGTTCAAAGAGATCGACATGCGATACCGCGGGGTACCGGCCTCCAACGGCGAGTTCGGGTCAAAGTCGCACCCGACGCCCGGGGGCAACTCCGAGAGCAAGGAAGAGCAGTTCACGCGCTACCAGTTTATCAGCCACTACGCCCTCGGACTGGGCGGCGCCTTCATCGCCAATTGGACCTGGCGCGATTCCTGGGAGGCCATTTTCGCCTACGGCACGTTCCGACAGGATCACGTCCCCAAGGACATCGCCAAAGTCTACCGCGCGACCGCCCTGCTGGCCGCGTCCATCCGGCCTGTCCACCGGCCGCCCGAGGTCTACGTTCTCCTCCCGGATGGCCACCGTCTGAGCTACTGGCCTCTGAACGAATCGCTCTACCGGGCGCTCAATGAGATGATGAACCAGCGCGTCGATTTCGGCGTGATCCACGAAGCCAACCTCGGTGAGCTGCCGACGGAGTGCAAGACCCTCCTCTTCCCGCTGCCCTATCTGCCCACGGATGAGACGATGACGTGCCTCGAGAGCTTCGTCCGGGAAGGCGGGTCCCTCTACCTGAGCGGGGACCTCTGTTACGATGCCGGCGACCTGCAGCGGCGTCATCCGCAGCGCCTGGTCGCACTTTGCGGCGTGGAGGCCGACGAACCCGGCGAGAAGGGCCTCAATGAGTTCGGCAAGGCCCGCGACGCCATTCGTTCCACGGGCCTGCTCCCGGGCCTGCGTGCTTATCAGGGCCGTAACCGACTCTCGCTCCGCCTCCGTGGCGCCAAGGCCGCGGCCGTGGCCGAGAACGGGCGTCCCGTCGCCGCGATCCACAACCTGGGCAAGGGGCGTGTGGTCTTCACCGCCGATCCCCTGGAGGTCGATGAGAAGCTGCTTGCCGCCAGCGGCATGTACCCGGCGTTCCTGGCGATGGCCGGCGTGAAAGGGCACGAACTCAAACCTCAGCCCCCCGAACTTCATTGCTTCGGAGTCAAGACCCGGCAGGGCAACGCCTGGGTGCTGTACAACCGTCATGCGGCCAAACCGCACGACCCCTTCCACGTGGGCCTGCCCAAGTTTTTCACGTCCGAGGATGTCACGCCCGTAACCGTGAGAGAGGCCGGCCTCACCCTCGCGCTGGCGCCGATGAAGCCCGGCTTCGCCCATGTCTCGTCCGGCGGCGATCTGCTCGCAGTGCAGGCACAGGGGCCGGTGTCTCGCAAAGGCGTGCCTGTTCTGGAGACCGACACCCACGCCATCGTGATCGCGCTCGACGGTAAAGACCTGCGCCGGTCCGAGCATCTCTTGGTCACGGGCTTCTACCCGGGCACCATACGTATCACAAGCGACATGCAGGGCCTCCAGGCCCAGCTCGGCGAACTGCGGGAAGGGAAGTGGGTTCCGCTCTCTGACCTGGCCTTGGCACGCAAACCGGGCACCGTTGCGCTGAGTCTCGACAACGAAACCGCCTTGGAGATGATCCTCCTGAGCACAAACCCACCGCAGGCGGCCAAACATCTGCAAGTACTGGCTGGGTTTGGACCAGTTCCGCAGGACCAGGAATAGACACCTGGAGGCCGGTTATCCCTAACCGGTCCGGGGAGCGCTCAAGGATGAGCTGCCTCCAGAAATGGTCGCGACACCTGGAGGCCGGTTTTCCTGAACCGGTCCGGGGAGCGCTCAAGGGTGAGCTCCCTCCAGAGACGGTCGTGGCAGCTGGAGGCCGGTTATCCTCCGAAACCTAAACCGGTCCGATGGCGTTCGGGGTAAGCGTCAATGCCGGAGAAGATGGGGGAAAACCTCCAGATCCGATAGTTGTCACGCGCCATCTCCTCCCGGGAACGGACGCATGGGAGCCACAAGAAGTGCATCCCCCTCTTCCTTCTCCGTGGAGCTCACGAACGCCGTGAGCGATCAGTTTCGTGGAGAGGACACAGAATGTCCAAGTTCTGCGGTCATTCCCCGCGTAACTGAGGCATTGCCGAATACCATTGCCCGGACTTGCAGCGCGGAGCGCGCGCGGCTACTATACGAACCATAACGCACCAAACCGAACCACGTCGGACCTAGTACCCCAAGGTCTGTGAGAGTGCGCGCAATTGGAGACGGTCAGTGAGCGTTAATGCCAGCACGCAGGCGAACCGAGCGAGGCGACGATTACTCGCCGCGTTTGAGGAGGACTACGCCCCCGGAGACCGGTTGCAGCCGGAGCGCGAGTTGTGCGAGATCGCCCAGGTTTCGCGCCGGATCCTGCGGTCGGTATTGGCGCAGTTTGAGGAAGAAGGCGTGATCTCGCTGGTGGGGCGGAAACGGTTCTTCCTCGGAATGGACGGGACGCCGCCGGCCGTGACCCCATGGCGGAACATGGTCCTTCTCCACTCGTTCCGTTCCGCGCCCCCTGCGAACGCCCCCGACAGGTACCTGCCCGACCTCATCCACACGCACGCGGTGGTGCAGCTTCGCGAGCATGGCTACGACGCTCTGTTTGTAAGCGGTCTGGAGCGTTTGCAGCAGACTCTGACGGCGATCGAATCGACGCCGCCAGCGGGAGTGGTGTGCGATGAACTGTATCCCGAGATGAACACGGCGCACCGCATGCTGGCCGAGACCGTACTTCCGCTGCGGGCGCGCGGCATCCCGGTCCTCGCGGTGGGCAATGACCCCGGCGTGGGGCAATTCGACCGGGTGGCGAGTGACCAGTGCCATGGCGTGTTCAAGCTGATGTCGTGGCTTGCGGAACAGGGCTGTCGGCGCATTCTTCCGGCCTGGCATGCCCCTAGTCCGACGGATTGGGTCCCCATGCGCGACAGCGGTTACCAGCTCGCTGCCAGTGAACTCGGGCTGGCTGCGCTGCGGAACCCCTTGCAGGTTCTCGACCCGGCGCCCCAGTCGCTGGAGGGCTCGGAGGCGATCGGGACCTACGCCCGAGCACTGAAGCCGTTCCTGACCGGCGACGCCCCCGCGGACGCCATCATGCTCACGGAAGACCGCCAGCTCCCGTTCGCCGCCGCCGCCTGCCGCCAGCTCGGGCGCCGGCCCGGGAAGGACGTCCTGCTCGCCGGTTACGACAACACGTGGCAGGCGTTCGACGTCGCGGCCTGCGATGCCCCGGCCGCGACCATTGACAAGGACTACCGCGGGGAGGGTCGTGAATTGGCCAACCTGCTGCACGAGCGCCTGACTGGACAACTCCCGGACACGCCGCAGATCCGTTGGATCCCGCCGCGCCTGGTCGTACCGGGGGACGGGGAGAGCGCTCAAGGATGAGCTGCCTCCAAGGACGGTTGTGGCAACTGGAGGCCGGTTATCCCTAACCGGTTCGGAAAGCGCTCAGGGATGAGCTGCCTCTAGGTCTGGAAGGAACAGAGACATGCGTGACAAGAACATAACCCGGAAGGAACTCGCCCAGATGCCTCGTCTTTCATTGTTGAGTGCGATTGGCCGCGTAGTCGCCATGTTGGCTGTGGCCAGGTGCGTTGCCGCGGAGAACGATAGAACGGCGTCTGTGCCGCGTCTGGGTGTCCGCCAGGACAAGGACGGCCGCGGCGAGTTCTACAACACGGCCACCGACAAATCCGTGCTCTGGCGCGGAACGAACCACTGTCGGTTCATCACGTACCCAGGCGACAAGACGTTCGAGGAACTCTACGACCAGGACTACACCGAGGCGATGTTCCGGGAGATGCACGCGGCCGGCTACAACGTGGTGCGGGTATTCCTGCGCAAGGACGTCGCCGCCACTGACGGCACGGCCATGCTTAACGAGGCGTACATGGCCAATGTCGTGGATTTCATCCGCCGCGGCGCCGCCCACGGCGTCTACACCTACCTCACCACAGGCTGGGTGCCGGATGCCTACGTCGCGGCAACCGCTGAGTTCCCCGAGGCCCAGCCAAAGATACAGGGCACCAATAACCACTACTTCTCGGAGCGGTTCGTCCGCGCCTACGGGCGGTACTGGGGGGATGTGCTGCGGCGGGTGCGGGCTGCGGATCCGGCTCTTCTCACGGCTATCGCCGGAATCGACCTGAAGAACGAAATCAGCTACCACTGGGGTGATCCGTTCGACCAGGGCGAGGGCACGCTCACTGTCCCGGACGTCGGGATCTTCAACCTGGCGTCCCCCAGGGAGCGTCGGCAGTTGGCGAACGCCGTAGCCGTCAGGTGGGTGCGCGAGATCCGGGCCATGGTCAAGGACGTCGATCCCGACGCACTGGTCTCCGTCAGCGCCTGGTTCGCGAAGGACGCAGAGGTCCTGCCGGTGGCGCCGCCTGCCAAGCACGTCGCGTTCGACCTGGCCGCGATCCAGGACGTGTGCGATTTCCTCGACACGCACTTCTACGTGGCCAAGTGGAACCAGCCCTACACCGGCTACCAGGATTGGGATGGGCAGAAACACGCGTCCCGCCTGCGCTTGGACAAGCCCATGGTGATCGGCGAGATCGGCGTGTTTCGTGATGCCGTGGACTATGACCTCGCCAAAGGCATGTGCCTGCTTGCAGACTTCCAGGCGAAGACGGCCGAGCACCTGAACGCCCGGGGCTGGCTGCACTGGCTCTGGGATGCCAGGGGCTTTGAGGCGTTCTGGTCGGATCAGTGGCTGATCGAGCGCAACCCGCCAAACTGGATGGGGCCCACGGGGCGCCCCGATCCCGCCGCGGCGCCCCTCGCGTACAAGCCAATCCCCGCGAAGTTGCCGCCTCCGCCTCCGACTCCCCTCGGTCCGCCGGAGCGTTTCCGCGTAAGCAAGGGGGCCACGCTCACGGCAACGCCATACGGCTATCTGCTGACGGCGCCAAAAACCGGCACGTTTTCAGCCCGGCGTATGCTCGACAAGCCGTGCCTCAAGCGTCTGGAACTGCAGGCGACGGTCCATTACGACCGTGCCAAACACCGGTGTGCGACGCTCCGTTTCGGCGACAGCCGCGCCGACCGCTGGCTCGAGCTCGAAATGGTCTGGGACGGCGCCCAATGCCGGCTCAGAGGCGAGGCGGTTGCAGACGCGAAAGTGTCCATCAGGCGCCCGCCCATCCCCTACGATGGGCATATGTTCATCAGCCGGATTGCGATCTCCGCAGACCTGGCGGCGAAGCAGGTCACACTGACCTTCAACGGTGCGGAGACCGCAACGGCCGGCCTCCTCGGCCTGGACCGGATCGACGCCGTGGAGATTGTGCGCAATCACGATGCCCAGTCTCACATCGCAATCACGAAACTGGATTCTGACACGTTCCAGGGAGTTCCCGAATAATGACAACTCTTGGCAGACAGTACTGGGTCACCACGCCATGGGGGCAGGATGACCCGCCGCAGCCGCGCCGCAATCCCATATTCCGTAAGACCGTTTCAGTCGACGGGGCTGCGGAGTCCGCAACTCTCGACATCTGCGGTCTCGGCCACTACGAGCTGTGGCTCAACGGTACGCGTGTTGGCGACCGTCAGCTGGAACCCGCCTTCACCGATTACGACAAACGGGTCCACTACTCCACCTACGATATTGGTGCCCTGCTCAAGGACGGCGAGAATATCCTTGCGCTCTACCTGGGGCGCGGCCGGTTCAACATGGATACAGTCTCGGTATGGGGGTATGAGAACGCCCCATGGCGGGACCAGTGCCGGTTCACGCTGGCAGGCGAAATCATCGCCGGAGGCAAGACCTCAGTCCTGGACACGACCGGCTGGAAATGCACCGAAGGCCCGATCTTCCGTGATTCCATGTACGAGGGCGAGGGCTTTGATGCCCGCCTCGAACCCGAAGGCTGGCTGAGCGCCGGCTTTGACGACAGCAGTTGGGAAAACGCTGTCGAAACCCACCCGCCGAAAGGGGAACTGCTGCCGGCAGAATTTGAGCCCATCCGTATTGTCGATGAACTGCCCGTGGCTCGAACGGTCTTTGCCGACGACGACCGCGTGGTGTTTGAGTTTCCGGATATGCTCGCCGGCAATGTCCGCATTCGTGTGAGCGAACCGGCTGGTACGCGGATCCACATTACCTACACCGAGGGACACGGTGATGGCCAGAGCGTGTCCAAGGAGCACAATCATCATATCTCCGGTGAGTACTTCCAGGAAGACGATTACATCTGCTGTGGTGGTGGCGAAGAAGTCTGGCAGGCGCGCTTCTCCTACAAGGGTTTCCGCTACGTGGAGATCACGGGGTTTACGGGCGAATTCGCTGCCGATCAGGTCACGGCGCTGGATCTGCATCAAGACCTGGAATCGCGAGGCAGCTTCAGTTGCGGCAATGGTCTGATCAACAAGATCCACCACGCCAGCAGGCGCGCGCTTCTGAACAACGCGCACCACACAGTCACCGACACGCCCACCTATGAGAAGAACGGCTGGACCGGCGACGCACAGCTCACCGCCACCATGGGCCTGTACAACTTCGAGATCGAGCGTTTCTACCGCAAATTCGTCACCGACATGCGGGATTCGCAGGAGGCCAGTGGCGAGCTTGCTCCCATTGTGCCCACGTCCGGCTGGGGGCTGACGGACAACCCCAACGCCAAATGGCACGCGGTCCTCGGTGCCGTGCCGGCCTGGGATGCCGCTCTCTTCGTGATGATGTGGGAGACCTATCTGTTCACCGGTGACCTCGAGATCGTCCGGGAAAACTACGGCGCGATGCAACAGTACTTGACCTATCTCGACAGCGTGGCGAACGAGCATATCGTCGAGGTCGGGTTAGGCGACTGGCTGCCGCCGGGCGGGCCGCCGAGCGAGGGACCGGCCATCAGCTCCACGGCCTGGTACTACAGGCTCAACGAGATCCTGGAGAACTGCGCGGGCCTGCTGGGGGACGAGCCGTGCCGGGACCGCTGCCGGGCCCTGAAAGCCGAGATCCGCGAGGCGTTCAACAAGCGCTTCCTGAACTCGGCCAAGGACGGCTACGAGACCGGTACGGAGACCGAATACCGTCAGACATCCAGCATCCAGCCTCTCGCATTTGGCCTCGTCCCCGATGCGCACCACTCCGCTGTCTTTACCCGGCTGAAATCCGCGCTCTGCGAGGCGGGCAGACCCAGCCTGAATACCGGCATTCTCGGCACACGCTTCCTCTTGGAGGTCCTGGCCGATAACGATGAGGTGGACGTGGCTTACGCACTCCTGACAAGCGAGGAGTATCCGTCCTGGGGGCACTGGTTCGCGAACGGCGGCGTGTCACTGGAAGAGGCCTGGGAACTGGACCGGCGCTCGTTCTCACACCACATGTTCGGCAGCATCGACGCCTGGCTCTACCAGTACCTGGCCGGCATCAGGCCCACCACGGCCGGCTTCCGCGAAATCGCCATCACTCCCCACGTGCCGACGGCGTTGCCGAGCGTCGCCGCCACCGTCGTCACACCGGCCGGCGAGGCGCAGTCCAATTGGCATCGAGACGAGGCGGGCAGCTACCGGTTCGAGCTGGTGATACCCAAAGGCGTCACGGCCACGTTTGCGCTCCCCAAAGGCCTGCCCGGCATAGCAATCGGAGACGACTGTGCAAAGACAGGTCTACGCCTGGCATCCGGCACGTCAGCGATCACCGTTGCGCCGAACGGAGAGGTTACTTGCGAGGAAACAGGCACATGCTGAAAAGAACTCCTCTACCATGTTTCATTCTGCTTGCTGCGATGTCCTTACAAGCATTGGCTTCGCAACAGGTGCTCGAGCACATCAGGAGACACAGGCTGAGTGGAGGGTTGATCGTTCAAGTGGGGGTTGATGACCCGATAGCACTGACTTCCTATGCTCGGGGCAACCTGATTGTGCAGGGTTTGGACATGGACCCCCGGAAGGTCGATCGGGGACGGAAGCAGATTCTTACCGAGAAGAGGTACGGTTCAGTTTCGCTGCAACGCCTCTATTCACCGGAGGAACTTCCGTATCGGAGCAACCTGGTCAGGATCTTGATCGTCAAGAGCGGCTACGGACTCACCAGGGAGGAGATGCTGCGTGTCGTCACTCCGGGTGGCCAAGTATTCATCTCCAACGGTGATAGCTGGGAGCAGCTGACGAAGCAGTGGCCGGCGGAGATGGATCAGTGGAATCACTTTCTGCACGGTCCGGACAACAATGCGGTTTCCAATGATGAGCTGGTGGAACCGCCTCGACACTGCGAGTGGACAGCGTCTCCTATGTGGGGCCGCAGCCATGAGATTACGCCGAGTGTTATTGGCGTCATAACGGCTGCGGGACGTCTGTTCTATGTTGAGGATCTCGGCCCGCGCGGCGTCGTGGATAGCCGTTTGCCGGAGAAATGGGCACTGACGGCCAGAGACGCGCAGAGCGGCCTTCTGCTCTGGCGCAAGCGCATTCCCAGTTGGACCAAAGGCCCAGTCTACTGGCTTCGTTACAATGTGAACGAAAACCTGCGGATGGTAGCCGATGAGAAATGCCTCTATGTCTCCATCGGCCCAGATCGGGCAGTCGCGTCATTCGATGCTGAGACGGGGGAGGAAATCACAAGATTTGCGGACACTGCCGGCACCAGCCAGGTTCTCCTGAAGAAGCCATACCTGATCGGTTGCAGTGGTAACAAGCTGACGGTCATTGACGTTGAGGTAAGTCGTACCGTCTGGCAAAAGGAGCATTCGACCATCCCCGGCCAGGTGGCCTTCGACGGTCGCCGGATTGTGATGATTGACAGTGGGCATCTGCTGGCTGTCGACATCAAGAGAGGCGACGTGCTGTGGAGATACGAACTCGCCAATCTCGGACGCGATTCCGGCACGGATTTCAGGGCGAGAAAACGGATGATGGGAATACGGCTCGTCTTGCACGACGAGGTTGTCGTGATTGCTTTTCCGGGAGCGAAAAACAGCGACTATGACATTGCCGCTTTCGATGCGCAGAACGGGGGGTTCCTATGGCGTCAGTGTTCGGCGAAGAGCCAACGTCTCTATTTCGTGTCCCCGCGGGAGCTGTTCATTGTCAACGGCATTGTTTGGGCTTCGGTCAGCGGCGTCGGTTTTGAGCTCAAGTCGGGCAAGAAAGTCCATGAGATGATTGTCGATTCAACGGGCGGTCATCACCATCGCTGCCACAACCGCAAAGCGACCGTCCGTTACTTGATGGGCAGCAAGCGCGGCATCGAGTATTTCTCCTATACCCCGGGTGTTGCACCTGTCAGGAATGACTGGCTCAGAGGAGCCTGTCGGGTTGGCGTTGTCCCGGCCAACGGTCTCACCTATGTGCCTCCCCATGCCTGTTTCTGTAATCCCGGTGTCATGCTCAAGGGCTTCCATGCACTGGCCGGCAAAACGAGCGTATATCGACCGAAGCCGTATGCAGGAAATCGTGTCCTGGCGGCAGAACGTCCCTATGTGGATAAGGGACTGAAAGCCGGAGATGGGGACTGGCCCATGTACCGCCATGACGCCAGTCGCAGTGGACATGCTCAAACCCGGCTGCCGGCGACACTGCGCCAGAAGTGGAAGGTCGCGTTTGCCGCCGACATCAGCCCGCCAGTCATCGCCGGAGGAAGTGTCTTTCTTGCCGAAAAGGACAGCTGTCTGCTGCATGCTCTGGACGAAGCCAGCGGTCGGAAGCAGTGGTCTTTCGTGGCCGACGGGCGTATTGACTCGGCGCCGACCTGGTCCGACGGATATCTGTATTTCGGTTGCCGGAACGGCTATGTCTATTGCCTCGACAGCGAGGACGGAGCGCTGGTCTGGAAGTTCCTTGCCGCTCCGTCCCGGTGTCTTATCACCAGCTATGAGAGAACGGAATCAGTATGGCCCGTGCATGGCAGCGTGCTGGTCCAGGACGGCAACGTGTACTGCACGGCTGGGCGCTCGACCTTCCTGGACGGGGGCATTTCCTGCTGGGCACTCGACGCCAAGAGTGGAAAAACCGTTCTTCAAAACACGTTCTACGACGTCCAGACTGAGGAGAACAAGGAACACTTCACGACACACAGCATCAACCGCGGGGCCCACACAGACCTGCTGGTCTCGGACGGCCGCTACCTCTACATGGGACAAAACCAGCTTGACCTGCGCTTGAAGCCGATTAGGGCGAACTTGGTAAGTCGTGCCGGGCAAGCAGAAATGCCATTGCATTTGGGGGTGTCGTCGGGGTTCCTCGATACGTCACTTCACAACCGCAGTCAGTGGACGTATTGGCGCTCATGGCCGGGAGCCCACTACGCGACAAGGGCGCCGAAAGCAGGCCAGATACTCGTCTTTGACGACGACCGCACCTATGGCATCAAGATCTTCGATCATCTTCCGGCAAACGACGAAAGAGGACAGAAGCCGAACAAGAGGCCGGGAGTATGGCCTCGAATGAACCTGAGCCGCTCCCCCGCCGACAGCAGTGAAGAGGGGAATGTCCTGTTTGCCGATGCCAATGACAATGAGCCGCGGAAGCCCGGGCCATTTCGCGAACTTGGCGGCGGCTTCAGAACCCGGCTGAAACCGGCACTGTGGGAGACGATAGCGGCGATCAGAGGCAAGGCGATGGCGGTGACCCGCAACTGCCTGGTGGTGGCCGGCTCTCCCAGTGAGTTCGATACCAATGATCCACTCGCCAAATACGAAGACCGCACCCAAGGGGTGTTGATGGTCATTGACAAGACGGACGGCAAAGCGATTCTCGAGACTCCCATGGACCACCCTCCGGTGTTTGACGGCGTAGCCGCAGCCAACGGCAAGCTGTTCATCGCAGATGTCAGCAACACAATTTCCTGTTGGAATGAATAGAGAGTTGAGCGACTGCCAAATGATGGGAGAACGAATAATGCGTGGCAGGAGGACGGTCCTCTGTTGTGCCCTCATGATCGTCGCCGCGATTGTCAATCGCGCGTCCGCTGAGCAGATCGTCCATGACGTCAGGCTCGGGTTCGAGGACGAGGAGCTGCCTGGCGGGTGGCGTGTGTTCGGCGGGCCGGGGTACTCCTTCAAACAGGACACTGAGACCAGACGCACCGGTAAGGCATCCGGTTTCGTAGCGGCAGAGAGTGGGTTGGGCGACTACGGCTTCCCCGGACCGACCTACAACGTCCCCGATCTCAACATTCCCGAAGGCGAAGAGTACAAATGGGAGCTGTCCTTTTACTGCAGGCCCCGGATGGCTGCTTGGGGGAAGAAGGGAACAGGGAGCTTGTACGCGGCGGTCGAGTATCTCGGGGCTGATGGTAAGCGGTTGCGTGTTGAGCAGAGCGACTTCGTTGGGGGCACAGCCGACTGGCGCAAGGTGACGTTGAAGGGCTCGGCGGACCACAAGTGCGGAAGTATGAACGTCAGAGTGATCTCCTACGGCCCCGGCGAGGCCTGGGTGGATGACATTCGGCTTGTGGTAAGAGCCCCGGGAGAACTCCGCCTGGCCGGCGTGTTCGGTGACAACGCCGTGCTCCAACGCGACGTGCCTGTGCCGGTGTGGGGACAGGCGAAACCCGGCGCCCAAGTCAAAGTCGAACTTGCCGGTCAGACGACGACGGCCACCGCCGATGCGGACGGCGCCTGGCGCGTGACGCTCAAACCCATGCCGGCCAATGCCACGCCTCAGACGCTGGTCTGCACCTTCTCGCCCGCAGACCCTCAATCGGGAATCGGCAATCAGCAATCGGCAATCAAGAACGTGCTCGTCGGCGACGTCTGGCTTTGCTCGGGGCAATCGAACATGGCGCTTCACATGGGCTATTGCGCCAAGCATCCGCCGGTCAAGAAGTTCCTGGATGAGCTCGACAACCCGCTCTTGCGCCTGGCCACGGTGCCGCCGAGCTGGCCGGCAGAGCCGTTGAGCAACGTCGCATGCACCTGGCAGGCGGCGGACGCGACGTCCGCACACGGCTTCTCGGCCATCGGTTGCATGTTCGGCGATCGGCTCCAGCGCGAGCTCGGCGTTCCGGTTGGCATCATCAATGGCCCGCGCGGCGGAACCTGGATAGAGAACTGGATTCCGGGCGAGATCGTGGAGACCAGCCCGTCGTGCGAGTTCTACATGAAAGAGTACCGCGAAGCTGCAGCCGAGTACCCCGACGCCAAGGCACGCTACGACAAGGAGTTGGCCGAGTTCAATCGCCGGTTCCCGACAAAGCAGGCCCTCGCCGCCGAGAACAAGAACCGGGCGAAGCGCGGCGAGAACGGAATCAGGGCGCCCCGCGCCCCACGCGGGCCGGACAGCTACAACGGCCCCGGGCGACTTTTCAACGGTATGATCGCGCCACTGGTCCCCTACGCTATCAAAGGCGCGCTCTGGTACCAAGGCGAGGGCAACGTTTGGGGCTTCTCCCGCTATGCCGATCAGGTGAGCGGTCTGATCGGCGCCTGGCGCGAGCTCTGGAAGCAGCCGGACTTGCCGTTCTTCCTGAGTGAACTGGCGCCGCTGGGCGAGCCATCGCCCACGCCGCATGACAACCCGCGTTGCCGGTTCGGCGTGGCCTTGGCCAAAGGCGCCGCGGCCGCGGGCAATGCCTGGACCATCACCATCACCGACGGCGGTGAACGCAAAGACATCCACCCCCGCTACAAGGATATCCCCGCCGAGCGTTTCGCCGCCATGGCTCTGGCGAAAGTCTACGGCAAGCCGGGCGTCTGTCACGGGCCCGTACTGAAGTCGTGGAAAGCGGAAGGCAGCAAGGCGATCCTGACCTTTGAATCGGTGGGGGCGGGACTGGAAGCCCGTACCGTCACGCTGGACGGGCACGGACTGACCGCGGACGAACTCGTCGGCTTTGAGTTGGCTGATAGGGACAAGAGCTTCTTCCGAGCCAAAGCGGAAGTGCGGGGGGCCGACACCGTCGTCGTCACCTGCCCCGCGGTGCCCGAGCCGGTCGCCGTGCGCTACGCCTGGGCCAAGTTCCCGTTGTGCAATCTCTACAATAAGGGAGGCTTTGCCGCCTACCCGTTCCGCACCGACGACTGGCCAGTCTGGACCCCGCCCTGGCCGGCGAAAAAGTGAGGGGGGCTGGTGAAATGGAGAGATTTGGGAGCTGAACATAGGGTCTCGGCCAATTCGGCATGAAGACTCCTAATCCCGCTTCCCAGGCCAACGGAGACATGTCCAATTGGCCAGACAGGAGAGGACCTGGGCAGATTTGGCGGCGTGCGTCCATAGGGTCAATGAGGTCACCCCTGTCAACCTTGTCCCGGATCCCGCCTTGCTGATGTGCGCCGCCGGGAGAGGTCAGAGAGGGGGCGCCGAAGATCAAAACGCCACGTATCGATCGGATGGCGAAAGAAGGCCTTTCCTTTCTCCCGGTATTCTCCTGGCAGGATTCGCCTTTTGCGCATATAGATGATAGCTTATCTTCAGCACCCACAGAGATCCCTCTCTGGAGGCATGGAGGAAGCGCAATGGTGCACCAGCACTCTAGCCCGGAAGCCAAAGTCGCCCTCTTTCGGTCACTCTTCCGGGGACGAGAGGACGTGTTTGCACGCCGGTTCGAGAGTCGCCGAACAGGCCGTAGTGGGTATTCCCCGGTCTGCGCCAATGAGTGGGTCCGGGGAATCTGCGAGAAACCGCGTATCAAGTGCGGTCACTGCGCTTTCCGTCAACTCGTGCCGATGTCCGATGAAATCGTGCACACGCACCTTGTTGGACGGGATGCTGCGGGAAGTCCATTCGTGATGGGCACGTACCCCATGCTCCTGGACGAAACGTGTTCCTTCCTGGCCATCGATCTGGACGGGAATGGCTGGCAAGACGACACACGGGCTCTTCTCGACACATGCCGGAGGCTGGGGCTCCCTTTGGCCGTCGAACGCTCGCGTTCGGGGAATGGAGCCCACCTCTGGCTGTTTTCCCAGGAAGCGATTCCGGCATCCCTGGCCAGGAAGCTGGGCACGCACCTTCTCACTGCGACCATGGAACGGAGGCCGGAGCTCGGCTTCACCTCGTATGACCGCCTATTCCCAAACCAGGATACACTGCCCAGAGGCGGTTTCGGGAATCTCATCGCGCTGCCTCTGCAAGGGGGCGCCCGGGAATCCGGCAACAGCGTGTTCATCGACCCGTCCCTACGTCCATACGATGATCAGTGGGCGTTCCTTTCAGGTGTGCGTCGCCTCGTCACTGCAGACGTGCGATCGATCGTCGGACAGGCAACCAGGGCGGGTCGCATCGTCGGTGTCCGAGCCGTGCCGGATGAAGCGGAGAACACGCGTCAGCCGTGGACTCTCACCCCCTCGCGGAAGTCGGACAAGCGGTTGGCCGGGTCTCTCCCCGAAGCCATCGCAGCAACACTGAGTGACCAGGTATATGTGCCCAAAGCGCACCTGGGGGCACCCCTGCGCAACCATCTCGTACGTCTTGCTGCTTTCCAGAATCCGGAGTTCTACCGGGCCCAAGCCATGCGGTTGCCGACCTACACCAAGCCGCGGATCATTGCCTGCGCCGAGGAGTTCCCCGAACACATCGCCCTGCCCCGTGGTTGCTTAGGCGCACTGAGGGAGTCGCTTCGGGATAACGGCATCAGGCTCCGTGTTCGGGACAAACGGAACAAAGGGAAACCCATCGATGTTTCGTTCCACGGGGAACTGCGCGACGACCAACGAGAAGCCGTGGACGCATTGCTCCCCCATGACATCGGTGTTCTGGCCGCCACGACCGCTTTCGGAAAAACGGTCCTGGCGGCAGCGATGATCGCGGAACGAGGCGTCAACACATTGGTCCTCGTGCACCGCCGACAACTGATGACGCAGTGGGTGGAACGCCTGACCACGTTCCTTGATCTCGACGACAAGGACATTGGCAGGCTCGGTGGAAGTCGCCGCAAACTCAAAGGGAGGGTGGACATCGCTCTGCTCCAAAGCATGGTCCGCGAAGGGGTCGTGAACGACCGAATTGCAGACTATGGGCATGTCATCGTCGACGAGTGCCATCACGTGTCCGCACGCAATTTCGAACTGGCTGTCCGCCGCGCGAAGGCCAAGTACGTCCTCGGGCTGTCGGCAACGGTAACCCGCAAGGACGGGCACCACCCCATCATTTTCATGCAGTGCGGCCCGCTCAGGCACCAAGTCACCGCGCGTCAACACGGGGGCACCAAAGGACTGACCAAACAGGTCATCGTGCGGCCCACACGTTTCGTCGCTAGCAGCGGTAGTGAGGGAGAAGGCGCCCGGGCGGACTTCGCACAGCTGATTGACCGACTGGCCCACAACACGCGACGCAACGAAATGATCACCGACGATGTCGAAATTGCGGTGTCCGCAGGCTCTTTCCCGCTGATTCTGACGGAAAGGCCAGAGCACCTCGAAGAGCTGGGAAATCGCCTGCATGAACGCGACATTGAGGTGATCCGTCTCTGCGGGAGCATGGCGAAGAGAGAGCTGCGTGAGGCCATGGCCGGGGTTGCGGAGACCGACAACGAGCAGAGCGACCGGCGTAGAGCCGTCGTTGCGACGGGACGTTTCGTCGGAGAGGGCTTTGACGCGCCGGGTCTGGACACCATGTTCCTGACTCTGCCGGTCTCATGGAAAGGAACCGTCGCTCAATATGTCGGGCGGTTGCATCGGACGCAGCAGGGAAAGGAACTCGTCCGAGTGTTTGACTACGCTGATCTCAATGTCCCCGTATTCGCAAGGATGTTCGACCGACGCTGCAAAGCGTACCGCCAACAGGACTACTCAATCCTCCTACCGGCCAGCGCGATACCGGGTTGGCCGCCCGATGTGCCGCTCCCGATCGAGGAGAAATGGAAACAAACCTACGCAGCCAGTGTGCAGCGCTTGATCCGGGATGGTGTCGACGTGCCGTTGGCGGAACTCTTCGTTCAGGTCACAACCATCGAACCCTTGACCAACAGACAGGGAGCCGACCGTGCTCGCAGTGCCAGTGAGGCCTTTCTGTTCAGGCGACTCGAGAGCTTGCCACAGGCTCGGGGCCGCTTTGTTCTCAATGCCCGGCTCTCCATCCCATTCCGTGCCCAGGGCAGCATGGAAGTGGACTTCCTGGACACGGAGTCACAGGTGGTGATTGAGCTGGACGGCTCCCATCATTTCGGTGACTTGGAGGCCTATCGCCGTGATCGGCAAAAAGACTACCTACTCCAGGAGAAGGGCTATTGCGTTCTTCGCTTCCTGGCCGAAGATCTGGGTAGCCATCTCAACGATGTGCTGGACACCGTACTCCGGGCCCTCGCACACGTGGGGCACTAGCGGCTCAAGACAGCATCCACCATGGCGGCATATTGCGGATAGCAGGTTGCCCCTTCGCCCCGGATGAACGGGGATGCACTGGGGCAGACGATGAGGCCCCCTTGATCATCGAAAACATCGGCGATGAGGGCCTCGGTCTCGGCGCGGACCTGCGCAGGAGTGTGTTCGTACATGTGATGAATCTGAATGTTGCCTTCGAGGCACACTTTCCCCCGGCACACGGCCTTGGCATCGGCGGCGGTAATGTCGCCGAGGGGTGGGGGCTCGAACGGGTGCAGAACATCCGTTCCCATGTCCACAAAGTCCTGAAGCACAGAGCTGATGCTCCCGTGAGAATGGATGTGGATACGACCGCCGATGTCGTGGATGAGGTCGATGATACGCCGGTCATATTGCGCATTGAAATCGATGAAATCCTGCCTGCCGTGGAGAGGCGGCAGGATGTACTCCTCCCCGGCCATGCAGAAATACGGCCCATAGCCGCGCTCGGCAGCGTGCCGGACGGTCCTCAGGATGGCTTCGGTCCAGCGTTCGCACAGCTCGTGGAGGATGTCGCGGTCCGTGATCGACATGATCGCGAACGTCTCTGAGCCGCAGAGCTGAGCGACTGTGCCCCCGGGATTTGCTCCGAGACTCACCTCGACGATTCCTGCATCCCCTATCCGGGCACACGTCTCAGCAAACCTACCATCGTCCCCGAGCACCTCGGGAATCGGTAGCGACAGATAGGTTTCGGCGTCCTGCCTGCACGTGATGTAGTATGTCTCCTGCAACCCTGGGAGTCCCTTCAGGCTGACCATATGGGAAGCCCGAAGGTCTCCGGCCGGTGTGTGCAACGTCGTCGTGTGGCGCTCGAAATCCTCCGAATGGGGTTCGACCGCTCGGCTCGATGAACCGGCCGCGCTGAAGCGGAATCCTCGCCAGCCTCCCTTGAGCTCCGTCCTCTCCCGGAACAGTGATCTGAGCCTGTCATAGGTGGGATCATCGGCGGGGAAACCTGTGCGTGAGTAAACGGCAGGCCGGTCGATTTCCTGGTTGAAGTAGCAGCGATGCAGGCGCTCTTTTCGCGTCACAATCCGGTCTCCTCATATGCAGTAGCCACGTCAGGGTCAGTGAACGTGACCCAAGTGAGCAGTTCCCATGGGCAAGGTGTATCGCCTCAAGAATCGCGCGCTCCGGCCATTTCCTCAGAACATCGTCCATCCTGCTTGTTGCTTGACGTGTCATGCGGGTCATTCGAGGAGGCTTGTGGACCGCCGGCAGTTCGTTTCCACCGGCCAAAGTCGAGTTTCACTGGCCGTTTGTCAAGCTGCCCAAACTGGCTGAACAGGAACTGAGGTGCGATGAGACGCCAAGAGCTGCCGACATGCCACGCAACAGAACCGCGGCACAGCACGACACAACATCCGGCCATCGTCTCGAGACTCGGCACGGCGTGCCGCCTGACTCGACGTAGCAAAGCGAGGGGGACGCGCAACACGGGATACACTATCACAGTGCCGGTGCTGCACCGACGTCCGACTGGTCGCCTCGGGAATCACTACTTCGCGCAGGCCTCGCCTTCATCTCCTTGGACGCGTGCTTGCGGCCATTGCCATGTGCTGGTCCGCCTATATGTTCCGGGTCGATGACACACCATGGCCCAAGCGCACTCGCCGTGATCATCAGTCTTGTCGGCGTCTTCCCGGGGCTGACCGCGGCGCCGGATCGCCACGGCCTGCCTCCCCGCAATGGGGCCGAGGGAGGCTCGGGCGCGTATCGTCGGCGAGGCCATCCTGAACCGGCGATAGCCCACGGGAACGCGCCGATGGCTGCGTGCTGCTCTCCGAGAACGGTCCATGTTCTGGTACATCAACGAGGAAACGACATCGATGTTGGATAATGCTGCCGTCGAGTCCCGGCGCGAGTTCGTTCGGGAAGTGACAAAGCTCAAGCTGTGGTACGCTTGGCGGCTGCAGAAACACGACGGGCTGGACTTCGAGACCGCGGCCGCGACACGCGTGGGCATCCGCGAGTTGACCGTGTTCGGCGGGAATCGGGACCACGTCAACCCCGAGGATACGGCGGGCTGGTGCCGCGTGCTGGACGAGTTGGGGGCGCTGTACGGGGGCCACAGCGCCGACACTACGAGCAAGGCGATCGAAGACGAGGGACTGGCGCTTCTCTGGCCCCATCTCACCCCCTGCTTCGAGCACGACGCGGCCGAAACGACGCGGTGGGTGGCGGGCTCCTTCGGGTGTTTCAAGTACGAATACCGATCGTTCTACGCCGAACCGGACTCGGCTGACCACCTGACGCTGCACGTGCGCAATGCGTACCAGCCGGATTCGCCCTTCCAGCATGTTCCCGAGATGGCCCGAAGCCTGCAGGAAATTGCGGCGTGCGCGGCGCAGGAGAGGCCGGACGTGGCCTGCGTACAGTGCGCCACGTGGCTCAACAGTCTGCCGCCTTTCGCCAAGCTCTTTCCTCCGTCGTGGACCGACACGTCCCTGCCGGGGGCGCCGGGGAACCACACCGGCTGGTGGGGGCAATTCATGAATCGCCGCGGCGGTTTCCATGCGCGGAACGCCCGGGAGTTCCGCAGCACGGCACGGTTCCCCTACGAACACCGCATGTGCCGCTGCCCGATCTCGGACCTCCAAGAGCATTTGAGGGGGCTCGCATCCAGCGCGTAGGCGTTGAGCGAAGCCCGCCGGATCCATCGGCCCCCGACCTACCTCGAACGCGCCACGCTGCATGCGTGCCAGACGCACACCACCTCGTCGGTACGGCGACCACCGACCACCGCCATCAGGCTCTACAGATACGTGCCCAGGAGACGCCGTGCACATCTGCCTGCAGCCCCCGGACTGCGGGCGGCACGTCCTTGCCAGTGCAGCCACACAGCCGACTATTCCATTCCACTTAGCTTGCTCTTCGCCCACCACCGGGCTAGCTTGGGAACCGTGAGGTCCGTATACGGTCCGTGTCGCACTGCCGGTCCCCGGACAGAAATCGACAGAGCGAAACCGGAAAGAAGAGACGAGAATGGACAAGAGCAAAACAAACAGTCCGGCGCCGGCAATTGTCCATGCCTTCAAGATACTCGGATTTATGCATGATGGTGCTGAATACCGGATCCAGGACATCGTCCGTGAAGTGGGCGCACCCAAATCATCCGTTCTGCGCTACCTCGAGACGCTGAGGAGTATTGGCGCTGTATGGCGGAATCCCGTAACCCGCGCTTACGTCAGCAGTGTACGCATTGCAGCGAAGACCGACGAGGACCCGATGTTTGACCAGAAACGCCGGGCGGCAATGCATGAGCTCTGTGAGCTGACCACGCGAACCGTTGAGTGGTTTGAAGCAGAGGGAGACGGCATGGTGTTGCGGGAGCGGGAATCCCCGCCCGAATGCAAGATATCGGCCAAGGTCAGTATCGGCACAGTACTGGGCTTTGAGGAACAGCTGGAGGCAGTCCGGCTACTGGGTCGCGCGCACTTCGCCGGGAAAGGCGGAGAACTTGTCGGCTCCCAGTGTCGGAGACACGTAGGTCACGGAGTTCTGGCACCGATTGCGCCGGCCGATGCCTACAAGCTGGTTCAGGATGCAAGAGAGAAGAAAGTCGCGTCAGACAGCTTCTGCAACGCGCACGGAACGCGGCGGATCGCAGCATTGGTGGAGAAAATGGGACGGCCCGTTGGGGTGATGTCGGTCATTGAGGTCGTGCTGCACCAGGACGTGTTGAGGAACCTGGACTACCTGCCGGCCCTGCAGAAGCAGGCAGAACTGTTGTCGCGTTAGGAGGCCGTCCCTCCGCGCAGGGCCCAGAATTCGTGCCCGCCACCGCTAGAGCTTGGAGATGGCCAGATGAGTAAGAAGTACGTAAGCGCGGTGCGCCGGTTCTACGACGGCATCCTCTCCCACAGTCCGAGTATCCACGACCGGAAGGTGTCCATCGACACCCCCCTGTTGCCCAACGCGTTGCGGATCGATGGCGGCGACTGGCCGTCACGCTTCGCCGAATACACCGGCGAGATTCTCTGCAACGCGGCGATTCAAGGCCCGCTGTTCCGCGGCCTGGCCAGTCTGACGCGCCTGACCGACGACGAACGTTATCGCCAGGCAGCCGACGAGTCACTGCGCTTCCTGCTCAGCCGCTACCAGTGGCCGCACACGGGCCTGCTACCGTGGGGTGGCCACGCGGCCGTCGACCTAGCCACCGGTTTGCCGTCGAACCTGGGCTGCCCCGGCATGTGGGCCCAGCATGAACTCAAAGCGCACCAGCCGCCGTTCGACATGATGTGGGGGACGGATGCGCGTGGCACCACGCGCTTCATCGAGGGTTTCTGGCGCGAGCATGTCCGGGACGACGGCTCGTACTCGTTCAGCCGCCACGGCGACATGTTCGGCGCCATGTCAGGCTGGTTTCGGGAACACCTTCTGCGTGGGTACGACGGTTGCCAGTTCATGACGTCCGCGCTCGACCTGGCGACCGGCGCCGTGCTGATGTGGCAAAGGACCGGACGCCGCGACTGGCTGGGTCACGCGCTGGGTATGATCAAGAACTTCGACGACGCACGCGACCCCAACACGGGCCTCGTTGCGACATCCTACACCCGCGGCAAACGGCCTCCACTGCTCGAAGGCCACTGCATCAGTCGCTACACGTACTGTGCCAGTATCGCCTTGAGACTGGGTGAACGGATGGGCGACGACGGTGAGCTTCTGACCCAGACGGCGCTCGGGGATCTGCTCGCCTTCGGACGCTATATGTTCGACGAAGAGGCCAACGGCTTCTTCATACGCCGTTGGCTGACTGATGGATCGCGCATCGACCGAATGGGGCGGCCGGCGCTGGAACTCTCGGCGTATGGACCGCGCGGGACGAACGACGTGCGCAATCCCGCACTGCCGGCGTTGCTCTACGGCTATGCTATCGCCTGGCGCCGAACGCGCCACGCCGAACTTCGCCCGACCATTGACCGAATCCTCGATCTCCTGGGCGCGGACGACGGCTTCGATTTCGCTCTGCAGGGCGGCGAAAGCGCCGCCTACATCCTGCAGGCAATGATCGAGTTGTGGCATGCTGAGCAGGATCCGCGCTGGCGTGAACTGGCGCATGTCGTGGCAGACACGGCGCTTGAGCGTTTCACCGGCGACCGCGGCTGTTTCATGGACTGGCCGGGCTCGGACCTCTGCCGCCTGGGACAGCGCTTACCGCTGGCACTGTTGCGACTTGCGGCCGTTGAAGACGGCAAAGACGACTCGGTCGACTCTGATCCCGGCGGCGGCACGTATCTCGATCCGGATCCGAAGATGCGCTGGCGCTTCGACCGTCACACCTATCGTCTTCGAACTGCTCACATTGAGTGCGTCGTGGGCGATCGCTACCCTCACGGCGGGGCCACCGATGGCGAATGGGACCGCGCCGGCGTCCAATCGCTTGGTCTTGCCGGCGCGCCGGAGAATCTGTTCGAACCGAGGCTGGGTGGACTCGTCCTCGAACCGCTTGCGGACGTCCATCCCAACTGCCACATCGCACTGCTCTCGCCAACGGCCGTGCTCCTGGAGAACGTCAAGGGGCTCCTCTGTGAGAATAATGGGCAGGAAGTGCCCACGCTGATCGAGGCAGTCTATTCGGTCACGGACGATCACGTCCTGGATCTCGACGTGCGACTCCTGCCGTTCCTGGTCGAGGGCGACGACGAGTTCATCCTGCGCTGCGACAACGTGCTGGCCAAGGGGGCGAGCGTCGAGGAAGCGCAGGCGGGACGCGTGGTCGTCATACGGTTGGGCGCCCTATCCGCCGTGATAATGACTCATGACAGGGCCGGCGCCCGGATCACGCGCACCAGCCACAACCACGTCGGCTTCGAGTGGCACGCGCCCATGACGACGGGCGTCGAGCAGTGCCTGCGTGTGCGTGTGGTCGTGTCGAAGGAAAGCCTCGATGTCGATGCCGAATGGCGGACGTTCACCGAACAACAGCGCCCTGATATCGCCCGCCTTCGTCGCGATGCCGTCGCCACGGTACAGATGGTGACCATGACGTGAACCCCGAGTCCCCCGTTGGCTAGTGCCGCGTGACCATTCGGTCTCGGGCCTGAACACTGAACACTGGCAACTCAACCCTCTGCGTTCCAAAGGAGACACTGTCCGCATGAAAGCCCCCATCCTCGTCGCAGCCCTTCTCGCCGCCATTGTTTGCCTCGGAGTCGTGCACGCGGCCCCGAAACAGGGCTCGGCCGAGCCCGAAACTCTGTACACATTGAGCCCCCATTTCGATGCGGGTGACGCCTGTCTCGATACGATCCACAACAGGCCCCACGAGTCGAAGGGCTTGCCGCCGGTCGAGCTCACCTTCCTCGAAGGCGTCGCGCCGTTGGTGCTATGCGAGAATGGTGTGGCCAAGGTCAAGATCATCACTCGCACGTACATCCCGTACTACAGAGACGTCGCTGGGCTGCTCAAAGAGTATCTTGATATGGTCACCGGTGCGTCTTTCGAGATCGTGGATGACCGTGACCCGGCGGTTCGCGGCATCTTCGTCGGTCCCCTGGACAATGCGACATCGCAGGAACTGTTCACCAAGGCGCAGACCAAGGGATTGGACCACTTCACCGTTCAGTCCTTCGACCGCGGGATTGTCCTTGTCGGCAAGGACGCGGATCCGCTTTACGGTGTCAAGAACAACATGCCGGAGAAGTACCAGGAAATCAGAGCGCGTTACAGTTTCTACGTGCGTGGGACCTACTTCGCGGCGATCGACTTTCTCGAACGCTTCGTCGGCATCCGGCGCTATTCCCCGGGATTCCTGGGCGCCTACTTTCCCGACCTGAGCAGGCGTAGAGTCGTGGTTCCCGCGGTCAGCTACGAAGACGCACCGGCTTTTCCCTACCGATCCTGGACCGGGCCGCACATCGGCAATGACGCCAAGTACCTCAAGACAAGCTACCGGGAAGGATCGATCTGGGCCGCCTACCGACGTCAAAGCACCGCGCTACAGGCGATCGGGAACCATACGGACTGCCTGTGGCACGAGATCTACGCGGGCCGCCCGGAGTTCTTCGCGATGCGCCGCGACGGCACGCGGATGATGGGGAGGAAGGGACATCAGTCCTCGCAACGCTGCTATACGAATGAAGCAGGATACCAGCAGCATCTCAAGAACATCGACGACTGGTACACCTACGGCGACCGCACCGGATCGGAGTACAGAACCTTCACGCGCTCCTACGCCACGCCGAACGAGAGGTATATCTATTGGATGCCCAACGACGGCTTCCCCGGGTGCTTCTGCCCGGCCTGCGAAGAGTTGCTCGCCAAGCACGACAGCACGTATCACCCGAAAGTCGTGCAGGAACTCCACTACGCCGCCAAGCTCGGCCGGGAAATGAAGACGCGCTGGCCGGGCAAGATCCTGAACTACAACCTCTACGGCCAGAAGGTGATCCCGGCAGAATTCGAACTCCCGGACAACATCAGCTACACGAAGGTGTTCAACTCCTACTGTGAGGCCTACTGGAAAGAGCCGAAATACCTCGCCTTCGCGCAGGGCATGATCGACACGATGAACGACCTGTCCACCGAGAAGGCCATCATCTGGTCGCACTACCCGGTCAAGCCGCGACAGCTGAGCGACATCAACATGCCGTACCCGGCGCCACATGTACTGGCGGCGTTCTACAGGAAGAACCGCGACAACGTACTTGGCGTCCACGTCAACCTCGGCCCCTGGATGTCCTGGGCCTTCGATAGCTACATCCTCTACGTCTACCAGAGCATCCTCTGGGATCCGGACGTCGATCCGGATGGGATCCTCGACGAGTACTGCGCCACGCTCTTTGGGCCTGCTGCTGCGGATATGAAGGCGTATTTTCGTCTACTCATCGACCGCTGGGAAAACGTCAAGTGGTCGTACACGCCCGATGTGGCCCTGCACCGCGCCGCGCATCTGGCACAGACGTTCCCGGCCAAGCTCTACTGGACGGAGACCTATCCGACAGAGGTCAGGGCCCGACTCCAAGGCATTCTCCTGTCCGCTATGGCCAAGACGACCCCGGGCACGATCTACCACCAGCGGCTGGTGCACCAGAGCGACGTGGGCGCCGAGTTTTTCCGGCTCGGCGCAGCCGCCGACAGCGGCACCGAAGCGCGCGCCGAGTGCCCGGTACTGACGCATTCGCTCACCGTCGACGGTTCCCTGGACGAATGGCAGGACGCCGTGCCACTGCCGCTGCAGGAGTCTATGACCGGCAAGACCGCGAAGATCAAGACGGAGTTCTTCACGGCCCATGACGCCGAAAGTCTCTGTATCGCCGGCAAGGTACATGAACCGGTCGCTGCAGTACTGCCCACTGAACCAGGCGCACAGCTGTACGAGCACGATTCGGTGGAGATATTTCTCTGCCCCAACCAGCTCGGCGACGACGAAGGCGGATTCAACAAACGCGGTCGTTTCTACCAGCTCATCCTCAATGCGCGCGGCGATGTCGTTACGACTCACCGGGGGCAGAACAAGCGCGACACCGAGAAAATCGCCCTGGAGTTCGACCGCGCCGTGAAGCCGATGGGCAAAGGGTTTCAGTTTGAGATCAGGATCCCCCATGCCTCGATCAACGCACTGCCGCCGCAGCCTGGGGACGAGTGGGCAGCCAACTTCTACCGCAACCGGAAACGCGACGATGGCTCGGAGCGCTATTACGCCTGGTCGCCGACCATGGGGAAGGCGTTCTTCTATACCGAGACGTTTGGCTTGTTGCAGTTCCCCAAGCCGGTTCTCCTCACCGCAGGTTTCGATGGCGGAACCGTCTGGGACAAGGCGGCGCCGGGGACGGAGCATTCTTTCGAGACCCGGGATGGCGTCGGCATCCTTCGCGTGACCTATCCGGCCAGCGCCGACAAGCCCGTCGCGATCGGGTTCTACAGCAACGCTGTGCTCAAGGACCTCGCCAAACCCATCAGCGTGAGCAGCGCGATCCGCTACAACGGCGTCGGCGTGTCGGAGATCGAGTTTTGGGCGCGATCCAAGGCGTGGGAGAAAATGGAGTACCGTTACAACCCCGCTGCGAACCCCGGGGAACGCGTCCAGAGCGAGACATGGCAGCACCTGAATGTCGATCGGGCCGTGAAGCGGGGGGCCCATGGCAAGGTCGCCCTCGACAAGATCAGCGATTTCTACGCCATCGGTGTTACAGCCACGATACACCCCGGAGCAGACTTCAT
The DNA here is from genome assembly GCA_018676675.1 of Lentisphaerota bacterium. Lineage (GTDB taxonomy): Bacteria > Verrucomicrobiota > Lentisphaeria > Oligosphaerales > JABHEG01 > JABHEG01. The sequence continues at coordinate 29,247 of JABHEG010000045.1, forward strand.
GCTCGAAGTCAGGCCGGCCAAGGTCTGCGAGAGGTAGGGGCAGGTACAGCGGGAAGCCACGGGCATAGGTGAAGGACTCCCCGCCCTTCTCGCCCCCCCCTGCAAGTCTTGATCCCATCCCGTTCCTGACCTCCAGGAACGGCTCGGCGACACTCTGGCATTCCCCCGGGGCATCCTCCATATCGAGAAGCTCGCTGTAGCCGCTGGAAATGCCAGCTGTCCTTCCCGGCATGTCGGCTTTCAGACACCGCTGACCAACGCAGTCCAAACTCCGGGACAACACTCCGGCCACTCCACTGCTCCGTCATTCCCCGAGATGACTCTGGCGAGATGTCATACATCTTCCAGACCGAATATGCGCCTCGGATTCTCATAGTAGGACCGGTCTATGAACTCCCGCGCATACGTCTCGTCGATGATTCGGGCCTCGATCGCGTCCTCAAGCACGTCGGCAATGAGCTGCCGCGTGAGACGGTCGACCCCCGCGATGTCCTCTGGATAGCTGCTGTCGGAGCCCCAACACATTCGGTCGTGTGGCACCATGGCCAGCCACTCGGCCAGAGCGTGCTTGAAGCGTAGTGGGGTGACCCACCCGATCCAGGTGAAGTCGATTATCACATTCTCGAACATCCCCGCCAGATAAGACGTTTCTCCCACATAGGGATTTCCGCCGTGGAGCAGCACGAATGTCATATCCCGGTAGCGCCTATCCACGAGAACGTTGTGGAACTCCATGGGGTTGGTCTGGCACAGGCTGCCGTGTCCCCAGTTCTGGTAGCCGGTGTGAACGACCACCGGGAACTCGTTCCGCCTGCATGCTGCAAGGATGTGGTGGAACGCGAAGTCATGCACGATCCGGCGATCCTCGAAGGTCATGTCGTTCTTCTTTGAGAAGGCACGGCGGGCATCACGCTCAGTGGGGTCGGACACCTTCAACCCCCACGTGTAGGCCATCGCCGTCTTCATCCCCACCACACCATGGGACCGCCACTGATCGATCTCCGCATCCAGATCCGCAAGATAGCTATCCAGCGTCGGCAATGGGCCGAGCTGCTTGCAGAGGCAGTTGTAGTAGGTGTCGCTGAGTTCCGGGTAGTCGGGTGACGGCACGATGTCCTCCCCATTGATCACCTCATCGATGTACGCCAGATACGCCAGGCGATTGCCCGCAATGCCTGCAAAAGGGCGGGTGTCCTTCGGCTTGAACCCGCAGAAGGCAATCTGCTTCTTGATACCCACCACGTCCATGGCGTGCTCAATGGCGCCCCACGCGCCCTTTTCACGGAGCGCCGCTGCCTTGTCGAAGGCCGCCTGCGATGAATCGGGTCGCAAGAAAACACCCGCATCCTCCCCGTAGAGCACACGACACGCCTCAGCCGCGGCACGGGAGGAGTGCATGGCGCGGGTGGTGGCAAAACTCGCCCAGTTGGTCGCGCCCTCGGCAAGCCCGCCATAGGACTCGTTCAGATGGGCGTGCGTGTCGAGCCGGCTCCGGCTCAGACAGGTTGCTCGAATATCGGAAGCGTTCTCGTTCACGCGCCTCAACCTTCCGTGGTCGTGTCTCTGAGCAAATGGAAAGAAGATTGGTAGACACAGTCGCCAATGGGGCCCGGGCTACGCGGTCGCGCCCGATCGAGCAGGCCGGTCCAGGTGCACGCACCCCGGTACCGCGCCTCAGCCACTCGCGTTCCCAGCGCCTTCACAACATCGCTTTCCTTCACGCTCACCGTCCAGTCCGGACGCTGGCCGATCCGGTACACGTTGCCAAACACACGAGAATCGCAACCGTAGAGCCGTTCTGCTCGCCATGGGGGCAGACCAAGTTCCGCCAACTCCGGAAACCGCGCTGGATCTGCGGCCGAATCGAAGGCGTTGATTAGCGCGCGCGCGAACAGGCCGACATCTGCGGCCCAGTAGCCTTCCTGCAGGATGGGCCATTCGGCGATCACGATCCGGGGTCTGATCGAGCGGATGATCGCAGCCAGTCGGCGCTCGGCCGGCTCGATGCCCTGCCAGTTCTGATACAGGTGATGGATACGGTGCGGCTCGCGGCGCCGACCGCCGGGCATGTCCAGCATGCTGCGAACAGTGCGCATGCCGGCTTCCAGGCACCCGACGGTCGTGTTCGCGCGCGTCCGCCCTTCGTAGGGCCCGCTCAAATGGACGCTGCGCCCGCCGATCGCCATGGCGATGTCGTAGTCATCCGCCATGGCGACCCAGCAGGTCGAGTTGACGTGGTGGCCATGTGGCGTCCCGTAAAGGACGCGCGGCGCTACTGCCCCACTCGCGACCTGTTCCCAGCCGGCCTCGACGCGCCGCGCAATGGCACCGAACTCGCCCGCCGCCCACGCCCGGCCCTGCCGGTCAAAGCAGATGTCGCGCAACCCCGTACAGAACGGGCCGGGCTCGCGCTGCCAGGTGTTGCCGCCGTCTTCGGTCCGGAACACGACCGAGCCCGGCTCGCCAGCAACCGTGCCCGTCCGTTCATCGACAAACCGGACGGCCCGAAAATGCATGACATCAGCCGCAGCGTCGGACACCCCCAAGTCGACCGGTTGCCAACTGCGCCCGCCGTCACCCGTCCGCATGAACGTTCCCCGGTCGCCCGCAATCCAGCCCACGCGCGGGTTCAGGAAATGGACCGCCTGTATGGCGGCACGCAGGCCGAACGGTGCGTCCTGGGTCTGAGCGTCCCGACGCTCCCAGGTCCGACCGCCGTCAGACGTCGCGACAACGACGCCCTCCTCGCCTGCGGCCCAGCCGTGATTGTCATCCACAAAATGGACGGACGTGAACCAGCTATCTGTTCCCGTGTTGGCCAGGTGTTGCCACGACTCGCCGCTGTCATTCGTTTTCAGCACTACCCCGTACCCACCCACGGCATACCCGACGCTGTCGCTGGCAAAAGAGAGGCCGAACAAATGCGCGGCGCCGTCCCTGAAAACGGTGCGCCAGTTTTGGCCGCCATCGGATGTCACCAGAATTACTCCGGCAGTGCCAGTGACAGCGACGCGCTGACTCCGCGGGCGCCCGCCCACCGCAAAGCCACGCCATTCGTCGAGGAAGAAGACCTTCTCCAGAGCATAGTCGATGTCGGCCGGCTGCGTACGCCACGTGACGCCCCCGTCGTCCGTGTGCCGAATTGTGCCCAATCCGCCCACTGCCCAGCCCTTGTCCGGCGTGGGGAAGTCAAGCCCCGTCAGCGTGTCCGCGGCCGCCGTGGGCGAGGTCCCGCGCTCGACGCCTTCGTCCGTTTCACCGGGAACAATCACGCGGCCCGAGGTCTCAGCACGCGGCAACGGCCCGTCGAAACGCAGGAAGCCGAGCCGTTCCAGCAGCCGGCAGCGGCCGTACTCCGGCGACCACGCACTAATCTCCGAGCCCACGCAGTCCGGGCTTGACGTGTCCCGCGCGCCACGGGCGCGCTTGAGGTTGCAGCGCCACATGTTCGTCGCGTGATCGAGGCCGTGCAGCGAACGAAGCGGGATCGCTAGACGCGCCTCCCAACGATCATCCCGGATCGCGACCCGCACGTTGAGAGCCGGGCGCCAGCAGTCGCCTTCGTACAGGGCACAGGCGCCGTAGGGATCGTGGTAACGCGTCAGCACGTCACCACGCGAGTTCACGAGGACGTGGCAGTACCCGCCGTGGTAGACATCCGTACCTTCAAGGCCCGGCGCCACAATGGCCTCCACATGGTCGCCCCAGTCCAGTCCAAACGCTTCACGCCGGTCCAGGTAATTGGCGCGGCGGTTGTCTGCGCCGTACTTCGCCAGTTCCTCGTCGCGGGTGAGCACGCGTAGGTTCGCTATGTCGTCGTCGTGGCAGTCGAAGCGTACGTACAGGAACTGCGCGTCATAGGCGATGCGCACGTCCGTCTTGTGTTGGGGTTCGCCCCCGGTCTGATCCAGCCAGAGATCGCTGATCGTCTCAGCATCGGCCCATACCGCATCGCCCAAGCCCGTTGTCTCGCCCGGAACGGGCCGGACATCAAGTGACGACACGTCCCGCAGCACGACGCGATCAACAGAGGGCAGTTCGGAGGCGATGTACGCATGTCGCGGCCCGGGTACGTCAAACTCCTCCGGAGTCGAGAGGAAACGGCCCTCACCCAGATCGTTGTCCGTTTGCCGGAAGAAGGTCGATTCGGCCGCACGCGTCCACTCAGACATGGCTCCGCCGCGCGGGGGTCGATACCGGAACACGTCCAAGCCCCAGACGCTGTCGCACACGGGAAGCGGCTCCAGATTCGTCAACGGCACGGTTGCGTCCACAACCCAACCGTCGTCGGTCCGGGACACGTCCGCGACAGCGCCCGACTTCCAGCACGGCCAGAACACGCCGCCGTCCCAGGGGTCGTAGAACGCGCTCACAATCTCCCCGCTCGGTGCCATAGCAACGTAGTAGTAACTCCCCTCGAGGTAGACGCGCGGTTCGGCATGGCGTGACGGCGGGTCGGCCAGAAGCGGCAGCGGATCCCGGACGAACCGCACCGGGGAAAGATACGCAGGGCAATCCCCGGCCGCCACCGCGCACAGCGTCACGACCACACAGTCATCAGTGAAGATGCTGCGCTCGCGGTCACCGACCTCTTGAGCCCACTTGAGGAAGCGATCCTGGCCTTCTCGCCAAGCAACGGAGTCTTTCAACGCTTCAGTATCGCCGGACCACAGGAGCTCCGCGTCCGGATCGGTCGGTTCGGAGGGCGCGAAAGAGACATCCGCGACGCGATCCTCGCAACACGCGATCCGCAGCCGAATGCGATCGCTCTCAATATGGCATGAGACATGGGCGGCATGGGCGGCGGGCGTGCCGTCGAAATCGCGGATGAACGTGTCGAGGCACCCGTCCGGGTTGGAGACGGCGTCAAGAAGCGGCAGGTCCGTCGCGGGCCGGTTCTGCCGGGCCAGGCTCGGCGGCTTCTGCAACTCCCACCCCTCGGCGGCCATGAGCTGAGCCAGCTCGTCGAGCGTGACGCCGCACTTCTCGGCCACATTCGGCAGGACGTTGAAGCTGGCCCAGTAATGCGTGCGCAGGAAATCGACGAACGCCACGCCATGGCGCCGCTGGAGTCGTTCGCACCGAGGCGGGGTCGAGCTGGGATGCATGGTCACCTTCCTTGCACTGAACAAGGCCAGTCGGACAGAATCGACGCAGAGGCGGCAGCCGCCCGTCTTTCCTCAGTATTATAGAGGGCAATCTGAGGCAATGACATGAGGAACCACTGCTTGACCGCGATCCTGACGCTCCTCGGCTCGAACCCTCTGGATTCTCACCCCCCCTTCCCCAAACGAAAAACGCCCGCAGTAGACGGGCGTCCGGATGCGTATGGCGGAGAGGCAGGGATTGATGTTCGCATCCGCTCACTGCTCTCGCTGCGCTCGAGCCCGTCTCGTCACTGACGCTCCTCGGCTCGAACCCTAGGAACACCATAAGTGCTCAGTGGTCTTCGAGAACACTCCACCACGAAATGGGCGGGAGAACAGTCGGAATCAGCTTTCCATCAGTTGTTTGTGCTTCTCTCAACGACTCCGTCCTCTTCCTAAGAACAGTGTCATTTCAGGAAAACAGTGTCGCCAATTGATGGCGCTGACGCGGCAGAATGGGGACAGCTCAAACGCGCATCAGCCCCTAGATGCGGGGCGGACCTCGGTCCGGCAGCGTCAACCACTTCGTTTGCCAGCAGTTGCAGCGATTCGGGGTGCTTCTGTGCGAAATAGGGCTGGCGGCAAAGCCATAGCGCACGCCCAATATCCCACTCGGATGAGCTTCCGAACGGGACGGGCAGAATGGGCTGGCGTGTTTGCCGCGGGGCACTCGAGAAACGGCGAGTACGCGCACATGAAGCCTTTACCCGTCAGCGGTGTCTCGCTGCCGACAGCAACGGCCAGAGGCGCTTCCTAAGGCCAGCGAGCACGATGGCCAGATCGAGACCGAAGGCGGACAGCGAACTGCGCCGGAGGAATGCCCGCCATTGCGTTTCCTTGATGTCGTCCTCAAGGAACTCCGGTGTGAAGGCGACAGGCACTTCATCGGGGAGAGGAACGTCGCGCCGGTCGAACGTGGCTCGGATCGCATTGCACAGAAGCTCATCCTCGATGTCCATGTGCGCCAGGATCACATGCATGTCGTAGAAGTCCTTCATCCGGCTGTTGAGAGCACCGAGGACGACAGTGGCATTGAGCTTTTCCGCCACGACCGTTGCCGGGTGGTAGGCGCGGAGCCGCGGCGCGGGGTAATCCAGAATCGCCGGATACTCGATTTCCCTGGGTTCGGGTATCACGGCATCGCCAAGTCCGACATCAATCTGGATCGCCAGACGGGCACGCCCAAGGAAACCCAGCAACCGGACGCGGACACCATGGTACTCTTGGTCGTCGCGAATGTCATCGATCTTGACGGAAGTCGGGTCGAAGTGGAGACCGTCGTCCTCCACCTTGGCCGTGCAGGCGTCAGCGAAGATGGCGCGCAAGCGGCCATGGGTGAGATCGCCGAGGCCCAGCAGGTCAATGTTCCGTGTAGACCGCCCCGGAACGTCGTGCCACAGGGCGAAGAGCATCGCCCCTTTGAGCACGAAGGTCTCGGCATGACCGGCGGCCTGGATGCGATACAAGAGGCGTTCCAGACCGTAGCGCAGCAGTAGGTGGTTGAACTGCTCCCCGGTCGTGTCGCGGATATTGAGCAACCGCTGGTGCACGGATTTGGAGATGTTCTCGGCGCTCACAGGACCATCTCCAGATAGGGCCGCATGACGCGGGCCATCCGGCAGCACTTCGCAATACGCCAGATGTCGTCACGGATGGCCCTTTTCTGACCAACTGCGTCACGCAGCGCTTCGCGGGCAACGTCCAAGCCAATACGGTTGCGGAACTTGAAACAGTCAACGACCGTCTTCGCGGGTGAGTATACGCGGATCGTCACGCCATCGCTTTCGTGCTCCTCGATCCCCTCCGCAAAGGCGTTCCCTTGAAGCTTAACAAACCGTAGGTTAAGGCCACGCCCCACCGGCATGCCCCTGCCGCGCTCGATCGCAACCCATGCTTCTGTTGGCATTTGGGTGGTGATCTCGTGGAACTGGAGGGCGGAAAGCAGACAGATCACGCCATGGGGTACGGCAACCGCCACTTCGAGAAAAGACTCGTTTTCGGGGATGCGGTCCGCCAGAAGATAGGCTCCCCGGGTGATACGGCGCAGCACGCCTCTCCCAGCCAGATAGGGAAGCAGCGTGCGACTGGCCCCGACATCTTCGACGTCAGCGGCACGAATGACGCCGCGTTCCCGCGCCAGGTCAATGATCTTCGTGGTCTGCATGCCAGGGCTCCATTATTGACGTTTGGTGTCCCTCTCTTACTATGTGGCACCGCTTTGTCAATACAAACAACAGAGGCACCGGGCTCCCGACCTGAATCCCTACGCGGGACGCTGGATCTCTTCCCTGAAATCCTGGGTACTCGACCACCTGATCATCCCCGGCGACCCGCCTTCGCCAAGGCTACGGTGAGCCAAGGGACGGCAACTCCGGCGAATCCGGTCACAAATCCGGCTTCCCCCATCGTCGCGCGGCGGCCGATCCCCACTGAAACCACCTGAATGGCAGAACCGACGAGTTTTCGAACAGGACGCCCTGCACAGCAACGGGCGATGACAGTCGCAGCAGGTAACAGGCGACCAACTCCTCGACCAGCATGACTCGCTCGCGGTCGCCGTTGTTGTGGAAGACTGCGCGACGCTCATTGCCACGCGCCGCCACGTGGTAGATCGCGCCCGGGTGCTCAAGTCGAAGTGGCCTCACGATGCCCCAGAGCCATCTCCCGAATGGCAAACGGCAAGGCCCCCGCACGCCTCTTTCCCATCGCACCGGTCCTTTCGTGTTGACCCGATTCGGCCGCCAGTACACTTTAGACGGTGGTCCGGAAATCGGGATCCACCATAGTAGGACTGCCCCGCCACACCCCGACTGGGCAGCCGCTTGCCTCAATGCAGAGCAGCGTGCTAGACAATTCTGACAAGCAGCAGAGCATGATGGATGATGGATCAGCGGAGACGACCAAATGAAGCACTGTGCAGGCGTGGCAATGCTAGGAGGCTGGATAGCAATGACGACGGCACTTGCCGGGCCAGATCCGTACAAGATTACCGGGGCTCGGGTTGATGAGCGTCGGGTTGAAAAAGCGCTGCACGTCGACCTGGCGAACCCCAAGGCATCTGACGAGGGCCCCGGATCCGCGAACCTTCCCCTGAAGACATTGGGCAAGGCTGTAGAGCTCGCCATGCAGCTCAACACGCGAAGGACGGGTGTGAAGATCCTGGTCCATCCCGGCACCTACCGCGAAAGTGTCGCGCTGCAATACCACGGCAGAGAAACGGACACGCCCATCGTGATCGAGGCCCTTGAGCAGGGCACGGTCACCGTCTCCGGTTCCGACCTGTGGGACGACTGGAAGCCAGGCAGCGACACGGGCATCCACACGCACGCCTGGCCCTACAAATGGGGGCTGGCCCCCTACCCCCCCACGTGGGAGAAGTACGTCGTGTTGCAGCCCATTGTGCGGCGGCGGGAGATGATCTTCGTCAATGGCCGCAAGCTCAGGCAAGTGCTCAGGCCGGAGGAACTGGCCGAGGGCTGTTTCTATGTCTCGGAGGAGAGGGAGCGTGCCACGATCCGGCCGTGGGCCGGTGTCGATGTGGGCGCGGCTACGGTCGAGGTAGCCGTGCGAGAACGCCTCTTAGCTGCGCTGGGTAAGTCCAACGTGATCGTACGCGGCATCATCTTTCAGCACAGCAATAGGCCCGTGAACAGCGGTGCCGTCGGTTTCAGCCGCTGCCGCAATGTTATGATCGAGGATTGCGAGATACGTTGGAACAACTGGGCAGGATTCGGCTTCTCCGTGTGCAAGAACGTGACGGCACGGCGCCTCAAGCTCAACCACAACGGAGGCTCGGGAGGACTGGGGCACAAATCATCCAATGTTCTATGGGAGGACACGGAGCATTCCTACAACAACTGGCGCGGCCATCGTGGTGAGTTCCATGGTTGGGCGGTGGGTGGCTGCAAGTTCATGCTCATTAGCGGAGGCATCTTCCGTCGCACGACCTCCATCGGCAACCAGTGTCACGGCTTCTGGTTCGACTATGAGAACAGCAATATTCTCGTGGAGGAAGCGAATTGGAGCCACAACCTTACTGACGGAATCTTCATTGAGGCGAACCGAGGGCCCATAACGATTCGCAAGAGCATCATGGCGTTCAACGGACGGGGGGCCATCACCTCCACAAACTCCGAACGGGTCACGCTGGAGGACAACATCCTCTATGGCAACGGTCGGTTCCAGATATGGGCCGGCGGCAAGGAGTCGCGCAGGGTCGCCAACCCCATGACGGGGGATGACTTGCATCTCACCGTCAGGGACTGGACACTGCGCAATAACGTGATCGTCGGGGTGAACGCTACGCAGGACGCTCTTGACTTCAACGGCTGGCGGCATTTCCTGGACACGTTAAGGGCGTCCGGAAACCTGTACTTCAACCCAGCAAAAAGGGATGTGTTCACAGTCAGTGGGCTGTCCATGAATTTGGATGCGTGGCAGAACGCCACGGGACAGGATCTGGATGCCCTGTTTGCAGATCCGCGGCTGGAGCAACCCGAGGAGATGAAGTGGACACCCAAGGCGGACAGCCCGATCCACAAGAGATCGTCATGGACGAAGCGGTCGGCGCCGGCCGGCGGGCCGGCTGCCTTGAGGGCAATTCAGGTGCAGGCCATCAAGGATGGGTGGACCCGGGCCTATCCCCTCGCTGCCGGAACAGCGGACGATGCCTGGTTCCCGATCAACCTGCGCCCCGCGGTCAACAACCCCCTCTCAGGACGTGAGGGAATCGTGGGGTGGGGGTTGGACCATTTCCCCCCGGGACGCAAGCAGATCCACGGTGTACCCTTTGATGTCCTCGACCAGGAACGCGAGGGGGGCAACTCTGTGATCGCCCTTCGTTCGTTGAAGTCCAAGTTGGCCGGTGCCAAGCCGACACCACAGGAGGTCATGCTTCCTGTCGGGCGGAAACTCCGGGCCGTCTACGTTCTGCATGCCTGTGGTTGGGCGCTCAAGCATGTGAAGATCGGCGCCTACGATCTGGTATACGAAGACGGCAGGACGCATGCCACCGACCTTGTCTCCTATGGCAGTGGCAGCGAGCATCTGGCCGTGTCCCAGCGTTTGGCAACGGATTCCAACATTCAGGACTGGTGGCCCACGCAGCGCCAATTCCAGAACGAGAACGCGCGGCATATCAGCGTGATCGACTTAGACGCGCCCCTCAGCTACCGACGCTTTGTCTACTCCCTGCAGATCGAGAATCCCCATCCCGACAGAGTGGTGAAAGCCCTACGCCTCGCCTCGCGTCCGGATGTAGAAGCCGCCCTGTACATCATCGGGCTAACGGGGGCCCTGAAGTGATGCGCGCAAGGAGTAGGCAGCCAGAGCGTTCATATTCCACAGCGTGGACCGAGTCCTGCGGGTCAGTCCTACGCATGGGCATTTTGGCCCCCGTTTTTGGTTGGCCTTGATTCTTATGCGTAGGACTGACCCGCCCCGCCCCCCGGCAATGCCTGTCAGACCTTCTTCCTGAACAAGGATCGTGCTAAGTTAAGTCGACGTCAACGCAGGGAGGCGATAGACCAACTCATCACCGCGACAGTCACATTCCTCACCCAAGTGAGAGAGCTTTCGCGGAGAACCGTCAACAGAGCATGGCGCCTGGCCGTCGAGGCTTGGCTCCAGATTCAAGGCGCCATCACCGTCACACAGAACGGGAAGCTCGCGCCACTCAGCCAAGGAGTGTTACCCGGTTTCAAACGAATCTTGGCTCACCAATAGGCTGTCCGCACAATCGGCCAAACCGACTTGAAGGTCGAGAGCAGTACAATTGCCTTCAGCCGCATGATGTTGGTGTAGAAATTCAGTTCTCGCTGCTCGTTCAGACCGTTCAGCATCGATGCCCCGCTCACATGGCTGTTCGTACTCGCGCTATTGCCTCGCTCAACTTCGGCCGACTTCGTGCTACCAACGCCTCTCGCTTACCGTCTCTGTACGGTGTTCCCCTCCACTAGGCGTTCGGGTGTCTGACCGGATGCGTATCAGTGCGACGCCCACTACATTATGGCGTTCCACGGACACATCCATGTCGAACGCCAAATCCGGCGGCTAACCGAAAGCACGAACATGCCTCTTCACGACAGCGTTTTCCGCATGCACCCACAGCCGGGCCTGGTGCTGCCTCGGCAGCCTGGTCAGCCATGGAATCTCGGCATCGTGGACGCGGAGCGGAAGCTCGCACGCGGCGCGGCGCCGGCCAACAAAGGTGCCGATCTCGAAGGCACATTGCTGTGGCTGCGCGCTCAGGGCGTTCGGACGCTGGCCATACTCAACGAGACGGAGCAGGGCATCGACCGCGAGGCTGAACTGGCCCTGGCCGCGGAGATCAACTTGCAGACGGTGTGCTTTGACTGGGAACGCATGCTGCGGGAGAAAAACTCTGGCGGGGAGCCGCAGTGGCGCCGCTTCCGTGCCTTGGTCGAAGCTGGAGCCCTCTATGTGCACTGTGTGTGGGGCGTCGACCGCACCGGCGCCACGCTCGCCCGCGTCCGGCGTGAGCTCTACGGCTGGACGGCGCAGGAGGCCTTCCGGGAGGTGCGTTCCTATGGCTTTGCGTTCGAGACTCCAGTCCAGGATCTGCAGCCGTACCAGAAGGCTGTGCTGAGCTACTTCGACTTCTACCTTGAGGACTATGCTCCGCTCCAGCCCGGCCACCCCGACCACACGGCATGCCTGGTGAGGGAGGAGACAGCCATCGGCGACTAAGGACCACGCAAATGCGAGGCAAATGACACGGCAATGACACAACACGTTTGGTGTGGATCGCGGAAAGTGGACGCGGGAACGGCAGTATGGCGCTCAGGGAACCGTCCCGTGCGGAGCGAACGGAGCAGACTTTCCAGCGATGGTCAAGAGACCAGCGGTCTTCGGGGCACTTTGGGCGGGCGTGGCGCTGTCGAACGTTCTTGGTGACAGAAAAGACATGGCGGAGAGGCCAGGATTGATGTTCGCGTCCGCTCACTGCTCTCGCTACGCTCGAGCCCGTCTCGTCACTGACGCTCCTCGGCTCGAATCCTCTGGCTTCTCATCCCGGACTCTACGCCACGCAAAGAAAAAGCCCGCCGGGGAAGGCGGGCTGAATGCGTTGGCGGAGAGGTAGGGATTCGAACCCTAGGAACACCATAAGTGCTCAGTGGTTTTCGAGACCACCCCGTTCGGCCACTCCGGCACCTCTCCGACTAGTATATCCTCGCACGAATGCGAGATGGTCAAGGGGGAAACATAGCGCGGCCCGGAGGATTCTCAAGTGCCCCTGAGCACGAGATTGGCGGGTCCTGAGAGACGCTACTCGATTGCCAGGACCGTGGCGAGACTACTCGGAACCGTTGCGGGGAGGATGATATTGAACGTCGTCCCCACACCGACCTCTGACTCCAGCTGAATCGTTCCGCCATGCTCGTGGACGATGCTGTTAACGATCGCCAGTCCCAGACCGGTGCCCTCGCCGCGCACTTTGGTCGTGAAAAACGAATCGAACACACGGCTCCGTTCAGCTTCGGGAATGCCCGCGCCACAGTCACTCACCGTCCCAACCCACTGGGCCACCCCCTCCGGGTCGACAAGCTGGGACAACGCAATCACCAACGACGGCTCATCGATGTTCTTCATCGCATCACAGGCATTGCTGATGAGGTTCATGAACACCTGCTCAAGCTGAGTGTCATGACCAATCACTTCGCAAGGGGAATCAGGGATCGACCTGGCGACGACGACGCCGAGCCTGTGAAGCTTGTTCTTCACCATGAACTCGGCATCCTCAATCACTTGGCGAAGGTCAACTATAGCCGGCCTGGCGTCGCTCTGGCGGGCCAAGTTACGGAGATGGTTGATGAGCTTCTCAATCTTACCCGCTGCCTTCTCGACGATGGTCAGTGAATCGGACAGCGACTCTGCGCTCTCCTGGGCAGTCCCGTGGAGGCGCTCAAGCTCGCCCTGAAGCAGCTCGCCCGAGAGCTTGATCACGGCAAGGGGGTTGGCGATGTCGTGTACGATGGAGGACGCCAACTCGCCGACCGACGCCAGACGACTCGCGTGCATCAGGTTCTCCTGAAGCTCTTTGACGTCCCGGACATCACGGAGGATCGAGAAGGTGCGAACGAAGCTCCCGTCGTCGTCATAGACAGCGAATGAGCGTATCTCCACGGGGATCCTCTCCCCGGTCTTGCTCATGATTGCGCTGTCGCAGACGGTCAACGTCCCCTGCTTCTTGAGCTTGCTGAAACCCGCATCAACCTGGAGCAGCATGTCCGGCGCGTACAGGTCGCGGATATTCAGCCCAATGAGCTCTTCCTTGGCGTACCCGAGGATCTCGCTGGCCTTGCGATTGACGTACACAATCTGGCCATCGCTGTCAACGGACTGGATAATGTCCGGGAACCAGTCCAGCAAGTGCTCGAAGATCGCCGCATTTGCTTTGCGTAAGTCGGTGGGCTGAGACATGGCGTTCCCTGTGGATGACGTTCCGTCAGCGACAACGCTGGCCGCACTGATACCGGGTAAACGGCCTCAGTTGATTAACTGTAGACCGGACACGCGAGGCAATCAATACGGACTGGCCTGCAAATAGCGGTGAAGACGTGAGACGGTGGCACCAGTTGCGTCGGCGAGGCAGGGGGCTCACTCCGAATCTACAGTTCGAGATTGTCGCGCCATTGCCTCAACGATGCCCACAGAGACCAAAGTAGCGATCAACGAGCTCCCTCCGTAGCTGATCAGAGGAAGAGTGATGCCGGTTGGGGGAAAGAGTCCCAGGTTGACGCTGAGGTGGATGAGGGCCTGGCCAGCCAGCATGGTGACGATCCCGATGATGACGGCACTGGCGAACCTGTCGTCGCAGGTCTCGGCTCGACGGTAGCCGTAGACAACCCAGACGAGAATGAGCAGAACAACGGGCAATACGCCAACGAAACCAACGGCTTCGGCTGCACTGGCGAACACCGAATCGCTGTGCCCCAGCGGGAGGTAGGCCTGAGCCCAACGTCCATTCTCGAAGGAGCGCCCCAATCCCCCTCCCGACGCGAAAGCTCGTTGGCACTGAAGAATGTGCCAGCCGGAGGTATCCGGATATGCACCCGGGTTGAGGAAAGAGGCGAACCGTTTCCCAACGTAGGGGTACCGGGACATGACCAGCAGCCCAAGCGGGACGAGTCCGACGGCAGTCGCGCCAACGTGAGCCGGCTTGCCCCCCAGCGCCCAGTACATGGCAACGAAGGCAATCCCATAGATAAGCAAGGCCCCAAAGTCAGGCTGCAGCGCGATGGGCAGAACCCACAGTGCTGTGACGCCCAACGCCGGAAGATAGGACCTTCGCCAGTCGCCGACGGGATTGCCCTCACGGGTAAGTATGGTAGCCAGGGCTAACACGAAGACAGGTTTGCCAATCTCGCTCGGCTGCACGAAGACTCCCTGCCATGAGAACCACCCGCGCATGCCGTTGATGCGAATCCCGAACGCCAGAACGAGCCAGAGCGCCGCGTAGGATCCCGCTGCGAGCACGGGGAGCAGCCTGCGTATTGTCCGAGGAGGCGTTCCGGACGTGAAGAGCAAGACCGCGGCCCCGAGCGCAACCCAGATGAGCTGCCGCCCCACGAACCAATGCGCACGGGAGAGGTGGAACGTCGCATTGTAGATCGCGACACAACCCCACAGACTGAGGAACAGGCAGAAAATACCGGCCGGCGTCAACGTCGGTTTGGGGCGAGAGAAAGGGCCATTGAGGTGGAAATGCATTACCCCCCTGCTGCCGCTGCTGGAGTCGACGATGGCTTGCGAGACCACGTGGGAATGCTGTAAACGGATGGGTAACTCGCCGGCAGATGGACATCGAATCCCGGCCGAAGCTCGTCCGTCTTCCGCCAGGTTTCGGGAATCCACTCGCCGTGTTTATCGACCATCACGCGGTAGCTGGACGGACGCCCTCGGAGAAGGGCATCATGCGTCTTCTCAGCTCCGGACACGCCAACTTCAGCACCGTCGATGAGGGTCACCTGGCCGAGGGCCAGTACCACTTCAGGCGCGGAACAGTAGTGACGGGCAAAATAGGACTCGAGCCGGACCCCGCGAATCGCCATCAACTGCTCCGGCGAGGTGACAGACCTGAGGGTCACATCATCGAGCACGCATGACCGTGTCCCCAGTCGATCCCTGATATCATCCCCTGACCACACTGGGAGTTCCTTGCATGCGGTCTTCAGGAGATGCCAGTCACGAGAAGCCGACACGATATCCGGTGGCACGTCCCACAGTAGACGCAGGTGTCGGCTGGACCACGCCAGAACCCGACCGTCCCGGTCAAGCAGACGCCCTCTTCGAGCAGGTATATGCCCCACGTAGACCGATCGGCGAGTCATTTCGGTAAGGTACTGATCCCGGTTGATGAGCATCAACTGGGCTAGTTTCACAACAACGACAGTGCCCCAAAAGAGAAACACGGCGAGCAGAAACCTTGTCCGGCGGGAAGCGTGTGGGGCGTTGGCTGTTGCCTGTTCTGTCATTTCGGTCCGTCGGCGGAGTTCCCGTCTGTGCTTGGGTGGGTCAATGAACAGCTTCTGACGAGAAGGAGGGCCTGGGATTTGCTCAACGGAACGGGTGAGAAACGTCCAGGAGTCTCAGTTCCCTGCGTCAGAGTCCGGCTCCATGCCTGCAGCGTCGCATCCACCTCTTGCAGGTGCTGGGGACGGTGCCGAAGGTCATCCGTGACGGCCTTGGCCCCACTCAGGAGGATCCCGCCACACACAAGCCCAAGCGCCAGGAGAATCCTCCCGTTCCGTCTGTCGACACTGTTCGGGCTCTGCATGTCAGCGCTCCTCTCTAATGCCCCATATCAGATCTCCGGCTCCTGGCAAGATACCAGGTCCGCGTCCATTTCAGCCTCGGCCTTCTGAAGTTCGTGGTCATGAAGTCGCCGGAATTCCGCCTCCCACCGATTCGTGCTCCATATCTCCATACCAATCTCACACCCCACAAGTACAGCCTCAGTCCCAGGGACCAACTCAAGCAGCTCCCGGTACCCATTCGGTATCGTGATTCGCCCCTGATTCGTGAGACGCTCGGCCTGAGACATGGCTCCGTACCGCCGCAGCCGACGGCGATGGACGACGCTCCGAGCAGCCTGCAACTCCGGCCTCGCCTCGCTCTGCCTCATCTTGTGCCACACGGCCTCCGGGTAAACGCCAAGGGCTCCCTCGGGCAGGCAATGCAGAACGACCTCCCCGCCAGCCTGTCGGAAGTCAGACAGGAAGCGAGGAGCAAGCTTCACCCGGCCGTTCGCATCGACCAGACACCGGTCCTGCCCGCAGAATTGCAGCATAAATCACGTGGGTTCCCGCACCAAGAAGACCTTCGTGTGTCCAATTCTATCCAAATATTCCCAATTTATTCCATAATAGCAAGTGCTCGCGTGTCCTTTTTCCGCTTAAACTGCGCATTTTCCGCCGAGCGGAAGCCAT
The DNA here is from genome assembly GCA_018676675.1 of Lentisphaerota bacterium. Lineage (GTDB taxonomy): Bacteria > Verrucomicrobiota > Lentisphaeria > Oligosphaerales > JABHEG01 > JABHEG01. The sequence continues at coordinate 45,844 of JABHEG010000045.1, forward strand.
TGAGGGTAATCAACGGCCACGGCAGGCCGTCCGAGCCGCTCTTCCCCAGGCCCCAGATGCGGGAACGCGACAGGCCGGATGCAGAGGAAGGTGGTCTCGTTAGGCGAAGCCACTCCTACGCTTGACCCGGCTCTTGATCTTGCTCCTGGTCCATACCCGAAGGAGCGTAGAAACGGATCAAGAGCCGGATCGAGAGCGCGATCAGGACTGGGCTCCCCCTCCTGTAACTGAGGCACTGCATGAAGGGATGCCGCGCGATTGCAAAAGAGGGGGCGATCCACGATAGTAAGGGGTGTCAAATAGAGATTTTCTTCTCGATACAGAAAAAAGAGCGTCCCAGGAGGATAGTGAATGAAGAATGTCTTGATCCCGACAAAGCTCAACGAGATAGCTCGCTCCCTCTTGGAGGAGAAAGGGTTCACGATTGTCCAGGATCCCGAAACGCCGTTGGCGGAACTGGCCAAAGCGCATCCCGAGACGGGCGCCCTGATTGTCCGGAGTGAGAAGGTGACGGCTGAAGTCATTGACCTGCTGCCTCGCCTTCGAGTCGTGATCCGAGCGGGAGCAGGCTACAACACGATCGATACGAAATACGCCCGCCGGAAGGGCGTCGATGTCATGAATACACCTGGCGCAAACGCGAATGCGGTTGCAGAGGAGGTCTTTGCCCTGGCCCTGGCTCATTACCGTTTCGTGGTCCCGGCGGATGCCAGCACGCGTTCCGGGGCCTGGGAAAAGAAGACCTTCATGGGCCGTGAACTGGCTGGGAAGACGTTGGGGATTATTGGTCTCGGCAACATCGGCCAGTTGGTTGCCCGGCACGCGGCGGGTTTCGACATGACCCTTCTGGGATTCGACCCCGTCATGTCGGCCTCACGTGCCAATGAGTTTGGCGTGAAGCTGGTTGACCTGGACACGATTTTCAGTGAATCCGACCTCGTGTCGCTTCACGTGCCGGAGACAGCGGAAACGATCGGGATGGTCAACGCCCGAAGGTTGGGCCTGATGAAGCCGGGAGCGACGCTGATCAACTGTGCACGCGCCGGAATCGTTGACGAGGACGCGTTACGCGAGGCCAAGAAGACCAAGGACATCGGCTTCTGCAACGATGTCTATGCGGCCGATGCCGAGGGCGAAAAGAGCGTCAGAGACATCGCGGAAGTCATGCTCCCGCACCTAGGCGCTAACACGCACGAGGCGAACTACAACGCAGCTCGCCGGGCGGCGGAGCAGCTGATTGCATTTGTCGAGCGTGGCGTGACCCGGTATGTGGTCAACCGCGGCGTCCCGGAAGGGTTGGATGAGGGATTCCAGCAGCTTGCCTACCTGGTCGCATCGGTGGCTCGACACTACTTGGGGAACGTCAAGAGTGTCAGGCAAATCGAGTGCAGCCTGTACGGCGGCCTGGACGAGTATGCGCAGTGGTTCCTCTCCCCCATCGTAGCGGGAATCAGCACAGATTTCGACCCACTTTCAGACGCACAGGAAGCCGAGGACTACCTCGAGGAAATGGGCGTGTCGTTTGCCTTGCGATCCACGGATGAGACGAAGCGTTACGGCAAGTCCCTGACCATCGATCTGCTCGGAGGGAAAGGCACAATCCGCCAAGTTAGCGTCCGTGGGACGATCGCCGAAGGCAACGTGATGATCTCCAGAGTCAATGATTTCGACCGTCTGTATTTCCAGCCGCAGGGCCACAGCTTCGTGGCTGTATACCGAGATCGTCCAGGCGTGATTGCGGGGATCACTCGAGCTTGCGCGGATGCAGATATCAACATTGAGGATATTCGCGCCCCGCATGACTCCGAGGCGCTCAATGCGCTGGCCGTGCTGAAGACAAACAAACGGGTCCCGGCTGACATCGTTGAGCGTATCCAAGCTGAGATCGACGCTGAGGTCGCCTTTGCCATGTCCATCGACTGACCCCTTCGGTCGGCCGTTGAAAAACGGATGGAGCACAGTATCTTACAGACCGCAACGATAGGGTCTGTTATGGAAGAATGATGATGATCAACGGAACACACGCGGTTGCTGTACGAGGCCCTGGCGGTTGACGCTGCTGGGGAGACTGAACCGTGTGTGACGGGTACGCCCGCCACGCGATCACAGACTACCAGACTAGACAGCGCCATCGCCAGGGAACATGACGATGGCGCTTTTTTTACCCCGGAACGGCGCTGGTTCTCGTGGGACCTCCGGTACGGCGGAGAATCCATCCCCCCCCAGTGCCTCTAGAATTGACATACCGTGAGTGTATTCGCGCTCGCCACTGCCTGCCCGGACGGGCGGCAAGGTACCGGCCGCGTGAAGCCAGAGGATGAGAACGATGACGAAAACGAGAGCAACGCTGGCTCCAAACGAACATGAAGGTGAGGCAATGTGCCCCGTGAAGGGCCGGGACATCCTAGCGAGGAGTCTTGAACGGGCAGGCGTCCGCATGATATTCGCCTATCCTGGTGGCGCCTCCATGGAACTGCACCATGCACTTCGGGACTCCCCTATACGAGTGGTCCTGCCGAGACACGAGCAAGGCGGCGCATTCGCGGCCGCCGGCTACGCCCGCGCCACGGGACAGACGGGCGTCTGCATGGCCACGAGTGGCCCCGGCGCCACGAATCTCGTCACCGGGATCGCCGACGCCTACATGGATTCCGTTCCACTGATCGCCATAACCGGGCAGGTCTCGCAGCCGTTCATCGGCAAGAATGCCTTTCAGGAGACCGACATCATCGGGATCACGCGCCCCGTTGTGAAACACAGCTACCTGGTGCTGTCTCCCGAAGAGATTCCTCTGGTGGTCGCAGAGGCGTTCCACATTGCGAACAGCGGACGGCCCGGGCCGGTTGTCATCGATCTCCCCAAGGATGTCCAACAGGCGTTGTGTGTCCCCGACTACGACGTGGACCCCATCGGCTCGGCCAGGGCCTACGGCGTCAAGTGTACGGTTGCGGACAGCGCAGTGGCTGAGCTACGAACCGCCATTCAGGAGTGCCAACGGCCGTGCCTCTATGTCGGAGGAGGAATCATCGCCAGTGGGGCACACGGCGAGCTCCTGCAGTTTGCGGAAAACTACAACATCCCGGTAGCTACATCGCTCATGGGAATCGGGGCGTTTCCCGAAGACCACCCCCTGGCACTCAAGTGGCCGGGAATGCACGGCACGTACTATGCGAGCTACGCCGTCAACGAGTGCGATCTGTTGATCGGCATCGGCATGCGTTACGATGACCGAGTCACCGGTAACGTCGACACGTTCGCCGTCGGAGCGAAGATCGTGCATGTGGACATCGACCCGTCTGAGATCAACAAGAACAAGCGCGCCGACATCGGGGTCATTGGCGATGCCAGGGATTTCCTCGGCAAGATGCTGGTCGACCCAATTCGACAGGAGTACGCGCCCTGGCACGCGCAGATCAACGAATGGAAGACGACACACCCACTCGGTTACAAGGACAGTGACGAGATTCAGCCCCAGCGGGTCATTGAGGCGCTCTGCGAAGCGACAGCGGGGAACGCCACTATCGTCACCGGTGTGGGGCAACACCAGATGTGGACTGCCCAGTTCTACCGGTTCCGGCGCCCCCGCCAACTCCTGACCTCAGGAGGCCTGGGCACCATGGGATTCGGTCTGCCATCCGCGATCGGAGCCAAACTCGCCTGCCCGGATGACACGGTTGTCCTCATCGACGGCGATGGCAGCTTCCAGATGAACATTCAGGAACTTGGGACGATTCACTGCGAAGACGTCGCCGTCAAGATGATCGTTATGAACAATCAACATCTGGGCATGGTGGCGCAGTGGGAAGACCGCTTCTACGGCAGCAGGCGTGGTGACACAGTGCTCAGCAGCTCGCACACTGAGCGCCCTTACCCAGACTTTGTGGCGATCGCTGAAGGTTACGACGTACCCGCTCGAGCGGTCTGGACTCTCGCTGAACTCGAGGGAGCCATCCAGGAGATGCTTGAGGCCCCAGGGGCATTCCTGCTTGACGTGCATGTTGCCTATGAGGAACACGTGCTGCCCATGATTCCTTCGGGTGGGAGCCACAAAGACATCATGGTGGAGTAGTCGGGAAGGGCCTCGACCCGCCTTATCTACCCGTCGGCAGGCTCAGCGCCTTGAGCACAAGTGGCTCAAGGCACTTCCGTTGCCGCCCTTCAGGCGATCTATCCGTGGACTGGCAGCCGGTTCATGGATGGATCAGGACGGTTGCGTCGGGGGAAGTGTGCCAAATCCAGCGGGAAACGCGGCGTCTCCCTCAAGTGGCTCTGCCTGACCGTTCTGCATGAGCAGCACGCGATCAGCAAGCTTCGCCAATGCCAGGTCGTGAGTGACCATCACGATAGTCTTGCCCTGGTCGGCGTGCAGGCGCTGCAGAATGCCGACGATCTCCTTCCCCGCGGCCACATCGAGATTCCCGGTCGGCTCGTCGGCCAGAATAGCGTCGGGAGAATTGACCAAAGCACGAGCCATGGCCACTCGCTGTTGCTCGCCGCCGGAGAGCTCCTGCGGGCGGTGTCCCAGACGCTCCTCCAGGCCGAAGCTGAACAAAAGCTCGCGGGCCCGACTCACGGCCATGTTGCGATCCCAGCCCCATTGAAGAGCCGGCAACGCCACATTCTCCATCGCACTCAGCTCCGGGAACAAGTGGTACGACTGGAAAACAAACCCAATTTCGTCCCGTCGAAGCATCGCCCGTTGCTTCCCCGAGAGCTTGGAGTAGGGGCGACCGTGGCAAAACACCTCTCCACGAGTCGGACGATCCAGACTCCCGAGCAGTTGCAGGAGCGTGGTCTTACCACTGCCGGAACGCCCCACCAAAGCAACCCACTCACCACGCTGCACGGTGAGATTGATACCACTCAACACATCAATCGTGTGCCGTTCCAGGCGAAACTGTCTACAGACATCCCGCGCATCAAACGCGGGGGCCTCTCCCCGGCCCCATGAGGATGCCCCTCTGAAGTCAACGTGAATCCGACCGGAATCTGGCATATCAGTTCTCTTCCTGCAGTGCCGCAGCAGGCGAAAGACACGATGCATACAACGCCGGCACAAGAGACGCTGCGATGCAGATGAGCAGTGCAAGCACGGCAATAGTCGTCACATCCGAGGGAGTAACCTGGGCCGGAATCTGGCTGAGGTGATAGAGCTCTTTGGGGAAGATCTCGACGTTCATGATCCTGGCCAGCAAGGCGGCGACCTGATTGCGGCAATGGACGATGAGAAGCCCCAGCCCCGTGCCCAACGTTGTCCCCAGAACACCAATGACCGTGCCCTGGAGAACAAAGATCCGTGCCACGACCAGGGAAGGCATCCCGACCGCCTTGAGGATGCCTATCTCCCGCGTCTTCTGCACGACCACTGTGATAAGTGTTCCGGAGATCCCGAATGCGGCAACAATGACAATGAAGGTCAGTAGAAAGAACATGAGGTTCTTCTCGACCCGAAGCGCCTCAAAGAGCTTCCGGTTGGCCTGCTGCCACGTGACCACGCGACAGTGGGACAGCTTCGCCCGGACCTCATCGGCAATCTCCGACATGTCAAAGGGATCAGGTACCGCGGCATGAACAGAGGTGGCCGAGCCCCATTCGAGCCCGAAAAGGTCCGCGGCCTGGTCCAGGTGGATGAAGATCATCGATGAGTCGTACTCATACACGCCCATGTCGGAGATACCGATCACGGTCACCTCTTCCGGCAGATAGACACTGCTGTTCTCACGCACTTGCAGCTGCCCATCCTGCCCCCACGAGATGCTCTCCGTCAGTCTCCTGGGGGAGTGAATCAGAAACTGGTCACCTAGTCGGAGGTTGAGCTGCAAAGCCATTTCCTGCCCGATTATGGCCTCTCCCTCGCCTACCTCGAACCGGCCCTTCTTCAAGCTCCGGGCCAGGCCGGTGACCTGACGTTCCGTGTCCGGGACGATCCCTTTGACGAACTTGGTGTCAACCTGCTCCCTGATCTGAATGAGGACAGGGCCGGAAATCAGAGGCGAGGCCTTTGCCCCGGCCTTATGGATCGTCTCCAGAAGGGGAGCCGGATCCTCGAAAATGCCGGGGCGGCCGGTGGCCAGCTCGAAGGACGGCTGGATCTCGATATGGGCCTGCATGTCCAGGATTCGCGTGCGGATGTCGCGATCGAACCCAGACATCACGGAAGTAACGATCACGAGGAGTGCCACGCCCAGGATGGGGCCAAGTATGGACAACAACGTGATCACCGAGATGAACGTACGTTTGGGGCGTAGGTATCGGGAGGCGAGAAGCAAATCAGCTGGGAGATGCATGTTGGGCGTACGCTTTCTTCCCGTGGACGATCTTGCGCCGCGCGTGGACGCGCCAATCATGCATCGACCGGACACGGCTGTTCCATGGTCGGCTTTCCTGCTTCCTCGGCGACCACGCTCAACTCACGAACATACGTCCCCACGCTTCCCTGTCAACGTTTCCGCCGCTATGGGAGAAGCGCCCCTGGTGTGGTGACACGCAAATACATTTACATATGCACTAGCTATCCCGGCATACCAGGTGCGCTCGGACTCGAAAGGCGATGCCGTCGCATCGTTGTCGAGCCCGAGCGCGGCTGGAGGCCGGAAGAGCCGTGCCGCAAGGCGGGATGTTGACGCTTCGCTGCTGCCCTGTGGGCAGCCCGTCTCGGCTTCGCCTCGGCTTCGCTCTCTTGGGCCAAGCGCCCCCCTGCCGGGGTCGGGCTGTACCTTCGGGCACACCCGCTCTCCCGGCAGAGCGGCTCTGGCACCAAGATAGCCGCAACATATGGCAACGGATTTGCGTGTCACCACACTAGCCCTCCGCCAAGGCCGGGACGAGACATCAGCGTTTGGCAAAGACCGGTCCACGTCCAGCAGTTGGGCCGCCTGGACTCTCGCGGTCAAGGCGTTCCTGGCAGTCAGCATCACAGCGTGCCGTCGGGAGTGCGTTGAGCCGTGCGAGGGGGATCTCCTCGCCACACTCATGGCAGACACCGTATGTACCGGCCTCGATCCGCTTGAGTGCGGAATCGATCTCCTGAAGTAACTCGTGCTCGTGTTCCTCGAGCCCAAACGCGAATTCTGCCCCTGCGAGGCTCGCGGAGCAGTCACCCGCGTCTCCGTGAGGATCTGCCCCATGGCCAACAACATCCCGCACATGAGCCCCAAGTTTCTCACCCTCGGCCACAAGCTGCTCTCGAAGCTGCTCAAGCTGCTCGGTCGTTAACGGCATTCTCTATCCCTTTCCGGCTATCATCTTCAGTTCACGCTACGCATGCAGTTAGAATACGCCAAAAGTCTCAGCATGAGGAGGAAGTGCGGTGGTCAAGGCTGAGCGGCAGGCGGAGCGCCGTCCAGCATCTCGCGAATCTTCCAGGCTACGCGGTCGCGGGTAAATGGTTTCATGAGAATCGCGGCGTTCTCATCGAGTCCGCGTCCCGACAGTTGATCGTTCGTGTAACCCGAGGCGAAAAGGACCTTCATTTCGGGATAGACTGCGCGCACTTGGTCCGCCAATGCCACGCCGTCGACATCAGGCATAACGACATCGGTGAGCAGCAGGTCTATCGGGTCGCCGGTTTGCTCCAGCAACTCCAGAGCAGTGGCAGCGCTCGGAGCTTGAATGACCTTGTACCCGAGGCTTCCCACAAGCTTGGCCATCATCCGACGAACCGATTCCTCGTCCTCAACCACCATCACGGTCTCTGTGCCGTGGGGGACCTCCACCTTCGCCGCATCATCTTCGGCCGCCTGATCCTCATCCGTGAAGCGGGGGACATAGACCTTGAACGTGGTGCCCTGCCCAACGGCCGTCTCAACTCGGATGTACCCCTCATGCTGACGCACGATACCGTAGACGGTCGACAGGCCCAGCCCCGTCCCACGTCCGCGTTCCTTGGTAGTGAAGAACGGCTCGAACACGCGTGACTTGACCTCGTCACTCATGCCGTGCCCGGTGTCCCCCACGCTGATCACGACATACTCGCCGAAAGCGGAACCAAGCTCCTCGATCAGGCTTGGGTCACTCAGTTTCACCTGCTCATTGCATGTGCTCAGGGAGAGTATACCGCCGCGAGGCATGGCATCTCGGGCATTGACGGCCAGATTCATGATCACTTGATCAATCTGCCCGGGATCCACCTTGACCAGCCCCAACTCGGAAGCCCCGTCGAAGCTGAGCTCGATGTCTTCGCCAATGATGCGGCGCAGCATTTTCTGAGTGTGCCCGATGTGTTCATTGAGCTCGACCACTCGCGGTTCGAGAGCCTGCTGACGCGAGAAGGCGAGTAGCTGACGAGTAAGGTTCGCCGCTCTCATGGCGGCAGTCAGCAGATCATTGATGTCAGCCTGTGCCGTGGTGCCTTCCTCAAGCTCCTCCTTGACAAACTCTGCACTCGTCAGAATCACCATCAGCAGATTATTGAAATCATGGGCCACGCCACCGGCCAGCTTGCCGATTGCTTCCATCTTCTGGGACTGGCGCAGTTGCTCCTCGACTTCCCGGTTGTCCGTGATATCACGGATCGCGACCATGAAGCCTTTCTCACCTTCCCATCCCGTCTCGACTGTGCGCATTTCCGTGATGCGGCGCCCACGGTCAACCGACTCGATGTCGACCTCCCGGGCAAATCCGGCTCGCAGGGCGACGGGATACTTGAAGCGCCCATCACGCAACGCCTCGACTGAACACCCGAACAGGGCCTCGGCCGCCGGGTTGGCATAGCGCACTTCACCGTCAGGAGACACTACCAGAATGCCGTCGCTGTTATTGCTGACTACGTTCCGGAAGCTCTCCCGGCTGGAAGCCAGATCCTCCTGCGAACGTCGGCGCTCGGAGATCTCCAGTTCAGCCCGACGATGAAGTCTGGCGTTCTCGATGGCCACGGCGGCACACCCGGCCAGGGACTGGGCAAGCGCAAGGTCATCCTGCCCAAATCGGTCGGTCTCACTGTCCACAACCTGCAGCACACCGATGACCTCATGCTTTGCGCGAAGCGGAACAGCCATGATCGAGCGGACGGGTGTCCCAGTCTGGTTGTCAACGCCCTGGAAATAGTGCTCATCCGTCAACGTGTCAGGGACGACCACGGGCTCGCCCTTGCGCACAACCCAGCCGGCAATCCCCTGCCCGGGGGCCAGGCGCCAGTCACGAATCACGTTGTTCTTGACGCCGGCCGCCTGTCGGCAGACGAGCTCCCCCGTCTCGACGTCCTGCAGCCAGACGGAACACCCAACAACCTGAATGAGTCGCTGGGCCTCGTCCAGGATAGTGATCAACACGTGGTCCAGATCAAGACTGGCACTAAGGGCCGGGTATGCCTGATTCAGGATGGTAAGCTCACGGCGCGTACGGATCAGCTCCTCCTCCGCTGCTCGAGCCGCGGTCATGTCACGAGCCGTGTAGATGAACGCCGCAACCGCCTCGCTCTCACCTGGAACCGGCTCGACAGTTACACACCACTCGGGGCCGTCGCAGCCATCCACCTCGACCAGCGTCTGCATCTCCCCCGTCTCTCGGGCACGGAGAATGGCGGACGCACCAGGCAGCGGAGAGTTTTCGGCAAGAAGGTCGCCGATCGTCTGACCACAGAGGGCCGCTGCGTCGCAACCCAGCACATCACAGGCGTCCCGGGAAGCACAACGAACGGTGAGCCCATCTGCCGCCAGATGGACGACGAGTTGCCGCCCTGGCTGAACGGCCTCGTTGGCGCAGTCGCGTGCTTTGGGAACAGTAACTCCCGCCTGAATGGCTGGGGCCTGCTGCTGCTTTTCCGTGGACATGTCACATCCTACCTGTAAAACCGAAAGGCAAAGCCCATCCCAAAGAGGGTCCACGCCGTTTCGGCAATAACCAGCGCCGGGGTCCAAACGCCCTCCTGGACGCGCCCTAATATAGGTCCATGCACCTGAGGTGCACGATGCCTGCCCAAATCCAGACGTGCTGCCCCGCCAGCCATGGAGCAACCGGATAGTCCAGAACGCCTCAGCGGGGCACGCAGGAGGGATCGGGTGCCGAGGAGGAACGGGGAACGCTCAGATATGGAGAGCCATCCCCATTTGACGTCGCCAGGCACTGAGTTGCCCGAGGTGCACACCCTCATGGATCGTGAGAACGGCCGTGATCATGTCGCCGGACGTGGGGAATACGCGGCTCATCATCTCGTCCTCGAGCGGGCTGGCAAGGAGTTCCGCTGAAGCACCGGGAAGGGCTGAGGTCACGAGTCCGTGACACCGTTCGTAGGCAGCCCACAGATCGTCCTTGCTCGGATGGGCCGCGGGATCGGGGCACGGCTCCTCCCAGAAAGCGAACAGCGTCTGCCACTGTTCGGGGAGAGCACACTCGACTCCGAGCAAAGCTCCGGCACCCGCGTAGGCAAGGGTGATGTGTCCCAGAATCCACGCGGGATGATTGACCTGAGGTCTCGGCTGGAGGCACATCTGTTCGGGAGGAATGTCTTCCACGTGCACTCGGGCGTAGTGAAGGTTCATGTTCGCGACATGGATGACATGATTCATCATGACCAGGGCCTCCGGTCTGGGCCGCCCGGCGATTCAGGACCGGGGGCCATCTATGCTCGGCTCATCGGCTCCTGCCCCCTGCCGGTTCGTCGGAAAGGCGGGCGTGTTGCGTTGCTTCTACCCTATCGCCGACGCAGCGGATGTCACACACAATCCTCCAGCGCTGAGCAGATGATCGCCGAAACACATCCTTGCGGCCGCGGCGGGAAGCCCTTAGTGGTGGTGGGCGGGAGTTTCGCCCCCCCTGCGGGTGGAGTCTTGGATGGGCAGTTGTTCCGTGGGGCCAAGTGCATACTGAAGTATGTGCTCGGGCCCGCAGAGCGGCTGGCCGCCGAGAATTCCCCGCCCGGAGGGTTGCTTGTCCTGCAGTCGCTGACATAGTCGGTCATAACAGATCGGTCAGGAGAGAGAATCCCGGCCCTTCGGGCTCACCATTCCGCGGGGATCACGCTCTCCGGACAGCTTCGCACGTACCCCAGTACGCACCAGCCTGTCCTGAAAACCCGATCATCCACGGCTTGGCAACAGGGGGTTCGAAACTCCCGCCCACCACCACTGGAGTGGGCAGGCCCCGGCGTTCTTCTCGACATCACAGGTATCGCGCAACTGCTGAGGAAGGCGAATTCACTATGGCCCCCAATCCGTACGGAACGTTCGCGATGGATCCCGCCGGGCCGTTTGAGGCAGGAGGCCACACCACCGTCCGCTTCGTCTATACCGTCGGTTCAGCAGGCCTCGCGTGTGGTGGCCGGCTACGTATCGCAACCCCGAACCAGGGCTGGGGAGAACCACTCGTTCTGTGCCCCAACCCAATCTCTGAACTCATCCGCGGCCCGGCAAGGCGCCACAACCCGTGGAAGCCGCTTAATACGACCTTCGAGCTCGAAACGCAGACGGACACGTGGCTGCGCATGTGGGTCGAGGAACGCCACTGCCTGGCGAACCTGATTCCGGACGGTGACGGTTGGGAGTGGGCCCACCGTGCCGTGCAGTGGCGCTGGTGGATTGTTGCGGACGTCGAGTGCGGGGACTTCGTACCGGGCGACCGGATCACAATCGTGTACGGCAACACAGATGAGGATCCTCTCGGTGTGCGCGTCCAGCCATTCCCGGAGAGCCCCACGCGTCCTTTCGTCTGCGCCGTGGACACACTGGGAGATGGGCAGTTACGCGAACCAGCCGGCTCACCCGTCTACCCCGATGTCATCTCCGCCCCTCCCGAACGAGTCAACGTGGTCGGCCCGTCCCTGGTGACAAACGGCAAGCCCTTCACCGTGAAGGCATCCGTCCTGGACCGCAACCTCACCCATCCGGTCCCCCTTTACAGTGGGCCCGTCGCGTTCGACCTGCCTCAGGGGGTGAGTACGGATGACCCTCCCCCTCCGCGCCGCGAAGGGGACGCACACTGCCTGGACGATCTACGGGCTACGGAAGCAGGTCGGTACGCTATCGAGGCAACCACTGACGTGGGAACAGCGGTCAGCAACCCCATCCTGGCCGTTCCACAGCAGGATGTGGGCCTTTACTGGGGAGACTTGCACGCCCAGTGCATGTACCACCAGTGGAAAACGTTCGAGAAACGGGGGGACTCCAATCGGACGCCGGCTGAACTGCACCAGTATGCCAGGGAATGCAGCTTGCTCGACTTCGTCGCGAACACCAACAGTGGGTGCCCAGGGCCATCCAACCCGGGCTGGGAAGAAACTCAGCAGGCAACCATCGACTTCTATGAGCCCGGACGCTACGTGACCTTCAAAGGCTGGGAATGCGGCCTCGGCGTGCAAGGCGATCGATGTCTGATCTACCGTGAGGCGGATGTCGAACCCAATTTCGTGATCCCCCGGGCCGGCCCTGACGACCCGACGAACGCGCACGCCCTTCTCCGCTTCTGCCGAGAAAGTGACTACCGCATTATCACCTCAAATCACTCCTTCATGAAGTACCTCGACTGGTCGGTCTTTGACCCCGAGATTGACCGTATCGTCGAGATCTACTCCTGCTGGGGGTCGTATGAAGCACGTGTCGACAACCCGCTGAACTCGAAACGAAGGCCGCGGAACCAGAGCCTGAGGTACATGCTTGGCCTCGGCTATACTCCGGGAATCGTGGCCGCGGGAGACAGCCATGTCGGCTATCCCGGACGATCCCTCATGGCCTCCGACCCCTATATGTGCCAGAACTGGAAGGCAGGACTGGCCGCCGTATACGCACCGGAATTGACCAGAGAGGCCATCTGGGACGCCCTCCACCAAAGGCACTGCTACGCAACCACGGGCGTCCGCATCGTCCTCGATTTCAGACTCAACGAGAAACGCATGGGGAGCATCCTGGAGTATGCGTCTGACGACGAAAGGTTGGCCCAACGTGCCATCAACGTCTCCGTCCATGGCACGGATGCGATTCAATCCATAGACGTCTTCAAGAACAACGGCCTGCTGCGACGCACTCAGCCAAAGAGCGACGTGTGCGAGTTCTCCCTCACCGACCGGCCCAACGCCCTCCCGACCAGCCGGGACTGGTACTATGTCCGTGTGCTCCAGGCCGATGGGAACGCAGCCTGGTCAAGCCCAATTTGGATCGGCCCCACGGACGTAACCGCACCGTCCGAGTCCATGGGTGAGTGACAGCGGCCGCCGTCGTCCTGCCGTGTGTGAGTGTGAAGGACGGTCACGCTTTTTCGTAGGGCCACATGGCAGTCCCGCCGTCCATCACTTTCACGTCGCTGAAACCGTTCGCTCTCAGGATCAGAGCGCCCTCATAGCCACGCAGTGAGATCTGACAGAAGGTGATGATCTCCTTCTCTCGGGGCAATTCGGCCAAACGGCCACGCAGGGAGGCAAGAGGGATACAGGTGGCGCCGGGCAGCCGTTCACGCTCAACTTCACCGGGAGTACGCAAGTCGAGGAACACGAAGTCATCTCCCGACTCGAGCTTGCGCTTGACCTCGACGGGCGAGATGCCGACCATATGGCCTGCCCGTTTGTTTCGCGCCACGTTCGCGGCCGTGATGATATTGTCAAAAGCCGGTGAATAGGGAGGCGCGTAGCCGAGGTCGGCGTTGGCGAGGTCGTCTACGCTCATACCGGCAGTGATAGCCATGGCCGCGATGTCAATCCTCTTCGGGCCTTCGCCGGGACCGGTCACCTGGGCCCCAAGCAGGCGGCCCGTTTCCTCTTCCACGACCAGCTTGAGCAGCAGCATCTGGGCAGTGGGCATGAAGTGGGCCCTGTCGGGGGCCGGTGCCAAGACAGTCAAGACGTCGTAGCCGAGCTCACGTGCACCTGCTTCAGTGAGCCCAGTGCGCCCCACGCAGTAGTCGAAGACTTTGCACACGGTCGTGCCGAGAACACCGGGAAACGCCTCGTCTCCGCCACAGACATTGACCGCAGCGACTCGCCCTTGCTTGTTGGCCGTCGAGCCCAATGGGACGTAACAGGGCTGCCCGGTGATCAGATCACGGCAACCGACGCAATCTCCCGCAGCATAGATGTCCGGGTCGGAGGTGCACAGGTGATCATCGACTTCAATCGCCCCCGTCTCCTTGCTGATGTCCAGTCCTGCCTTGACAGCCAGCTCGACATTCGGGCGTACTCCTGCAGCCAGGATGACCATGTCAACGGGCAGACTATCGCGGTCGGTCCGCACAGAACCTGCTCGCCCAAGCTCATCTGCCCGGCCTTCGATCGCAGTCACACGTGTGTTCGTCATGACCCTGACGCCTTTGGCCTCCATGTGCCTTTCAGCCAGTCGGGCGATCTCCCAGTCAAACATGCGGAGGATCTGAGACTCGATCTCGACGATCGTCACTCGGCATCCCCGACTGACCAACGCTTCGGTCATCTCAACGCCTACCAGCCCTCCACCGACGATCACCACATCATGTGCCAAACCTGAAGCCAAAGCTGCCTTGATGCCTTCCGCATCCGACACACCGTGGAGTGTATAGACCCCCAGCAGGTCGACCCCCGGAATTGCCGGCCTGACCGGCGAAGCCCCAGTAGCCAGGACCAACTTGTCATAGGGAACGGACGACTCCGTATCGTTGAGACAAGACCGCGTTCTTACAACTTTGCGTCTGCGGTCGATCTCGATAGCCTCAGTAGATCCCAAAGCGTGGACATTCTTCACCTTCTGGAAAAAGACCGAATCACGCACGACTCCGGCGGGGGTACTCGTCAATTCACGTTCGTCATGCACTGCCCCGGAGACGTAATACGGCAAGCCGCACCCTGCGTAGGACAGGACTTTTCCCTTCTCGATAATCGTGACGTCTGCATCGGGCATCAGGCGGATGATCTTTGCCCCTGCCTTAGGGCCGGCCGCGACGCCCCCGACAATCACCACTCGCATGTGAGGCTCACCTGCCTCCTCGATCAATTCCCCAAGCTCATCCTCGGGAACAGTCGGCAAATCCACCGTGATCCTGGCTCCGCCCAGATCAGATCTGTGCGCCGAAATCTCCCCGCCGGCCTTTCGGACAACGGAGGCAACGAACGCCAGCCCCAGTCCGACGCCCGGGCGATCCGAGCTGCGAGCCGTGAGGGTCCGGAAAAACGGCTCGAAAACGTGCTCGCGATTCTCCTCGGGAATCCCGATCCCCGAGTCATGGACGCTGACCCGCGTCGTCCCGCTATCTGCCAGAGATGCGACGTCAACCCGGAGGCTGCCATTGTCCGGAGTGTACTTGATGGCGTTGCTCAAAAGCGCACTGAGGACCTCGAGAAGAGCAGCTTCACCAACACGCACGTAGGCAATGCGGAGGTCCGTGTCGACGGAGAAGGCGATGCTCTGGGCCGTCAACGCCCGTCGGAAGCTCCCCTCCGCCCGGTGCAGACAACCGACGACGTCTGCCAGAGACTGCCCGTGCTCGTCATCTGACTGTGGTTTGACGATGTCAAGCATGCGCCGCATGGCCTGCAGCGACTCACCGAGGCAGCTGTCCATGCGCTCGAGCGCCTTTTTCTGTCGAGGCGTCAGCGGCCCGGCATGCTCTCCCAGAACAGCGTTGAGGAGCGACGCAGCCGCAGCAATTGGGCTCTTGAGCTGGTGAGCCATAAGACCTGCAAACTGTAGGAACTCAGCATGCTCATCAGGGGTGTTCGAGTCGGGGGATACCATGTTGTGCCTCGTAACAAGATGACCGATAAGGGAATGGCGTGCACGCCCGTCCATGGGCTGCCCAACAACACCGGCTTCGGCCTCGAGAGCCCCGGATTCCGTCGCGCAGCAACGATGCCATGGAACAGCGGGTCAGGGGGTCCCCTTACCGGCAGGAGGCGCGCTTTTCCGCACGCATTGGCAAAAATCCAAGATACGACTCCGGACAAGCGCATGCAAGGAAAGGGGATGGGGACACGCGCTGCCCGCCCGGCGTAGATCACACCATGGCATCGGCTCGGGCAATGACCTCTTCCTGCTCAGCGGGGGACAGGTCAACGAATCGCGAGCTCAGGCCCGCAAATCTGACCACCAAGTCACCGTGCTTGTCAGGGTTCTCTCCGGCTTCACGGAGGGTAGCCGCGTCAAAGCAGTTGATCTGAAGCTCCTGTCCGCCCTCGCCGAAGAAGCCGTCAATGAGGACGCGAACGGTCTGGGGGGTCGTACGTGCCCCGGGCAACGCGACATTGAGGTTGTATCCACCGCGGTAGAATCGGGCAGCGTCGAGTTTGAGGACACTCCTGAGGGTTGCGGTCGGGCCATTGGCAGCGGAACCGGTCTGGGCTCCAATGCTGTCGCAGACCGGCGTTCCGGCCAGACGCCCATCGGGTGAAGCTGCGATTCCCCACCCGTCGGTGTGATGCAGACTGCGGACAACGTGACAGACAAAGTGGGCTGGGTGAGAGAACTCCTGGTCGATGTCGTCCAACACGCGGTCCCGCATTGACACCAGTGCCTGAGCCCACACATCCGCACGATCGTCATCGTTACCCCACTTCGGGGCAGACAGCAGCTGTTCCCGGATGGCCGGATCCTCGAAGTCACTCCGCATTGAAGCAAGCAATCCCGGCAGCGTAAGGCACCCGTCTTTGAACACGAGCTGCTCGATGGCCGCCAGCGCGTTCGCCGCGTTCGTCAGACCGCGCTCGTAGAGCCCCGGAAAGAGATACGGCATCCCTACGTTAAAGTCCTTCCCACACGCAATGCAGCCGTTCATCAGAGCCGAAGTAAATGGCATGGGAGCGCGCTCCGCGATGGCGTGCCTGTGGTTTTCACCCCGCTCCCGCGCCAGCCGGAGGCGACGCCGCGTCCGGGCCTCCACGCAGGCGAGCAGCTCTTCCATCGTGCCGATGCTCTCCGGATCCGGGTGCTCGAGTAACGTCTCGTTGAGAATGGCCAGATGCTGGATCATCCCGTGACGGGACGTGGACGACTCCATGGAGCGGCCCGGAATCCCAAGCTCATTGCAGCCGATGACACAGTAATCCCAGGCGTCTTCGGGGATACAGCCGGCATTCAGGAAGCCTTGAGCCGTCGGTTCGTCATGGACGAGTAACGGCATACTGAGGCCTGCGGCCAACAACGCTGAGGCCTGTGTCTTGACGTCGTCGCTGATCCTCTCGTGCCAACGGAGGAATACGTGCGGATCCCCCACTCGAACGCAATCCGCTGCCTCCAGGAAACAGCGGGTGAGCAGATTGCACTGATCCTCGCCCAGATGGTTCAGCCCGCCAACGGTGATGGCTTGCGTCTTGGAGACGCGACCGAACACGGAATTTGCCGTCAACTTGAGCATGAAAGCTGAGACCAGATCCGCCGTTCTCTCCTGATCAACGCCGTCGTCGATCAGATGTGCGAGCGCCCGGTCGGGCAAGCCGACCGAGACGGAGACGCCGTGCCCCTCGAGATGCAATGCCAAGTGGATGAGCACGATGGCCTGGAGCCCCTCGAACACGTCTCGGGCAGGCCGGGCGGGAACGTGCAGGCAGGCATCAGCCACGCGGAGGTGCGCAGCCCGAATAACGGGATCCCCGGCTCTCTCGGCTGCTTCTCCGGCCGCGGCCGCGTAACGGACAGCCCAGTCACAGACAGCCCGCAAACTTGTCGCCATCGCCTGCCGGAAAACATCGCCTTCAGGATCACCCCCGTTACAACACGCCTCAGTCTCATCGATGATGGTTTGCAGACCGTCCCGGACAACGCGACCGCAATCCACTGCTAAGTGGCCAACGGCACAGCTCCCTCCGACGCTCCTGCCGTCCCAGAACGTCCGCAAGTCCTCCGGAATCTTGTCTGCCAGGAAGTTGGTCAGGTCTGGGTTCTCCACCACCATTTGGTTCCGATCACCAAACCGAAGTCCGTGTTCGGGGACCAGCATCCAGGCTCGCGGATGGGACGACGTGTTCCCGGCAAAGAAGGGATTCGAGGTCACGTCCAGCGTCATGTTCCGCAATACGTGGGCGAATGCGTTTGCCCGCTTGAGCGGAAGAGGATCGCCCGCGTGTTCGCGGAACGCCTCCGTCACCAGTCGAGCCCGCTCCAGGCAGACCGTGTCAGGGGTCGACAGAAGCTCATTGCGGATGCGTTGGATGTGGGATTTCATGGGGTCTGTCAACAAACAGTCGTCCTCGGGTTCGAAAAGAGTCCACACATCGTGAATATAGCCACCGCGCGGCTCTTCCCAAGACCAGGTGACTACCGACAAGAGGCCTCGGGGGGTTCTCGCCCCTGCTGACCGGGTTCCCCCAACACTGCGGCAAGAACCACAGCCGGCGCTGTCGCGGTCACCGTTCCGCGGCCACCTCCCAGGTTGTCCCATCCGAGACGACTCGGACAGTACCATTGAGTCCCGTTACATAGACGTCAGATCCGATGTCAGCAAAAACCGTCCGCGCCGTGCATCCCCCCATCCATTCCGGAAACAGGCTGGCGATCGTGACGTCAGGCCGGGTGACCTCCGCGAACTCCGGGGCCGAATGCAGCCCGTGCCCCGGGGCCACCAACACATCGCAGGCAAGCATCTCCGGGGCCACGCTGGGCAGGAGGAAACGAACCTGATCCTCCTTCTCGATGTCCCCGGGCAGGAGGAAGACGACATCACCATGGCGAATACGCAGCATCAGCGAGTTGGTATTCAGTAGATAGTGAGCAGCCGGGTTCTTCTCCGGACGCTGTTCGGGGTGCGGCTCGTGAAAGAAACTCCGCGGCGGCGCGATGACATCAGTGTCGAGCTGTGGATCGAGATCGAGCGTGTCGCCGGCCCAGACAGCCCGGTAAACACCCGGGCGTTCGGCAAAGCCGCGGCGGACCGAGTCGTAGTGCTCCAGTTCCTTGTTATAATCGGCGTCACAGGTCCCGGAGAAGGAATAAGCGCAATCAATCAGACGCCGGATTGGCACATGATCCATTAGCCAGAGCAAACCGCCGAAGTGGTCATAGTGCGCGTGGCTGATGATGACGCCGTCAAGCTCACGAACCCCTCTTTCTGCCAGGAACGGGGCGATCACATCCCGCCCGGCATTGCCACCCCCAACCCAATCCCCTGCGTCATCGGGGTATCCGGTCCCCGTGTCATAGAGGTACGTTTGCCCACCCGGCGTCTCAAGGACAAGGGCCAACCCCACCCCGCGCTGGAAGTTGGGAATGTTCAGTACAGTCAAAGCAAACTGGCCGGGGCCCTGCATGGTCAAGCTCCTGTTCTAGTGGCGGCGGGCGGGAGTTTCCGACCCCCTGTTGCCATGCCGGGGATGAGCAGGAGGGAAGCCGGCCTTTGCGGCCTGCCACTCACTCCGAAGCGCCGCCTGCGAATGAGATGCTGCTGATCAGAAGATCTGCTTCAGCTCGGTCGCGACGGCGAATGTCGATGGTGATCGTCGATACCTTGGCGGGGATCATGACGTCCCCGGCAAACGTCTGCCAAGCGGTACCGACGGCCTGCTCGAACGTGAGCCACTCGGTCATGATCTTGGCATCCCGCGACGTGAGCCGAGCCTGGACCTTACCGCCAGCCGGTCCCCGCATGCGCAGCGAGAACGTATTGCCTCCCTTTTCAATGCCCCCAAGGTCCCGGACAATGCAGGCTTGACAGTTCCCGGGAACCGCCAACGAAGCCGTGCTGCCTTCGGGGGCTTCCTCGACAATCCGCGTTTCAGAGCCCAGCGACAGACCGTCGGGGCTGCCATCACCGTTCAGGTCGGTAGCGATGTCGGGAAAGACATTGACGGTCGGATCGGTAGGCCGCCCGTAGAGGATCTCTGCCCATTCGCTGTACGTGCGCACTGGAATGTCGTTCGCCCGGCACCACTTGAGCAACGCTTCGGTTGTCCGCAGATTGCCTTCCCATCCCCCGATCTCCTTCCGGCCTCCGAGGTTCTGTCAAAAGTCCTTGAGACAGAACCGTGCTTGATCTTCCTGCTATTCAGTTCGGTTCTGTCCAGACAAACCTGTTTCCCTGTTTTCTTGACTACTTGAGCTGTTGAGGGAAGAGTGCGGACCTCCACCACACAC
>JABHEG010000076.1 GCA_018676675.1 Lentisphaerota bacterium
GCCCCGCAGGGGCCCACACTCCCAATCCCTCTTTCCGGTATCCGTGGAATCAGTGTAATCCGTGGTCAGTTCCTTGGGTTGTTCTCAGGGGTAACGTGGGTGTGTCATTGGCACTCGCGTTTGCCCCGTGAACGCATACGTTTGGGGGAAGTTCTCGGCGCTGTTCCTTTTCTACCTGGTTTTGCTTGCGCCCACCACGGTCTACTTCGGCTTCATGCGCTGGCACGGGGACCTCGGCCTCGCACAGATCGCCTCTGGGTACGTGGGGGCCATCCTGCTCGGAGCCGCGACTCTGGCGATAGGGATTTTCATCAGCGCGCTGACCGGGAACCAGATCGTGGCCGCTTTTGGCACGTTTGCGACGATTCTCTGCTTTTGGTTCATTGATGCTGCCGGAAGCACCATGCCCAGCTTCTGGCGCACCTT
This sequence comes from Lentisphaerota bacterium, assembly GCA_018676675.1. GTDB lineage: Bacteria > Verrucomicrobiota > Lentisphaeria > Oligosphaerales > JABHEG01 > JABHEG01. Next base: position 427 of record JABHEG010000076.1, read on the forward strand.
CATCCGGCATTTGAGCATTTACGTTCATTACAAGACGATCGTGACCGGGAGAGTCGGCTTGGATGACGTGGTGTACCTTCTCAGCGTCGCTGGATTCTTCCTGTTCATGACGCACGTCTCGATTCGGGCATTGTGGAAGACAGGTAAATGGGACTGAAGCAGAAACAACGCGGCACATTCTCTTACCAAGGCATTACTGTCTTGAAGGTGATTCTTCTCTGCGGCGGTTTGGCGCTCGCCAATTTCCTGGCGTTTGACCTACAGTTCACCTGGGATGCCACGGAAGGTAAGATTCACTCACTCGCGCCATCCACCCTGGAGATCTTGAGCAAGGTGGAGAGCGAGGTCCACGTCACCCTCTTTGCCACCAAGCTGTCGGAAGCGGCTCATGATCTGATGGACAAGTTTGACCGTGCGAGCGAGTTGGTGGCCCTGGAGTTCCTGCCGATCAATGAACATGAGATGGAGGCGCGGAAGTACGGGGTCAGCAAGAACAATCAAGCCGTCGTGGAGATGGGCGAGACCTACCGGGTGACGCGTCTTCGTGAGGAGAATTTGGCCGGGGCCATCCTGCAGCTGGTGAAAGGCAGCAGTGGACGCATACTCTTCACCAGTGGTCATGGAGAACGGAGTTTGCTTGACCAGGAGCGCGAGGGAATGAATCAGGCGGGGGCCTTGCTGGGCCAAGCCGGATACGCCACCGAACAGGCGTCGCTGGAGACTGCGGATCTGACCGATGTCTGCGTGATTGTCGTGTCAGGGGCGAGGCAGGACTTCAGCGCGGAAGAGGTGGACATTGTCAAGGCGTTCGTGGCTCGAGGCGGAGGTCTGTTCGTTATGGTTGATCCTCCTCCCACCTCGGGCGTTGGGACGCTTCTCGGTGCGTTCAAACTCACCTGCGCGGATGACTATGTCGTTGAGCTCAACAAAGCGTTCCGCCTGAAGGGGTATGGCGTAAGCACTGTGCTGGTGCGCTCGTACCTCTCCGGCCACCCGGTCGGGGATCGCATGAGCCAGGGACTCCTGCTCAGCCACATTCGCTCGCTGGTCTGCCTTCCTCCCAAGGATGGTGAGGACGTTGAGAAGGACGGAAGTGACTGGCAGCGGATTTGTCTGTCAAGTCCGAACAGCTGGGGAGAGACGGCCCTGGGTGAGCGACGCGTGACCTGGGACAAGGGGAAGGACAGTCCAGGGCCCAGGACGTTGGTTCTTGCTTCACCGGACCCCCCGTCGTCGTCGGCAGGCGCTGGGCGCATCATGGTTGCCGGAACAAGTGTCTTTGCGGCCAATCGTTTCCTGGGAACACGCGGCAACCGAGAGTTCTTCGAGGCTACAGTGAGCTGGCTTGCCGGAGATCTCGATTACCCTCTCGTGTCGGCCAAAGAGCCGACCCGGCTGCTCACTCTGAGCGACAGTCAGCTCCGCTGGATGTTCGTCACCTGTGTCTTGATACTCCCTGGCCTCAGTGCCATCGTGGGACTAATTATCTTCGTGCGACGAGCCCGGCGGAGCAACTGACGCAGCACGGGAGGCGGTCTCCGAACGGTCGAATCGTGTTTCAGGGGGGCTCCTGGAACCGAGAACGCCACTGACTGGCAAAGCCCATCTTCCGGTAGTAGCTTCTCTCTAAAAGGGAGCGTACCATGACCGACACAGATGATACCACGAAACACCCGATCCTACTCGTGGATCCGGATTCTGCTGGTGCTTCGGAACGAATTGAGTCACTGGCTGCCATCGGCTGCGAGGCAACCTGTGTCGGGACGTCCACGGAAGCCCTCAGTGCCCTGAGCGCGAAACGCTTTGAGCTTCTTATTCTGGAAATCGACCTGGACGGCGGCAACGGTATTGAGCTTCTGGCCGATCTCTCGGACCTCTCAACTGCCCCGCCCAGCATTGTTTACACCCGGCACGGTGACAACGATCTGTTTCGGCGCAGAGCGCTGGAAGGCGGGGCCGTCGAGTTTCTCGACAAGTCCATGGGCCTGGAAGCGTTGCAGTCCACCGTCTCGCGCCATCTGGGCAGCACGCCTGCTGCAGCTGTGGCATCTGCTCGGCGTGGCGACCACGCGCTCATCATCGACGACGAACCGGTCATCTGCGAGTTGATCGCCAAATTCATGAGGCAGCAGGGCTATGTTGCCGAGTATGCGCACACGGCCGATGCCGGTCGAGACCTTATCATGAAAGAGCTTCCCCTCGTCCTGTTTCTGGATATTCAGATGCCCGGTCGGAGCGGGCTTGATCTGCTTCGGGAACTCAATGAGCTCGGCGTGCGCATCCCCACAATGATCATTACTGGGCTGGAAGAGCACAGTATAGGGATCGAGGCAGAGGGGCTGGGGATCATTGGATTCCTTCCTAAACCGTTCAATCTGAGCTACCTGAAAAATCAGGTATTGCCGAAGGTTGAGCTTCTTACAGGGTGACGACTATGCCTGCGGAACCAATCGAGTCTGTGCTGGACGTTTCGGCTCTCTCGGCAGCGGCTGGGAGCGATGTCGCGATCTCGGACATCTCGTTCAGCCTGAAACCCGGGACTGTGGCCGCTCTCATAACGGAGCCGCTCGAGTCGGGAGCTCTGCTGCTGGATTGCCTCTGTGGCCTCCAACCGGCTTCCTCGGGGACCATCACGGTCGGTGGGGTGGATGCCTCTTCCTCCGGCATCCCGGGCGCTTCGGTAAGTATGGTGCGAGGGAAAGGGGCATTTCCGACCGGGGTGACGGTTGGGGAACTGCTGGGGCAACTGGCTCTTCTGCTGGGTGAGTCTGACTCGGCGGGGTTACTTGAGGAGTTTGGGTTGAGCCCCGTCGCGGACAGGCTGTTGCGGGATCTCAACGCGGAGAATCAGCACCTCGTTCGGCTGGCATGCAGTTGGCTTGGGGGGCCAAAGCTGGTCGTCTATGAAGGTGTCGACCGCGATCTGTCCCCTCCACGTCGTCGTCTCGTGAACCGGCTTCTGCGCGACAAGCGGACCTCTGGGGCCGCGATCATTTTCACGGCCGAGAGCATGGATGTTGCTGAAGCAATCTGCAACTACGTCTTGGTGATCAAGGGGGACAAGCTCGTCGCATGTGATACCCCCGAGAACCTCGTCCTCGCCAAAGAGAACTGGATGCGCGTGGAGATCCTGACGGACGATGAGCTGAGCCTCGAGAAGATCGGGGGACTTGATTGCGTCAATCGTGTCGTGCAGCACGGGAACCGCTACGATGTCTTTGTCCACAACCAGTTCGATTCGGTTCGGCAGGTGATGGGATTCCTCGACGAGGAAGGCATTGGCGTTCGCGACCTGCGGACCTATCGCTCGACACTTTCGGATGTTGTTTGGGAATTGCTCTAGGAATAGGGAGTTCACGATGAGTGAAAGCACACCCTCCGGCGCATCCGCTACGTTGCGCCTGACAATCGCGCAGCTTCCGCTGATGCTACGGTCTTTCTGCCGCCAGAAGGCGCTGGTATTTTGGACCTACGGCTTTTCTGTCGCGGTTCTCTTTTTTGCCTGCACGATCCTCGCCGGGATGGCAGGGAGCGGCGATGTGTTGCGGCCGCCGCTCGCCAGTGCCGTGATGATGCTGACGGTCATGTGTGCGGGATTGTTCGGGGTGAATCAGGGCGTTTGGGAGTTCTTCGGGGGAGGAACGCTGGAGCGGTACCGGCGAGCCCCCTGCGGCAATGCCGTCAACTTAAGCGGGCAGAATGCCATGGCACCTGTTGCGGCGCAGGCGGTTAGCGCTATATTGGCAGTGTCTCAGGTGGGCGCCGAACAGTGCAAGCCAGCAAGTAAGGAGTGACCGCAAGAATGTGTAA
>JABHEG010000086.1 GCA_018676675.1 Lentisphaerota bacterium
AACGGAATAAATAGCGAGGAACGAGCGGCTTTATGCCGGATCTGAACTTGCCCGGTAGCAAGCGTCATGGTAAACCACACCATTCTCCATACCGGCTCAGTCTCTCTTCATTGTTTTCATAGAACTTTTGACGCTACCTCGTTCCTTCCTCAAGCTTCGTGTTCTCTTCCGAGCCAAGCCGATCGGTCTGCATGAGAAGTCGCCAGACTGCTGTATAGGCATAGGTGGCGCACCAGACGACCTCGGCCACTCTCCGGCTAATCCTGATCTGCCGTGAGGACGGCTCAACGTCAAGGATGAAGTCTGGGGTATCGATTATGAGCAAGCTGCCATTCGCATGTTGCCCCCAGAACTCGTCTCTGCGTTCTGTGACCGTGGCCGCCGCTGCCTGCGGCAGAAGGTCAAGGACGTGTTTCGCAGGCGATGTCATGTGAGCAAGGGAGCTCTTGTCGACTGTCATCTTTGACTGCTGGTCCATGCAACTCCTTCGAGACGCTTCACACAGGCTGTTCCCCCGGGGCTGCGCTGGATCTGGGATCTGCTGCAGCACCGTGCTCTGTCACCGTGGCACGACGTAGCGGCGGCAGATGACGCGACCGCGGCACGATGCCCTGAATAGGGCGCAAATCCTGTTCAAAGCGTCACACGTTCACTTGCCACTCGATGGGTGTGGATGGGCGGTAGACTGGGTGCGTTCCCGTGTTGACAGCGCTGGTGAGGTGCTGGCCGAGCTCCGGGTGCTGTTCAGCGATCTGCTTGATGCTCGTCCGAATGGCTTTGCTCACGGCCTGGCGGGATCGCTTGTGAGGATCTCTCATGACCCGCCCTCCGGCGCTGATGCGTGACGCGGCGCGTTGGGATGCTTGCCAATGCTCCAGCTCCTTCTGCACCGCTTCCAGTTCGGCGATCTCTTCCTCTGTGTCCTGCCCCACCGAACGCTTCTCCCGGATATCTTCCGCCAGCTCGCCGGCTCGTTTGCGTAGGTTTCTCAGTGCGGTCTGGCTGGTTTCCTCGAACACCTCTGGCACAAACTGGTCTTCAAGTGCATCATCGCGTCCAGTCCCCGCGTCCCCGTCGGGTGCGGGAGATGAACCGGCAGCTGCCAATGCCGCGCAGTGGATGTCCTCACCCGGTTGATTCAGCAATCGGCACAGGTGCCCGAGTCCGACGCTGTCCGGCAAACGAATCTCCTTCCCCGCGTAGCGTATTAGCCAGATTCCCTCCTGGAGGCAGAACGCATTGCCTTTCACTCCTGCCAGACGCTGCAGCCTGTACTTGAGAAGTGGATCGTCTCGTAGTCCGGCGAGGACTTTTCCGATCCAGTCGTGCTTTCCTTCGGGCGACTGGCGGGTCTCTGGTCCGAGGGGGACCTTCGGATAGTAAATGTGGTGCCCTGGGAAGAACCGCTCCAGGAATAGGTTCAAGGTCAGAACAACGTGCTCTCTGCCGTCCGTGAAACTGATCTCGTCCGCGTATGCGATGCCAGTCACCACGATTAGCTCTCGACAGTGTCCCGCGGCTTTCTTGACAATCTCGCGCCCGTCAGTTGCTCTGCCTCCCGAGTTCATTCCGGGGTAAGCGTTTCCGAAGTCCATGTCCACGGCAAGCAAGTCGAAATCCTGGGCCTTGAGCCGGGCGAGCGCGTCTTGGACGTTCATCACCCGCTCGACATCCGCATCGACATCCGGGATGAACTCACGGCAGGCAGACTCAAGCATTTCGGCGATGGCGTCACGCCAGTCGGGGTCGTCCTCTGCAACCAGTATCCTTATGCTGTTCATTCGGTGCCTCTTCCAAAGATGAACGCTTCAATCATCTCGACGACCGACAGAGCGGACCGCACTGCAGGCTCTGTTTCCGGGAGAGGAACGGGCAAGCTCCCCATCAGTCGCTTGGCGGTGTTCCACTTCTGGTGGTCGAGAATGGTCGCCAGGTTTGCCCCTCGGACGGCACCCAACGCCCCCTTCGTCTCGGAGTACGCCGTTGTCAGATCGCCGTTGTCGATTGCCGTTGCTGCGTTCCGCAGAGACTCTCGGACGTTTCCCAACCCACTGCACCGCACCAGATCAAACCAGCAGTCTGCTGAGATGCTCCCCACGGTGACCAAAACGTCAACAAGATTACCGAGAATCAGGGGAGATGTCGTGACGGCATGCCCAGGAACGGCACCGAAGGAGAAGCTGACATCCTGCTGCCCGAAGAACAGGGCTTCGCGGATCTGGTGCTCGGCTTGCTCGCTGTTGACGACGGCCACAAAGCCCCCGTCCCACATCAGCTCCGAGCGCAACCATGTCACAAGCTGCAAAACATCCCCCGCGCCGACAAGAGACGGGTAGTGCGCCAGAATCCACGATGTGTCCGTCTCTGATTCAGCCAAAGCCCCAATCCATCCTTTCAACACTACGTTCGACCCGTCTGCCGATGCGTCTAACACGGCCACTGTATTGGGTTTTCCGCTATCGGCGACAAGACCAGCCTGATGCACCCCATCTTTCCCCATGACGAGACTCAAGACTCCCGCCACCGACTGAGCCACTGGGGAGGCGGCAGTGAGACCGGCGCATGGAGCAACGTCTTTGCTCTTTTCGTGATCACGCATCTTGATATGTCACCCGGATCTATCCCGGCAAGGGAGTATTACAGTTCGGCAGAGCCCTCCCTGCCGAGCAGGCAAATGGGCGTGGAGCGATTCATCCCACACGACACACTCCGTCGTGCCGGATGCGAACCATGTCCCGAGGGCTCTCGTCAGCACACTATCGTCTCCTCAGTCTTCTGATGGACAGATCATGCCAGTGTTGGTAGTAGGGATGCGACGGGTTTACAAACAGCCCACGCGACACAGACCCCCGGTTCACCCATTCCCATTGAGGGTCACCAGCAACTTCACGCAGATCCAGGGGGACACGTAACGGCCCACCAGGCAAGTCATCAATGAGCCAATCTCCTGGAGGAACGTTTTCCCACAGGTCAGCATCCTGTGTCAGAGAACTCCTGAGGACTAGGGCCAATCCTCCCGGGCTGAGCACTTCCGCACCGCGCCCCCGCGTGAGGTCCTGGACGATTTCCGCACCGAAGACGGGACTGCCTCCTCCTGGCGTCGCCTGCTCTCTGGGCGGCAGGTAGGGGGGATTGGTGACAAGAACGTCTATGGAGCGGTCACGCAAGATTTCCAGCACACACTCGCCCTGTATCAGGGAGAGCTCTGCGCCTGACCGGGACTTGGAGATGACGTTACGCAGGTTTTCCTCTGCCAACGCGAGTGCTTTGGCAGAAGTATCAATCGCCACGATCTGTTTGAGGGAGGAGGCGTACCGCTGCACGAGCGAACAGAGCAGCATTCCGCTGCCACACCCCACTTCGCATACACAGGCAGGGGCAAAGCCGGGGTTCGTGTAGAGATGTCGATGGAGCATCTCATTAAACCATAAAGTATCGATGGCCGGACCAAAGACACCCGCCGCCGCTCGTATCACAAGACCTCGGTGCCGGATCACTCGATGGTCCTTTCCCTGCTTGACCAAGTCATCCAGAACCGAGTACTCGCGCGACGGCATAGCAGCCAGCTGTTTGATGGGGAGCATAAGTCGGGGGTTGTGTAGCCTCCCAAGGTACTTCTGTAAGCGGGGCGTCTGACTTCCCTCGAGTTGTATGTTCTGGAATGCGAGGTAGTCGACATGGCCAAGCCCCTCCCCAAAGCAGCACACCAAGAGGGAGTCGTCCTCTGGGCAGGGATCCTCGCGCAATGGCTTTGCACTAAGCTCTGCCAAGTGCTTCTTTGCCTCGTCTGGGAAGTCAAGTCGGATGGGCTCAAGGCTTCTTTCCAGGAACATAGCCCAGCTTGTATCGTCATCCTTCAGGGAGTCAAATCGTCCCTGTTCGATCCCTCCCGCAAGCAGGTAGAGCGCCTGAAGACAGTCAGGATTCAGTATTAGAGCTTTCTGCAGCAGGGCAAGAGCCCGCGCAAACGACTTCTGCTTCGCTTCATCGAGGAGGGCCTGCGCTTCGCCACAAAAGTTGCTGGCTATGTTCTCTCGCAGCCGATCAGTTCCCTTGCCCCACAAGGCTTCCTCCAAAGGCACGAGGTAACTCCGGAATGAACGAGCTTCAGCGAAAGACATGATATCCATTCCATTGATATATCTAAGCACATCCAAGTAGGCATCGCTCGAGCAAAGCGACAGTCCAATCCGTATGATCAGTTCCTCAAGGCTTCTCGGGTCTTCCCCATTCTCCTTCACCCAAATTCCCCGGCAACCGGCGTCATACATCCCCGCCACCGTCATATCGTGGTTCGGTGTGCGAGCAACGTAACCAAACACCGGGTAGTCCGGGGTCTTGCGCAGGATGCGACGAGCTATGCGGTCCCCCGTTTCCTTGCCTGGACCGAGGTTCTGATCGAGTATGACTGCAGACCACTTCAGATAGTATTCCGAAAAGCCTCTGGCATTGTCCGCCACATCCACTTCATGGCCTGCCTTCACAAGCTCTCGACGCAGAAATTCGACCTCATCCGGATGATCATCGACAATCAGCAATCTATGCACCATCGTGCTCACAGGCTGTCCTCCTTTTCCAGAATGCAGCAGGCTGCCCGCAAGTACCGACGAAGCGACTCGCCGTATTGCCCTATCTTCCTGGCAAATTGCGCTATCCCATATGGAGGGCCTGGAGCCTTCTCGAAAGCGACAATCGCACCGTCCATTCTACGTAGCGTCCGCGAGGCCAACCTGGTAGCAGCCAGATACCTGCGGACGGCGAGGCGGCAACGCGGAGGCGCGCCGCGCAGGTGCTCTCGGTTTGTGAGGAGCCGCAAGCACTCGCGTACTCTTGCGCTGAGTCTGTGCCACTCGCTGGCCAACCAGGGATGTCGGCATGGGGAGATCCGGGAGTCCCATGGACAATAGCATCTCCGCAAATCCGGCACGAGAGAAGCAAGCCCGTTGGTATTGGTATTGTCACAGCGAGAGATCCAAGGAGCTAAGTCGTGCTCCAAAATGCGCAGAACGCCCTGTGCTGACTTCCTCAGGACATCCCAATGGCTCTCCACTGGATCAGCCGCTGATGTAGCCAGCAATGAGACGAGTTTACCAGCAAGAAGGTGATTGGGTATTGTATTCTGCAGCATTGGGGGCTTCTGGCTCTGATGGGGAGAGGCAACAATACCAATATGGCATTGAGAGGTAATCGGGCTATCTGACCAACATATCTTCGAAATAGGCGACCAGAGATCGCGCAGCGCGACCCCCGCGAAGAGAACCAAAGGGATTCCCGATGGCGGGCATTGGCCAAGAAACAACCCTACGCAGTTCGTGGTGGAATCGGTGAGTGTGCGCGAATGGCTCACGACGATGGTGTTGATTCGAGGAAGATGTCTTGTCACCATCCCTGAAAGCGGCCCGCCTTCATCAAGCAGAATTGAATCGTGGCTGAGCATCAGGGCTTCTTCCCTCTGCTCGCATTCCTTCTGCCTCCTTTCGGGCGTAGTTTCACGGCGATTTCGTATGCTTCGGCGAGAACGGGGTCGCGGAGTAGTTCGTCCTGAAGATCCCTGTCCACGGACAGAATGCGCTTGATGGCGTCTGCCGCCTTGGTCGCGGTCAGTTTCGAGTCGCCCGTCACGAGCTTCATGGCCGGATGAACTTTGATCTCGCCCTCGGGATGCGCTGGCGTCGGTTTGCGTGTGGCGACCAGTGCCGCCCTCAGCAATTTCGCGTACGCACGGGCGAAGGCTTCCCGCAGGTCGGGAGCCAGTCCCGCCCAGTCCGCCGGTTTGGCGGGATCGAAGGATGCGGCATCGATCAGGCGCACCAACTCCTTCGGACCGGGTGAGCCTGCAGTCGGGCTTTGCTGCACGGGCCGCCGTTCGGCGGTGGACCTTTGCACCGAAGGCATGGACAAGTGCGCTGCCGAGAGCGTCCGAAGTTTTGGCCAGCGGTAGACAGCCGACTCAATGACGCGTTCGAGCTGCCGGATGTTGCCAGGCCAGGAATGCGAGCAGAGCAGGTCCATAGCATCGGGAGCGACTTCGCGACGCTCCGCACCGATGCTGTCCCGAAACTGTGCCTCGTACTTCCTGACGAAGTGCTCAGCCAGAAGCGGAATGTCTTCCGAGCGGTCCTGCAGCCTCGGCAACACCACGGGTTCATCCGCCTTCGCCCTGTAGAGCAGGTCCTGCCGGAAGTCCCCGGAGGAGAGGAGCGCCAGGCGATTGGTCGCGAGCACGACCTGGAGATCCAACTTGCGCGCCTCCCGGGCACCCAGCCGCTGTGTCTCCCGGATGTTCTTGTCTAGCAGGCGGAGGAGTTTGGACTGGACAGCGGCCGGGACGTCGCCGAACTCATCAATGAACAGTGTTCCGCCGTTGGCGTCCTCAGCCGCCCCTGGAACAGCACTCGTGGCCCCGCTGTAGGCTCCGCGCTCGTGTCCGAAGAGCCGGTCCTCGACCAGTGTCTCCGGGACGCCCTGTGTGTAGACAGTGACGTATGAACGGTCTGCCCGAGGCGACTGCTCGTGCACATAGCGGGCAAGCAGCTCTTTTCCGGTGCCTGTCTCACCCAGCAACAAGATGGTATCGTTGCCGAGCTTAGCCCGACTGCGCGCTTCTCTCAGACACTTGAGTAGCGGAATCGAGTGACCGACGATGCGGTCGTCAGCGATCAGGCCGTGGTTCCAGAGCGCCTGGGCCAAGTGCTCCCGGTCAAGAATGCTCTTGTCCATGAACTCCGCAACGCTCCGGTCGCCAGAGGCGAAACGGTGCTCAATGTCGGATCTCTGCATGGATGATAGGAGTATAATCGGCAGGTCCCGAAGTCGGGCCTCGCTCCACAGTCTCTCGAGAACGGCCAACCCGAAGTATTCCTCCGGTCTACGGTCGCTTTCAGCTCCTGCCGCTTCGCCGTCCGAGCCCATACGCCCAGTCTTGAAATGGAGGTCAAGCAGCAACATGGCCCAGCGCGGCCACTCATCCCAACCACGGCGGACCGCCTTGAGTACGCCGTCGATGTCATTGCGAACGCCTCCACCCTCGACCACCTGCCCCCGGCAGAATACCGCCTCGGCTACAGGGTCTTCCTGTTCCTCGGACTGGACATCCCCTGTGATGTCACGAATACCGGCGAGCAGGCAGAAGTTCTCCCGCAGGCGGTTCCGTCCGTCTGATCGGGCTCCGCCGTATTGATCGTCAACTACGATGATTCTTGGAATGGCCATCACACCACCAATATCCTGTGCGGCAAAGCACTGATCGCATGGCTCAGCTCACGCAGTGCGTCCGAGAATCCTCGGAACGTCTTAGATGCGCTCTTCAGCTCGGCTATGGACAGCAGATCCATCTTGGCACGCACTTCGTCTATTACTGCATAGTACTTGTCTGCCAACTCCATAGCCTGAAGGGCCTCCGCCACACGCGATCTGACGCCGTACTTGGTCAACCACAACGCGTGTACTGTGGAGGGAAGCCAAAGCAGCGTTTCGCTGGTACACAACGACAGCGGGTAGTAGCAGAAAAAGCTCTGCGGCGATAGAGCCTCTTCCGCATCACGCAACAGTTGCCTGAGCTCGGGTCCATGTTGCTGCCATGCAGGCAAGTCAAAAATCAAGAAGTCACGGACTCGGCTTTCGTCCGGCTTCCGCTGCTCCAGCCGGGCAACAAAAGCACCAACACTCTTGGTAAAATCGTTCTTCAACCAATCGTGATTGAGAGCGCTTCTTCTTGCCAGCCAAAGCTTGCTCATCCCGCCTCCCTGAACGCCCGCAGCAGATCCAGAAAAGCAGAGGCAACAAGAGAAGGTGGCCCAACGGTCTGACCGTGTTCACACACCAACTTCAGGAGGCGAGAAACAGACTCCGGCAATTCATCATCTTTTGTCAGAGCCTGCCACTCCAAGAGGCAAGTTTTGGATACCTTTCGCATGCCCTTCGGCCGCGTATCCTCTCTGCTGGTCGTCATCTCGTCATTGGTCAGAACGCGCATCGGTTTCCAGTACTCCGCCTCCTCGCCTCTCACTTCAAGACGCAGGGGCTCTCTGTCTGCATCCTCATCTCGTAACGGATCGACAAGAAGCGCCCGCGCATCGGTTTCCAGCCCCATCCACCCCATCTCCTCCAATGCAGAAGATACCTCATCCCCATCGTCCACCTCCTCCAGATTCCCCTCAGGAGACACATGCACAACCAAGTATCCTTGACACAGGACCAACAACGCAGACAGATAGTTAGCCGCGAAACCACTGCGCAGGACAGCCGGTGTCCTCTCCAACGGCGCACCGTTGAGCACCCAGTCTGCCACCTCTCTGGCCTCGGCTACTGTCAGAACGTCCGCTGCTCCAGCAATGCTTCTCGCTCGAATCCATAACTCGTCACCAGCAATGTCTTCAGGCGGGCTACCCGCAGTGTAGCGAATTGCCATTCCGCAGGTCCGCAACGCATCGCTGCAAGCTGCTGCATCGCTATTGTGAACCACCACAATGTCAAAGGTTGCGGGAACAGCGACTACTTCCTGGCAGCCGTTGCCAGAGAAATGAAAGACCCTCTCGCCATCGAAAAAGAAAACGTCTCTACTTCCTGCCATTTGAAACGCCCGAGCCATCCCTTTCCCTCGGTCAGGCTGATCTCGATCACAAGCCAAGACAGCTAGATTCAGCATTTCCCCACTTTCCCTGAGAGTGGCGCTCCGATTACCATTCATCACGATCAAAGTCTCCTGTCCTTAACAGGTCTGAAAATCAGTTTCGTGGGCTGAGTCGCGGCTCCCTTGTGGACAACATTGACCATACACCGACCGTCCCATCCGTAAGGCGAGTTCGCCGCCGAACGGACGAACCGACGCAAGGCACTGATAGTCGTACCTTCTCCGCTCATAGTTTTCAGCCCCGCCAACAGAGCAGGTCGGTTCTTAGACTCAGCCGATGCATCAAAAGCCAACTGGACTTCCAGCAGGTGTGGCTGAAGCACAACAGTAGAAATCAATGGGATATTGGAGAACTCATCTTTCTCCAGTACAGTGAAAAGGCCATCACAGGCAGAGCTTTTAGTCTCTGCCTCGTCTCTACCTGTCAAAGCATATACGACTTCCCTAATGTCGTCCTTGGGCATATCGCGACAGAGTATCTCAACTGATTCACATCCCTTTACCCACCTCACTTGAGGTATCCACCTTGAAGCGGTTTCTGGGGTAGAACTCGCTAGGAGAATCACCAGATTGCCGAGCGTGAGCGTTCTGGTTGCTGTATCACCCACGTGCACGCGAGCTCGAGAGCCAACAAGATGTTTGAGATCCTCGAAAAGAACCCCACATTGATCCTCTTCGAACCAAGAGTCAGGGGGAGGGAATGTGAGAACCGTTTCAAGGTAGTCAGCCAGTTGCTTCTTGCCTTCAGGTTTCAGCTTACTGTATTGGTGAGTCACAACGGCATTATCATCACGAAACCACTCAGAGCAATCTTTCGGCCATAGTCGTGCGTCAATACTGCCAAATCTTGCCAAGAACGCCCCAATTCCCTTTCTCAAGACATCATCTGCAGCAGTCACAGATTCTGCGAAGTTCTTACGGACTTGTGTTATCACCACATCTGAATCGTAGTGTGCCTTCATTGATTCGATTGCTTCCAGAATCTCATCACTGGCACCGCCTCTTGAGCTCGCTACAACAAGCACGCCCTGCCAATTGCTGTTCGAGAGCGCTTCGTGTGCAAGGAGCAAGCCGATGCCAACGGGACACCTAGTTGCGCTACTGTGCAGTTTCTGAGCGGCGCTCTCGGAAAGGAAAGGAGAATAGACGTTTCGTTCTTCGTCACTGGGAGAAAGCAGACCGAAACCCATGTCCAGGATCACTATTCCATACCCATTAAGTGCCCCCCAAGTGGAATCGTTCCCGGCCAGCATATTCCGTGCGCTTTCGAGAGTATTGGGTTCATCTGGGTCTATCCTATTCCCGAAAGACGGGTGCCAGTGGAAAGACAATCCCCCCTTGCTGCATGGAAGAAGGGAGGACTGTTCGTCGTAAGACTCATCTTCAATAACCAATACGTTGACGTCTATCACGGAAGCCTCCTACGTCAAATCCACGATCTGTAGATGTGACTTGCTTATCAGTATCTCAAGAGAAAAAGTTGCTCCCAATGGACCAGGACCCCAAGAGGCTATTTGACCGCGAAGTTGCCTGACCAAAGTCTCTACGACGTGCCGCCCCTTGAATTCCCCTTTGCCCGGCGCATAAGTTGCTGCGAGTGCTTCTCTAGCTTGCTGCAAGACGGGTGGAAGACCGTTCTCCTTGGGTTTGTCCATGGCGTTCTCTATATTCAGCTTCAAGTAGTCTTGACCCTCAACTGGCATAAACACAATCTCAATGTCACTTCTGGGGTCTGCGTGCCTGACGCAGTTCCCGAAGAGCGCCACAAGCAGTCGCACTAGTAGCATCCATTTGGTCCGGAGTTCGGGAGAAAGGCTCGACCATTCGCCGATCCTCACCCCCGCTGAAGTCACAACGAGGCAGCCCCCGGTAGCTTGGCTGGAGCAGTCCTCCCTTGAGGGCCAGAGCGCATTTACCTGCTTGAGGTACTCCCCCATCTTCCTTCGGTCCATGGCTGAACGGCTGTTCAGAAAGAAGCAGCACAGGGGCTTCAGGGTGTCCTTGGCGAGCGCAAAGGTCTCCCTCACCATACCAGACAAGTCCCGGGGAGGGGGCGATGGCTCGAAGATGCGCTCTGCATCGTCGACAAAACTCCACAACCGGAGCAGCCTCCCGGTCGCTGACAGGATGTCAGGATAAGGTACGAGCTTCGGGGGAGGAGATAGGCTTTTCAGATCGTTTGGCAGGTGACCCGTTGGAGGGAGTTCGAGAAGCCATTTTTGAGACAGGGCATCCGCGATCTTCTTGGTCTCGTGACCAAATGCAAAAGCAAAGTCTGAAAGCTCGCGGTCAGCCTGCGTCATTTCCGACTGAGCATCGTAGTCCCCGGAAAGCAGTAGCCAGATGTAGCGGATGAAATCCCACGCAGATTTCTCATGCTCTTTCCCCCAATTATGTACCCCGCCGTATAGAACCCAGAAAGCTCCCTTGTAGTGGCGAGGGAAGCAGGAAGATCGCAATGAATCATAGAAAAGCGTTCCGACAGGCACGGCAACAAGAAGCGAATCTCCCCCCAGATCGTGGCCACGTTGCTCCGCCTGCACCGCAGCGAGTTGCTGGTGCAGGATGTGGTAGCACAATCTGATATCGAGTCGAGCAGCTTCGCTGTGTCGCTGTTCTTCATTCAGCCCGGCATCATCATAGTCGCCTCCCAACACTTCGCTAATCTCGCTGATCCGTTCCACGAACGCCTCGTCGTACGCAACCTTCTCCTGTACATCTAGGTCACTCAACTTGCTGGTTGCTATAGCTGCCCAAGGTGAGACGTTCCCGGAAAAGCCACTGGGGATGGTTTTTTCCGTTGGCTGATTGAACGACGCCTTCGCCGTCCATCTTGCAACAAGCTCGTGTAGTCGACCTGCCCTATAGAGCCGGTCATCATATGGGAGGCGACTGGCATATAGTTCTGGCCACCTTTGAGGCCAACCGGATTCCTGGCACCAGTTCACCGGGTTATAGAACGCGGGATTGGCGAAGGGAGCCATACATGACTGCTGGAGCTTCATCACAGCGGTCAGCCATGCGCCCAAGACATCGAGATTGGGTGCCGGTCGGTTGGGACCGACACACCACTCCCCCCTGTGCCATGCAGCGCACTCCTGGCTGAGAGGAAGGTGCGTGGAACCGTGGATGGGGGTGGCATTCACTAGAAGTGTCGGGAAGAGGGTCCCAAGACCTTCGTGACGTATGTAGCGATCAATCTCCCAGAAGACGCGAAGGTTAGTTTCTGGGCTCTTGAGAAGATGGTTGCCCTTGAGTTGCTGAGAGATCACGGGGTCTATCAATGGTGCGAACCGGTCAGCACTCGGCACCACAAGCCCAAGCACGGACCTCGTACTGAAAGACTCAGTATGGTTGACGACTTGCCTGTGCGTGCGAGCACGATCATGCCAGGTCTTTCCATGTACTCGCTCTGGAGAGGAGCCTTGAGCGAGATCCGCCTTCTGCACGCGCCAACCCGTACCAGCTTCGCTCTGCACAACCATAAAGACATAGGCGAGACGTCCTCGGCTTCCCAGTATGGCGCGTTTCCAGTAGTGTTCGAACCCGGGCAGATCCTGCCAGATGTCAGCATATTGAAGATCAATGAATTCCCGCGTGGAGATCGCAGTAGACAAGCCAGGAACTACCGTCACAGAGGCATTCTCGCCGAGCCCCACTGTGTTCCGAAGGCATTCGACAGCAAAGAGAGAGGACAGGGCGTCACTACACAGTTGATCAGGTGCATAGTAGTCTGGCGATAGGTTCCGCGAAATGTAATAGGACGGGGCACTGCCGCCGCCTCGGTTCCACCACTGCGTTTCTCTGGTCAATTCAACGTCGGACTCGGCAAACGTGCTTAGATGGTTGATGATGCATAGCCCCCCCGGCTTTAGCAGATGCGCTACGCTGTCTATCTGCGCCTGGTAGCTGTCTTGCCCCAGCTCACCGGCTCCAGCGTGCTTGGCAACACTTTGATCCAGAGCTGGGTGCGTCGGGTTGTATGGCGGCGTGAGGAGCACGATGTCAAAACCTCGTGTAGCCGCAATTGGGGGCATCGTAGCCCAATCTGCTATGTCACCCTCTGCCAAATGGATGTGCCCCTTCCTAGATATACCGTCGACCAGCGACGCTGAGACCTCCAAACCGTTTGCCCGAGCGTTCTTCCTCGCGAACTCCAGCGCCCTCGGGCTTACATCCACAGCGACAACCGAACAGCCGAAGTGCCTGGCACACAGGAGAGAGAAGAAACCTGATCCTGTACCGACGTCCAGAACACTGATCGGTCTCGATGCTCCCTCACGACCACGCGCCGCCGTCAGCTGCCGAAGCAGACTGCGGAGTAGTAGCCACATGCAGGGCTGCTCCTCTATGAGAATCGGGAACACGCGGTCAGAACGGGGGTCTGCAAACGTATCCGTCTCCACAAAGACCCCATCAACGTGAGCATATCCGTCCGCTGGGCTTATCCGCCATGACCGCAAATCTCCCCACTCAGTCTCAAGAAGCTCACCAATCTTATACATGACACGTTATCCCTGTCGGTTAGTTCGTCTGGCCATCAATGCGTGAACATGGATGCGGTCTTTCCAGGTTACGTCGTCGTACCGATGGCAGCGAACGATGTCCTCAAACACACCCGGTTCTCGCCCCGTCGACTTCTCTGCCTCGAAGTACACCACGGTGAAACCCGAGATACGCTGTTCCATCTGTTCTATCCATGCTGCCAAGTCGGGTTCCGTGTCCAGATAGGCGGCATAGACCCCCCTTAGAAAATCGCCTGCAGGCGGGTCAGGATCGTCGAGGTGACGGCAGAAGTGTACGGAACTGGTATCTCTGCCGAGGGCGTCGGCGAGCTCCTCCATAGCTACAACCTCGCCAGCCGGAGTCGTCGGGGACATCACGGAGCCAATGAGAACGCCGCCCGCTTGCAGGTGAACTGCGATGGTGTCCTTCCAGTCGCGGAAGACCGCCAGACCGTCTTCGCCGGCGGCACCATGAAGAGCCACGTCTTCGACCCAATGCCCATGGACCGGGTGGTACGGCGGATTGATGATGACGACATCTTGGGATGCAGCGGGGACCGATTGATCGCAGTAACGCTCGCATTTGGTCGCGACCTGAACGGAAGCATTCTGCTTCGCGTTGTCCTCAACGAAGTGTATTGCCCGAGGGTTGACATCGAGACACAGAATCGACGAACGTTCTTCTTCAGGCAGGGGGCGACCATCCCTTGTTCGGTTCAGTTCGTGGTCGAGATAGATTCCGAAGATGCCTGAGCCCGTGCCGAGATCGAGAACCGACAGACCTCGCTTGCGCCGATCTCGCAGTGCCATCACGGTCTGCCTCATCTGATGGCACATGAAAACCTGTTCCTCGATCAGGATCGGCATGACGCGGTCCCAACGCAGGTCGTTGAGGCTGTCTGTTCGGATATCAATCTCGCCAATTGACGCGCGTCCGGCGATGGGGTCGGCAAGGTCGTTCATAGTCTCTCCGTATTGCGGGCAGCAAAAAAAGCCAATCCCCGCCTTGGTCGAAACCAAGGCGGGAAGTGTGCCTATCGAGCAATTCCTGGTTTGTCAGTCTGCGGTATCCGGCTTCAAGGCTCCATTCCTGTAAACGCCTACCTCGACCGGTGTCATGAGATCGCCGTCTTCGTCGAATTTCAGGGGGCCCGTTATTCCTTCGGCGTCTGTTGCCGAAATCGCATTGATCCACTGCTCCTTCGTCGCCGGGAGGGTGAGTCGGGTCGCTGCATCGTGTATGACGGTGATCATGTCATAGGCATAAGCATGAATGTACAGTGGGGCCTTTCCATACTTCGCCTGGAACCGTTCGCGCCAGGGACCAGCTTTGCCCTCGGTGGGACGAGTCTCAAAGCGTGGGGCTACAACCCGGATTCCTTCGACTTCATCCGGGGCGAGCACCTTGGCCGCGTCGATCATATCGTACGTGCCGATGACGTTACCATCCCCGATTAGACCGAGGGGGCGCAGCGCGCGCACCAGACCGACGAGATGACCCTGGAATCCGTTCAGGATGATGAGGTCGGGACCGAAGGCTTTGACCTTTGCGGCGATGTCCTTGAAGTCCTTGTGACCGAAGTCGTAGATCTCCTGCTGCACGGCGATGCCGCGCTCTTCCAGCCCTGGGACAACAACGGTATCGAATTCCTCAGCGGAGTGTGGGAGCTGAATGTAGACAATCGCCACGCGTTTCGGCTTCACCCGGTCCACATAGTTGAGATAGACGGGGGCCTCAAGCTTATAGCTTACGAGGGTCCGGAAGTTATTGCTGGAGCCCTGATTGATCGCGAGGTCGAAAATCCAGACGAAATTCGGGGTGCCCTTCTCGACGAGTTGGTCCATGATTGCCATGGCCTGCGGCTTGAGCCCCGAAACGTAGACGTCCGGTGCCCCGGTCATGTACTGCTGTTGCAGAAGGCTGACCGCCGTACTGGGATCGCCCTGGTTGTCCTGCCAATCCACCTTGATCACGGCGGACGCGCCAGGACGAGCGGCCAGTTCTTCAAGAGCCATGGAGCCGCCTTCCTGGATGGATGTTCCCCAGATGGCCAGGGGGCCGGTTATCGGGATGTTGGTGGCGACGCGCACCGGAACGGATTTCGCAGGCCCTGGCCGATCAGGTTGACCATTCTGCATGTTCTGAACGACGACAACCCCGAGGGCTATCACGACGAGTGCGCCGATCACGATTGCGAGTTTCTTCTTCACTGCTTTGTTCTCCTTGTTGGCTCTATTGTTCGATTCCCATTACTCTGCAATTGGCGATACACGCAGACGGATCAGACCTTTCCGGCCATTGCCGCCGACGGGACTGCAATCATCATTGCTGTTCTCCTGTTGAGGATGGACTCCCTGATCGCCTGGGCTACGGCGGCAAGGTGTGATTCATCGAGCGCCGAAAATGGTTCGTCGAGCAAAGCCACCTGGTGTGGGCGCGCCAGCAAGCCACTGAGTCGCGCGATTCTCCGTTCGCCTCCGCTGCATTCAGACAGTTTCTTACGGTCTGTATCCTGGTCCCGCCCCGAAGTCTCGCCTGTGAGCCGAGCTACCTCACTATTGCTCAGGGACCCGAAGCCGACATTGTCAGACCGATGGTAGGCAAGACCGTTTTGAACCCTTGACCAGGGCGGTGCATCGGAAACCAGCTTGCCACAGAGCGTGACGGTTCCCTGCTCTTGCGGGATGATGCCGCTCAAAGCATCCATAAGCGTTGTCTTGCCCCATCCATTGGGCGCTTGTAGAACGGCAATGTCGCCGTTGCTCAGGGAGAAGCTGAGACCGGATGGCTTGACTCCGTTATGCCTCTGGCCGATCACGGGACGAATGCCGCGTCGAACAACCAGACCGTCCACTTGAAGGAGCCGCGTGGGCTCGCCATCGGCGGAGCCACTACCGCACCTGTAGACGTTGAGCTTAGCTCCCTCTGGGATGGTGCAGGAGCGAGACAGCCTGAACTCTGGAAACAATGCCTCGAAGGGAGCCCAGCCGTCATCCGAGACCGTGCCCTTGCCCTCCGCGCGACAATTCTCGTCGACATGGAGGCGTCCGTCGCTCAAATTCCAAATCGTGGTTGCCAGGGGAAGGATATGGCGAACATTCCAGACATGCTCGATGATGACGAGAGTGATGTGGTGTTGTTCCGCGAGCTTCTGAAGCAGCCCCAGCACATCCTTTACGCCTTCAGCGTCCAGGCCGGACAACGGTTCGTCGAGGAAGAGAATCCTGGCACCGCCCTGCACGGCCCTTGCGATAGCGACTCTCTTGGCTTGTCCGAGGGAGACCATGTCGCCGGAGGACAACTCGCGACCTCGCAACCCCAGTTCGGTCAGGCGTTCCTCGGCTAACCGCTTGGCCGACGATTCATCCCCGCGAGTCTTCCGGGGACGGAACAGTACATTCCACGGATTCTCGCCGGAGTGAGTGCTTGACGCAGTCGCTATGTTCTCCGCCAACCCGATGGAGGGGAAGAGGCGGGTTTCCTGCCAGCTGCGCCCCACACCCTCGCGCGCCACGCGTTCCGGCAGGAAGTGATCCAAGGGATTCAGGTCCTGCCACCAGTGGCGCGGAAACTCGAACCGTTCCTCGTCGCCGTTGGTCATCAGGCGGATAGACCCGGCGTCAGGCACCAGATTTCCGGTCAGCATGTTGACCAGAGTAGTCTTGCCAGAACCATTTGGCCCCTGAAGGAGCACTACTTCCCCTTCGTGGAGGTCAAAATTCAGGCTGTTCAGCACGGTCTGTTCGCGGAAAGACTTACACAACCCACGTACAGACATGAGCAGCCGTTCACCGGAAGCGTCTGCTGCTTCCCGTGTCGAGTCATCTGCTGCTGAATTGGTCGTGTCGATGGCCATGCTATTCTATCCGGTATTCACCGGCGATCCCTTGAGGTCTCACGTGGACTACAACAACCAATAGCAGGCCGTATGCCAACAGCCGGACGTTGGCTGCGATTGCGGACGGCATCGGGGTCAAGCGGAGGACCTCGGGTATGAGGACCAGAACCAACGCCCCTATGACTGGACCCCGGAAATTCCCCATGCCGCCGACGCAGAGCATGCAGAGCAGGAGTATGGATGCGTCCAAGGAGGCCGCCTTGGGGTCTATGTAAGAGACGTAACTGGCGTAGATGACGCCGCCAACAGCTGCGAGCGCGCAGGAGAATGCGAACGCCTGCACCTTGAGCCTGCGGACGTCCTTCCCGAGCCCCCGCAAAGCCAACTCGTCGTCGCGGGCGCACTTCAGGAGGCGTCCCCACGGGGAATGTGTGAGCCGGAAAACGATCAAGGCACAAACTCCTGCGACTATGAGAGAAAACACCGCCATGCTACCCATAGTATCCAATGAGATACCTAATATATCCGGTTTGGGGATCTTGGCAATCCCGAATGGGCCGTTGGTGAAATTGCGCCAACTGCCCACAGGCTGACCTGGTTCTCCCCAGTTGTGGATTACACCAAACACTAGGGTCTGGACCACCAGAGTGAGCATGATGAAAAGGTCGCCCTTGAAACGCCAGGCTGGCAGTGAAAGCAGCGGGCTCAGCATCACGGCGACGCCGACCGCGACCACCAGTGCGGGAATGAAGCCCCATCCCAGGGCAACAGTAACCAGCGCGTATGTGTATCCCCCAACTGCCACGAAAGCCGCGTGGCCTAGGTTGAAGCGTCCCATGTAGCCCATCACCAGATCCAGACTTAGCGCAAGAATCACGTACATGGATGCGAAGATCAGCAGGTGCAGCACGTAGTTCATTGATCTGCCTCCAGACGCGAGGCGTGCCCGCAGATGCCGCTTGGTCGGACGTACAGGAAGCCAGCCAGAATGAGAAAGGTGATGACGTCCTGCCACCGCGCAGACAAGTGCCAGACAACCTGTGCCCGAAGGACGCCCAGCAGCAGCCCAGCCACCACCGGTCCGAGGAAGCTGCCTCTGCCTCCAATGATGACGGCGACAACGCCGAGGAGCAGCAGGTAGAGCCCACCGTGCGGATCAAAGCCTACGTCGTAGGCCATGAGTAGTGCAGCCGTAGCGCCGACCAGCCCGGACAGCCCGAAGGAGAACAGGCGATGGCGGTCAACGCTGTATCCGAGAAGGGCAAACTCCACGGGATTGTCAGCCAGAGCTCGCAGACGAAGACCATGGTTCGTGAAGCGAAGCCAAGCAAACAGCCCTGCGAAAACGATGAGGGAAACGATCACAGTCCAGCCTTGGACCTGGGTAACCACCGCAGCCCCAACATGAAATGTGCCCTCGATCCCACTGCGCAACACGTGTGACTCATTGCCCCATAGAATGGCAACCGCTTGGTTCAGGATCAGGTAAATGCCTATCGAGGAGACCATGTGTGCTCCCGCAGACGCGCGTCTGCGCTCCAGTCGCCGATGGTTCAGAAGCTCGCACAGGACGGAGAGGGTCCCAGCAACAAGCAGCGCCAAAAGCATAGCAGCCCAGGCGGGCACGGACTTCCCCATTGCAGCCATCGCGACAAACGGCGCTGCAGTGAGAATGCCCGCCAAAGCGATGTGGAAAACTCGGGTGGGCAGGTAAACGAGCGAAAAGCTCATCGCCACCATCGCGATCAGCAGCCCTGATATGACTCCATTGATGATGATCTGCATACTCGATACTCGTTCGCCGGCGAATTTCGGATGCCCTGCGCGTTGGACCACACCAATGTAGCAGGTAGCATACCAAAGTCTCGGGGAGGGCCACCGCGGCGACATCCACGCAGGTGTGCAGCTTACCCTCTTGCCTATGGATTGAGCCCGGTCCCAATGCCCTCCCCACGGTGTCGGAGACGCCTGTCGATGCAACGATCGACGATTCGCCTCCCCCCCGCTCGATCAGCTCTTCCGGCACCCCGTGACCGAAGTCTGGACGGCGCTATCTGAACTATCCATTGGCCTGCCTCTGTTTGACGACCCGCTTGGCACCGCCCCGCGCTGCCGTTTGCCCGCAACCGTGTCTAGTGAAACGGTTTGGCCCGAATTGCCGCTCTCTTGCCGGAGCATTCCGGTGGAATCCGGCCGCCGGGCTCCCGGGCTGGATTGGCAAGAGCGTGGACGTGGTGTCCATCCCCTTCCGGCTGCGAAACCAACCAGGCCGGAAACGGGAGACAAGCTATGCCACCGAGAAGACCCAAAGCACTGGAACCGCACCCCCTCTCGAACCTGCTGCCCATGATGTCGGAGGATGAGCTGAAGAAGCTCAGAGCAGACATCCTGGAAGTGGGGCTCAAAGAACCGATCATGCTCTTTGAGGGCAAGATCCTGGACGGTCGAAATCGGTACCGAGCCTGTCAAGATCTGGGTGTCGAGCCAACCTTCGAGGAGTTTGACGGAACGGCGGACGAGGCTCTGGACTACGTGCTTGCCAAGAACGTGCAGCGTCGGCAACTGTCGGGATCCCAACGAGCCATCGTCGCCCTTCGCTTCCTCGACCAGATCAGCGATGAGGTCGCGCAACAGCGGGTACAGAAGATCAGGGACACAGTCGCGGCCAAGAAGGAGATGGGTGAACTGCTGCCCTCATCTCCGAAGAAGTCCCTGAAGGCGACCGACATTGCCGGTCTGGTGGTTGGGGTCTCCGGGCGTTACGTCGCCGATGCCAAGCTGGTTCAGGAGAAGGCGCCGGAGTTGGTCGATCAAGTGTTCAGCGGGGAGTTGCCTCTATCACGGACGGTGAAAGGCCTGAAACCGAAACCGCGATCGAAGAAGAGAAACTCGAAGCGCCGGTCGGAGAAGAAGCAGACGCCTCTGGAACGAGCCATTCGGCAAGCGCTCCGCAGAGCAGCGTCGGAACCAACCGTCGCGGAGCACCTCCAGAATGCCCTGTCCGAATTGCAGCGTCGGCTTGCCGATTCCGCCCTGTAGGCTCCGCTTCCCGAGGGGCGGTCAATCCGCCCCTCCCTTCCCCCCTTCCCGCAAGTCCTGTCTCGCCACGTCCTCGCTCGTTCCGCCCGCTGGCGCAGATGGCCAGCAATCCGTTCCGCGGGACGCCACGGACCGGATGCTGGGGCGTCGTGGGCACCGCCCCAAGCACGCCGACCCCATCCCTGACAAACCAGGAACTGGTGTATCGAAAACCCATCGGTGGTGTATCGGAAAGCCCTGATCGGTGTATCCCAAATCCCTCTTCTCCCGGTGCTTGCTGTCCATTTACGCTACAGGAGACGCCAACGCAACACCCTGATATACGGCGTGTTACGCACTGTGCCGAAAAGCGACTAATTGAGGATTGGGTATGGATTCAGGAGGATAGAGTTCAGATGTGTGACAGGTTGGTGGTTAGCCGCCCGGGACGACGCAGACCCTTTATCGTAAAGCTTTCCCCTTCGGGTCGGCTGCGCCTAAAGCTCTATCGAAGGGTCCGCTCATTCGTCCCTCGCTCCGGGGAGCCTTCCCGTGGCTCTCTGACCAAGTGAGAGAGCCACGAAAAAGTGGCTCCTCGGAGGTAGTCGAAAATGAATAGGAAGAAATTGGAATACATCTTGGGTGTCGTCGAGGACAGTGAGCTGTTCACCAACTGCGTTGAGGAAGACGCAAACCCCGCTGAACTGGTCGAGGCACTTGGCTTCGGGGAACTGCTGCCACTCGGTGAGAAACTGGAGGTGCTTCGGGAAGTGGTGGCGCTTGTCGAGGTGGAGCAGTTCAAACTCAAACATCGGCTTCGGGTGAGTCGGGAAGTGCTGGGCTAGTTTCGCCCGTGTTCTTCTCTGCTGCTGCTGCTCGCTCGGGACGACGCAGACCCTTTATCGTAAAGCTATCCCCTTCGCTTCGCTACGGGTCGGCTCGGGTGAGCCTATAGCTTTATCGAAGGGTCCGCTCTGAGTCCCTCGCTCCGTGCCGACTCTCTACTTCTGATTGGCTGCTGTAGCGTCCGCTGTCGGTGGTCACGGGTCTCGGTTCCTGGTGGACGGTGGAGTGGCGGCAGCGTGAGCGATGGCGGAGTGGATCTGGAACTTGTTCGCGGCGGCCGAGGCTGCGTCTGGATTGGGATGGTGGAACTCGACGTCGATCCCTTCGAATAGCCTGCTGTAGTTCAGGCACTGTATCAAGTTGGCGTCGCTTGCCCAAACGACCAGGGGATAGCGAATTGTCTGTGCACGGTGAGATTTGAATAGCTGGCGGTGGTGGGTCGGGACGAACTCTCTGGCTGCAAGTACTTGGCGGGTGGTTCGGCCGATGTCCACGAGGTCTGTCTTGACTTCAGTGACGAGCCAGTTGGTGGTCCCGGTGGTCGGGTGTTGGCGATACATCATGACATCAATGAAGCCGTGACCGTTTGTCTTCCGGTATGGGACTTCAGTTCCGTGGAGGACGAATCCCTTGGCTTCCATCTCGGCAATGTATCCGAGGAGCATCTTGGCGTGTCGGTGATCGATCGGGGGTCTTGGTGTAGCCATGCGCAGGACTGTGGATGTTGACCGATTTAAGTCTTTCGGTGAACAGCTATGTCGCTGACTTTGAGGGGATCCAATAGTGCCGGTATTGGCGCGACCGTCAGGCTTTGCCCCGCCCTCTTCTTTGGGGTGAGAAGAGGACAGGCAGAGCTCTGTTGCGCTCCGGTCAACGCGTCCGTATTCATAAGCTTTTCCCCTCCTGCGGAGGGTCGGCGGTGGTACGCCTAAAAGCATATCAATCCGTCCGCTACTTCCCTCCGCTTTCCGCAGGATGATGGCAAGCGTTTCCGCGTGCACCAGTCAAGCTGTCCTGCGTCGGATCCGTCGGTCGGGATGCCGCATCGATTGGTCCGCTTACCAAGTGAGCGGACCGATCGCTTGCTCGGTCTGACTCGGAGGTGCTTCGTATGAAACAACAAACACAACACACGTACCAGGGAATCGTGGTACCAGTCTTTGGCGGACTGAGGCTTGAGCGCAACAACGGCTACGGTAGCGTGCCGGGGATCCCCGACTGGGAACTGGCGGACCCGGAGGAACTGGAGAGGCAAGTGCTCAAGGACCACTTCGCACTGCTCAACTGCATTCCGTTCAGCACCAGAAGGGGTGTCATTCGGCCGACGGTGATGGGGGATGGCTCTCTCGACTGGGGCGCATTCGGAACAGTTGACTTCGACAGACTGCGACCGCGGCTCGATCGGACCCGGCGGGAAGTGGCCGAGTTGCGGGATGAGTTAAGGCATGCACTCATCATGTTCGACATCATCAACGACCGCATAGGCCACCGGATCACGAGCAAGGCGAAGTATGCTGTTCTCAGATACGTGCGGACCGGGACCCTCTCGCTTCAGGACATCCTGGACAGCGACATGTGTGCACTGGCCAAGTGGTACGCACGTGCAAGGAATCTGAGGTCGAGGATCAAGTCGGTTACCGAGAGCAAGAGCCGCTCCCGGTCAGTCGCCACCGTCAAATGACGGCGGCTCCGCGCGGACTTTCCCTTCGGTCGCCCCGCGCGAAGCCTGAGTCGCCGTGTGGGTCCAGTCAACAGCTGTATCGGGTCTCTTCACGTGGTGTGCAAAGAGACCCGCCGCGTAATGACGGTGGGCCGGAGGCAACGAGAATGAAAAGCCAAACACCAGTGTCCCGGATCAGGGCCGGAGCGGTTTCGTGCGCCCTGTGGGAGAATGAGATCGAGGTGAAGGGGACGCAACGCCGGATTTTGAAAGCATCGATCGCCGTTCGTTTCAAAGACAGAAACGGGGAGTGGCAATCGTCACAGACGTTCACCCGGAACGAAATCCCGCTGGCGATTTACTGCCTGCAGAAAGCATTTGAGCAGATGATCGAATCGCCGCCGGAACAGGAGCCCAAGGTGGTGGAGGAGTACGTGGAGTAAAGGTCGGGATCGGGGACCGGCCAGGCCAAGCGCCGATAGGTTTATTAGTCCGGCCATCCCCATCGATCCCATGAGATTCCGTGAGCAGTACGGCGGCCGCCTGGGGTATGGCCCCGCAGGGCCGGACTACGACTATTTCTATCTCTACGGCCGCGGACAGCTGTACGAAACGCCTCTGGCCGATGGTGATCCGCCGGACGCCACGCCCGCCGACTATGGTTGGCTATCAGACGATCTGGAGTCACGCTGCAGGGGCACGCGCTCGACTGAGCCGGTGGAAGGTGATACTTCGGGTGCCGGCACGCTCCCCGTCCAGCCATCTGAGGCAGAGAGATCATATGTACCAGGGAGCAGTCTGGATGAACTGATGTCTGGGCCTGCGCCGGACGCACATGAGGAGAAGTCCCGCTATCGATGGCTCCGCACGTGATGCCGGCGATCTCCAGATCCAGACGTATCGCGTCCCTCGCTCCACCCATCCCCTCAATTCACCGAAACCTTTATAAGCAGCACTTGCCACTCAGTGGCTTGGTGCAAGAAACATGGAAACAGATCCCAATCAAGAAGAGCGGCCATTTGGTCACCTCGCGGCATTCGGCACGAACTCGCTGGCCAAGTGCGTTCTGCGTGAGAGACTCGAGGAAGCGCTGGTGAGATTCGAACGGTCGGACGACCCATCGCGGGTGGCCGTTGCCCCCCCCATGGCGGATGTCGCTGAACTTCGATGGCTGTTCACAGTCTTCAGCAGGTCGGTCGATGCCGACGAAAATGCAGGCGTGATTCACGGAAGAGATGGCGACGTTCTCAAGAGGGCCCAGGAGCTCCTTTCTGGTCTTGGGCAGTTCCCGCTGTTCGACCAGGACCGCCGCTTGCCTCACTCCCTCCTCTAGCTTTAGTCAGTTTCTTCAACTTTTTCTCTACTGCCTGCAGACGCCCCAGGTCCTTTCCCTGTGCCTCCTGTATCTCGATCGCCAAAGCCAGGCCGTCCAGAACAGGTTTCCGCTGTTGACTTAGCGCGCCCTTCCCGACGTCGTCCATGACACGCCGGAAGTCCTGATGCCTACGTTCGCACCGCTGGGCCAGAGCGTCCCCCGCAGATTCCTGGATGATCTTGTTGCGCTCAAGCAGGATCCGGCTGCGGAGCTTCTCTTTCTCCTCATCCGTTGCGTGCCCCCAGAGCTTGCGCAGTTCTTCGTGCTGTCGCCAATCCATGGTCCGGATACGCCGGTCCAAGGTCCTGACACGGTCGATGAGTTCGATGGTCGTGTCGGCCCCATGGGCAATCTGGGAAGTCGCGCGTGCCATCCCTTCCCAGGACGGAGTCGGCTTCCCTGCCTCTGCACGGACCGCTGCGAGCGTGTGTTCCACCTTCGCGATCTTGTGTTGAGCTTCAGGAAGCACATGATTCTGGGCCTTGCTGACTGCTCCTCTCTCCGCCACCTGTGACCTCCGTACAGAGCGTAGCGCCCTGCGGAGCCGGCGTCCCAGGCCGTTTGCTCGTCTGGGGCTGCGGGGCTGTGACCTGTCCGGTCTTGGCGCGAGAACGGGCTTTTTCACGATCGCCTTCCGTAGTTTCTTCTCTCTGCCATGCCAAGGCTCGGCCGTACGAGCGATGCGTCGTTGGCCGGTGTTCTCAATCCTTGCGCGTGACGTGGCGCGCAGGGCCAACGCCCCGAAGAGCGTCAAGAGGCAGCCGTAGAAAATGAGGTACAGCACAACGCCAAGTCCTGACGCTTGGTCGTCGAGGTAGTCGGTCAGCTCTGGGCTGACGGCGTGCATCAACAGGAAGATGGAAAGGTACGTCAACGAAACGGCCACAGTCCCCGGTGTGCCCATGATTCGTACGAGCTGGAACAGAACGATCCCGACGACAAGCAGACCGATGGCGATGGCCATTGGTCCAGCCCGCCGGAGTGACCACGCGTGGCGACTTGCGGTAACGGCTAGTGCCGTTCCCAGTGCGATCCCGATCACACCAGCGAGAGCACGCCCGGGGCGGCCTGAGAACTTGCCGCGCAACGCGAGGCGTGCGACAGCTGTGAAAAACGCGCAGTAGACGAACAGGTCGAAGGCGCCGGCGTAGCGGTCGTAAAGGGATGCCACGTCCCACCAAGCCAACGGATCAAGGATCCGTGCGGCCCTGAACGCGCTCATCGTCTCGTCACCACCGGCCCCACCATGCCGAAACATGCCAAAATCGTGCTCTTGAGTTCCGCCACGACCGGTGCAGCGACCGCGATGTGGATCTCCTTACTCCGGCCGTATCGGCCCCGCGACACGGTTCGGGCCCGGATGAAACCGTACATGTCAAGTTCACTGAGGAGGTCCGAGAACGCGCGCTGCGTCAACGGACGGAGGGAGACCGCCCCGCAGAAATGATCATAGAGCAGGTACGCATCACCGGTGTGCAGCGACTTCGGACGTTTCTCACTGCCGAGCAGTGCCGCATACAGGGCAGCTTGGAGGTGCTTCGGCCCCGTTCTGATGAGAGTGACGTACTTGTCCCTCTCGATCTCTTCGCTTGCCTGTCTCACCGCATCGAGCGTGATGTGCTGGCACTGTTTCTCGGCGAGCTGTGCAGATCTGGTTAGTAGATCGACTGCCTTCCGTGCGTCCCCGTGGTTCCGCGATGAGAGGGCGGCAATCATGGGCACCACTCCTTCGTCCATCATGCCCGCACGAAGCGCTTTGGTGACGCGAATTTCGAGAATGGTCTGCAGGTCGGTCGCGTCATACGGGTCGAAGATGGTTTCCCGCATCTTAAGGCAGCTCTTGATTCGTGGATCCAGGTTGTCGGCCCAGTTGAGCCGATTGGAGGCGAATACGAGAATGAGCT
The DNA here is from genome assembly GCA_018676675.1 of Lentisphaerota bacterium. GTDB lineage: Bacteria > Verrucomicrobiota > Lentisphaeria > Oligosphaerales > JABHEG01 > JABHEG01. The sequence continues at coordinate 25,780 of JABHEG010000086.1, forward strand.
TGCCTTCGATACGTTGCGGTAGGCGTTTGATCAGGAACTTGTAGAATGAGTCGGCATCGGTCCGGATGTTGTCCGACTCATCGATGAAAACCGTGACGTAACCCGACACGGAGCGGAGATGCTTCTCGATGGCCAGCATCAGGTCATCAAGGCTGATGCCACGTTTGTAATACTTGCTGGCCCCCATCAGGCAGGCAAGGTTGTTGAGCGCACGGAAGCACGGGACGGCGCAGCATAGGTCGAGATGGTACTGGCGAAACGGGATACGGCGTTCGCGGCAGAGCTCCTCGAACTCGTGCAGTAAGTATAGAATGGTGATGGTCTTGCCTGTGCCGGTTTTACCCAACACGGACAGATGTACCGGATGCCCGTTCTGGAACATCGGGGCAAAGTGGCTGCTGACGTCCCGGATCTCGCGGTCCCGAACATTGGCATTGAAGATCTCGGTCAAGACAGCAAACTGGCCTTCCCGGGACAGTTGCTCGTCGTCGAGGTACGCCGGATTGCGGACTATTGCGTTGGCTGTCGCCTTGTCAATCTGCGTCCGAATCAACGTATGAACTGAGCCTTGCACTGGAAAATCACCCTTCAGAGGAAGTGAGGTGACTGGAGCTATAAAAGCGTTGCTCACCCCTTTGCAGTGGTATCCGTCAGCCAGGCTTGTGGGAGTAGTTTTCCGATGGAAACGACTCCTCTCTTCTCTCTCTATCCTATTTTTTTACAACTACTACTACCCTACGGATACGACGCTTATAAAGCTAACGGGGCGCCGCGGCTTCGGAAGACAGTACCCCCAGGCAGACCACGCGTTCCACCCGAAATCCACACCCACACTCATGCGAGCTTCGATGCCTGGCAAGAACGGGAGGTTTTGGGCCGAGCACGAGCTCTCCGACCGCAAAGTATATAAAGTCCGATAGCTTCCGTGACATCACTTGGCAGTGAGCACTGCCGGAGGTACTACCATGGAATACAATCATGCGCTGCAGCCCGTCGAAGTTGGGACGCACTCGGGCAAAGTAGAGGCAGCCATTCGTCCCGTTCCACCACGGATTCGGGTTCTTTACGAGCAAACCGCGGAACCCCGTCCCTTCGAAGACCAATCGAGTTTGGTAGACAGACTATTCCACACAGACCGTCTACCGAGAATAGACCCGGACGATCTGCCCGCCGAACGCGCGGCGATCTGCCACGATCAGTTGGACATGCTGCTACAGCACCTGGCAGCGCGGCACAGCATTTCCTACAACGTCCGCAAAGGAATCGACTACGAGACCTGCGCAGTGCGCTCGAAACTGTATGAGTTAGAGCAGTTCTCCTCGCAAGTCGGTTACTGGACGCGGGTGCAGTCCGAACTCGTCAAAGAAGTGCAGCAGCTCAAGAAGCAGCAATGGGCTGAGGATATTGCGTGCTGGCGTGATACCGGGCGAATCCTGGGCACGATACTCGAGCAGTGGGCTGAGTTCTCGAACGAGAAACGGAAGTCGGAGTTGATGCGGGTTGGCGATTGAGGATGACTTGAGGCGGCTGATGCCGTTTGTGGGTCGAGACAAAGCCACAAGGTGGTGGCGTGCCTACCAAATGGAGGATGCACAAGGCCGGAAGGACATCGAGACCGCAATCCAGTTCCGGCTCGAGCAGGCGCTTGGCGTGACGCCGTTGTCTCTGGACCATGGTCTTTCGGTTCCACAACAGGCCGAGGCAGACGGCCCCTACCGGATAGGGACGGTCATGGGCGGCGACCGGAGCTTCTATCCGTTCGGCCTGCGTGACGATGAACTCATCCAGCACATGGCCATTTTCGGCCGGAGCGGTGCCGGGAAGACAAACACGGTCGCGCTGTTTCTGCGTCGTCTGGCAGCCCAGGGCAAGCCCTTCCTGATCTTTGATTGGAAGAGGAACTACCGGGATCTGCTATCAGGTCCGGAACCACTGCCGTTGGACGTCTACACCGTCGGAACGCACGTCCATCCCTTGCGCTTCAACCCCTTGATCCCGCCATTCGGAACGGATATCACCGTGTGGCTGAAGAAGCTGATCGAGATCGTCAGCAACGCCTACTACCTGGGCGAAGGGGTCATGTTCATTCTGCAGGAGGCTCTGGATCACGTCTACAAGGAGGCCGGATGCTATGACAACCGCGACGCGCAGTTCCCGACCATGGCCGATGTCCTGGAATTCGTCCGCAATATGTCGGCCAAGGGCCGAAAGGCCATGTGGTTGGACAGTACGATCCGAGCCGTCCAGAGCCTTTGCTTCGGGCAAATCTCGGATGTCATCAACGTGTCCAGCAACGACAGCATCGGCGACCTACTGGACCGCAACGCCTGCCTCGAACTTCACTCGCTGGCACATGCAGAGAAGATCTTCCTCATCGAGACGCTGCTCGTCTGGGTCCATCACTTCCGTCTGCTAGAACCGGACCGGGAGACCTTCAAACACTGCATCCTTGTGGAAGAGGCACACAACATCCTGAGTGCCTCCAACAAGGAAACAGTTATCGACCTCCTCCTGCGTGAGATCAGGGAACTTGGCGAAGGCATCGTGCTCATTGATCAGCACCCATCGCAAATTTCCGTTCCGGCACTCGGGAACACGTACTGCACGATTGCACTCAACATCAAGCACCCCAAAGACATCAATACACTTGGGGAAATCATGCATATCCCGCGCGAACAACGTGATGTGCTGGGACAGCTCGCCATGGGCCGGGCCATCGTGAAACTGCAATCACGGTTCGTGCAACCGTTCCAGGTTAGTATCCCCAAAGTTGATATTGCCAAGGGGTCGGTCACGGACACACACCTGATGCAGCTCTACCCACCCGATATCACCGATTCCGGGCCGGAATCGCCTGTCTGCGCTGGAGAGCCTCCTATTCTGCCGCTTCCACCTGACCCTAAACATGGAGTGGATCGAATGGAATCGGCAGATGCAGACAAGCCCAGCGAAGTGGAAATGCTCCTCCTGCAGGACGTCCGTGACCATCCATTGGATGGCGTTGTGAAGCGATACGCGCGAATCGGCGTGAGCCGGCGACGCGGCAACCGGGCCAAGCAGTCACTGATCGATCGCGGGCTGCTCGTTACAGTCGATGTGCCAACTCGAACCGGCAAAGTCGTTCTGCTCGATTTCTCGGAGAAGATGAAGACCGCCTTGAGGCGATCCGGTAAGCTGAACTCCACGCCGCGGGAAGGCGGTTTGGCTCACGCTTACTGGAAGCAGCAGATCACCGATGGACTCGTCAGCCACGGATGGTCCGTTCGACCGGAGGAACCAATCGGTGGCGGCCAGGCCGTCGATCTGCATGCTGAGAAGAAGGGCTTCCGGGTGGCAGTCGAAGTCGAGATCGGCCGACGTGGTGCCGCCAACATCGCCAAACTGCTCAAGCAAGGCTATGACTGGCTTATCAGCTTCGCAGCGGATGAAGGCGTCAAGGCCACGACTCTACGCGGGCTGCAAGCCAAAGGCATTCACAGCAGTCGCGTGCTGCTGACGATCCCAGCCGACATCGAGAAGAAGCTGGCCTTCGTGACAGCCAGGGCGTCCGAGCGATCGGACGACTGACTTCTACTTCTCCTCTTATTCTCTCCGGCCTCCTCCGCACAGGATCTCAACGCCTTTGCGGGTGATGTGGCGACCCGTCTGCAGCCTGATCTTCTCACGTGCAAGGTGTTACCACCGCAAAGTTTATATAGCTGTTCGCCACTTCCAGGTAGCACATGGAAAACACAACCAGCACAGACCCCCATCTGGAGGAACAACTCTCCGAGATGAACCGCATTTTGCGGGACATCCACGAAGAAGTGTCGCAGATTCTGTCATGCGTTCAGGATGAGCTTGAGGCTTTCCGCGAACGCGAGTTCTGGCGGGATCATGCGCAGTTCTACCAGCACGAGTGAGAGGCATAGCGCCTCTCATTCATTTTCGCTCTGTGCCCCCCTCCGCGAATGACCCGTCTGTCCGCCTGGACATGACCACAGGGACTTCGCCTGCCACGTGATTTCGACCCACTCAGTTGCGTGACGCCACGTACGGCCAGTTTCCCGTCGAGGAAGCTGAAATGCCGAGAATTCGTGTAGCGTCAGCTCCCTCCTCTTTCTCCCCCCCCCTCGTCCGTCTGCAACCAGCAACACGAAAGGAATGCTATCATGAACATCACTCTGGAAACTGCACGAGAAGTCTTCCGCCGTACCTTCGGCCCTGACTCGTTCGTCGCCACGTTTGTGGCACGGGTCATCCCCGACCCATCAGTGCCCACGGCGTGCATCAACGCCGCGGGTGAACTCCGCTACGGTCCGCGATTCGTCGAACAACACGTTCGGACGGATGTGGATCTCTTCTGCCTGCTCTGTCACGAGCTTCTCCACCCGGCATTTGGACATTTCATCCACCCCGATGATGGGATCGCCAATACTGCCTGCGACGCCGTCATCAATGCCATCATCACACATGTATTCGCCGAGCCGTCCGGCCACGGCTCCCTCTTTCTCCGCATTTACCCAGAGCGTGGGCTCCCTGGCCTGCTGCGCTCGGGCAGTGCCATGTCGCAGAGCCGCTACCAGTCGCTGTATAGTCACCTGTACCCCACCAGCGGCTTTTCCTGCTCACTCAGCGCCGGGGAGATCATCCAGTCTCTGCGCGTGCTTGCCCCCGGAACTGCCCCGGACGTGCTCCTGATCGGTTCCCATGGGAAGAGGCACTCCCGCGCCAATGGCGTCGACGGCTGGTCTTCTGCTGTCGCCGCCCGCGTCACCGACGATCTGCTTCGAGTGGTTCGCGAAGCAGGAACCGGCGCGGGCCGGTGTCCGCACCTGCAGGACCTTCTCATCGAGGTGCTGAAGCGGAATGAGAGCATTAGAGAGAGTCTGCTCTCACGCTACGCGAGTCGGCGTTTGCTTGGCAACTTCCTTGGCGAGAACCAGCGGATGCGCCGGGTCACATCGCCGTTCCCGATTCGTCCGTCGCGACGTGATCTGGTCATGCTGAGCGCGGGAGCCTGGCCCGGCCTGTTCAGGAACCAGCAACCCGAGATCAGACACGAGCAGAAAGGCGTCGCGATCTTTCTGGATGTCTCCGGATCGGTCAATGAACACCTGCCGGAGATCATCGGATTGCTGTCGCGCCACCGAGATCGGATACGGTCGGTTCATCTCTTCAGCAACGCCGTGCGGGAAGTCCCGTTCGACGTGCTTTGCGCTGGACGCTTGAGCACGACCTACGGCACGGACTTCAACTGCGTTGCGAGCACGGTCGTCGAGAAGGAATACGACCGCGCGGTCGTGCTGACCGACGGCTACGCCAGCCTGGATGACGAACACTCGCGGAAGTTGAGCGAGATTCACCCCGCCATCCTCACCATCCTCTTCGGCACGAAGGCCGACTGCCCCGATCTGGCTCCCTTCGGTGAAGTCGTGCAGCTGGCAGATGTGACCGAGTGAGGACATGTGGGGTTTCGCACCCCACTCCCCGCGCCGGGGAATGCGTGCACTGGACCCCACGTATCTGCATTGGCGAACGAGGATCGCTTATCGCTATCCTCCGCTCGCCAATGCGGTGCGCAACGCTGACGCGTGATGGGGCCATCTCACCGGCGATGATGAGCCGGTGACTGGACGTTTGGCGAGTCTGCGGTCAGCGATAGTTGGACGCGGAATCGCGAAACTGCTCGGGGTGTCAGAGGGGACGCGTCCCCTTTGGTCATAGCGAAGCGATCCAGAGATCAGAAAGGAGTCAAGATGAGCACAGTGAGACTGACCGAGATCCGCCGGGAGACGTACGGGCACGACAGCCGTGCGATCAACCGACACAGCGAACGCTGGTTTCGAGACACGGATGGGAATCTGTACGTGCTCTCGAAGACACTGGACGGCTTTCCGCCGTTCTTCGAAGCCTACGGGCCGTTCACGGAAGAGCATGAGGGCCTGTTGCCTCGGCTCCTGGTCGACGGCCAGGAGTACTGGGGCGACGGCTGGCCATGGGCAAAGGCGATGGCGGCGTTTTGCCATGAGCTCAACGCTGAGATCACGATTCCCAAGCAAGAAAGGAGCGAGGTGAAATCATGAAACTGACATGTGACAACTGCGGCAAGACCTTTGGCAACGAAGGCGAACTGGAACACAGGCTACCTGATATTCCCGGCCTGGGAAGCCGTCTGGATCCGGGCGGAATTGTGCCTGGCGGCACGTGCCCTGAGTGTGGGAGTCTCGTGTATCCCGCGGGACCGGACCAGGGATCGAACGACAATGATGGGACATCGTCCCCATCGACCGCCGACCAGGTGGGAAGAGAGTTCCTTGTTGAGTGGACGATCGACGTGTCCGCGACCGGCTTCCGTCAGGCCGCAGAGCGTGCACTGCGCATCCAGCGAGGACATGACTCCATCGCCACCGTGTTCGATGTCACGTGTTCTGCAACGGGTATTTGCCGCACGGTGGACCTGTCGGAGGAGAGCTGAGAGGAACGCAGGAAGGCCGGGATGTTGGACCGTTCGTGGAGGCGGACGCGCTGTCATGGCGGTCTGCCTCTCTTGTTATTGGAGCATGGTCAAGAATCGGAGGAAAAGACAATGAGCAGGTCATACGAGATGTCCGTGGAGATTACGGGCATAGATGCAGCACGGCGCGAGCAAGTCATCGCTGCATGCTGCGAGGAGTGGAGTTTCTCGCCGGAGGACTTCAACAACGGTACCCCATCCGAGGGAGACGAGCGGGATCTGACGGCATTCGCCGACGGCGCGCTCTGCGGCGGCGAAACGGAAGAGAAATTCGTCGATCGCTTTGCCAGAGCCGTATGGAAAGCCAACGCCGGTCACTGCCAAGTGATAGTCCATGCAACGTACACGGAGGCACTCCCCTACGATACCCATGTCCGGGATGAAGCTGACTTCCAGGCATGGAGCGGCAGCGCGCACCTATCTTCGTAGGTGCGAGGCAAAGACCGTTTCGCGGCTCTGCGGCCAGCGACAGTTGGACGCGGAATCGCGAAACAGCAACGGGAGTCCAGAGGGACACTGTCCCTTTGGCAGAGGAGTGGGGACAGCGTCCCCGCATTCCATCTTGACAAGGCTCGTGGGCCGGTGCCCGCGGGCCTTCTGTGTTTCTGGACCAAACCAACCTGAAAGGAACCGAACCATGACAAAGCTACTGGAACAGCTCGGAGTCTACGGCTGGAGTGTTGTGGACGAAAACCTGGTGCTGGCATCGCTGCTCACCGGCGATCCGTTGCTGATGATCGGCGCCCACGGCGCTGCCAAGACGCATGTGGCCTACAAGACCGCGCAGTCGCTTGGCAGGGCATTCATGGCCTACGACGCAAGCAAGAGCCTGTTCGAGGATGTCCTGGGCTTCCCGAACGTCGAATCACTGAAGCAGGGGCGCGTCGAGTATGTCCCGAGCGCTGTGACCGTCTGGGACAAGGAATTCGTGCTGATCGATGAGATCAACCGAGCTCTCCCTGAACTCCAGGCCAAATGGCTCGAGATCATTCGATCCCGGAAGATCATGGGCTTCCCAACTGCGGTCAAATGGATATGGGCCGCCATGAACCCGTCTGACGACAGCCGTTACAACGGCACGCAGCAACTGGACGCGGCCCTGACCGGTCGCTTCGCGATCTTCCTGTACCCGCCTGAGGCGCTGGACATGGATGAGGAGGACCGAATCCGCGTGGTGCACCACATCAACGGCGACGATGCTCCCAGTCTCTGCGAATGGCTCGACGATGGTCTGGCGGCAAGAACCGTGACGTCCGAAGAGACGTCCGTAGTCGGCTCGCAGATGGCGGGGATCTTGTCCGCCGCCGCAGGCCATTTCATGGCATTGCGGAGACAGCTTGACACGCTGGGCGAGTTTCTGAGCAGGCTGGCCATCCTCGTCCTCAAGGAGACCGATGGGAAGGTCAAGCTCGACGGACGCCGGCTCGGGTTCATGTACCGCACGCTCTTGGCCGTCAGGAGCGTGGAGATGGCGCGTGCCAACCGATTTGGCGAGTCCTTACCCGACATGGTGCAGAGCGCCAAGAGAGTCATCTTGGCCAGCATCCCGGTCGGCATCGCAGCGGATGGGATCAACAAGGAGGAGTTCCTCCACAAGGTCGAGGTCTGCCTGGATCTTCTGGTGGAGTACTTCCGCGACAGCTCCGACATGGCTCGCACGGAGACAATCTACCGTCTCTTCACGTGCGAGGATCTCCTGGAGAAGACGCGGATCCTGGTCCATGAGGATCTATCGGAACTGGCCAAGTCGAAGGCCTGGAATGACCTGGCCGACTCGGGGCAGGATGTCTCGATCCTGGCGTATCTCGCGCTTCAGGTCGAGGCCAATCGCCCCGGTACGGTCCCTCAGGAATTGCTTGAGAAGCTCGCCACACGAGTGAACGTCAGTAGCCTGAGCACGGGCAATTTGCCCAAGCTGAAAGGGGAGGCCGTAGAGCTGATCGAGCAAGCGGAGGCGCTGTTGGACCAGCCGAACGACCTCGGGAAGATGCTCGCCTACCACCATCTCCGACGCCTCACCGACTCCGGCCAAGTCAGTTCGGACGCCATTGACCTCGCGCGGTCCCGCATCGCGGCTGACTTCACGGAGTTCAACCAACTCCTTGGCGCCTGAGGGAATGCCTCCGGCGGGGCAAGGGCGCTCCGCCCCTTACCAATCCCAGGCCGGGGCGACGCGTCTCCCCGGACCCCTCGGATCTGCATTGGCATACGATGACCGCGTTGCGGTCCTCCGTCCGCCAATACGATTGCTGACGCGCTACCGCGTGTGCAAGACCATCCCATGCCTCTCGGCGCGCCAGCACCGATGCGGACGTTTGGGCGTGCGGGAGCTGACGCCGTCTGCGGCGCCTGCGCGCACGTGCAAACAACAACGGGATTCCACAAGGGACGATGTCCCTTTGGCGGGAGCGCGAGGGCAGCGTCCTCGCATCCCACAACCAGAAAGGAACGTGATCATGGAGATTCAAAGCTACCGATTGCGGCTGGTCGCCGATGCGACTGTGCCGCGTTTCAATCGCCTGGAGTTCGTGTTGGTGGACGTGTCGCTGGCTGATGTATTCGGCCAGGGCGTGCATCCCCACTCGCACACCACTGGGCTCGGGCACGACTGCTGGGGAACGACCGACGCCATCGTCGAGCGACTTAATGCCGACGCGGCGTTCGTCCCTGGCCTGCAAGCCCACCAGCTCGGATTCAACATCGTGAAGCCGAGCACACCGGGGTCCTGGCGCCGGCAATCGAACGTCATTCTTGATGACCTACTGAAGAGACTCCGGACAGGAGTGCAATTCACGGGCGACATTTCGTACGGCGAACTGCGAGAGATCGCGGTCGCTCGCCTGCGGGAGAAATGGTGCCACTCCGTAGCCCGGGAAGTGGTGTGCGGGGTCGTTTCTGACTTCGCCCGGATTCGGGCGTTCCTGAAGTCGATTAAGCCGGACATCAAGCTGACCGGCTACGGGAGCCTGGACGACTACGACCTGGGGCGTGTGCTCAGCGTGGATGACTTCCTCACTGAAGACCGCCTCTTGTTCCTGCACGGGCTGGAGCTCCAGAACTTCCGGCATATCGGGGCTCTGGCGCGCTTGACCACGAACAGTGGCTTCTTGCAGTTGGTGCCAAGGATCGAGGACTGCAATGTCGAGTGGCGGACGCACCCCGACAACAAGGATGCGAGCGTCACCTACAAATGCGTGGTCACGGGGGATCGCGTCCGCTGGCTCCCGGAACTTGGGGACAACGACTCGCAGCGTGCCTACGCCCGAACGCTGGGAAGCAGAATCGGGAACGGCACTGGTCGTTACTGCTTCGAGTCATCGCTCGATACCATGGAAGAGGCGCTGGATGATCGCTGTTTCAAGCTGCGCTTCCCGCGCTTGCGCTACGGTCCCATCGTGACCGAGTGGACTCCGTCGGCCAAGCTCCGCCACAGCGCGGTGGCCTGCTACATGGTGCCCAAACCGATTGACGCCGATCGGACCAATGAGCACCTGCAGGAGACACTGCGCGAGTTCGGATGGAAGACGTCGGGACGCAAAGAGCAGCTCGTCGGTCGCATTGCGCAGTTGCTTGCGGAGGAATACACCCGGGTCGAATCGGAGCTCAACGTGTTCTTCGGTCAACGGCGTTTCGTGCGGCTGAAGTCTGGACACCGGAACTGGCAACATTTCCCGCTGCTCTCGGGACACGGACTGAGCTCGTCGCTGCTCGCCATGTATTGCCTGCGTCACATGCGAGGCAACACAATCCTCGAAGCATCCCACCACAACACATCCGTGACCCTCACGGACCTCGCCGAAGCGATGCTCCATCGCCGCGTTAAGCTCGACGGCTCCTTCGTCGAAGTGCTCTGACGTTGTCTTGCCTCCGGCGGGGCAAGGGCGCTCCGCCCCTTCCCGAACCCAGGCCGGGGCGTCGTTGACTCCCCGGACCCCTCAGTACTGCAGTCGCGAGCGATCTGGACACTGCCCAGCTCCGCTCGCGTCTGCGGTGGCCGCACGCTGACGCGTGTGCCGGGAGAGACTTCATACCGGCGTGAGTCGGTTGCCGACGTTTGGGCGTGCGGGAGCTGATGCCGTCTGCGGCATCGGCGCGCACGCACAAACAGCAACGGGATTCCACAAGGGACAACGTCCCTTTGGCGGGAGCACGAGGGCAGTGCCCTCGTGCCCCCACAACCACAATCAGAAAGGCGGAATATGGCCTTCGGGCTGTGTTCCGCCTTTCGCATTTTTGGAAGGAGTGATCATGAATCTGTTAACCCACACCAAACCGAAATCCTCATGTCCGAGCCTGTCGCTTCCCGCAGTGACCGACTGCCCGGCGTGCGCACTCAGCATTCGCCTGGCGCATGAGCGTGGCTGCGAGTCCATCTGTGAGCGCTGCTACGCGCAGAAGGGCCGCTATGTATTCCGCAACGTGCGGGACAACCAACGTGCCCGTTCGCAGTGGTGGCACGAGACCGATCCGAGCGATCGGGCAGTGATCCTGGCAGATGCCGTGAAGCGCGAGGGCTCTCCTCGCTACTTCCGTTGCTACGACTCCGGTGACCTGGACCTGACCGCAACCGGGACCTGGCTGAAGTTCGCCGAACTGCTGCCGGGCACCAGGATCTGGATCCCCACCCGTACCTGGATCCTACCCGAATTCCTGCCGGGCCTTCGAGCGCTCAACGACCATCCCCGAATCATCGTGCGGCCGTCCACAGTCGCGTTCGACGATCCACCCGTTGACATCGCCGGCCTTGCCGGGGGCCATGCCGCGCACTGGAAGGAAGGCATCAAGGCCGCCTTTCTGTGTCCCGGCAGCTGTGCCACGTGCCGCATTTGCTGGGACCGTCCCGACATGTCCGTTTCGTTCAAACGGCGATAGAGCTGACAATCACAGAAAGGAAGAGACCATGGCTGACTACTTCTGGGGCCGAATCGAGATTGGCGGCGATCTGCGGCGGCAACACCTGCCGCGGTTCTGTCAGGCAGTCGGAGCAGACGACGAATTCGACCTGCTCCGTTTCATTGAAGACGGGCACATCGTGCTGGACAACTGCGAAGCCCGTTACGGGCAGTTTGAGGAGCTTGAGGATGCTTGCCGAGAGATCGGCCTGCCGTACACCCGGCAGTCCGACGGCAAGTACGAGTTCTCGCCTGAGGTCGTGTTCTGGCAACCTGGCATGACAGGCGCCTACACGGTCATCACGGACCATGACCACAATATGCAGGTGAGCATGGACGATGTCCGTGCCATCCGGGACGCCCTGGTGGGCAACGACATCCCCAGTGCTTGCTTCCTCGCCGACAAGGCCATCGTCGATCTGCCTGCCCTGCCGCCTTTCCAAGTGGTCTGACCTAGCCGCGTCACGGTCGCTCTACCCCTGCACAAACAGTAGTGGGTGTCCAGAGGGTACGAGTACCCTTTGGTCATAGCGACGCGATCCGGAAGAACACGAAAACCAACCAATGAGCGGGATGTGACCTTCGGGTTGCGTCCCGCTTTCCTTTTCTGGAGGAAACACGAAATGAAGAGCAAACCGCCATCAGGCCACGTTTGGGAATACTCGCTCCAGCGCCGCAAGGTTCTGGAGGTGTGCGAAGGCGAGAAGATCCAGTGTCCTGCGGACACCGCTGCGTTCCTGCGCAGCATCGGCCTGCCGGACAAGGAGCAGGAACACTTCCTCAGCATCGTGCTGGATGTGAAGAACCAACTCAAGGGCTTCTACACTGTGACGATTGGCTTGATCGACCGCGCCCAAGTGCACGCTCGCGAGGTCTATCGCCAGGCGATTATTGAGGGAGCCTCGAAGCTCATTGTCGCGCATAATCATCCAAGCGGCGATCCTACGCCGTCAGCCGAGGACATCGCCTGTACACGAGACTTGATCGCTGCCGGCAAGATCATCGGTATCGAGATCATCGACCACGTCATCATCGGACTGCCTACCCCGTCGCGTCCCCGCGACTACCTGAGCTTCCGCGAGGAGAATCTGCTGTGAGCGGCGTTAGCAGGGCTCTGCCCCGCACCCCGCTGGGAGGCGTCGCGACTCCTCCCAGACCCACCTCATCACATGCAGACGCGAGCGATCCCTGCCTTCGCAGGACTCCGCTCGCGCCTGCGGTGGCCGCACGCTGCCGCGTGGAAACAAAACAGGCACCAGCCCATCCCTCTTCGCCGAAGGCTTGCCACCATTTGCGCGTGCGGGAGCTGACGCGTCCAGCGTCGGCACGCACGCACAAACAGTAACGGGATTCCACAAGGGACAATGTCCCTTTGGTCATAGCGAAGCGATCCGAAAACCAGAAAGGAGGTGTTCATGCGAGAAGCCCCGTTCAGCCTCACCCGCGATTAGACAGTCGATCACTCAACCGAACACATGAAAGGAAAACAGACCATGCAAGACAACCAACTGCTCGACGTCCTCACTCACGAGGGCGTGCTCATCAACGCGTCGATCCGCTACTGGCGGGCCACCAAGAAACTGAAACCTGAAGACCTCGGACTCGATCCGGACTGCGTCAGTGACCGTCTCATCAGTCTCGGTCACAAGAAGCTGCTCCCCAAGGAGTCGCTCCAGCCGTTCGCCCTGATCGAAGGACGTGCCCACGCGCTCATTGAGGCGGACACCTTTGTCTTCCTCAACGGCCTTAGTCACTTCCTGCCCAATGCCAAGCTTCAGGCGGTGACCGGCCGCCTGGACGAACTCCGGCGCGAGTTTGACGACGCCAAGGATGACTTCCTGTGCCGCTACGAGGAACTGCGGGAGCAAGCCCTCCAGGAGTGGACCGTGGTCGCACCGACCATGGTCCCTGAGCCGGACCGTCTATTGGCCACGATTCAGACGTCTTTCCCCCGTCCCGACAGGATGGAGAGGTGCTTCAGCTTTGAGGTCGCCCTCTTCCAGATCCGAGTGCCGGAACGCCTCGATTTGGCCATCACGAATCGGGTCGAGCAAGAGGAAATCCTCGTTGCTCGGACGCGTGCCGCCCAAGAGGCAGCGGAACAGATCCGCAGGGGAGCCGAGTCGTTCGTCACGGACTGCGTCGCCTCGCTGCGGCAGCAGACCGCTCAGCTCTGCGATGAGATGCTCGAGAGCATGCAGACGTGCAAGACTGGCGTGCACCAGAAGACGCTCAACCGTCTCGTCCGCTTCATCGACCAGTTCAAGTCCATGAACTTCGTCGGTGACCGCCAGATGGAAGAGCAGCTCGAACGGGTGCGCCAGGAATTCCTGGTACGCTCCGCCGAGGAGTACCGGGACGATGCGCATGCTCGTAGCCGACTCCAGCACGGGTTGCGGGGCTTGGCCGACAGTGCCCGGGATTTGGCCCGGCAGGACAGCCAAGCCGTGGTCGCGCGCTTCGGCGAAATGGGGCGGCGGCGGTTCAATCTGGCCGCTTGAGCTCAGAGCTCATCGATACACGCAGAGGCGAACGGGCTTCGTCTGCCCCGGCAGGCGGGGCCCGTTCTGTGTTCCCAAGCAGACAGAAACGGAAAGGAGTTCTCATGAGTCACTTCGCCACCATCCAAACAGAAGTTCACGACATCGACGCCCTCCGGGCCGCATGCCACGAACTCGGGGTCCTGCTCCTAGACGATGCCGAGGCCCGTGGCTACGGCAGCAACCGACGACACGGAGATCACGTCATCCGGCTGAAAGGGCCCTACGATGTGGCCGTCAACCGTGAGGAGACCGGGACCTACGGCCTCACCACGGACTGGTGGGGCGGCCACGTAGAGCAGGAAGTCGGCAAGAACTACGGGGGCCTGCTTCAGCTCTACGGCGTCCACAAGACCGTACTCGAGGCCCGCCGCCGAGGCTTCAGTGTACGCCGCCAGCAGCAGAAAGACGGAGCAATCAAGCTCAGCATCGGAGGAGTCACGGCATGAACCAGCCCACCATCGAAGTCACCGTCAGGCCGGACGGCAGCATCGAGATTGATGCAGTCGGCTTTCGCGGAGGGACCTGCGAGCAGGCGACTGCCTTCCTCGAACAGGCCCTTGGCCCCGTCGCCAGCAAGCAGCGCAAACCCGAGTACTACCGCCACGCGGTGGTGCGAAAACAGCAGAGGATTGGACGATGAACCAACCAGCAGCAGTCCTGCGCTTCCGGCTCGACGGCACCGGTCACGGCCTCTACACCGAGGCGATCGATCTGAGCCGCATCGGTCCACTATGCATAGAGCGCGCCAGCCACGTGGAGTTCGACGATGCCACCCAGCAATGGCAAGTCATCGACACCCGTGGTCGGCGCCTGCATCAAGACGTGTCACGGCGAGCCTGTCTGCGGTGGGAGCATTCCCACTTCGACGGCGATGACGCGGCATAGCGCCGCCACTCCACAACTCAACAAGCCAGGAGAGCCTGCTTCGCCAATCGGTGTTGCAGGCTCTTCGCCTTCCTGATCCTGAAATCCGAAACCTGAGCCCGAAGGAACCCCAACATGCGCCAGCAACTCATCAACTACATCCGCGCCGGCTATCCCGGCATCTACGTCGTCTCCGGTGAGGAGGCCCGTGTCGAAGCCGAGCTGAAAGGCGTCGCAGAGGATATCGGCTACCGTCTTTTCGCCTGGTCGATCCTGGACGGCCTCGTCGATACATCGGACGGCACACTCCACAACGCCATGGATCCGCAGGAAGTCCTTACCGGCATCGCAGATCTGCCCGAGCGCAGTCTCGTGCTGTTGCGCGACCTCCACCAGTTCCTGGAAGATCCCAACCCCATCATCACACGCTTGCTCAAGAATGTCATGCGCGTGGCCAAGACCGAAGCCAAGACGCTTGTTGTGCTCGGCTGCCGCCTGATGCTCCCACCCGAATTGGAGCGGGAGTTCGTCGTGGTGGAGTTCGCTCTGCCCAATCGTGACGAGCTCGGTGTTGTCCTGGACAACATCGCCGAGTCCGCCGGCAGAGAGCCCCGGCAGGATGAGGAACGCGACCTGCTCCTGGATGCCGCAACCGGCCTGACCAGCATCGAGGCGGAGAACGCCTTCGCGCTTTCGGTCGTCGAGGCCGACGGACTGAATGCAGCTATCGTTGCGCGCGAGAAGGCAGCCGCGGTCAAGAAGAATGGTCTCCTGGAGATCGTGAAGACTTCGCCCACACTCGAAAATATTGGTGGACTCGACCTGCTCAAAGGGTGGCTCACCCAGCGACAGGACGCGTTCGGCCGAATGGCCCAGGAGTACGGGCTCCCCAGCCCAAAGGGATTGCTTATCATAGGTATCCCTGGCACCGGGAAGTCCCTCACGGCCAAGGCCACGGCAAGCGTATTCCAGCGTCCACTGCTCAAACTGGATGCCGGCCGTATCTACGCTGGTCTCGTCGGGCAGTCGGAGGAGAACCTCCGTTCCGTGATCCGGACCGTGGAAGCCATCGCGCCCTGTGTGCTTTGGATCGACGAGATCGAGAAGGCGTTCAGCGGCTCGAAGAGTTCCGGCACGACGGATGGAGGGACCGCAAGTCGCGTGTTCGGCACGTTCCTGTCGTGGATGCAGGAACGGACATCGTCGGTCTTCATCGTGGCAACCGCGAACGATGTCAACCAGCTCCCACCCGAGCTGCTCCGGAAGGGCCGCTTCGACGAGCTGTTCTTCGTGGACATCCCGGACTCTGGAGAACGCGAGGCGATCTGGCGAATTCAGATCGCCAAGTACCGCCGCGACCCGGACCAGTTCGACGTGCAACAGCTGGCATCGATATCGGACGGGCTGACCGGCAGCGAGATCGAACAAGCGTTCATCGATGCACTCTACGCCGCATTCAGTGACGACCGGGAACCCGCTCCTGACACCGTCCAGCAGGTCCTGAGCGATCTGGTCCCGTTGAGTCGCCTGATGAACGATCAGATCACTGGACTCCGCAAGTGGGCCCAGGGACGCACGCGTCCCGCTACCACGCAGGATGTCACCCAATCCAGGCGCCGCATTCAGTACTGACTCTGTGACGACTAGCAGTGGGAGCCTCTGACCATCGAAAAGCCCTGTCGCCCTGTGGCAGGGCTTTTTCCTCGCCACGCAACGTGAACCGAAAGGAGGTGTTCCACATGAAACCGCGAAAAGACGTGTATCAGATCATCACAGACCGCATCATTGCCCAGCTTGAATCCGGCGTCGTCCCTTGGCACAGGCCGTGGACCGAGACCAGCATGCCCCGGAACCTAGCGAGTGACCGCCCCTACCACGGAATCAATGCATTCCTGCTCACCAGCACGGGGTACGACTCCCCGCACTGGCTCACGTGGAACCAGCTCAAACGCCTTGGGGGTTCCGTGAGAAGCGGAGAGAAGGCGTGTCCTATCGTGTTCTGGAAGCGGTACGAGCGAGAGACCGAGGAGCGTGACGCTGCCGGCAACCCAGTTGTCGAGTCAAGGGCATTCCTCCGGTACTTCAGTGTCTTCAACACGACCCAGTGCGAAGGCATTGATGAACATGTGCCGGAACCGGAATTGCCGTCGCACGACTTCAGTCCGGTTGGGGCGGCGGAAGCTGTGGTAGCCGGAATGCCCAAGTGCCCGACCATCGAACACGGGTTCCGCACGGCCTGTTACTCACCGTTGAACGATAGCGTTCGAATGCCACGAAGGGAACGCTTCAACGGGCCGGAGGCCTACTACGCGACGCTGTTTCATGAGCTAACGCATTCGACCGGTCACGCCAGTCGCTTGGGGCGTGAAGGCATTGCCGCGACTGCAGCATTCGGCTCGGATCGCTACAGCGCGGAAGAGTTGATCGCGGAAATGGGAGCCGCATTCATCTGCGGCCACGCTGGTATCGAGACCGCGACCATCGACAACAGCGCAGCCTACATCCATCACTGGATGCAGCGACTGAGAGATGACAGACGTCTGATCGTCCGAACCGCAGCCCAAGCCCAGAAAGCTGCCGATTTCGTCCTGGGGACAGCCAGGGAGTGAAGGTGGAGGGGACGTGTCCCCTTTGGCAAAGGTGCGGGGACAGCGTCCCTGGATTACTCAACACGTATGCGTTCACGGGGCAAACGCGAGTGCCAATGACACACCCACGTTACCCCTGAGAACAACCCAAGGAACTGACCACGGATTACACTGATTCCACGGATACCGGAAAGAGGGATTGGGAGTGTGGGCCCCTGCGGGGC
>JABHEG010000089.1 GCA_018676675.1 Lentisphaerota bacterium
GCCCCGCAGGGGCCCACACTCCCAATCCCTCTTTCCGGTATCCGTGGAATCAGTGTAATCCGTGGTCAGTTCCTTGGGTTGTTCTCAGGGGTAACGTGGGTGTGTCATTGGCACTCGCGTTTGCCCCGTGAACGCATACCTTCCCTCCCGTAGCGCAATCACCTGTGAGCTCTGGTCAAGATCAAACGTCTCAATCCGTGTCGTCCTTCCCTGGTCCGAGCCCTTCTTGATCTGGGCGGCAAACACCCACTTGGGGTGAGCAGGATTGACCAACGATACGACGTAGGCGGAGGAATCCTGTCCGAAGAACACTGGCCCCACGTTTGACCGAATAGTCGCAGGGAGCATGCAGATCGAGCGAAGCATCTTCGCATTCTGGTCTGGTGCGAGGAAGGCCCGAAGCCTGTCCTCGTCGCCATCACGCACGAGGACGGCAAGTTCGCGTATAGCGGTGAGAGCTGCTGTGTTGTCAGTAGTGCGGAGCGCAGCGAACATCCGGATCCGGTACAGCATCCTGGCCACAATAGGCCTCAGTTCCTCCGAGTTTGTCCCCACGCGTCCGGCAAGGCCCCGTGCAATCAGCCGACTTTCCCCCTGAAGCGGGTACAGCACGTTGAAGAGCTCGACGGTCTTGCTGTAGTTCCGGGCCACTGCCAGGAGCAGGGGCTCTTTGAGTGCATAGAGTTTCAGTAGATCGTCGCCCGTGCGCACGGTCTCTTCACGCCAGCTTTCTCCGGCCACAAACTGGAAGTCCGTCACCTGCGCTCCCCTGCCATGCCTACTCGCACCGATCAGTAGGACGCCGTCCTGCCACGGGCTGTAGAACGCTCCCGTGGCCCCATCTCCGTTCACGCCGCCCACGAACGTCACCGCACTGGCGAAGAAATCCCTGAACGTCTCTTGCCAGGGACTGTTCGCCAACGGCGTGACCACCTCGCTCTGCCATTTCTCCTGGAAGTCAGACGTCCCCCAGCGACTCACAGCATCCTCGACATCTCTGGCAGCATTGAGCCTGAAAGCATTGAGATTGGCAGCAAAGAGCGCAACCGCCTCCTTCGAAAAGGTTCCTTTCGCTATCTCTCTGCTTGCCGCCGAAGCCTTGGCGTCCTCAAGCCCGAACAGGCTCCGGATCTCTGGTTGCCTCTTGAGCCTGGCATAGCGGATAGGGCTCAGGCCGGCCTGGTCTTTGATCTGGGGATCCGCTCCGCCCTCGATGAGCGCTGTTGCGGCCTTCACTCTAAGCGTGACAACCGCAACCGACAGCGCAGTCTTGCCCCGCGCATCCGCCCTATTGACTTCCGCTCCAGATCTTAGCAGGAGTTTGACCATCTCTGCGCTGTTGGCGATGGTTGCATAAAAAAGCGGGGTGTAGCCGGAAGGCGTCGCTGCGTTGACGTTTGCCCCCTTGCTGATCAGCAGTTCCGCCGTCTTTGCTTTCCCGTCCTCACAGGCGAGCATCAGTGCCGTTTTGCCGGACGCATCGGCTTTCTTTACATCGCCCCCCTTCTCGATTAGCAGCGTGGCCACCTCGACATGCCCGTGCGCCGCCGCAACCATAAGTGCCGTTTGTCCTGCACCGTCTGGCGCGTTGATATCAGCCCCGCCGACCAGAAGCGTTCGGACGCGATCCACATCGCCGTCACGGGCAGCTACGATGAGTTTCGGGTCCGGGCGGGCGGAGCGGGCGTCCATATTCACGCGAGTCGTCCCCTTCTGTTGGCCGGGGGCTCTGAGGAAGCAGGCACAGATCCCAACCGCCGCAACCCCAGCGATCATCGTCCAGTTCGTATACCTCAATCGCATCTAATCGATCTCCTCCGGTCGACAGTCCCACGCTCAATTCACGTCATGCCATTGCATTCAGTGTGCCGTCAACGCGACAGACAGACGTTAACTCGTTCATCTACAATATGCTGTGTCTCAACGCAACTACCCATCAGCGACCTCAGCGAACAACGTCACTGATTGCCGTGTGTTCGTTTTCCGGGCATCCATGTCCGGAAACCGGTCAGTGCAGGATCTTGCTGTTGATCGCCGTGCTACTGCAGTCGAGCCATAGCCCACCCTCTGTTTCACCCGACGCCTGCAGGTATGCTGTCCCGATTCCATCGTCACCCACTCGACGCCAGTTGCTGGAAGCCTGCATCGCTCCCAGGACCTGATGCGCCGTGCCGGAGCCCTCCCACGTCCCATTGCTGCTGTTGCTCAAGGCGCGCAGAACGGGCAGGAGAACGGCGTCCCAGTCTGAACACGCAAGATTCGTCCAAGACCAGTCCTGTCCGTTACCGGGATGGTTCCACACAGAGGCATACCGTCCTTGGTCATCGTCCACGACAGGATTTCCTTCCTGAGCATACGCTTTGCGGGTCAGGGAGTAGCCGGCCCGAGCACTGGCAACGGCCCACATATGGCGCGATTCGGGAAGTGAGAACATCCCGAAAACGCCTTCACTGCCGCTATCGCCAACCAGTGCCTGGAACGGATTACCCATCTCCCTGGCGACACCAACACTGATCGCCCCGAACACGTTCTCCGAGGCTTCCTTCCCGAAGAAGGTCTTCTTCAGGACTCGCGGCTGCGCCACAGCAGCTGAGAATCGGCTGTCACGGGCATCGCTGCCACGTACGGTCCGAGAGCCAGAGACTTTGCTCCGGTATTCACACGACCAGTACTTCCCACGTCTGACCCATTTCCAGTATTCCCCTCTGTAGCTCCAGCTGGCAACGAGTTTCCCTGTCTGTTTGTAGATTCGTTGCAGTCCGTTCGTCCCCCCAAGGGCGTACCAGTCGTCCGTGCCCTTGCCAAACTCCTCATACGCACTCTCCTTGATCCCGGCATAGCGTAGGAACGCCTCCTCGTCCGCCTTCGTGTCGAGGATGCGGCAGTACTGATCAGGGACTTCCGTCTGAGACACGAAGTAGAGATCGCCGCTGTCGAGGTTCCCTGTCACCGTGTGCTGAACGACTGCCCTGACTCGATCCGGCAATCTGGAGACAAGATCGGCCTCCTTCACGTTCATGTCCTCGATCAACTTCCGCAAGGCATCGATTTCCGGTCCCAGCTTGTCGTGACTCTTGCTCTCGCGCCGCACAGCGTCAAGAGTGCTCTTAAGTGTCCCGGCTGGGACAGTGTGTCCATTGATCCTGAGACTCTCCTCACCCCATTGACTTCGCGCTCCGGCATACCAACGGTAAGAACGACACGCCCGGTATCCATGTGCCTTCTGGTAAGCTCGGGACCGGTCTGACTGCCACTGGCTATAGGCCTTGCGCAGCCACTTGTCGATGATGTACTCGCGGGTCCGTTTGTTGTGGTGGACATAGGCCCAGCCCATCGCTCGGTTGATAGCAGCGATGCGACTCAGCGTGTCAGCCTGCACGACTGCAGCGGAGTAGGCAGCGGCATCAGCGGCATTCTGCAGCCCGATCCGGTACCGGATGTTCTGGGCCACGGCAACCACGGAGCACATGATAAGGAACAGCGTGAGAAAGACGACAACGGTAAAGATGAGAACAACACCACTGTCGTCCCGCATCAACCGCTGGATTGTCTCTCGCATCACGCGCAGCATCAAAGTTGTCCTTCCGGATAGGTCAGGAACCTGGTGCGGGCCACTCCGCACGGGTCACCGTCACATACGGTTTGGGCAAGGTAACACGACCACGCAGCGTGAGATGTGGGAGGGGCACATCATCATCGGAACCGAGATGGTCCGCAGGCTCCTCCACGTACCATTCCGGCATGTCTTCTGCGGCTTCGGCCTCGCTCCCCCAGGCCATGATGGGTCCGACGATGGGGGTGATCAGGGCAAAGTCGAATTCGACCTCGGCAGTCACAGTCCAGTCCGACTCGGATGTGACACTCACGCGCGTTTTGCGATGGACGCCTCCTGAGCCGGGAATCGTCCCAACACCGGGCAGTTCGACATCTTCGTCACCGGTCGCAGACCCGATGCAGATCCAGGCCAGCACTCCTTCTGCTGCACGTTGTCCGGCCGTGTCGTACTCAGCGGCCCCCGACACCAGTGCCGACCGCGCCGCGCAATACGAGGCATAGTGCACCACCAGGCGTGCAATCCAGAGGTGGGGTATCTGGATGCAGAGGAAGAACAGCATGAGAACCAGCGGAAACACCAGGACCAACTCAAGCGAGACAGCTCCCGCCGTCGAGTGCCCCAGGCGCCCAACTCGAAACCGGCCACACCTGCTGCTATCATGTGGATCACTCATACAAGACCTATACGTATTCCGTACGCAGCCATGACCGGCGTTGGGCCAGACCGCCACCGATGGTGGCTTCGCTGGTTCCGCAAATCCGGCTGCATCATAGGGTCCGAGACTTGGCGCAAGTCCAGACGTGTATCACCAATCACCGGGCCAACCGGCACAGCAATGTGAGGGGCTGCCACGCCGCGATCGCCCGTTGTCTCAGTTGTGCCCGTTCTTGCCCCTTCTCAAGCTCCCTTCCTCGCCACAGGACGTCCCCCAGCCACAGGCTGGACCTTTCACCCACTGCCCCTTCACAGCGCTTTCATCCCGTGGTCAAGAGCAAGGGTGACCAGCAGACCGATAGCAATCGCAAGACCAAACGGGATCCGGGTTCGTTCGCTCTCCTTCGGCGGGAGAGCCGCTCGGCCTCGCTCGCGATCGTACCGCCAGTCAATAACACACCGCACATAATGCTTGGTCCGGGATGCATCCAGGCGACCACAGACGATCATCACAATCCCCACAAGCAGTCCGGCCAAAGAGCTGAACCACAGAAAGAGCAGGATACTGTGAAGCCCAACAATCGCTCCACCCGCGAAAAGCATCTTGACATCGCCGCCGCCCGCTCCTTTGACGGCAAACGGGACCAGCATGAACGCTCCGGCAATCACGCCAGCAAGAAAGCCGTCAACGAACAGCCCTGGGCCACCGTAGCCGAGTCGCCAGACCAAGGCAGCCGCAGCCCCTCCAAGCGTGAGGGCATTAGGAAGCCGTCGGTGCTTCACGTCCCAGACGGCTAAAGCGCTGGACCATGAAACCGCGAAGAATCCGACTGTGATTGAGTTTGAGATTGTCTGCGAAGTCATAGCCCTCCGAGTCTCGCGATCTCAACCAGACGACCACATGGAGTTGCCAAGCCCAGCCTCCGGGAGCACCGCTCTCTTCCAGGTTATCCGGCCTGCGCAGTGTCCCCCGCCGAACACATCTGCCTATCGCTATCTGTCCGAGACCTTCTTGCGGTCCTCCTCCATCTGGCTAGCGGCAGCAGCAGTCGCTTTGCGCCCTTCCTCCACTGCCTTCTGCGCCTCTTCCGTCTGCCCGTTGATCAAGTGTGCCGCGGCCTCAGCCCTCTTCTTAACCGCATGTGAAATGATTGCCCCAACGCCTACTGCGAGGGTGATCAGGATGAACCCCAACACCACATATTCCAACGTCTCGAGCCCCGTTTCATCGCCAAGCAACCGACACATAAAGCGCCGAACTCGGGGCCACTCTGCCCGTCTGGCCCACTGTCCCCTTCTTGTCACATCACTGGTTTTCATCGCATGTTCCTCCTTCTCTTTACCTGATACGCCTATCGAGTAGGCTTCCGTCCGCCAGCGCCAACGCGTTGCCCTGTCCGACGCCCGTTGGGGGCACCCGTCCAGGCCATCCATTTCACGGGATTGGGAAGCCGATCCCGCACACCACTCGTCGATAGAACTCCCGGAATGCATCGCCTAAAAGCCCCAGATTCTCGGCGGTTGCGTCACCAGTTCGGAAGAGGACGTTCTCGCCGGCTACGAGGGCCCCCAGCATCAGGCTGGTCAGGAGCACGTACTCCAGAACAACACCGCCACCCGCGCTGCAGACCAGCCGCCCGAGATCTTCGCGAAGCGCCTTCAGGCGGCGCAGGATCCTGAAAACCCACAGATGGTCACGTATCGCCCAGGCGCTGACACGGGAAGCAGCGACGAGGCCAAGATGGGTATCGGCACTGCCTTGCTTGATGGTCGGACAGATCAGTCTCGGATTGCACTTGAGAGCTGCAACAAGGGGAAATGCGTGCCGACGGCAATCTGGTTCACCAACTTGCTTCGGGTGCACCAGGCAGCCAGCCCGACCACTCTCCACATCGATAAGCCCCGCAAACGCACAACTCCCGAGCCGCCGCCGCCACAGCCACGCACCCAGACCAAAGGTCGGCATGACCATCACAAACATCACCAGGTGATCCCACGCTCCGCCGCGCGCCAGATGCAAACGTACCAAGTCCCAGTAGCTCGGCCGCCGCCCGGTAGGCAGGATGCGAGCAGCCGCCTCAGTATTGGCGCGCAGGTAGGCCTGGATCTTCTCGTCACTCCAGCGCACGTTCACACAGCAGCCCACGCAACCCTGCCGGAACGACTGGCAGCTAACTGAATCTGTGTGTGTGCCGGAGAGGTTCATATACCCTACTCTCGTATCGATAGACCACAACTGCTCAGTCACATTGCACGATCGGTGCCAAGGACTCAGCAGACGCAGAGCAAAACGCAATCCCGGCCCCGTCCGAGGCGGCGGCTCCGTTTCCCTCCGCATCCGGCTTCGGACAACACAGTCTGTTCGCAGTTGCAGTACGCTGCCGACTCTGTCCGGTATCTGGACGTTGTGTCCGCTGTCCGGACACTGGCCGTCTGCAGCGTTCTTCGAACAGGAGCCATACACCCGCCCAACCACAGCACCGCAGGGAAGGACGTCACTCCCCGCTGCCCGTGACAGGCCACTGTCATTGCCCTGCCTCCAATGCCTTGAGCTTAGCGTACAGCGTACTCCGACTGATCCCAAGCCGTTTGGCCGCCAGCGCCCGATTATTCCGGCATGCCTCCAGGACACTCAGGATGTGCTCGTCTTCAGCCTGCTGAAGACTGCCGCTGTGGCT
Organism: Lentisphaerota bacterium; assembly: GCA_018676675.1. GTDB lineage: Bacteria > Verrucomicrobiota > Lentisphaeria > Oligosphaerales > JABHEG01 > JABHEG01. Next base: position 6,889 of record JABHEG010000089.1, read on the forward strand.
CCCGCCCCCCACAGTACCACCAGATGCCCCTGACTGCAACGCACTCGTGACCTCTGCCGGTAGGTCGGAGACCCCCAACTCAGCACCATCAGTCAGGACCATAGCCCGTTCGATGACGTTCCGCAGTTCGCGGACGTTGCCCGGCCAGGAGTAAGCCTCGAGGGCTTCCATAGCCTGATCGGTGATCTCTCGGACAGGAGAGTCGATGCCTTCTCGGAGGTCCGCCAGGAAGTACCGAGCCAGGTCCGGAATGTCACTGCTCCGTTCCCGTAATGGCGGGACGGGGATCGTGATCACACTCAGCCTGTAGTAGAGATCCTCACGGAACATGCCGTCTTTGATTGCCCTCTTCAGGTCACGGTTAGTCGCGGCAACGATCCGGACATCGACATGAATGGTACTCGTGCCCCCGACTCGCATGAACTCCCCCTCCTGGAGCACCCGGAGCATCTTGACCTGCATGTCGATGTTCAATTCACCAATCTCGTCTAGGAACAGCGTTCCACCGTCAGCTTCCTCGAAAAGCCCGCGTTTCATCCCCACCGCGTTGGTAAAGGCGCCCTTCTCATGGCCAAACAAGGTTGTCCCCATGAGGCCAGGTTCGATGGCACTGCAATGGACGGGGATAAAGGGCCCCGCGCGGCGCCGACTCTCGTCGACCACAAGGCGGGAGAACAGCTCCTTGCCCGTGCCCGACTCTCCGCAGACAAGAACCGTAGAATCGACACGCGCGGCACGATGGACCACACGCAGCGTCTCGCGGAGAGCATGATGTCGCCCGACAATTCCGCCTGTGTTGGCATCGGCGGCCTCCGGGACGGGCTTTCGCCGCCCGTCTCGGACCCTCTCAGCCACGCCCACGAACAGCCCTAACGCCTCCGCCGCATCCTCGACAGCCGGTCGGACTTCAGCGGCCAAGCCCTTGGCGCCGTGCAAGCAGATGCAGCCGATCACGGATTCCCCTGAGAACACAGGCAACGAAAGCCACGGCGTTCCTGCTTCCCCAACTGCGGCGTCCGGGAACTGGAACTCAACTCCGGTCCAAACCGGGGAGAGAAGGTCCTCCTCCGCGAACGGAAGGTCAGCGGTCAGGCTGTCCCCCCCGACCTCAATGCGCAGTTCGCCCCCCAGCGCTCCTTCTGGCAGAAAAAGGAGACCTCGCGACACGCTGCGGATGCCGACGAGTTCAAGCAGCAGCGCTCGAAGCCGAGTCTCGACGCTCTGGTCGCCACGGTCCGCCAGGATGCGCATGAAGCGCCAGCGATTGACAGCTCGCCAGCGATCGTGGTCGGCATCCCCGACGTCCCCAACACCAGACACCGTTGCCAATGTCGCAGGTTCGTCGTCACCCCAATCGCCGTCTGCTGCTGATGTCTGCGACTCAGTGCAGGTCGTCTCTTCCACGTCCGACTCCAGCTCGCAGAACTGAAAAGGAACATCCCCAAAGCGCAGGTGATCGCCATCGCGCAACACACGCCGGCAGATCGCGATGCCGTTCACGAACGTGCCATTGCGGCTTTCGCGATCAGCGAGGACGAACGCATTGCCTCGTTTGCTGACTGCCGCGTGCTCTCTGGACACGCTGTCGTGGGTCAGGAAGATGTCGCTGCTGCGAGATCTGCCAACCAACATCTCGCGGCCCTCGGGCAACACGTACTGCCGCGAGACATCCTCGCCATCCTGCAGTTGGATCAGTACCGCGCGTTTCATGGGTCCTTTCCTGTCACACTCGCCCGGGGATGTGCTATCACCTATTCCCAACACAAGCAAAGCAGCCACCATCTGCCCGTCAGAGGCCGAGCTCACGTTTCACGTGCGCAATGATCCTGTCATCGGTATCACGGCAGGCTTTCGGCCAGTCGTCGCGCGCGTCCCTGACAGCTTCAAGGACGCTCTGCCAGTTGCGCAGAACGACGGCAGTAACCGGCCAGCCTGAGACTGCATTGAACGTATTGTGAACTTGCAGACGTTTCACCGGAGCGTACGCCCTTATGCTCTCAGGCGGGGCCACTTCGACGAAGTCACCCGTTTTCCACAACCCCATAGCCCAACAAAGCAGCTCAAGCTGGTTCTTGGCTTCCGCATCCCCACCAGCGCCTCCGTCAGGCTGGCCGCGCCTGAGTCTCTCGACAGCAGAGCAGAGGCCTTCGAGAGTCTGTCGCTCCTGCCGCAAGAGTTGGTACAGCTTGGGTCTCGATGCGCCGAGAATGTCCTGGACCCAAACGTCAGGGAACGTGATAAGTGTCTCAATCCTGTCGCGCTGAACTAGCGTGGGGGCGTTCCTGAGTCTCTGCCCCCGGTCCTCAATGCTCCCCCGGATATCCCACCGCGCGAACCCATCCAGCCAGCAGAGAATCTCCTTGTCGTTCGCTTTCACAACTCGCATAATCTCTTTGCGGACCTCAGTTGGGATAGGTGGCGTCAAGGTGAGCGAGTGGGAAGTCCCCGGCGGAACAGTGTGGTCTTCCGTCGGCCATGCCACCCCGTCCCGCTCGGCCTCCAGCTTGTACTCCCCCGACTTCACATGCACCGTCTGATTCGCGTCGAACGGGTGCTTTGCCGCACCCCCAATCGCGACCAAGGCAACCTTGGGTGGCGACGTTCGGTACTTCTCAGGTATCCCCTGAGCCCACTGCCACGTGACCGTGACCAAACGCTTGAGGCCCGGGATGGCCACTGTATAGGTCCCCTTCGCGATCGGGACTGTCAGTACCAGCACATCGGGAGCCGCGTACCCAGCTGGCGGAGTGACCTTCACCTCAAGCGTCTTGGGAGGAACCACGCTTGGTCGGGGGACCTTGGGGACCTCTTCGCCAATACCGGGAATGGTGATCCATGACGCCTCGCTACCTTGCTCGCGATACGCCACTCCCACGCCTTGCAATGCCCTGATCTCGTCCCCCGCGCCATCCTTCCACGCCCACGTCAGTTCACGCGGCCTAGGAACGAACACCGGGAGCTCGGCCAGAGACTCCTCTGCAGTGTTCATGGGGATCGTGACACTCCCCGCAATGCTTATGTATCCGGAGCATTCGGCCTTGAAGTCATACTTGCAGGCCAACTCGACACGGCGGGTAGGCTCCGATGGCCAGTCCTGCCATTCTCCTCCAATCTGGATCTTTGCAGTGACGTTCGCAGGCTTCGGTTGGTCAACGCCCTCTCCCAACTTCCATCCAAGAGCGACCTCCTTTGGTGCATCAGGAAAAGCCAGCACGGCGCCTCCCCCCGGGACAAAGGCCAACTCGGGTGTGTAGGCGTATGTGCTCATTGCCGCAGCCCGCTTCCAGGCAACGCTAACGGTGGAGTCTTTCTCGACCTTCTTCCCGACCCTCGAGATCGCGCCAGGCTTCACCGCCATGTCCTCAACCGTCAGCCCCCAATCGGTCTCGGAGTAAGCTGGCGCCTTCACGACCATGGCGCTGTTCTCCTTCGCCAAACCTTCCTTCAGGCTTTTCGCCGTCTTAGCGTCCAGATAGGGCCCAGTATTCTGCAAGAATGTGCCAAGAGCCGCCAGTCGCGCCTTCCGTTCCGTCGGCTTCGTGTTGGCCGCGGTAACACCATCTCTCACCCTTGACTCGATCGCCGTCCCGATCTCCGCCTTCAGGCTGGTGGCCATGTTTATCGCGCCGGGTGGCAGACCCGGAGCCACGAGCCCCGCAAGTGTCGTCTTTTCATCGTCAAGCCGCTCCTTGAAGGCCTGCAGTTGCTTCGTGACGTCGGACTGGATCCTCTCCCGGAGGGCTGGATAAGCAACCGCATAGACTTCCGCGTAGAGCGTCCCAAGACCGTCTGGAGTCGCCGCATCGCGATCCCTCAGAGCAACAGCCATCTTCTCCAGCGTCTCGCTGAGGGCTTCCACCTGCTGTTGTTCTGTCTCTGTGAGACAGGGGAGATTCTCGAGATTGGTCTTGAAGCTGTTTGCGGCCTTCATGTGTGCTTCGTAGGTGCTGTCGGCCGACAGTTCCTCTAAGTCATCGATCCCCCCACTAAGAGTCTTGTAGGGCACGGAGTCTCCGTTCAGTTCCTTTAGGTCTGCAAGCGCCTTCTTGCACTCCACCAAATCCCAGCCCGACAAGTGCGAGATGGCTGCCGCCCAGTGCTTCCTGATGTCGTTGATTCTGTTCCATCCCGTTTTGTAGGTTTCGTAGCTCTTCTTGAGGTCCTCATCCGTACTCTCCGCAACTGATCTCAAGGCCTTGGATGAGGGACGCGGAGTTTCTTGCCAATTATGCTCGTCCAGTGCCCGCTTCGCGCGAGCAAAGGTACTGGCTGCTGCTGCCACTTCCGCCGCTTTGACACGCTCATCGAGGCCGTCCAGGACCCTCTTCAGGTCGCCGTAGGACTCCAGGTGAGAACGGACAGTTGCCAGCAAATTCGGCGCCCCCTTTGCGTCGACGGCCCCAGAACCAGATAGCTTCGTGATATGGTTCAGCAGAAGATCTCTCAGCACCTTCGCGACGGGGCCTGTTTCCTTCGAAGAGGCGTACGCCCCCAGATCGTCTTCTGCCGCGGTGGCGGCCTCGGGAACATCTGCAAATGTGGGTTTGATGGCTTGCTGCGTCCTCCAGCTCTCCGGCCACTGCGTAGCTGCCAGTCCCTTCAGCTTAGCAAGCTGATCGCCCACGTCCTTCGCCCAGTTCCCCCAGACAAAGCCATCCTTTTTCATCGTCTGAGTGCTGCATAGGTCGCTGAGTGCATTGACTGCTTTGGCACGCTGGTGATCGACCCCACCGCTGTAGGCATTGGCCATCTTTTTGACCGGCCCGTCTTCAGCCAACATGTTGGTGATCTGTCCGTTGATGGCCTTCTGCCAAGGTGGCGGCTCAGTAGCGTGGGGGGCAAAGCCCTGTGCCCAGCCATCCGGCCAGGGCTGTCCTTGAAGGCCCTTCAGCTGGTCGAGAAAATCAGCCACTTGCATGCCTAGGTTCTCCCAGTCGACGACCTGCCCAGACGTGGCTGCCGACGAAGCCGAATTGACGAGGCGAGAGATCTGCTCGCCCAGATTTGCGGCCTTCTTGGCCTGTTCTCCGGAATAGTATTGAAGCCCCTCGGCCACTACGCCTTTATCAGCAAGTAGACCATCTCGCAGCGTCGAAGCGGCAGTCCTTACACTCTCTGGAACGTTCTGGGGAAGCAGTTCAGGGACAGGGATCCAGTCCTTGGGCCAGTTCCCTACAGCCCAGTCGTCAAGCGCTCCCAGGTATCCCAGAAGGCTCGTCCCCCAGGCAATCCAGTCCATCTCGCCATCTTCACCCGTCGGTAGTGAGGCCGTTGGGCTGTGTGTGGCGCCTGGGTAGCCTTTGAGCCAAACATTGAAGTCGTCCAGCCGCTTCGTGATCGAGTCCTTCACGCCCTGCGGGGATTTGCTGGCACCTGCGGAGCTCGGCTTCTCCGTCCCGTCTAGCAGATGGACAAAGTCTTTCAGCCACTCCTGTGGCCAGGTTTCGCTACTCAACGTGTCCAACTGATCCTGCTTCTCCTTCACGTCGGCAGCCCAACCCCACCACGCCGCTTTGCTCGCAGGTATCGGGGAGGTGCATAGCGCAACGATCTTTCTGGCCAACTCCGCAGGCTTCTGGCTGCCCGTCTTAGCAGCCAGGTCTGCGACGGCTTTCTGGGCGCTCCGCAAAGTGTCATTTGCTCGGTTGGTCCTGAATTGGGTATCACACGTCCTGGCGGCAACACAGATGGAATCCAGTGTCTTCAGTATGTCTAAAGAGAGCCCCGTTGAGGAATTGGAGAGCCCCTCGACAAGCTCGGCAAACGGACTGAGCGCGGTGACCTTCTGGTTCACATACCCCGTCGCGGTAGCGTGCAGCCTCGCAGAAAGTCCAAGCGCCGTCGCGAAGGTGTCAACGTCTTTGACCTGCTTGGTCAAATCAGCCACCAGTTGGGCAGCTGACGTGCCTTCCCTGGCGAGAATCTCTTCCAGCTTCGCTGTGACCTTCTCCTTGGCTTCGCCGCTGATACTCGCCGTGACAGTCGCGTTCCGACCTGTCTCGAGAGTGGTGTCACAGGCCTTAGCGGCCGACAGGACCTTCCTGAGGGGCTCGGCGTGGGCCACGAGATCCCCGCCATCAGCTAAGATGGCTGTCACACTGCCAACGAATCGTGGATCTCCGCGGTCAGGGCCATTCGGCTCGAGTTTTCCTGCAGCGTACTCCCGAACACGCTCCTTGTTCTCCGTCCGCATCTCTGTGTCAAAGCTGTCGAGAAGGGCAATCGTCCCCTTTAGTTCCTGGACCATCGTGTCCAGCACATCTCCCCGTGGTGTGGCAACCTTCTCAGGCTCCGGGGGCGTTGCCGGCTCCGGCGCCTCTTGCACCGACGTACTAACCGACGCGAGGCCCCCATTCGCCGTTGCGATGGCCCGATCGACGTCACCTTCGGCTGCGGTCTGGACCACACCACTGGCTCTCTTCAGCAGTTCGTCGCCCCAGTCCGCCCCCAACACCTTCCGGGCTCCATCGAGCTTGGTCTTCCAGCCACCAGTGATTGCCGTGACCACTTCCGATGCGGCGGTAGACGACGGCACCACGCCGAGCCACTTGGCAAGAGCCTCTTTGGCCAGGACCTCTCGAGAGAATCGGTGGGATTCTCTGCCACCAAGCACAAAGTCGAGCGACTGCGCAAGCCAGTCTACCGCAACAGAACTCTCCTGGATCCAGCCCTTCAGTTTGGTGTCCACAGTCCCCGCACACTCGCCCAAGGCGGTTTCAACGCGTCCACGCGTCCTGTCACTGTCCGCTCTCTCGGCGAACTCGACCAGGGCTTCCCAAGCCAACCTGAGTTTGTCCACGTCCTCGGCAGCCTTGACCGCAGTGATCTTCTCCTCAAGCTCCCTGTCCCACCGGGACTCGATCCAGTCTATGATCCGGGCGCGTCGCTGGTAGACTGCGACTCCGGCAGTACACACGAGGACAAGACACGCCGCGGCCGCAACAACCCGGGCAGGTGGGAGGCGTCCCCCCAACGCAGCCAACCAGTCCCACCTCGGCTCAGGAACGGAGATGGGGGCCATGGTGCCATCGGCGGCGCCGGGCGGAGCTGTTCCCGTAACGTCCTCTTCCTGCTCTGACACGATACCTGGCCCATCAGGCGCGCCCCTGTCCGCCTCCGCAGGCCCTCCCAATGGCATGGTGCCGCCAGGCGGGATCGTTTCTCCCGAGCTTCCCGAACCGTCTGGAGGGAGGGTCACGCGACGCCCGTCCTCCTCCTGCTCTTCCGGGGCGTCAGCGTCAGACCTACCCAGGTCGTCGGCTTCCACCTCAGGCTCCGGCTCCGGCACGGGGTCGTGTGGCCCATCCTTTGGGATTTTGACTCCCAACGCAGCCAGAACCACGTCAATGCCACTGACAAACTCCGTCATATCCTTGTAGCGCTGATCGGGGATCGGTGCAAGCGCCTTCAGAAAGAGCTCTGCCAGCATCTCGTCATGAGGGCCAAATGAAATGTCGCCCGGCAGCCAGCGTTCGCCCTTCTCGGCCTGGAGTATGGTGTCCCTGGAGCGTCTCAGGTGGACCCTCCAACGCTCTGCCCCGCTCGCCCCTCTGCCCGGTGTTTCATATGGGAGCTTACCGGCAAGGCATTGGTAGAGCGCAGCCCCGAGACCGAACACGTCGAGGCGCAGGTCCCCCCGGACAGCTAGCCTGCGTTCCTCCTCAGCGGCCCGTCCCCATCGCTCTCTTGTTTCGGGGGCATAACCCGTCTCCGGTGCCATGTACTCGCACGTACCGGGGATTCGCCCGAGAGTCCTCGTTGCGCGAGCGTCTCTGGCTATCCCAAAATCCAGGAGAACCCCCCTCTCGGCCTCGCCGCGTTGCTCGACGAAAAGATTGCCGGGCTTGACATCCCGGTGAACCACGCCGTTCTGATGGCATCTATGCAGCGTGACGGCAAACTGCCGGAATAGCTGTAGGATACGTACAAGATCGTCTGTTGAGCGGTCCCAGCGCAGCCCGGAAACGGACATTCCGCTGAGTAGCTCCAGCACGAGAAACTGCAGCCAGTCATCCTCGGGAGGAACTACCTCCTCGAAGAAATCGAGATACTCGACGACCCCCTCGATTTTCGCATCCGTCAGTTTCTTGTGGAGGTCGGCTTCATCATCCAATTTGCGCGACGTCATCTCTTGCTTGGGGAACTTGACCGCAACCGACACACCGTCGCTCAGCCTCACGGCCCGAGCGACAATGCCACAGCCGCCCTGATTGAGGAAGCCCAGCAGTTCGTATCGCTCACTGAGCGGCGCCAACTTGAGGTCAAAAGCGGCAGAGCGCTTTTGGTCACCAAGCAGTCGGTTGGCCCCAAGAACACGACAGCACGATCTGGCCAACGCCTGGGAAGCCGTAGTACCTACCTCGAGACTGCACAGCATCCTCCGCAGCCGTCCGAGTCTGTCTGCTGCCTGGGTACACGTGATCTTCCCTGCGCACAGCTGAGCCAAAATCCGGGTTGTCTCGGGCACGCGTGACAGAAGGTTCTCGCCAGACACCGGCGGGGGCGGCATCACACGCCGCACCGGTGCCGCCCCCTTGGGCATCGCCTTGATCTCGTCCAGCAACTCAATCGAGGTGGGCGCCGTATCGCCCTCCGCCAAACGGCCAAGTTCCTTGCGCAGAGCCGTTGCCGACGGGGCATCCAAGAACCACGTAAGGACGCGCTCCACTACACGCCGTATCTCGGACTGCCGGGCATCCTGAGTATCCTTCATGCGCTCTGGCGTCCGCGGCGCCCTCAGCCAGATCTGAGATCCGTGGATCCGGATGGTATCAACGTCGATCTCACCGTGCATCGCCCCTCGGTCGTGCAGTTGTCCCACAATGTCGAACAGCTCGACGACGAGAAGCAGAAGCTGGGGATCCCGCAGACTGGCGTCACCCCCATCGCCGCCGCGTCGACGGACCTCAGCCTGGGCCGGCCTTCCCGGCGGGGGAGCAGGAAGGACGCCGTACCAGTGGCAACAGCCGTTCCATTCCTTGAGTAGGACGGCGGGCCCCAGGCGCCCTTGGAGGGGAGATCTTCCGGCCGCATCCACATACTGCTGGACGGCCTCACGTACATCATCGTCCGCCCTGCTGAGCTGGACCTTCACCTTCGGCTGAGTCTCTTTCACAACCCACAGCGTTGTTCCCTCGCGCCCTACCACCTTCCATCCGTCGAAACTGGGAATGCTTACCTCTAGAAGGATCTTCTCGAGGTCGACTACAATGCGCTCGGCGCTGCTCTCACGCTGAGCCGGATCCGGCTCCAGGTAGCGCTTGATCAGCAGGGCAAGATCTCTGCAGGCATGGAAACACTCGTGCTCCCAGGTTACATCTCTCAGACTCAGCGTCTCCGCCCGCTTCATGAGGGCCCGCATGATCTGAAAATCATTCCCCTTCAGTTCCCCGAACGGATGGCGCCCCGTGAGGGCACGGTAACAACAGACGCCGAAACTAAAAATGTCAGACCGCTCGTCTCCGGGAAAAGCCTTTTCGTCATCGTCCAGCAGCGCGCACTCGGGAGCCATGTAATCTGGGGGGCCTAAGAGCCCACCGCTGGAAAGACGACTGCCCTCAAGGGCGTAGGCCACACCAAGATCGATGACCTTTGCCCCGGCTTCCCCAACGCACATGATGTTGTCAGGCTTCAGATCGCGATGGACATAGCCCAGTCGGTGTGCTGCCGCCAAGGCTTTCGCGACGTCCAGCAAGATGGTAAGCGCTCTTTGGGGTGGGATCCCTCCTGGGCACTCCTCACACAGATCGTACAAACTCCCTGACGGAAGGAACTCCATCACGATGCAGTGCTGTATTTCTCCGTCCGGGCTGTTGTCTGCAATCGTGAAGTACTCGACGAAGTCGACGACCTGCTCGCACGGAAGCAACGCCCCCAAGATCTCTGCCTCCCGCCCAAAACGCCGGATATTCTCAGGCGTGGTGACCTCCTCCTTCAGAACCTTGATTGCCACCTTCCCAAGGTCAGGCCGGTCCGGTCGGTCTGCGATCCAGATGCGGGCAAAACTGCTGGGAACGTGCAGCCTTTCAAGTTTTCGGTACTTGCCCAACATCCGCGCCGTCTGGAAAAGCGTGGCGGGTGTTTGCTCCTCATAAAAGCCCAGCATCTCGTCGAGGGCATCTCGCACATCGGAAAACACCTGGAAGCGCTTCTCGCGGTCGCGGAACAGACAGCGCTCGAGGAAGCCTTGGAGAAACGGGTGTACCACAAACACATCACTGGAGAAGTCAGGTTGCACCCGCTTCTCGTCCTGCGCCCAGCGCATGTAGGTTAGTAGGACTTGCTTTACACCGGTGCCGAAATCCGCAAACGGCTTCCTGCCTGTGACCGATTCGTAGAAGCAGACTCCCAAGCTGAAGATGTCAGAGACCTCGTCACCGTGAAAATCGTCCTCTTCCGGTACAAGGACAAAATCGGGGGCGATGTACCCCATGGTCCCAGGAAGACCGCCAACGCTTGAACCGGCGCTGGATCCATGTGTCTTCAGTCTGGCAACGCCAAAATCGAGGATCTTGGCAACGCCGTCTTCACAAACGAAGATGTTGCTGGGCTTGATGTCCCGGTGAACGACTCCCGCCCTGCTCGCGTAATCGAGGGCATCCGCGCAGTCACGGAAGATGCGGAGCGCTTCCTTGACCGGAGCTTGATGGCACTGGGCGAGATAGACCTTCAAATCCTGGCCGACGAGGAGCTCCATCGGCAGGTAGTAGGCTACCTCGTCTGTTTGGGGATCTCGGTCTTCGAACGGTTCATGGGCCTCGACAATGTGCTCGTGTTCCAGCGAGCAAATAATCTTGTCCCGCCGGTAGACGGTGTCTGCTCCGCTGCTTCCCGTCTCGGGGCGCCAGAGCAGCCGTTTGACGGCACGCTCCTCGCCACTTTCCCTGTGGTAGGCCCGATAGACGACGCCAAAGCTCCCCCGACCGATGATCTCGAGCATCCGGTAGCCTTGGGCGTCGTATTCGTTGAATGGGGGAGTTCCAGCCATGGTCAGGAGGTGCGGAGGGGGAAGCTATTCTCCTTGTGTGTGGACAGTCACGGCAGCATGTAGCTCTCGACGCAACGTCTTCACCTCGTCCAAGTTATACAATGACGTAGAGGCCCCGAGCAAGTCGTAGAACACGTCACGGTCGGGGAAGGCGTTCCGGGAGAAGCTCAGGCTGTTCGCCTGCTGCTGTAGGAGAACCTGACGCAAAAGGGAAAAGCTGTCGGCGGCGTTCTTCATCTGGTCGGCCAGATACTGATCGCACGCATCAACGAGCCCCTGCAATTCCCGCGGGCTAATGCCGGGAAAATCAGCTGAAGGAGGAGGCCCGGGTGCCCGGCTTGACGCTTGTTCGGTGCGCTGAGCCACGGCATCGAACAGAGCCTGCATTGACTTCCGTTGCTCTTCAGCCGGGTATACTCTGGTAAGGAGCGCGCCGAGATCCTCTGCCGACACCAATCTGGCGTTCTCTCTGCAGAGGTCGGCACAGGAGAACACCCCCCGGCAGAGCGTTTCCGCCACTATGCGGAATCGCCGACACACCCCCGCAGGGCTACGCAGATCTCTGCTTGACACCTCCAGAGCCCCCGTATCGACACCGGCCAGACGCATCATGTCCTTCCGTCGTTCAACCGTAGAGGACAGCCCTAAGAATACCTTTTGCGCCTGCTGGCTGTCTTTCTCACAGGCATCTGTGAGCGCCAACCAAGCTCGTGCCGCGGAGAGCTCAGCCGCGGGGAAGTTCGCGGCTGACATGCGGGGATTACCAGTCAAGAGGGGACGAATGGGGGCCCAGTCGCCGTTCGTCCAGGCCTCGTTCATGAGAGTGTCCGCACGTGTCCAAAACGATGCCGCCATGCTTCTGCGCTCGAATCCCAATCGTTTCTCCAGTCCCGGCCGTTGGAGCTGAGAAAGCCGCTCAACCACGTCGCTCCACAGTCGATCAGCCCCCGCGTAGTGAGCGGTGACCACAGCCTTCCAGGCGTTTCGCACATACGCAACCGTTGTTTCCTCCAACCTGGCCATATCCTCTGCAGAGACGGCAGCCCCCTTCTTCGTCACCCATTCCCAGCCGGCAAGAATGCCCTCCCCCTTGACGCGCGCACGAAACTGAGTCATGACGTCGACCGGTTCTGGTGCAGCCAGGCCCGCCGTGGGGGAGGAGTCAGTCTGCTTCGCGATCGCCTCCAATTTGGCTTGACTCTGAGGAGCAGCTCGACCGCGCTCCTGGAGTCCTTGCTCGTCGGGTGCGCCTGCGGGAACTGGACTAAGAGCATTCCGCCCAGCCGGCTCTTCCCCGGATTGCACGTCGTCGGGGGAGGCCGCTGGGTCAGGGATAGCCGAGCTCTTGGCTGGTGCCCCGGTGTTGGCTCCCGGAAGCGGAACATCGGGCTCCGCCTTGGGCTGGAGTTCTGCCACGGCTGAAGGCGCTGCCGGCATACTGCTCTGAGGCACAACGGAGGGTGTGTCCTTCTCACCTGCCTGGAGTGAGGAGCCACCCGCTGCTATCGGGGGGGGCTCCTGAAGGTCGTCCCCGGCGCCTAGCTCTCCAGGAGCGGGACGCGCATCTGATCGATCCCCAGCACCATTGGCGGCTGTGGGCGTCGTTCCAGGAAGAGAAGGTTGGTCCTGGCCGCTTTGGCGGTCCGGTACAATATGTACCGAGGTGCTCTCTCGACCATCGGTTGGTTCGTTCTTGGTGCCGCCTGCCGGAGTGCCGACAGGTGGTGAGAGATCGGGGGCCAGTGCGTTGACCGCCGCCATTGGGGCACGGGGCTCGGCTACGATCGTGACCTCGTCGCCTCGGGGCCTTTCCTGACGAGCTGCAGGGGAGGCAACGAGCGTTCCCACTTCCTGCCGCTCAGCCTGCGCGGGAGGCGTCAGCAATGGGTCGGTGTCGACGGAGGCGGGGACCCGTGGTGGGGGCAACGCCGCGTTCCCGGCGAAGTGAGGGGCGCCATCCTTCGGACCAATGGATGCCTCGGGTTCTTTCTTGTCGTTCTTCCTCTGTTCGCGTTGGTACTGCTCCCGCGCCTTCTCAAGCCCCACTCGAGCGTTCCCCATCGCTGAACCAAACGGCCACTGGCCCAGGAGCTTGGTCACGGCGGCCGGGGCCTCCAGCTCATTGAGCCGCAGCCGCGTCAACTTGGCAGCCGGGCCGTCAGGGACAGCAGGCGCCACTGTGCGGGCGTAGCTGTCAGCGACATCGTGAAGCTTCGCGAAAGACCGGGCCTCCATGGCCACCGAGAGCTGCCACCAGAGATCCTCCAACAACTCGCGTTTGTGCACGACGCCAACCACTGCGGCAAACCGGTCGTGAGCGTCTCCTTCAGGGAACGCCGCCACCTCGGGGATCACCAGTCCATGGAGTCCTGGCCAGTCCTGTGCACGAAGCAACTCGACAACGCGCGCGGTATAGATGGCTTGGTAGGCCTCCTGACGTTTGAGCAACGATGCCCGGACCTTCGCCCGTGCCTCAGGAAGCAGACCAGGCAGAGCATCACGCGTCTCCTTCAGTACCTTCAGCTCGCCCCGCAGATCCTGCTTGGGCTGACCAAGCAGCTCCACAAATCCAGCAACCTGACTGGCAACTTTGCGCGCGTAGACACGGCGACGCATGACACAAGTGGCCGCGATGCCGAGGGACGTGAGAAGAAAAAGGGCGCAGATCGCTGTGGCAAGCAACCGACGACGTCTGCAGAGAACGACAGGATCACGCGGCCGGACCAGAACAACCGAGATGTTGTCCTTGCCCCCTGCCGCGTTCGCCAAGGCCACGAGCCGTCGCCCGGCTCGTCCGACATGCTGCCCCCTGCCCTTGAGGAGCGTCTGCCGGATCTCCGGGTCGGAAAGATGCAGATTGAGTCCGTCACTGCAGAGCAGGAAGAGATCGTCGTGGTGCAGATCGAAGGAGAGGTGTTCGAGGTCGAGTACATCATCGAGGGCTACTGCCCGCCTGAGCACGCCCTTAGTCAAGCCGAAGTTGAAGCGGCTGTCTTCCCCGCCCAGCTCCCGGCGCAGCTCAGCTTCCAGGCTATGGTCCGTGGACAGCTGTTCGAGTTTCCTACCCCGCAGCCGATAGACCCGGCTGTCGCCAATGTGCACAATCTCAGCCTTGCGGGATACCGTATCGAGCAAGAGCACGGACGCCGTTGTCCCGATCTGAGCCCGCCCGTCCTTATCGAACCACTCTTTCCTGGTGGCCAACTCTCGTAGCGCCGTGTGAGCTTCACGCAGTGCGTCGGCAGCAACCGACGGCCCCATCTCGTCGCCGGGGCCAAGGCGGTCCGTCGCTGCTTTGCCCAGCATCTCCACAACCGTGGCGCTCGCCACTTCCCCATCCCGCAATCCCCCCATACCGTCAGCCACGCAGAAAAGGCCATGGTCCGGATCCGAGAGGACGGCGTCCTCGTTGTGATCCCGTTTGCGACCCTCATCACTCAACGCAAACGAACAGAGGCGCAGTGGTTGGGTTGGGTTGGTGGAACTGGGCTTCATGTGACGGTGGAAGAGCGATTCCCCAGAGAACTGCAACACTCGTGCCGACGCCCGCGAGGCCAAGCCGTCGGCTACCTGGCTCCGAGCGAACACTGTAAACGACGACGAGATCGGCTGCCGACCTCGTCGTAGGGATCAAGACCGTATCGTCCCGAACGGAGGACGTGTGGGAAGCACTACCTCCTGCGGTAAGCCTCATTCCTGTCCCGTTGCCAGCCCTCAATCTCAAGCGCAGGCGGCCAGTCATCGCGATTGTAGCTGATGGTTACCTCACCGAAGTTGAGGAAGTCGATGACGCTGACTGCGAACACGTCGCGCAGGGACATGAAGCTGTGGATGAAGTAGGTGGGATCGAACACGCCGTTCCGGCTCTTCATCTGACGCACCGTCGAGAGGAACGAACTCTCCCGCGCAAATTCAGACATGACGTCAGCCGGCGCAAGCTTCAACGAGCCGTTGTGGAGGACCAAACCGAGGATATTGCCGTCACCCAGTGGAAAGAACTTGGTGTCATCGTCTCCAGACGTCACCGACCAGAGCCCATCAACGCCACTGAGCACAGCCCCGTCAGGCGCCCCAATCTCGACCCGTGGCACGCCCTCGATCTTGAAGGCGCCGCCAGCACCGTCCCCTGAAACGGTGCCACCAGCGAGGTACAGCTGCAGCGTGTTGGCGTCAATGCTGCCACCAGCGCCGACCAGCCCTCCTGTCCCCTCGATTGTGACCGACACAACGCCACTGGCCACGATGGCACCCGTGACTGTCACATCCTCGGTTTCGCTGACAGACGTAAGGGTGAGATTGGCCAAGGACATCCCAGCCAGATCCGCCTTCCCTGCGACGCCCACCACGACATCAGCCGCGCTGTTCACAAGGATCTGATCGATCGCGATATCGCCACTGCTCACCGTCTCCAACCGCACGTCCTTATCCGTGTCAGCGTTGTCAACCAGTGTCGCCGTGATCCCATTCGCGTAGTTGAACACATCAACCGTGCCGTCAGCCGTA
>JABHEG010000004.1 GCA_018676675.1 Lentisphaerota bacterium
ACACCCAGGCCGAAGCAGTGGTACAGTGCACTACGAGTGGACATGGTCGCATCCTCCATGTTGATCTTGTGGTAAGAACTAACATGGCGCGGCCTGTCCACTCACTCAACCATTCACGTACGCAGTTGCCGGAAGACCCATCTTCCCTGCCTCGAGCCGACTGACATCCAGGAGGGAGCTGACCATCTCAGTGAGAAGACGAGACGAGTCGAGAGCTCGCTCCATGTCGTCCCGGTCTTCCTCATCCAGGCGATCCGCAACGGTCATCTGAAGGAGCTCCAGACTCCCGCAAATGCCCATCAACGGAGAACGCATGTCGTGGACAATCATGTGCGTCAGGTTGTCACGCAGTTCCTCAAGTTCCCGGAGGCGGTCCAGGCTCTCGTTGACCTGATCGTAGAGTCGCTTGGTGTAGATCGAGTTTCTGACTCGGAGGATGACATCCTGAGCCCCAACCGGCTTCGTAAGAAAGTCGTTGGCCCCCGCATCGATGCCCTCAAGTCGATCACTTCTCCCCGCTAGCGCGGTCACCATGATAATGGGAACAGGAGCTGTCTCCGGATCCCCCTTGAGCCTCCTGCAGACCTCGTAGCCATCCATCTCAGGCATCATGACGTCGAGGAGGATCACGTCAGGCAGAGCATCCTTGACCATGTCCAGAGCTTCGGCCCCATTTCCGGCGTCGAAAACGGTGTGCCCCTTCATCTCAAGGAGCGTGCGGAGCAACTCGCGATTGTCCGGCTCGTCGTCGACGACGAGAACACGCCCTGTCACAGCTGATTGTGCTGTGGAAGAATCATCCAACATCGGTACCGCCTCCAGTTGCGGGTGTCGGCGCTTGGCCGGCACACCGTACCACCTCATCCTGCTACCGGGGAACGCCCGTCAGTGGCGTCGCCAACCGTCGTGGCTGCAACGCGCATGGTCTGATCTCGTGGAACGATCAATCGGAACGTACTCCCACACCCCTCGCCGTCGCTGTCCACCGATAGGCGCCCGCCGTGCAACCCAACAAGCCTGCGGCTGAGAGCGAGTCCCAGTCCGGTGCCCTGGTAGCGTCGGGTGTGCGATGAGTCCGCCTGCTCAAAGTCCCCAAAAATGCGTTTGACGTTCTCAGTGCTTAGGCCGATTCCCGTATCGACAACGCTAATCTCCACCCAATCGCCTGCGTTGCCTTCCGCCGCCTCCTCCATCCCGGGAGCTGGACAGCAGCGAGTCGTCACGGTGATTCGACCGCCCTCGGGCGTGAACTTCACCGCATTGGACAACAGATTGAAAAGGACCTGCTTGAGTTTAGGAGCATCAGCCGTCAAGAAAATAGGCTGCCCTCCATCCTCCGAAAAAGACTCGACACTGAGGCTCCGCTTTTCCGCCGCATCACGGACCATGGTCAGGCTTGACGTGACCAGCTCCTTAAGTTTGAAGGACGACAGGTCAAGCTCACTCTCACCCGCATCAATCTTGGCGACATCCAGCACATCGTTGATGAGGGCCAGGAGTCGCTCCCCTGCGGTCAGGATATTGCCGACGTACTTCGCCTGGCGTTCCTCCAGTTCGCCTGCAGCTCCCTCAGAAAGCACATCGGCGAAACCGATAATCGCGTTCAGGGGGGTTCTGAGCTCGTGACTTACACTGGCCAGGAACTGGCTCTTCGTTCGGTTCGCCGCCTCGGCGGCTTCCTTAGCGGTTCGGAGCTCGGCCTCCGCTCGCTTACGCTCGGCAACTTCACGTTTCGTTTCCTCGTAGAGACGCCGGTTCTCAAACACCAGCCCCTGCCGGTTGAGGACTTCCTGTACACGGGAGAGCAGCTCGGTGGTATTGACGGGCTTGGATATGTAAGCCGATGCTCCCTGGTTCAGGGCCTCGATGGCGGTCTCCATCGAGGCATAGCCCGTGAGCATGATGACCTCCATGTCCGGGTGCAACTCCTTCAGAGGCGTGAGGAGTTCGAGGCCTGTGGCATCCGGGAGCTTGAGGTCCAGAACGGCTAGGTTGTAGAAGCCCTCCCCTGCCTGCTCCAGGGCCTCTGCGGCGGTACCAGCCACGCCAACCGCGTAGCCTTTCTTCTCAAAGAGACGACGCAACAGCGTGCGGATCCCGCTCTCGTCGTCGACAACAAGTATGCGTTGACCTTCAGACATGGATCTGTCGCCTCTCCTTCCCGATCGGGGCTTGCTCGGCCTAGGCTGTCTGTCGGCAGAAGTGCTGGAACAGCTCACGATCGGAGATCTGCCGGCGCCATTGTGGGACTTTTGCCTGGAACTCCCGCGTCATTGCCGCAGTCCCCGCACAGCCAACCAGAGGGACGTCCACGATGAAGCGCGAGCCAGACATCGCTCCACCGCCGGAATCAAAGACGGACTTTGGTTACTATCACACGCTTTGGTCCCATTCGCCAGAAAGGCCGGACGCATGACCCACCCGCCCTGCGTTTCCCGCCAACTGCCCCGGGGAGAACCAGGAGGAAAGGGGACGCCCGACTGATCCCGCCTGACGATCCTGAGAAATCGAGTTCTGGTGGAGTGGCCAACTGACGCCGACCACCGGCGAAACGGTCTCTTCATACGCGGACCAGCCGAGAGATCGAATGCCGAACTCGAGGGAGATGCCGGTTCAGTGGTCCCGGCCCCCAACGGCCGGCCATCAGTTCGGCTCTGCTTCGAGGAACCGGCGGGTTGCGTTGACCATGTCGGCAAAAACCGTCCCGCGCAGACTCAGCAGTGCACTGTCGAGTTGGGAACCTGCATGTATCGGGGGGACCTCCCGATCGGGGGCACGATCGGCCGCCGCCGTCACGCGGTCTCCCGGGGAAGGGGGGCCGGGCGACTGAGTCAGGTAAGCATGGCAGAAACCCCACTTGTTCGACGCCTCAGCCCAGTCATCCCGGGTGGCCAGGGCGCTTGCCTCGGTTGCCAGGTTGAGCGGGTAGGAGCGCAGACGTAACAGCAACGCCTTCCCCACTTGTTCGAGGCTCTGCCGCCGGCCCCAGTCCAGCATCTCGGCAGGTGTCCATATGCGATCCTTGCGCAGAGGAGGGGGGGGAGCCTCGGGGTGGAGTGTGTCACGATCAAACGTCACTGCCGCCTGCAAGGTGCGGACATCGCGGAAGGGGTGTGATCCCTCTTGGACAAACGAGCGCCTGAAGAACTCGTTGACCTCGCCAAAATCCTCTGCATTGCGATGTCTGACCCGGAACGTGAGGCGGATGTGGGCGATCCGTTCCACCGTACGCTGATTGATCACATGCTCGGAAAGAACCTGCCGGAAACGGACCGGCCGCTTGTCTTCCCCGCCTCCTGGCATGAGACGCCCGTACGTCGGGTTAACCTGCTCCTCTATCTTCCCCCAGCGCTGTTCCAAGCGCATTGTCTCCACCTCGGTGATCTCATCTGCATGGAAATCGGCAATATGCCCTTCCGCGATCACGTAGTCGTCCGCTGAGGGGGCCTCTTCTCCTGCCCCTCGGACGTCGACGAAAGCCCCCGCCCCTGCTGCTTTGACCCGTTCTGTCAAAGCAGCCACCAAGTCGTTCCCATAGGCTTTGCCAAGCCCGGGGATGCCACAACTGAAGGCTTCAACGATCACACGACGTCCGGCGATCTTGTCCAGAAAAAAGCGCGTTGATTTGCGGCGACGCTGTTTCAGTTCGGGCAGGCGACTCCGGACCGATTTTGGCAGTTCCTCCTCATCGGCATCCATGACCATCGCCTCCAGCATGGCGCAAAGGGCAAGGCTGGTCCCGTGGCGCAGGAAGTTGCTGACCTGCCGATCAGCAGTTCTGAGATACGCTTCGAATGCGGAAGGCAGAACCTGGGCGAAGATTGGAAACAAAGCCCGGTGCACAGCCTGTTCAGCGACCGGCTGAAGCGTGGGGCACCAGGAGTCAGTCAGACCATACACGTTCTCCCCGTCAACGATCGTTTCGAGCACTGACCGGTTCTGTTCTTCCAAGACATCGAACGCATCCCACGCGCGTTGCGCGTCCACGAGTCGCACCAGATCGTCCTTCGCGAGAGAAGCTCTTACCAGGGCCAGCTCAAACAGACCGCTGCGCAGAGCCTGCCGCTGTTCGCGCAGAGCATTCGCAAGTCTCGCGTCCCGAACGCAGCCCTTGTACACCTCGACGATGCGCTTCTCGAAATCACCAATTGCGCGCTGCACCCCGATTCGGGCCTCCTCGCCATCTACTGCGTTCGCCGATTGGGACCACGCCGTTACCGCCGAGCGCCACTTCGCCAGTTGAGCCGAAACAAACGCGCGGGCCAGGCTCTCCGTGGTCTCATGGAGTCGTGGTTCGGTCACTGTGTCGCCAATTCGGGCCATGGCCGCGGCGACTTCGGGCTGGGCATCGAAGTGTCGCACCAGGCGGAAAGCCTTCTCCACTGCTCCGTCGGCAGCCAGCCGATCCGCCTCAGACAGCACGCCGACGATGTCTCTCTTGACCTGCAGGGACGCCAAAGCTCCTTCCAGGGCATCTCGGTTTGAGAGGAACGGAGACGGCGCACCGCTCACAAGCAATCCCTCGGGCCTCTTGGCGAGCCAGGCCTTGAAGGAAGCCGCCCGGGACAGCCCCAGGCGCCTCTCCACGTCCGGGTCGCCGCCAGCCGGGCGGATACGGAAGCCGCCACGAATCTCATCGCGGAGTTGGAGTAGAGACCGGTGGGTCGCAGCCGCGTCCTTGCGCGGACCAATGCGGGTTGGGCGGAAGAGCAGGCGACCGCCGGAATCCAAGGCGAGGAGAGGACGGTACTCGTGGATCAGGTGGTTGGCCCGGGCTGTGCACACAGCCCGGTTCAGCTTGCGCACATGCCGTTCCTCGGAAGGCCCAAGTGCTCGCCCCTCACCACCCGCGTCTATGGGGTCAGCCTGCCAGACGAGCAGAGCCAAAGCAAGCTCGGGTGCAACCCCGTCAAGACGTAGAGGGGACGGTTCCGGGACCGTCTCCAGCGAGGGAGGCGGCAGAGGGGAAGGCCCTCCGAGAAGCACCTCACGGCGCTCCACAAGCACGCAACCGGCGGGAAGAAGGAGGAGAAGGACACGGACACATCGGTAAAGCGCGCCCCAGCCGGGGGCTTCCCCAGCACGTGAGCTTCCAGCCGGCAACTTCACAATTACTCCTGGTTACGCCGTGCCCGACCATCCACACGAGACACGACGAATTCACCTAACAGACAATCAAGCATAGCGAAGGAAGTGTTTGATCCAGACGCCAAGGCCCTTCTCGCCGGTGGCGTCGTACTTGCCCGGCTGAAGGCAGACCTCTTTGGCCACGCTGATCAACGGGCTGTAGCCTGACTTGCCCCCGTGGACAGACTTGCGGAAGAAAACATGCCCCTTCTCGCCGCTTGTGGAAGAGAGGACCACCACCGGGATGCCCTGCGTGAGACCGCGGGCCTCGTAGTCTTCCCTCAAATGCTCAATGAACTCCCATCCATCCATCACAGGCATGTTCAAGTCCGTGACAATGAACAGAGGGTCACGGCTGAACTTGGCCCGAATCTCCTCAAGCAGCTCCAAGGCCATCTGTCCGTTGGCGGCCTCAAAAACCACAATCCGTTTGTCGGACTTCTTGATGTTCCGGGCCACCAGCTTCCGGATTCCTCTCTCGTCGTCCACGATCAGGACCGTATTGCTGTTGGGGTCCATGCTGCGCTCAATGGAGTCCAGCAGATTGTGGTAGGCAGCTTTGTTCTCCTGGCTTTCCGGATCATTGTTGCTGAATTCTGTCTGCTCTTCCATGTTGCC
Source organism: Lentisphaerota bacterium (assembly GCA_018676675.1). Lineage (GTDB taxonomy): Bacteria > Verrucomicrobiota > Lentisphaeria > Oligosphaerales > JABHEG01 > JABHEG01. The sequence goes on from JABHEG010000004.1 coordinate 5,746, forward strand.
TGCCCTCCTCGAATGCGTTCCGTGACTCGAGCACTGCCTGTAGCCCACTCCGCTGTCAAGCGCCGTCTCCGCCGGGGCGGTCAGCGCGGCAAGCCCGCCTCAGAGGCTGGACTCGTAGGCCTTCATCGCTGCCAACTCGCGCGGCAGATGCTCAGCGTAAGGTTCCCAGTTGATCCACTCCCCGCTCAGGAACCCGTCGTAGCCCATCCTGGCGAGTAACTCCACCGCCGTCTGATGGTCAATATCTCCCGTGCCTATCGGGACGAGACTCAGGCTCGCCTGAGACGTTCCGTCATGGAAGTGGACATGGCGGACCCAGTCTTTGAGGGAAGCGAACGCCTCACTCATCGTGGAGTTGCCTCGACGGATGGGATGCATGATGTCCCAGTTGACCGCCACTGCCGGATGCCCAACATGTGTCATGACACACGCAACATGACAGGGGTCGCACCAGGCATCGTGTGTCTCCATACATACGGTAACACCGCGATCCGCAGCGTGCTCGGCAACTGACTGCAGAGCCCCTGCCACGAGTTCCACCGCTGCCTCACGCGACAGATCCTCGGCAATGCTTCCCCCGAAGACACGGATGGTTGGGGCACCGATATCAGCAGCCAAATCGATCGAGCGCAGTGTCTCGTCAACGTTCTCCTGAGTCGTGGCCGGATCGGCGTACCGACACGATGTAGCGACACAGCAAAACGGCGTGCCGATCTCGGCTGCCAGGTCACGGGCCGCGCTCCGCTCGGACGCGGAAGCGTCGGTCTCAATCCCATGGGCATGTTTCGCTGCGACCCGGGGCTCGACGCCGTCATAGCCCAGATCTCTGGCCAGCGTGAGCATGTCCCGAAGAGACAGCTCCGGGCACGAGAAGCTCATGAATGCGTATTTCATAGATGCATGTCCCTTCGTGTGCAACCCCCTGGCAAACCGTCACTAGTCGGTCACATCAAGTCCACTGCCGAGAAAGTGGGGCGGAAGACGATCAGAGCTTCTCCGGCGCGTACACGTGGTCCTGCTTCGAGACCACCTCAATGTCAAAGCCGACCTTCTCGGTGGGGGTGCCCTGCCCAGTCCCCACAGCCTCAAGCTTCTTGAGTACGTCCAGGCCGTCGGTCACTCGCCCAAACACAGTGTGCTTTCCGTCCAGCCAGGGCGTGGCTTTGAAGCACAGGAAGAACTGACTGCCATTCGTATTGGGACCGGAATTGGCCATGGAGAGTATGCCAGGGGCATTGTGTTTGAGTTCAGGACGGAACTCGTCCGGTGTCTTGTATCCCGGGCCGCCTGTACCGGCGATCCCAGACGCTCCAGCCTTGGAGTTGGGACAGCCGCCCTGGGCCATAAAGCCCGTGATAATGCGGTGGAAGGTCATGCCGCTGTAGAAGCCGCTCTCAGCAAGCGAGATGATATTCCCAATCGTCTTAGGGACTTTGTCTTCGAACAGCTCCGCGGTGATGTCACCTTTGTCAGTCTTGAAACGAATGACGGGGTTCTTTCCCGGTACGATCTCTGCCACACTAGCCGGCTTCATTGGGGCGCTCTCCTTTGGGGTATCTTCAGCTTTCTTGGCGTTGCCATGCGGAGGAAGCAACTGACTCTTTTGGAACTGGTACAGCTTCTTCCCCGCTACCAGTGTGACAACATTGCCTTTGGTAATAACCTCGGCATCGAATTCTCGTCCGTCTTGATGAACAACCTTTTCGGCAAGAACGGCGCACGTGATTCCCAAGAGACTCGCGGCCGCAAACCTGAACATCCCCATCGTCATACCATCATCCTTTCCATAGTGCCCCTGTGTGGGGTGATACACTGCGCCGAACCATAGACGTGGCTTGGTGTTTTGCAACTTCGGCGGGGCGCCGCCGGAACGAGCTCACACCCGGAACGCCAATCGCCCTACAGAAAGCTCTAACCGTCCTTCTTCTCGACGATTTCATGCATGATCGTGTGGAAGCCTTTGCCGCTCTCCATCTCGTCAGCCACCTCAGAGAACAGCATGGTCGTTCGGCCAACATCCCGGGTCCTGAAGACAAGCTCAGTCTGGCCTATGCGCACTACATCCTGATCCCTGAGAAGTATCGGTTCAGAGCCGAGACGCTGGTCGTTGAGGTACGTGCCGTTGGTTGCTCCCTCGTCGATTACCACAAACGACCCGTTCGCCTGCCGGGCGACGGAGCAATGTACGCGACTAAGTTCGACGTCATCCACAATCTGCAGCAGGCATTCCGGAGAACGCCCGATCGAGGTCCGAATCTCGACAAGCCGGTACTCCGTTTTGGAGCCCTCACTCATGTAATCTAGAAAGGCCATGTCCACCTGTTCCTATTGCTGTCTCACGTTTGACGGTGCCAGCATCCGCCCCTCTGCCACCAGCCGACTCAAGACCACATGGTCGGTCGATAGGTAACATAGCTGCAAGGGACGATCTTTCAGCGCGGAGAAGGCTCAAAGTGAAAGGTCCTGAAGCCCCCATATCTGGAACTCGCGATGGCCATTCGCCTCGGCCCTCGTCCGCTGGCCACCGGCAACGGCACAGATGACGTCGAAGATGCTCTCGCCAACGGAGTCGATGGAGTCCCGACCTTCGAGGATTCCCCCTGCGTTGAGGTCCATGTCGTCACGCATCCGGGCGTACAGCGCCGAGCTGCCGGCGACCTTTATCACCGGCACGATGGCGTTGCCAATTGGCGTTCCGAGACCGGTGGTGAACACGACAACCGTGGCTCCGCCACCCACGACGCCAGGCAGCGACTCCTGGTCATACCCCGGTCCCTGCATGACATGGAGTCCCTTCCCGGCGACAGGTGTCCCGTAGTCGAGGACGCCCTCCACCCGCGTCGTGCCAGCTTTGACGATGGCGCCAAGGGATTTGATCGCTATGTTCAGGAGCCCGGCACGGATGTTCCCGGCACTGCGATTCTCTCCCAGGGCCACGCCAAGCCTTGCGGCCTGCTCCACGTACCAATCCACAAGGGCATAGATCTGTTTCCCGACCTCCGCGTTGCGCCCGCGCCGGGCCAGTACGTGCTCGGCACCACAGATTTCGGGGACCTCGGTAAGCAGCACTGTTCCGCCGCACTGAACCAAACGGTCAGACGTCCGCCCCAGGGCCGGGTTCGCAGACAGCCCGGAGAGCCCGTCCGACGCTCCACACTCAAGGCCAAGGACGAGTTCCGACACCGGAACAGAGCAACGCCGACAGTCAGAGACCTGCGGGACCATCTCCCGGACGGCGGCCAAGCCCGCCTCAACCGCGGCTACGCTCCCCCCAACATCCTGGATTGTGATCCAGGAAACCGGCTTCTGCCAGGCGTCCAGCCCGCGCGCGCCAAGGTAGGCACGGAGGGCCTTTTGATTCGTCTTCTCACAGCCCAAATCGATGAACACTACCCCACCGACATTGGGGTGGGAAGCATAGGACGCCAGCATCCGGAACACGACGTCCACACTGGCCCCGTCAGGACAACCGCACCCCTTGTTGTGAGGGATCGCCACCACTCCATCCAGCCCCAGCGGCATTCCTGCCTCCGCCAGTTCACACTCACCCCGCCAAGCCACCTGCGTCGCTTCATGCGAGGCGCACATGCTCGTGGGTGCGATGAGAATCCAATTCCGCGTTCCGACGCGCCCGTCAGCTCGAGGAATCCCCTCGAATACAGGGCGCAACACTTCGTCAACATAGACGGGTGGAGGGTTGGACAAGTCCGGGGGGAGGTCTCTGACCAAGGGGATGTCGTCGGACATGGTCCGCGTCGAGACAAGCTGGCCAGGCGTCAAGCCAAGTGACGTACCGATCGGCTCACCGTACTGCCGCACCGCCTCGCCTCGAGGGATCCCACGCACGGCGAACCGATGACCAGGGGCAACGTCGTCAACAACCACGACGGGGGGCATTCCGGCAAGAGACACCGATGTGTTGGCGGGGACGTCCTGGAAAGCAACGGCGACATTGTCGTCCGGAGACACCATGAGAGCCCGGCATTGGGGCTCATCCGTCTCGTGCGTCATGCCCATCGTTTCTCCTGTGGAGTCACTCCGAAGGTCAACAGAGAGGACCAAAGTCGGGAAGATGAGAATGGGAGGAAAAGTCCGGGCGCGCCATGCCTATGCGGATTTGCGTTCCGCATCCTCAGCGGAAGTGCGTAGGGTCAGCCGCGGAGGGCGTTCTCCCGTCACAACATCCGCGTCAACGGTACAGGCAACGACGTCCGCGCGCGACGGAACATCGTACATGATGTTCAGCATCACGTGCTCAAGAATCGCCCGGAGCCCGCGCGCGCCTGTTCCCTTTACGAGAGCGCCCTCGGCCAAAGCATCGAGGGCATCATCGGTGAAAACCAACTCCACCCCTTCCATCTCGAAGAGAGCCTGGTACTGCTTTACCAAAGCGTTGTTCGTCGCCGTCAGGATCTCGACCAGATCGTTCTTGCCGAGCTGTTTGAGAGTCGCAACCACAGGCAGCCGCCCGGCGAACTCCGGAATCAAACCAAACTTGATCAGGTCTTCCGGTTCCACTCGTCCGAGGATTTCGGGATCGTCCTCTGCCAGGGCGGGCAGATGCTCCGCTTCCGAGGTCGTGCTGAATCCCAAGACCCGTCGACCAATCCGGCGATGGACCACCTGCTCAAGCCCGACGTACGCCCCGGCACAGATGAAGAGAATGTGGCTCGTGTCAATCTGCAGGTATTCCTGGTGAGGATGCTTCCTGCCCCCCTTGGGAGGCACGTTCGCGACCGTTCCCTCAAGAATCTTCAATAGAGCCTGCTGCACCCCCTCCCCGGAAACATCTCGGGTTATCGACACGTTCTCCGTGCGCCGGGCGATCTTGTCGATCTCGTCCACATAAATGATGCCAACCTGAGCTCTCTCGATGTCGTAGTCTGCCGCCTGTACCAGGCGCAGAATGATGTTCTCGACATCCTCTCCGACATATCCGGCCTCGGTTAGAGTGGTCGCGTCGGTGATGGCGAAGGGGACGTCCAACCTCCTAGCCAGTGTCCGCGCCAGGAGCGTCTTCCCCGAGCCGGTTGGGCCGATCAGCAGAATATTGCTCTTCTCAATCTCGACCCCCTCGGCCTGACCGTCGGTCTTACGGGCATGCTGAAGACGTTTGTAGTGATTGTGAACAGCGACCGAGAGAACCTTCTTCACATGGTGCTGCCCAACAACAAACTGATCAAGATAGTCCTTGATGTCCGACGGCTTGGGGACGGTCAACTCGGGAAGGGAGACGGGACGCTGTTCGGGCTCGCCTTCTGGATCGTCATTGGGACGCAGCATCCGGTTACAGACGTCAATGCAGTCTGAGCAGATGAAGACCCCGCTCGGGCTCGAGATCATCTGAGGCGCGTCGTCTCTCTCACGACCACAGAATGAACAGAATGGGTCCTTTGTGGAACGTCCCTTTGACGTCATCTGTGAGGGCTCCTGATGTCGGTACGTGTCGAACCGAATGAACAGCGGGCGGGGGGGTGGGGTCAGTCGTCGCTCTTCTTCAGGTCCTTGGACTCAAGGATCTCGTCGACGAGCCCGTAGGCGGCGGCTTCCGCTGCTGACATGAAGTAATCGCGGTCGCTATCCAGTTTGATCTTGTCCACGTCCTGGCCTGTGTGTTCAGCCAGTATCCGGTAAAGGACTTCGCGGATTCGCAGGATCTCTTCAGCTTGAATGCTGATGTCTGACGCCGTGCCCTCAACTCCTCCCATCGGCTGATGGATCATAATGCGAGCGTTAGGCAGAGCGTAGCGCTTCTTGGGAGCACCGGCAGCAAGCAGGATAGCCCCCATGCTGGCTGCCTGTCCAACGCAGTATGTCCGGACATCACAGCTGAGCATCTGCATGGTGTCGTAAATCGCGAGACCGGCTGTCACCGACCCACCAGGGCTGTTGACGTAAAGGTCGATGTCCTTCTTTGGGTCCTCCGACTGGAGGTACAGCAGCTGGGCGATGAGCAGGTTGGCCACATGGTCGTCGACCGGCGTACCCAGCAACAGAATGCGATCTTTGAGAAGGCGTGAGTAGATGTCGTACCCACGTTCGCCGTGAGCAGTCTGCTCGACGACCATGGGGACATAAATCTGAGCGCGTTCCATAACGGGGTCTACTCCTGATCATCCGGCTTCGCTTCGATCTCTGCCTTCTCGACAAGGAACGAAACAGTCTTGCCCTCACGAATGCCGACGATTACGTCTGAAATCCGTCCCGAATCACGCAACCTGCGGCGCAGCACCTTCGGGGACACGCGATGCATCTCGCTCATCGTGTCAAGTGCCTCCTCGATCTCCGGACGCTCGACAGTGATGTCCTCTTCGTCGGCGATGGCACCCAAAACGTAGTATCTTAAGAGCCGCTGACGCGCCATGTCACCGGCGGTCTGCATCAACTCAGCCTGACGTTCCCGCAGTTGCCCTTCCTCTTTCCCTTGTCGCATCTCTTCCTGCACAAGGCGGAAAAACGTCTGATGCGTCTCACGCGACAGGACATTGGGGGGCAGTGGCAGGTCGACCTGAGACACGATCTGCTGGACAACAGCCTGGCGTGTCGCCTCAGTCTCTCTGCGGGTCTTGTCCATCTCGAGATTCTGCCGAATCCGCGCGCGAGCCTCGGAGGCATCTTCCGCCCCCACCTCTTTGGCCATATCGTCAGTGAACTCAGGTATCTGAGCTGCGTGGACTTCGATCACGTTGAACGCGTAGTCCGCCGACTGTCCGGCAAGGGCGGCCTCGCCATAGTCCTCCGGAAACTCCACTGTTACAGCCTTCTCGGCGCCGGCTTCCAAGCCGGTGAGGGCGGCCATGGCACCGGGAATGAACTCAGGGTCGCGCAACGGCAACCATGTCTCTTCTGCGTCGAGCAGGAACGACGCTGTGTCAGGAGTTTCGACGTCCGGATCTGTCAACGTGGCATGGTACGTGACTTTCAGCAGGTCCCCCTGCTCGGCCGGGCGATCGACCTGCTCGTACGTGGCCCGCTGCTGGAGCCACTGATTGATGACCTCCTGCACCGAGTCATCGTCCACTTCACCCTCGGAAATATCGACCGATATCCCGACGTACTCCGGAAGCTCGAAAGAGGGGGCCGTGTCAAACACAACCGCAAAGCAGAACGGAGCGTCTTCAGCAAGAGCAAGCGTGTCTTCATTCTCGACGCGTGGTCCTGTCTCGGGGACCAGCGACTCCGTCTCGCATGCTTCCTCGACCGCTTCGCGCAACAGACGAGTCTCGACTTCGCCGTTGATCTGCTTCTTGAACCGGCTCCTGAGCAGCGCCTTCGGAGCTTTGCCCACCCGGAAGCCCGGCACATTGGCCGAACGGCGGAGCTGTTTGATCACATCGTCAAAGGCGGATCGGACCCGTTCAACGGGGACCTCGATATCCAACTTGACATGACAAGGCTCAAGGCTCGTCCTCGAAACCATCAAAGCAGGGCTCTGGCTGTCCACGGCTAGTTCCTCAAATGTCTCATTCAGATGAACGCAAAATCCCACGCAAAGGGAATTCCGTGCGCAAGCGCAAAGAGGCATACTATATTGCCATTCCGCCCGAAATCCATGCAGGACGGCTCCGCAGAAGGGCGTGCCCGGCGGCTCGAGCGCCACTCCCGACACAGCCTGCAGCCATCCAGCCACATCTACGTCAGACTACCGACGACTGAACCGAGAGACGAGGCATGCCCAGCCCAGTCCAGCCAAATCCAGACGGGTTGCTCAACGCGATCCGGGAAGCGTGTGGCTCCCCTGCTCCACACGAGTGGGGAGACTGGCGCTGGCAACTGGAGAACTCGATCACAGACCCAGAATGGGTCGCTGAGGCCCTTCAACTCCCGTGGGGAAGGGAACACGAGGCGGACCATCTGCTCTCAACGTTCCCGATGAGTGTGACCCCCTACTACCTGTCGCTTGTCCAGCGCGCAGACTGGCGGGACCCGATCTTGAGACAATGTGTACCCGATCCCGCCGAGCTGCGGAACAGGCAAGCGGCCTCCCCGGACCCGCTGGCAGAGGAGAGGGATTCGCCAGTACCAGGCCTCGTCCACCGCTACCCTGACAGGGCCCTCCTGGTGACGACGAATTGGTGTGCTACACACTGCCGACACTGCATGCGCAAACGGACCTGGTCTACCGCTCGTTATACTCATTCAGTCGAGACGCTCGAGCCTGCATTCGCCTACCTTCAGGAGCACGCAGGCATACGGGAGGTCATCGTTTCGGGTGGCGACCCTCTTCTGCTCCCGGAGACCGTGCTCTCCACCTTGCTGGAACGCATCCACGCCATCCCTTCAGTTGAGGTGATACGCATTGGGACACGCCTCCCGGTTGTGCTGCCTCAACGGTTCACTTCAGCCTTCTGTGAGCGCCTGGCAGCCTGGGGACCGGTGTGGGTGGCAACCCACTTCAACCATCCGGCCGAGCTGACCACAGGGGCAATTGAAGCCTGCGGACGACTGTGCAGAGCTGGGATCCCCATCGTCAACCAGACGGTCCTGCTGAGAGGGGTTAACGACAGAGCGGACGTTCTACGCGAGCTGTTCACGGGGCTTTTGCGCGCGCGGGTGAAACCATACTATCTGTTCCATGGCGACCCTGTCGCGGGCGCTCTCCATTTCCGAACAGGCGTAGAGAAGGGGCTGGCTCTCATGGCCGAACTGCAGGGACGCCTGTCCGGCCTGGCCCTGCCGACATTTGCCATCGATCTGCCTGACGGCCACGGCAAGGTCCGCCTGCACCCGACCGGGGCCTGTGGGATCTCCGGTGATGGAGCGGCTTTGTACAAGAGCTACAGGGACGCCACCGTCCGCTACACATGACGCCGGTGCCGCCCTGCTTGCACAGCACCGTTCAGGGGGTAAATTAGTGGGCTGATTACATGAGAAAGGCTCGCCTCGGGCCGCGAACGGGTCCCTCCCGGTCGGCTCGAGTCCTCTGCCACAAGAAGGCGATGGGACGTAACGCGTATTGGCGGGCGGAGAAAGAGGCTTGGTAGCCTCGTCAACTGAACAGGAGCAAGAATGAAGCGCGGACCAAAGCACAAATTGTGTCGCCGCCTGGGCGCCTGCGTCTGGGGAAACCCGAAGTGCCCGAGCGCACGTCGTCCGTATTCCGCAGGCCAGCATGGTAACTCCCGCCGGCGCCGGAAAATCTCGACCTATGGTGAGCTGCTCCTGGAGAAACAGAAGCTGCGCGCCCACTACTCACTCAATGAGCAACAGCTGCGCTTCGCCTATAAGAAGGCCAAGGCCGGTGACGGGGCGACTGGTGAAAAGCTCCTGCGGAACCTTGAGATGCGCCTTTCCATGGTCGTCTTCCGCAGTGGGTTGGCTCCCTCTATCTTTGCCGCCAAGCAAGCCGTGTCTCACCGACATGTGCTTGTGGATGGCAAGGTGGTCAACCGTAACGGGTATCGCCTGAAGCCGGGCCAAGTCGTGTCCGTGAGCGCTCAGCGCTCACCGGCTATCGCAAGTATCGCTCAGAGCACGGACGTCGTGCCTCCGCCATACTTGGAAGTCGACAAAGAGAACGTCAAGGTGACCGTCGCTCGGGAACCCCTGCTGGACGAGATCCCGGCCAATGTTGAGATCATGCGCGTTGTCGAGTACTACGCTCGGTAGACGACTGGCTCAACGACCGCTTATGACAACAACGACGGGAGCCACACTGACCGTGGCTCCCGTTTTTTTTCGCTCGGCTCTCCAGGACGGCCGTCCCATTGCGGGCGACTGGCTCGGGAGTTAGAGTAAGCTCGCAGCCTGAACAGTTCCCGCTGCCCACAACGAGCACGAAAACATGGATGGCCCCGCCCAGTGGCCTGGGCAATGGTCAGCAAGGCAAAGGGGTTCGAGGCTTGGCAAAACAAAATATAGACTGGGCGAATCTTGGGTTCAGCTACCTGCAGACCGATTGCCATGTCCGACACGTGTGGCGGGACGGCAAGTGGGACGACGGCGAGCTGGTCACAGAGCCTTTCTTCAATGTACATATCGCAGCAACGGCACTGCACTATGGACAGTCGATCTTCGAGGGGCTCAAAGCATTCCGCTGCAAAGACGGCGAAGTCCGACTCTTCAGGGCCGATGCCAATGCCAGGCGCATGGCCAACTCAGCCCGTCGCATGTGCATGGCGGAGGTGCCCGAAGAGCTGTTCCTGAACGCTGTGAAGCGGGTGGTTGCGGCCAACATCGACTACGTCCCTCCGTACGGAACGGGAGGATCCCTCTACGTCCGCCCTCTGCTCTTCGGCAGTGGTGCTCAGATCGGCGTCAATCCCGCCGATGAGTATGTTTTCATGGTATTTGTGTTGCCGGTTGGCGCATACTACAAAGGGGGGCTCAAACCTGTCCGAGCCGTGGTGTTGGACGACTACGACCGCTCCGCTCCCCTGGGCGTTGGCCATGTCAAAGTCGCGGGAAACTACGCCGCCAGCCTGGAGCCTCACCGGATTGCCCACGACAAAGGCTTCGCGGTCGAACTCTACCTCGATGCGCGAGAACACTCCTACATTGAGGAGTTCGGGACGTCCAACTTCATCGGGATCTCTCAGGACGGTGGCTACGTGACAGCGGCGTCGAGTTCCATCCTTCCCAGCGTGACCAATGCCAGCCTTCAGACCATCGCGGCCGACATGGGGATGGATGTGGCAGTTCGCCCAATCCCGTTTGCTGAAGTCCCCAGTTTCGCGGAGATCGGGGCCTGCGGAACGGCCGTAGTCATCACCCCTGTCAACGAAATCGTCCGTGATGGCGAGAGTATCAAGATCGGTCCCACGGACGGTTGCGGCCCAGTCCTGCAGAAGCTCTACACCCGGATGACAGCGATTCAGTACGGGGAGGCGCCCGACCCATTCGGTTGGACCGTGCCGGTGTAACTTCGGTCAGCAGGGGTCCAATAAACGCCGGTCCAAAGACGTTGTTTCTGTGACGAGACAGTTTCTGCATGCTGGAGAGCGAGGCACTGTGAACCAGGAAAATACATTCACACAGACTGCAACCGGTTACTCTGAAGTCGAGCCTCTTGTCGATGCTTCGGACAAGAAGTTGCTCCGGTGGATGCGGAACGGGCGACCGGGGGCCTTCGAGGAGCTGTTCGCGCGGTATGAAACACGGTTGATCGCCTATGCGACTCGGTACGTGGGCTCGCCGGATCTGGCCCGAGATGTCTGCCAGGAGATCTTCCTGAAACTCATCTCCAAACCGCCGCGCATTCTCATCTGCGACAGCTTGGCTCCCTGGCTCTTCAGAGTCACCCGTAACCTGGCAATCGACAAGCGGCGGCGGCGCAAGTTCGAGATCCACGAGGAAGACGCTGAAATGCCCGAGCCGAGGGCAGAGGGCAACCCACTGGTCAGTCTCTCAAGGAAGAGCGATGTGGAAATGGTCCGGTCCCTGGTGGAATCACTCCCGACCGACTTGAGGGACGTGGTCGAACTCAGAATCGATGGGGGCGTATCCTTCAAGAATATCGCGGTGCTGCTGGACATTCCTCAGGGAACAGCCCTGTGGCGGATGCACCGAGCGGTACAGGTCCTGAGACAGGAGTGGAGACGCCATGAGCCGTAGGTGCGATGACCTTCGCCAGAAAGCACTGTGTGACGGCTTCGACAGCCGTGCAGCACATGCCTGGCGGATTCATTGTCGCTCCTGCCCGGACTGTCGTACCGAACTCTACCTCCTTGAAACACTCCAGCGCCAGGCCCAGAGCGAGCGCCGTCATCTCCCCAGGCGCGAAGTCGCAGAGCTCCTTGAGCAAGCCCGTAACCGTTTCCCCCGCAGAGCCCCGATGGCAAGCGCGTGGACATGGTCGTTCCGCTTGGCCTGCGTTGCAGCAATGTTCCTCGTCGTTGCTCACGTACAGCGACAGAACCACGATGGGCACGGGACGCAAGCTTCCGCCGTATCGGCGGAAGCGACCAGTACAGGGCAAGGCGAAGTGCCGACGACTGGGGCTTCCATGGGAAGAGAACATGAGCAGCAACTGGCAATCGGTGCCACTGCCGCCTCGCCGACTGTGTCTCCGGTGGAAGACGACTTCGATGAACAGTTGCGGCAGATACGGTTGCGGATCGACTCCCGACGAGAGACAATCCTGGAGTTGCTCGACCGCGATCTTGGCGAGGGGGGGGACGACGATGCCTGGAACGCCTCACTGTGGTCAGTTGCCGAACTCGCCTAGTCATATGACCCGATACCGACTGCAATACCTTCTGGCATGGCAGCTCGCCGCCATCCTCGCTCTTCTCCCGCAGTGGGTGGCATCTCAGACCACGCAGCCGGCAAAATGTGCGCCCGTCTCCCGCACACTCGGTGGGGCGAGGACGAGCCGGGAAGCCCCGACGGCTCTGAAGCTCTCCACGGCTACGCGCAAACTCCTCCGCCAACACCAGCAGAAGTGTGCCCGTTCCGTTCAGGTAGGCAAACTGCTCGAACTCCTCGAAAAACGTGATCCCGAAACGCTCCGGGAAGTGGATCAAGCCTGCCGGAGCAAGGCGGCCAATGCCCCAGACTTGGTGCGGCAGGTGTTTAGCGTATACATTGAACTGCGCCGACTCCAGACTGGCAATGCCGCGGAGTCTGAGCGCGTTTTGTCGATCATGATCCTTGAGGGCAAGTGCAGACGGCTCACCGCCAAAGTGAGGAGAACGTCCCCGGAAGCTCGCCGAAATGGTGTGGCCAAAGAGGATACGCTACGTCTGAAACGCCTGCTTGAGGAGATCTTCGACTCGACCCAGGCGAACCAACTGATCGAAGTCAACCGTCTTGAAGCGGAGGTACGGGAGATGCGTCGCCACCTTGAGGAGCGCGGTCGCAACAGGGCAGCCATCCTCGAAACTCGGCTCGCCGGCCTCACCGGGGCTGACCTTCCGTGATTGCGGACTCCCCATGGGCGTATAGAGCACGCCAAGCCTTGAATCCCTGGCGTGGCTCAGCGGTCCGCCCGCCTCAACCCACTTCTTGAGTCCTCGGGAGCAGTCCATGAAAGTGACTCCGGCGCTGCTGCTCAAATGCTTCATACTGATGGTGCTTGCACTGCTTGCCCTCCTTGTCGTCGCCGATGCCTACATCGAGGTGATTGGCATCCCCGCCCCTCTGATCCGCAGAGCCCAGACACGTATTCGGGACGAATGGGGGGTGAGTATGGAGGCAGGGCGGGTCCGCCTGGGACTTCTGAGAGGAGGGCACGCCGAAGATATCCGCCTGTCCTGGCCGGGCAGGAGACACACCTCTCTACGAGCCCGCAGACTCTCCTTCCGCCCGTCTGTGGGCGCTCTCCTGACCGGGAAGCTCCGCCCCGGCACGGTGACCATCCACGAAGGGACGCTTGAACGGGCGTCAACGGCCGAGGCCGGAGCGCCCCGGCAACTTGCCCTTCACATTCTGCACGCCCAGGGGCAGTTCGACGGCAACGACCTGAAGAGGTTCTCGTTGGACGGCCAGTTCGGAGACATGGGTATCCGGGCAGAGGGATGTGTTCTGGACCTTCTGGGCAGCAGGCCCCATTCGCCCGTCACGCGAGCCCGAAGTATGACACAGAAGAACGATGAAGACACGTGGGTGGCGCAAGTCGTCGATCAGTTGGGGGCTCTGAATCTGGATCCCGCTCGCGCTCAGATTGAGCTGGATGTCCGGGCCTCCGCAAGCATGCCATCAGTCACGGTCATCTCGGGTCGTTTGGCCCTGCGCGATATGCTCTACCGTTCGACAGTCGTCCGATTGCTCGAAGCCAACATCACCTACCGTCAGCAAGAGCTCAAAGTCTCGGACATCCTGATGTTGACGGAGGGCGGGGACCGGGCCGAGGGGGAGATCACGATCTGGCTGGACGATCGACTGGTTGCGGGACAGATATCCGGGGAAGTGAGGACAGCAACCTTACGGCAGGCCATGCCTCCCGATCGCGCCTCCGACAACTGGCTACTCCAGTCCTTCAATACCCCGCATCCCTTGACGTTTCAGGCCGAACTCCAACCGTCTCCTCTGACACTCAAGGAAGCCAGAGCGTCGGGTCAGGTGGCTGGACGGCACGTGCGTGTGCGTGGCGTGCCGGCCAGCCAAGTCTCTGCCCAAGTGGCCTATGCAGACGGGTGTTTGGCCGTCACCGATGTAAACATCCAGTGGTCCGAGCAACCCGCCCAGACGGACATGACGGGCGCCTTTTCCTGGTGGCCGGCAGAAAAGCAAATTGCGGGAGAAGCTCAGGGAGTCGGCAGCCTTCTCACCAGACTTCCTCCTCTCACCACGGGAGCCTCACACATCCTGAGCAGGATCAACTGGGGCGGCACGCCGCCCAGGATCTCATGCAAGTTAGCTCGATCACCGCTTGACTGGCGCCAATGGAACGGTGACGTCCTCTTCGCGACTGCGGAAGTCCGCTATGAAGGATGGCACGTGCACCGAACGAGTGGGAAGCTTGGGTTGCGCGCCGGAACACTTGAGCTGCTGCAGAGCCGCCTTGACTGGAATGACGAGGGAACAAATGCGCTCGAGCTGAAAGGGCACGTAAATGTGACGCAGTTGCTGGACGAGGCCCGGGCAACCTGCACTGCTGACATCGTGTGCCGAGTCACCCCACCAGCCCAGCCCGGGCAAGTGGTTGCGCCCCCCTCCTCCGAACAGCCTAAAGCTACAGTCACGATCATGGTCGACCGTTGTGGCCCCGCAGTGTTGCTGTCGGGCGATCTTGACGGTCTGTTTCGCCCGGCAGAGCTCTACCGTGTTCTGCAAGGGCCTCTCAGGCTCCCCCATAGCAAAATGGCAGCCCGGATCAGGGAGTTCGGCGCACCCGCGACTGTTAAGCTCCACATGGAGCCCTGCGAGTGGCCGATCCAGACATGGGCCATCCGAGGCACGATTGCCGCGAAAGACGTCGGCTACAAATCGCTCAAGGTGCAGTCCGTTGATGCTCGTGTGCAAGTCACCCCGAAACAGATTCTCTTCCGGGAGATCAGAGCTACGACCCAAGCCGGCGACGCAATTTCGCTCGATGTTGACGTCAACCTGGATCCACCCGCGCTGTGGCTCAAAGACGGCGTATTGCGGGGCGACCCGGGACTGGCAGCGGTGTTCATCGAAGCCCCCAAAGGCAGGAGCCTGTACGAAGCCATCTGGCGCGACTTTGAGTGGGATGCCGCGAACCCGCCGACGGTGAAGCTTGGGAGGCTTGTCAACCGTTTCGACCCCGTCAGTCGAGACTGGGACCTCCGCATGGACGCTCACATCGACGTTGAGAACGCCCGGTACCGCAAGGTGGACACGTCTGCCATCAGTGCCAACGTCCAGCTGATGTTACCCGGGGCCGTCTCGATCAGCGACGTAACGATTCAAAGAGGAGAGAGCGTTGCCAAGGGCGACGTCCGGATTCTGACCGAAGGGGTCCCGTCCTGCCGATTTGAGCTGACTGAACTGAAGGGAGGATGCAACCCCAAGAGTATTCTCAGGACTATCCGCCCCGGGTGGGAAACGATACTGGCGGACTTCACCTTCGCGCCCGACACCGAGGTGACCTGCCGGGGAACGTTCTTTCTCGATGATCAGCCGGAACTCCGCCTTGATAGGGGCACGGTGATCACATCGTCCTGCCGCTACAAGTCCGTTGAATTCCGCAGCGTCAACGGGACGTGGGGAGTCAATGGGAAACAGGTGGTGTGGGACGTCCCGAAAGCTCAACTCTACGGCGGCGAGGCCTCGGTGACCGGACATTTCGACGCGACGCTGAATCACGGCGGCCTGGCCCTGAAGCTGAGTCAGGTCCAACTGAAGGATCTGTTGGGCGACCTTGGTGTATCGGGAGATAACGACGCCATCACTGAGAGTAAGCTCGCGGGGAACTGCCGGCTGACATTCCTGCGGGGATGGTCCGGCATGGACCTCCAGCTCAGCGGGAACGGTCGCATACGTATCAGTGAGTCGAACCTTTGGAGCATCCCCCTCTTTGCCCAACTCGGACAGCTCGTCCGACTGTCCAGCCTGGGGCGTATCTCTGCCCTGGAAGCCGACTTGGACTTCAATGGCGAACGAGTCGTCGTCCCGTCTCTGTCGACCAATGGCACGATCATCTCGCTCTCCGGGAACGGAGAGTACTCCTGGCAGTCCGACAAGCTCAACTTCAGGGTCCACGGCGAGACGCTCAAGAAAGTCCACGCCCTGTCATTCGTCCTGCGCCCACTGTCCTGGGTGTTCGATGCACAGCTGACCGGGACGGTGGCGGACCACCGCTGGCGCATGATAAGTGTTCTGGAAAAGGCCCTGTCAGGCATCGGCAAAAACGACGTAAACGACGTCGAGTGAGCCACCCGCACGATGCTTGATTTCAACGGCATTCCTGCAATCCGTTGAGCATGGAGCCAAACTCCCACCCACTGTTACTAGAATCCCCATGGAGATGGAGTATTTTCTGACGTATATTCCCGTGTCACATGGCTACCTTTGTGCTCCCGACCAGTTCCGTTGATCAGAGAGATGCACGCCCATGCTTCTACAAAGTCTCACGTCCCTTTTCTCGAATGACATAGGGATTGATCTAGGCACAGCAAACACGCTTGTGTTTGTGCGGGAGCGAGGCATCGTTCTCAGCGAGCCGTCGGTGGTTGCGGTACTGGCCGACACGAACAAGGTCCTGGCGGTGGGCATGGAGGCGAAGCGGATGCTCGGCCGGACGCCTGGGAACATCCATGCAATCCGGCCGATGAAGGATGGGGTCATTGCCGACTTCGAGATCACCGAGGAGATGCTTCGATATTTCATTCAGAAAGTGCAGGGACGCCGGAAAATCATGCGCCCGCGTGTTCTGGTTGCCGTTCCCTCTGGCATTACTGAAGTCGAAACGCGCGCAGTCAAAGAGAGTGCGCTTCGCGCCGGAGCCCGTGAGGTGCACCTGGTCGAGGAACCCATGGCAGCTGCCATCGGGGTCGGCATCCCAGTACAGGAACCGTCCGGAAATATGATTGTGGACATCGGCGGCGGAACGACCGAGGTAGCCGTGATCTCGCTGGCCGGCATTGTGGAGTGGCGCAGCGTAAAGAGCGGCGGGGACGCAATGGACCTGTCCATCGTCCAGTACATGAAGCGCGCCTACAGCCTACTCATCGGAGAACGGACCGCTGAACAAATCAAGATAGAGATAGGGAGCAGCTATAAACTCGAGGAGCCGTTGTCCCGGGAGGTCAAGGGCCGGGATCTCATGGGAGGACTGCCGAAGACAGTGACAGTCTCCTCTGAGGAGATTAGAGAAGCCTTGATGGAGCCGGTGACGCACATTGTCGAGGCGGTCCGCATGAGCCTGGAACGTTGTCCTCCTGAACTCGCAGCCGACCTCATTGATCATGGAATCGTTCTGGCTGGCGGAGGCGCACTCCTGCGTGGTCTGGATCGGCTGATCTCGGAAGAAACCGGGCTCCCGGTGACCGTAGCGGACGACCCGCTGACGGCGGTGGTGAAGGGAACAGGAACAGTCCTCCAGGAGATGGACACGCTTTCACGTGCGGTGCGGTCCTCGGCCAAACGCCCTAAGCGATGGTAGTCTTCCTGGGCTTGCCCGCAGCCCCCCTCTTCCGCCCGAAGCGTCGCTCCTACTCCCCCACGGGAAACGCCTGAGCGCCCGGCGAAAATCCCGGGCTCATGTGTGATTCTCACATTGCGACGACACACAGCCAAGCCAGGGGGCATTTCACGTGAAAGACATAATGAAGCGACTTCTCAAGCCCTCGGCCTTCAAGGCCGGCCTGCTGGTCGTTCTTGTGGCCTTGCTCTACTACTTCGAAGGCAGCCAGTACAGCGGCGAGAAACTCCCCCTCCTCGACTCGCTTGATGACCGCGTTACTGACTTCATGTTTCAGATCCGCGGCGAACGCCCCACAACGGACTCGGTCGTCATTCTAGACATTGATGAGGCCAGTCTCAAAGCGCTGGGGCAGTGGCCTTGGGCCCGTTCGCAGGTCGCTGCCTTGACGGTCAACGCAGATCGCGCCGGCGCGAAGATCATCGGCTTCGATATCGTTTTCGCTGAACCTGACCGCCTGTCGTTGAGCGCCCACGAAGAATACCTCAAGAAGAAGGGATACCTCACGGATGACGTCAGCCTGGCCAATGAAGACAACGACGTCTTCTTCGGGGAAGCCATCCTCGACGCGGAGGCAAAGGCGATCCTGGGCTACTTCATGAAAATGGAGGACGATGGCCTGCGAGGGTCTTCTCCCCCCCCTCTGCCGGAATTCAGCATGGAGTTGGCGAAACTGCGGGAGGATCTTGGAGGGGGCTGGGAGTGCCCAATCCCGGTGGCCTATCGTCCCATTCTCAACCTCCAGACAATCGCCGACGGAGCGATGAGCGAAGGGTTCTACAACGCAATCCCCGACTCCTCAGGGATCGTCCGTAATGTGCCTCTTTTGATGCGCTACAGGGACACGATCTACCCTCACTTGACCCTCGAGATGGTTCGAGAGGTCCGCGCGGAGGAGGGGATGACGGACACCCCCACTCTGGCCGTATCCAAGAGCGGCCTTCAGGGGATCCACTTTGATGGGAAGCTGATCCCGACCGATCTGGAATGTAAGCTGCTTGTGAACTACCGGGGGAACCAGGGGGCCTTCCCCTATATATCGGCAGCGGATGTCATCGCGGGAAAGCCGGAGGCGCTGGCTCAACTCAAGGACAAGTACGCGTTGATCGGCACATCTACCTGGGGCCTGCGAGACCTGCGTGCGACGCCGTTCGCACAATCATTCCCGGGCGTCGAGATCCTGGCGACAGTCATCGACAACATCCTCGCGAACGACCCATTGCGCTTGGACATACTGACCGAACGGGGCGTGATCGCCACGATCCTTGTCGTTGGCGGCATCGGCCTGACCATCCTCCTGACCTACAGCGGAGCGCTAGTGGGCGGCGCTGCCGGATTCGCGCTGATGGCGTTCCTTGTTATTGGGAACTACTACGGCTTCTTCCTGCGCAACCAGATCGTCGGCATCACCTACCCGCTGTTCACGCTGGTAACGATCTACCTTGTTGTGTCGGTGCTCAACTACTTCTTCGAGGGGCGGGAGAAGCGCATCATTCGCGGCATGTTCTCGACGATGGTCTCAGGCGATGTGTTGCGTTACATGGAGGACAACCCCGGCAGCTTTTCGCTTGCCGGTGAGGAACGGCAGGCCACGATGTTCTTCTCGGATGTGGCCGGATTCACAACCATCTCCGAGAGCCTGACACCACAGGATCTCGTTCTCTTGCTCAATGCGTACCTCACCCCGATGACCGAGATCGTCATGGGGCACCAGGGGTACGTTGACAAGTACGAGGGCGACGCCATCATGGCGGAGTGGGGGGTGCCCTATCCCCTTGAGGAACACGCACGGCTGGCTTGCTTTGCTGCCCTTGACCAACAGGAGAAGCTGACCGAGATGCGCGAGGATTTGTACCAGCGATTCGGTCACAGGCTCTTCGTTCGCATGGGCCTCAACTCCGGCACCGTCTCGGCCGGGAACATGGGATCGACTGACCGCTTCTCCTACACCGTCATGGGAGACGCCGTCAACCAGGCCGCCCGCTTTGAGCCGGCCAACAAGGACTACGACACAGACATCATGATGGGCGCTTCGACCTATGAACTGGCCAAACCCTACATCGAAGCACGAATGCTCGACAAGATTATCGTCAAAGGGAAGACTGAACCCATCGACATCTATGAACTGATCGCCAAGCGAGGGAAACTGAGTACCGATCAGGCCGAGATCATCGGCCTGTATGAAGAGGCCCTGAAGGTGCACTGGGAGCGCGACTTTGAGGGAGCGCTCAAGAAGCTGAACGAGGGCCTCCGGATCATCCCCGATGACGGCCCGTGCAACGCGTTGCTGGAGCGTATCAAGCGATACACCGTCACCCCTCCCCCCGACACGTGGCAAGGCGAGTACGTTCGGACCAGCAAGGATTGACGCAGATGCGTTGTCCTGAGCCTCGACCCGACTACATTACCCAGACGTGAGAAGACGATCCGAGAGTGGAGAATATCAGTGAAAGCAACCTTTGTGTCGGCAGCGCTGGCCGCTGTCTTGATGGCGAACGTTGGTGTGTCCGCGGAAGCCGAGGGATTCCGAGTCCGTTTGGGGTTGGTCAACGGGCACCTGAAAGAGGTGTTTTTCGGCTGTGCTGCGGGGGCCACATCGGGCTATGACCATGGCATGGATGACCTCGCCCCGCCACCGGGCATACAGACCGGCTATACGGCGTTTGACACGCCGGTGGTCAATATGCCGAAGTTCTTCTACAAAGACATCAGAGGCCTGGCTGAAGAGGGGACGTGGCGGTTCTTTGCGGAGGTCTTCCCCAAGAAACCTGTGACAGTGACATGGGATCACGCAGATCTCCCGGCAGACCGTGGCTTCACGATATCGGGCCCCGGATTCAACGACTCAATGCGGGACCGCTCGTCTGTCACCCTCGAATCGACAGCCACGCTGTTGATCAAGATGACCCCCCGAGGGGCTTCTGTAGTACCGGAAACCACCACGGGTCTCGCTTCTGCCGAGCAGCCCCCCGAGGGGGCCTCTCAGTCTGCCCGTCCCAAGAAGGCGAACAGAGTCCCTGAAGCAAGCGAAGACGACGGAGCGGAGCAGCCACGGGGCCGAGGCTCGATGCGGATCATCCTGGCACTTGTGCTGGGTGCGGCGATCGTCATCGGGTTCGTCGCCACACGGCGGTAGACACCGGGGAATCCCATTCAAGGGAAGCATATGCGCAGAGAAGCGGTCATCTTCGGAGCGGGGAACATCGGCCGGGGGTTCATCGGTCAACTGTTCTGTGAGTCCGGCTACCGGGTCACGTTCGTGGACATTGACCGCGATCTCATTGCGGCCCTGAACGACCAGGGAAGCTACCGCCTGGAAACCGTTTTCAACGATACGGTCAGCACGGCCGAGATCGGCCCGGTGAAGGCCGTTCAGGGCACAGATGAAGACGCTGTCGCGTCGGCGTTGGCTGCGGCGAGCGTCGGGGCAACCGCGGTCGGGGCAGGGGCTTTGAAGTACATCGCGCGCCCGTTGGCTGCCGGCATCACAGCACGAGCCCAGCAGGCGGCTCCGCCTCTGAATATGATCATCTGTGAGAACCTGAAGGGAGCAGCGGCTGTCACGCAAAAGCTGGTGGCGGAACACCTCCGACCTGAAGCAGAGGCATACTTCCGGAACGGCATCGGCTTCGTCGACACGGTGATTGGACGGATGGTGCCGATGCCAACACCTGAGATGCGAAGAAAAGACCCGACCCTGATACGCGTTGAACCCTACAAAGAACTGCCGGTCGACCGCAGCGCCTTCGTGGGAGACATCCCTGAAATCGCCGCGATGAGCGCGGAAGATGACTTTTCCCTCTTCACCGCGAGGAAGCTCTACGTTCACAACTGTGGGCATGCCCTCTTGGCCTATGCGGGCTACCTACGGGGCTACCACTTCGGCTATGAAGCCCTGGCTGACGAAGAGCTGCGGCAGTTTCTACTGTCCGGGCTTGGGGAGAGCTTAGGAGGGATTGTCCACTCATATGGTGCAGACCCTGCGTGGCTCCAAGACCACGTCAGAGATCTCGTGGCTCGTTTCGCCAACAAGGCATTGGGAGACACAGTGTTCCGCCTCGGAAGGGACCCTGTCCGCAAGCTGTCTTCCGGCGACCGCCTGGCGGCCCCCGCCGTGCTGGCCAGTGAGACCGGTTCGGTGCCCCGGCACCTGGCCTGGGGAATCGCCGCTGCACTGCACTTTGACCCGCCTGACGACCCGTCAGCGAAACAACTGCAGACCATGATTCAGGACACCGGTCCTGCAGCTGCCCTGGAGGCCGTTAGCGGCATTGACGCCAATTCAAACCTAAGCAAGGCCGTAGCCTCGGCCTACCAGCTGATATCCCGGGAACGGACGTCTCTTCCCTCTGCGTAAGTGACTCATCCGGGAACGTCCCCTGAGACTTCCGCCTTCGGTCTGAGCGTTCCCCAGGCGAGCGGGGCGCTCACTCCACTTCCGCCAGCCACCTCTCAGCATCTATGGCCGCCTGGCATCCCATTCCCGCAGCGGTTATGGCCTGCCGGTAGATGTGGTCCGCGCAGTCTCCGGCGACAAAAACGCCCTCGACACTCGTGAAGCTCCGCCCGCATTCCCGCGGCAGGATGTAGCCGTCGGCCATGGCCAGCTTGCCTTCGAACACATCGGTGTTTGGGATGTGCCCTATCGCGACGAAGACGGCAGAACAATCAACCGTACGAAGTGAATCATCACGGACATCACGGAGCACGATTCCGGTCACGGTGTCCTGAGAGACATCGAGAATCTCGTGGACGACCGAATGCCAGAGGAACTCTATCTTCTCGTGCGCCAGTGCTCTGGCCTGCATGATCTTGGAACCACGAAGCTCGCCGCGCCGATGTACAACCATGACCTTGGACCCGAAACGCGTGAGAAAGAGGGCCTCTTCAAGCGCTGAGTCCCCACCACCGACAACTACAATTGGGACATCCCGGAAGAAAGCACCATCGCACGTGGCGCACCCTGAGACGCCCTTGTTCTTGAGCGCCTCCTCAGAGGGAAGGTCCAACCACCGTGGGCGTGCTCCCGTGGCGACGACAAGGGCCTTCGTCTCCAGCACTGTTCCGCTCGCAAGGGTCAGAGACTGGGGACCGCCATCCAGCAAATCCACGCCCGTTACCGCGTCGCTCTTGATGCGCGTCCCAAACCTCTCGGCCTGGCCACGCAGGGCTTCCATGAGATCGAAGCCCTGGATGCCTGCGGGAAACCCAGGATAATTCTCCACGTCGGTCGTCTGCGTCAGTTGGCCCCCCGGCAGGTTCCCCGACAACACAAGCGGCTCCAAGTCGGCCCGGGCTGCGTAGATCGCAGCAGTGAGCCCTGCAGGACCGGTTCCAATGATCGTCACGTTTTCCATTACGTACAGCCCTTCTCAAAGCTCTGTCACAAGAAATGTCGCCCCCCAACTCACCATTCCCACCGTTTGACACACCTGCACCCACGTAGTGCCCGTCAGCCGGCAGGAAACAGGAGACGTTCTGGGGTCGCCATCACAAGTCCCTGCCCAAACCGGAGGGGGAATTAGGGAAATCTACCGCGGAGATCGGGTCTGTCGAGGGAAAACAGACAAGAGCATCATCCCACAGATCGACATCTCACATCTCGGATATGCCATACAAGAGCGAACGGGATAGAACGAGTACGCCTCGGGGGTCTTTGCGGCGTCCTGAAGGCCCGCCATTCGTGCGCTGTCCCAGCTGAACACTCATAGCGACATGAGGCGTTCGAGATGCTCAGGTGCGCTGGTACGAACGTCTGGCACGGACGGCGCACGAGAGCCAGAGAAAGCCGGGGGGCGGCGACTGGGTTTGGTGCGCGGAAGAAAACGAGACAAGCACAGACACTGAGTCGGTCTAACGCCCTCTAGACAATGACGTTTGTGCTCTCGGCGTCAAAAACGTGGGCCTTGGTGAGCATCACGGCCAGCTCGAGTCGATCACCGACGTGACATGGGCGATGGGAATCGACTCGGGCGATAAAGTCGTTACGTCCCGTGTTCATATAGAGGTAAGACTCCGACCCCATCGGCTCGACCACCTCCACGGCAGCTTTTATCTTCGGGAGCCCGGGGGTCCCTTCGGCCGTAGGCGACCCAATGTGCTCCGGCCGGATGCCGAAGACAACCTTCTTGTCGATGTAAGGCTCAAGCTTCTCCGCCCACTCAGGAACGGTTTCCAGCCTGTAAGTGTCTTCGTCCAGGATGATCTTCCCATCTTCCTTGCGGACGACACCATCGAAGAAATTCATTGGAGGCGTGCCGATGAACCCTGCCACAAAAATGTTGTTCGGATTATCATAGAGTTCCGTGGGTGGTGCGACCTGTTGGATCAAGCCATCTTTCATGACGACGATCCGGTCCCCCATGGTCATGGCCTCAATCTGATCGTGCGTAACATAGACCATGGTCGTTTCCAGCTGCGTGTGCAACCGGCTGATCTCGGCACGCATCTGCACGCGCATCTTGGCGTCGAGGTTGGAGAGGGGCTCATCGAAGAGGAACACTGAGGGCTTGCGCACGATTGCACGGCCGACGGCCACCCGCTGACGCTGCCCACCGGAGAGCGCCTTGGGACGTCGCTCAAGAAGCTCATGGATGCCGAGAATCTCGCTTGCCTCACGGACGCGACGATCAATCTCCGACTTCTTGAACTTCCGCAACTTCAGCCCGAAGGCCATGTTGTCATAGACTGTCATGTGCGGGTAAAGCGCATAGTTCTGGAAGACCATCGCAATGTCCCGGTCCTTCGGAGGAACGTCGTTGACCAGACGGTCGCCGATGTGGATCGTGCCCGAGGTGATCTCCTCAAGCCCCGCCACCATCCGCAGTGTGGTCGATTTCCCGCAGCCTGAGGGCCCAACCAGGACAACAAACTCGGAATCCTCAATCTCAAGATTGAAGTCCTCGACAGCTTTGACGTTGCCGGGATACACCTTGACGACGTTCTCTAGAAGTACTCGTGCCATAATCACGCTCCAAGCCGAGAAACCGGCCTCCCTAGACGGGTATAAGGGACAACCACACATTCAGCGCAGAATGAGAGACTATAGAAGACGAAAGGGATTACTCAAGCGACACGGAAAGGAATGGTGCAGCTGTCCGCGCACACGACGCCATCGGGGGCAAGCCACGACCCGTTTACGCCCCGCGCACGACGACCTCGTCAGCGTAGACCTTCATCAGCTCACTGACCGCTTTGAGGCGGTCAGGCGAGGTCCGGGGTTCACGACACCACTTCGCGCTCGGCAGATCATCACGGGGAATGAAAGGCTGGACGACGAAACGCCGGGCGGGACGAACGATGTCACCAATACCGTGCATTTCCTCATCGGAGTGGAAGTCTGTGAGTACGGTTGTCCGGAATTCGTAGTCTTTGGCCTCGGCCCGCAGCAGGGCGACTGACTGGACGATGGCCTCAGTGTCCGGAAACGCGACGAAGTCCTCGTAGCTGGGCAAGGAGCACTTTACGTCCATGGCCACATACTCAAGGAGCGGGAGAAGCGGGGCCAGGACGTCCGGGCGGGAGCCGTTGGTGTCGAGTTTGACAGAGAACCCTTGATCCCGCAGAAACGTCACCAACTCGCCCAGATTTGAGCTCAGGGTGGGTTCGCCGCCAGTGATAACGGCACCATCGACCCACTGGTTACGGAATCTCTCGCAGACGTGTCGGAGACGCTCCCATCCGTATCCCTCACACTGCTTACCCAGCAAGGTCGCGTTGTGACAGAAGCCGCACTCGAAATTGCACCCGGTGGTGAAGAAGACAACCGCCATCCGGCCAGGGAAGTCCACGAGCGTCGGATTCTTGCGGAGCCCGTAGACGGGCGACGTCGTTGGACTCATGAGTCCCGGGCTTCAGCCAGTACGCTGCTCAGCATCTTGGGTGTGATCAAGCCCTTGCCGACATCGGTATAGTCCGTCTGGAGTCCCAGGAAAGTGTAGAGCCGGGAGTCTTTGAGGACGTCGTCCGTTGCGCCTGGATTGGCGTTCCGGATTAGCTCGTATCGCCCGGTCTCATCGCTTCGCTTCATGATGACCATCGCTGGGACTCGGCTCGGGTTCACACACTGAGCCTTGCAGAAGTCCACCAAGCCAAGTTCCGTCTCGATGTCACTGTATGCTTTGCTGAAGTCCTGCCACTCCTCTTTGGCGAGAAGCTTATCCAGACGCTGGTTGAGTGTCTTGCACTTGGCGCAACCCTTCTTACCGAACACCGTCACCTGATATGTCGTATCCATTCGTCTCCCGGCCTCCTTGGCCTGTGGTGCAGCGCGTCAGAAGCCGAGGCCTCTGGCTCACCACCAATTCACTGAACAGCGACCGTCTCGAGTTCCTCGTCCGGTTGGCAGATCACATCCTCAACCGTCTCGACCGCGTACTGCCCCCGCTGGCGGGCAACCAACTCTCCGTATCGCTTCGACTTGTTCCAGTTCTGAATCTTGCTGAAGTAACCCACTACACGCGTCTCTCCCACAATATCCTCGGAGCCGCATCTCACGCACTGCTCCTGCAGTCCGCGACTGTTGTGGGCACAGCCATTACAGTAAGTGAACTCAGGGGAAACCGTGACTTGAGCAGACTGCGTCCTGAAGAACACCTCACGCATCAAGGTGGCTATGGCCTGAGGTGAAGGCTGCTCCTCTCCGACAAAGGCGTGCGTTATAGCGCCCGACTCGATCATCGCGTGGAACATCGCCTGTGTCTCGATCCGCTCGACCAGCGAGCAGGGGGCGTCTGCCGTCAGATGGACGGAGTTGGTGTAGTAGGCAACGTCTTCACAGTCTCCCTTGACGATCCCTTCGGCCTGAGGCCTGAAGTACACGAGATCCGTCTTCGCGAGCCGCCGGGCAGCACTTTCGGCCGGTGACTCCTCAAGGGTCAACTTCATCTTGTACTTCGCGGTCATCTTCTTGCACTTGGCATACATGTGAGCAACGATGCGCAATCCCAAGTCAAGCGCCTCATCTGAATCATGCAACTCCTCCCCCATGAGGAACTTCACCGCATCGTTCACGCCGATGAGGCCGAGAATGTAGGTCGCCTTCTCCAACTCCACGTACGGCTTCCCGTCGCAAGCGGTGCGACCGATCTGGTACAATGGCCCCCCCGGCCCCTTCATCATCTCGGCGATGTTCTCTCGCTTCTGCAGATGGGCCTGGACAGCCAACTCCATCGTTTCGTCAAGCTCCTCACACAGCCCTTCGAGACTCTTGTTACCGCTGGCATCGGCCCGATACGCCGCTTGCGGAATGTTGATCGTGACATTCTGGAAGCCACAGAAACGCATGCACTCAGGATGCTGCAGCATCCGGTTATCATCAATGGTCGTACGCAACCGACAGCAGGCTGACAGCGTCACTTCATCCCGGTCGAAAATGAAGTACGTCGAGCCATTCCGACTCGCCAGTTCACAGGCCTCCATGTAGATGTCGTACTGGGCGGAGTCGGTGAAGGTCTCATCACTAATGTGGAAGTCACACTTCGGGAACTCGAACACCCGACCGTTCCGGTCGCCGTCTGACCAGACTTCCAGAAGAGCGCTGGTAAAGCGCTGGGCTTCGTCCGTGTAATCACCGTAGGTAACGATCCCCTCACCGCGCTCTTTGAGCTCGTCCTGAATGCTGGGGTCGTGGACCGTCCCCTTGTCTCCTAGGTGGATTTCCCGGAGAACAAGCCGGTCGCTGCCATCAGCTTCGCGGTAGTACAAATTCATCAGGCGGTTGCCCTGGCCATCAGTATCATCCCGCAGTTGCTCCTCAAGCTCCACCTTCTCACCGGAAGACAGGCGCATCATGTAATGACCGCCCGGCCCTATTGCGGGAACGGGCTTCAGGTAACGCGGCACGCCCGTGTGGATGTTGAAATCGAGGAAAAGCGTCTGGCCGCCCCGGGAGAAGGCATTTTGGGAGCCGTTGAAGATGAGCTCCTGAGCAACCTGTTTGAGCTCCCGCTGACTCATGCCCTCAAGGTAGGGAGCGTACAGGATGTTGATGTAGGCAATGCCCAAGGCCCCCGCATAGTTCGCCTGCATGGATGCCAGGAACGTATTCAAGTGCCCTGTAAGCACGGATGCACTTCGAGCGGGTTTGGACTCGGTATTGAGGTTCGAGAGATCCTTGAGCCCGTACTTCTTGATGTATTCGATGGAATGGGAAGAACAGTAGACGCGGTGAGGATAACCTAGATCGTGAAGGTGAATAGCGCCGGTATCATGGGCCCGCTTCACGTCGGCCGAGAAGATCGTGTCCAGGCCCCATTGCTTGAGGACGAGCTCGGCCAGGCCGAGATTCACGGCCTCGGGGTTGTTGCTGACGATGTTGCTGTTCTCATTGGACTTGCTGAACATCAACCGTTCGATGAAATCGCGGGGAACGCGGTAGAGAGAGAAGTCCCGCAGTTGCTCTGACTGGCCACGCTGAGACAGCTCGTTGTTGACCAGTTCCCGGATCAACGTGGTGTTCACGGTCTTCATCTGGCTCGCGATCACCTGGTTCTCGACGACCTTGGCGATGCTGATGGCCACTTCGCTCGACAGATCAGTACGGTCAAGCAACTGATTAATGATCCGGGAACGATTCCACGGGAGAGTCACATTGTTCGAGCCCGACTCAACCAACAGAAGGCTCTGATCCGTGATGTCAACGCTATCCTCGACATCGCCACGTACCTGTATACTCCGACGAGCCACCTCCCGCTGCTTCCTGTAACGCTTGTAGGCCGCAACAACGTAAGCCTGGCCCTCTTCGGCCAGAATGATCTCCACCAAATCCTGCACATCCTCAATATCGGGAGTCCGTTGCCCATCTGAACCAGGATGTACGTAATACTCGCAGAGAGGGTTATCCAGCTGTTCAAGTACCAGATCGGCGATCCGCGGTGCGAGGGAGCGATCGGCTTCTCTCTCATCCTTGCGGGCAACGGCCTCTGCGGCGCGCGTAATCGCCGTCTCGATCTTGTGCCGACGGAAAGGCACTGTCATGCCGCTGCGTTTCCGAAATCCGTTGAAAGGCGTTACTTCCTGCGTCACCATGGGGTTTTCTCCTCCCTGGCCTGGGCGTGAAAAAGGGTGAATCCACGGGGGGATTCAGGGATTAATGATAAGCATAGATCACCATGATCAGTGCCGGGTTAGTTGGCGGGTTATTCAAGTCGGAGACCACTATATCTTGTGGTAGGGATGCTTGTCAACCACTGAATATGGTGTTTTTCTCGTTTTTGTCACAACCCGTTGGAAACGACCATCAGTGCGTATCTCAGCCCCATTTCCGCCCGTCTGATCAAGAGCGGGGTCAAGGGCGGGGTCAAGGGCGGGGTCAAGGGCGGGGTCAAGGGCGGGGCAAAGGGCCAAACGCCCCTCACCGGAGGAGGGGTGATCTCTGAGGCAAGGGGTACGCCTGTGACGATGGAAAGCTCAGCAGTGGTGCTATATTGTTGGCCTGTTTCAGGGCTCCAGAGCGAAAGACTGGGGGGCAAACGGGCATGAATACCTCAGAGGACAATGGACTGACCATGAGCAAGACCTACAAAGTCGCAATTCTCCCGGGTGATGGAACCGGCCCGGAAGTCGTCGTGGAAGGCATGAAAGTCATCCGGGCGGCAGCTGGAAAATTCGGGTTCTCCCTGGAAACTGAAGACTACGACTTCGGCGGAGACCGCTACCTTGCTACGGGCGAAGTCCTTCCGGACAACGCCGCAGACGAACTCAGCGCGTTCGACGCGATCTACCTCGGAGCCATCGGACACCCGGACGTGAAGCCCGGAATCCTTGAGAAGGGCATTCTGCTCCGCCTGCGTTTCGAGCTGGACCAATACATAAACCTCCGTCCGGTCAAACTTTTCCCGGGAGTGGAGACTCCTCTGGCGAACAAGACCCCCGAAGACATCGATTATGTCGTTGTTCGCGAAAACACCGGCGGAATCTATACCGGTACGGGTGGGATAAGCATGAAGGGGACGGAGAGCGAGGTCGCGGTCCAGTCAATGGTCTACAACCGCTTCCAAGTCGAACGTTGCCTTCGGTACGCCTTCGAGTGTTGCCGACGCCGACACAGTGCCGAGAAGCCCTGGAGCGGCCTGTCAGAGAGCGACAAGCAGGAAGGGAAGATCGGGCAGCTCACGCTGTGCGGAAAGACAAATGTCCTCACCTACGTCTATGATCTCTGGGAGAGAGCGTTCTACGAGATCGCGGCCGACTACCCCGACATCAAGACCGATTACTGTCACGTCGATGCCACGTGCATGTGGATGGTGAAGAACCCCGAATGGTATGACGTCATCGTGACCGGAAACATGTTTGGGGACATCATCACCGACCTGGGCGCAATCACGCAGGGCGGAATGGGAATTGCGGCAGGCGGGAACATCAACCCTGACGGGGTGAGCATGTTCGAGCCAATCGGCGGATCAGCACCGAAGTACACCGGCATGGGTGTCATCAACCCAATGGCGGCGATTTGCTCAGGAGCGATGCTGCTCCGGGAGCTCGGCGAGGCTGAAGCCGCGGATGCCATTGAGGCTGCCGTCGCTGTCGTCACAGGAACGAAGATGCAGTCGATGGCAGCCGGGAGAATGGGCTACAGCACCAGTGAGGTAGGTGACTTGGTTGCTGGCGAGCTTGCCTGATTCGGCCCGCAGTGTAGACACACACATGGCCGCCTTTCCGGGTTCGGGAAGGCGGCCATTCTTGTTTCCACCGGGCGTCGCCGGCCTTCCCCTCAAGGCAGGGCAAAGCCTACCGCCACTGTCGTCCCCTCTCCCGGCCGACTTATGACCTCGAATGAGGCCCCGTGGACCTCCGCCAGACGCTTGGCGATCACCAGCCCCAACCCCGTTCCGGGCTGCTCGAAAGTGTCGCGTCGGAACTGGCTGTAGGCCCCGATGCCAGCCACCTCGTCCTCCGACATGCCACGCCCATGATCGCTGATCTGCACATCGTACCTTCCTCCAACGCCATGCTTCCCCGTCACAGTAACGGCGGCGCCGGGAGGCGAGAATTTGCAGGCATTGTCGGTTAGTTCGCCAATGAGCTTACGCAGATTATCGTCGGAGACAGCCACGGCCGACGATTCCTCGGCTGTAACAGCAAGGTCCTCCTCTCGCCCAGCGTTCCGAGCCGCTGCTCCCGCAGCCTCGACAATGTCCACACTCACCGTCGTGGTGACATGTCCCCGCAAGTCTTCCAGGCGCTGAGAATCAGAAGCGATAAGCTCAATCTGAGAGTAGATCAGGTAGTTCTCAATGATGCGGGAGAGGCGTTCTCCCGAGTCCAGGATTCCCTGAGCAACATCTGCCACACGATCGGCTTCCATCGCTTCGGCATCGCAGACGAGCAGTTCGGCCAGCCCGAGGATGGCGGTGAGAGGGGTCCGCAGTTCATGCGGGAGCACGTACATGATCTTGCCCCGCAGTTCATCCATCCGCTCCCGGCTCGCCTGTTCGATCTTGGCACGCCGCTCCAATCGCGTAGCAACGGCATCCAGCAACTGCTGCCGTGTGAACGGCTTGGTGAGGTAATCATCAGCCCCAAAGTTCATCCCCTTGCGCACATCCCCCAACTCGCCCTTCCCGGTCATGAAGATGAAGGGAATGGCTGAGGTGGAAGCATCCGCCTGCAGCCTCTCCAAGGTGCCGTAGCCGTCTTGGCGCGGCATGAGAACGTCACAGAGGATCAACGCGGGGGGCTCTTTCCGGGCCAGAGAGACGCCTTCTTCACCGTCCTCCGCCTCGACCGGAACATAGCCGCCCTTCTTGAGGATGCGGGCCACCATTCCCCGTACAGTCGGCTCATCATCGATTACAAGAATTCTGTGCGTCATCATATTTCCCGCAAGAACGGGACAAGCCGCCCACTGGGATGTCTCACCTGACGGTCCCCACCCGCACACAATTACCGCAACCACGCGAGCAAGCTCGGGCTGGCCACAAAAGAGTCACTCCCCCAACCTGCGTCAGCCGAAACGGGCTCCCCTTGTGCAGGGCCAACATCCAACACCGCCGCATCAAGTCTGGAACGAAGCGACCTCAATGTCGTACTTCTTGACCCGATGCCACATGCTGCGTTCGTTGATCCCCAGCAGCTGAGCCGCTTTGACTTGAACACCGTTGGTGCGTGTCAGAGCATCCAGGATCATCTGCTTCTCGATCCGCGAAAGCGTCTCATCGAGGAAGAACTTCCCTTGGCCGTCAAGGTCATCACTTCCACGACCAGAAACAACGTGAGGTGGAAGATCACCGACATCGATGATGTCCCGGTCAGTCATGACCGACGCCGCTTCAATGCAGTTCTTCAACTCACGGACGTTCCCAGGCCAGTTATAAGCGTTGAGGACAGCCACGGCATCGTCCGTCAGCCCGACCAGGGGCTTATCGAAAAGGTCAGCATACATCTTCACGAAGTGCCGAGCCAACACGGCGATGTCGCCGAGCCGGTCTCTGAGCGGCGGAACACGTACCTGGAAGACAGCAAGACGGTAGTAAAGATCCTCGCGGAACTTCTTCTCTTCCAGTAGCTTCTCGAGCGGCCGATTCGTCGAAGCAACGACCCGCACATCCACCTGCTCTGGAACAGCACTGCCCACGCGCTGAACTTCCTGTTGCTCAAGCGCCCGAAGGAGCTTCGCCTGCAAGTCCAGGCTCAAATCCCCCATTTCATCGAGTACCAGAGTGCCGGTATGGGCCGCCTGGAATTTCCCTTCCCGATCCGAGGTGGCATGGGTGAACGCGCCTTTCTTGTAGCCAAAGAGCTCGCTTTCCAGAAGCGTGGCGGGAATGGCCGCGCAGTTGATCTTGACGAGTGGCTTCCCAGCCCGAGTGGAATTGTCGTGGATCGCCTCAGCCACCAGTTCCTTCCCAGTCCCGCTCTCGCCGACAATCAGGACGGTCGAGGGAATCGGGGCAACCTTCTCAAGCCGACTCAGCATGTCCAGAAACGGCTCACCTTGACCTACGAGGGCAGTGAACTTCTCGCGGTTATGCAGTTCCCGCTTCAATTTGTCGATCTCTTCAGTCAGCTCCACCCGTTCCAGAGCACGCCGGATGACAATCCGCATTTCGCTTACTTTGAAGGGCTTAGGGAAAAAATCGTAGGCTCCGCGCTTGACCGCCTCCAGAGCCGTGTCGCGCGAGCTGAACGCTGTCATCACGATCACGACTGCCTGCGGATTGATCGACTTGATTTCCCGCAACGCATCAAGCCCACTCATTCCCGGCAGACGGACATCGGTCATGATCAAACCGAAGTTCTCCTGCCGAAGGTGCTCCAGCCCCTCCTCGGCGCTCTCGGCAAGCGTGATGTCGTAGTTCTCCGTCTTCAACGCCTGCTCAAGAAAGAAGCGCATCTGAGGATCATCGTCAATTACCAGAAGTTTCCGCTTCATCATCGGCGTTTCCGCTTTCTGAACGCCCCTTGGTACCGGGAGGCATTCGTTGCCAGTCTGATCCGCATGTCTCGCAGACTTTAGGTATGTAACGGCCCTTCCACGCGCGTAGGCCAGCGGCATAACCACTGAACCCACACGGCAGAGGAAGTTGGGGGCGCCTCGATAGGCTGCCTTCAGCCCCGGGAACAGTCCCGTTGGGCAATCCAAATAGCCTCATCTTGTGAGTGAGGCGCGGCTGTCTCGGGTAGCCGCCAGGCGTCCGCTCAAGAGCTGCCCACCGGCCCCGAACTCATCACACGATCGGCACGCGAAAAACGAACGACGTGCCTGTTTCCACATCGCTGTCCACGAAAACGGCTCCTGCATGAGCGTGCAGGACCTGCTGCACGATACATAGCCCCAATCCTGTCCCATTCGCTTTCCCCGTGACAAAGGGATCAAAGATCGCCTCGCGTTGGTCTTCAGGAATGAACGAGCCGGTATTGTGAATCTCTACCTCGATCTCCGGGCGCCCGGCGTGTTGACGCTCGGCCGGCACGCGCTTCTTGGCTGAAACACTGATCGTCCCGTTCTCAGGCGTTGCATCGACAGCGTTATTCAGGACGTTCAGCAAGGCCCGCCCAAGCCAATCAGTGTTCGCCCGAATCATAGGCAAATCCGGCTCCAAGTCAACCAAGATCTCCTTGTTCTGGCTACGCGCATCGAACGATTTGAAACTCACGGTCTCCTGGAGGATCTCCGCCGGGGAGACTACCGCAAGTTCACACTTCTCCAGAGACCCAATGTCCATGAGTCCCTCAAGGAAGCGGTTCAGTCTCTCACAGGATTTCTCGATCTGCCCAATGAACTCCATCCGCATCTCGTCGTCTGGGGCCGTCTCTTCCCGAAGGATCTCCACGAGCCCCGCAACCGAAGCCAACGGGTTCCGGATCTCATGGGCAAGCCGTGCTGCCAGGGAGCCGAGCGTGAGGAAACGGGCGGCCCGTTCCACATTCTTCTTCAGAGCGGTTACATCAGCCAGATTGCGGGCGACCAGAATGATCACCATCCGGGTGCCTTGCTCGGCCGCCAGAAAAGAGGTCCGCAGCCGGACCTGAACCGAGCGCCCTGACGGCAAGGTCAGCTCTCGCTGCTCCTCCTGTAACGGCTCTTTCGTCTGCAGAGATGCCTCGAGAATTCGGACAATGTGAGGGTTCTCGCCGCCTGCGCCGCCGAAAAATTCCCTGAAAAGCTGTCCCTCGGCTCTGTCCGGGCGAACATCAAAGAGTAACTGGGCGAGCGGATTGACCATCGCGATCCGCCCGTCCATATCGACGGTCATCGACGCCCCGATCCCTGTGTCGTGAACGAGACCATTCAGGGCCTGTAACACGTTCGTAAACTGGTTCTGAAGTTGTGACACCTCCTGCTCAGACGCGTACTGAGGAAGAACATCAAATCGACCGCGCCCAGCCTGCTCCACTTCCTCGGAAAAGCTCCGGAACGAACGCCGAAGTCCGTGGACCAGGAGCATCATCACCACGAAGGAAAACAGCGAGAAACCAATCAGCAGAACACCGTTGGCCCGTTCGAAGCGGGCCCAGGCATAGGGGTCTGTGAGCGTCTTGTCGGCGATCGCGTTGCGGTAGCGCTGCATCAGCATCAGGCCGACAGACAGCACAGGCAACACAGACACAAACGGGAAGAGAATCTGAAGCCGGCTTCGCTCTACCTCTTTCCGCAGCAGCGGAACGCTGTCTGCTTCCGCTGCCTCATTGGTCGCCGGACCGTCCGTCATTCAGACTCCCCCAGCTTCTTCAGGTAACGTCGAACCTGCTTCTCCTGGGAAGCATACTTGCCCGAAGACGTCTTGAGGAAACGCTCGTAATACTCGGCCGCCCTGCCCGTCTGCCCGCGCCAGCGAAAGAGATTTCCCAGATTGTAGACCGTGCGTGGCTCATCCGGGTAGCGTTCCATGGCCCGATTCAGAAAGCGCTCCGCAGCCCTGAAGTCATCGAGTGCTGTCTGCGCAACCCCCATGTTGATCAGGGCAGGCAAATTGTCCTCCTCCAAGTGGAGGCTCCTGGTGAGCGCCTCTACGGCACGAGCCGGTTCGCCCAGAGCCATATAGCAGCTGGCCAGATTGTTGTAAGTCCGATGGTTGTCCGGTTCGGCCGCGATCGCGTCACTGTAGGCCTTGACTGCCCGGGAGAACTCCTCCTTTGCCTGGTAGATCACGCCCATGTTGTTGTAGCTCCCGGCATGGCCCGGTCGCCGCTCCAGATAGCGCCCGTAGTACTCAAGAGCCTGGTCCAGTTCGCCGGCCCTCTGGAGCGAAACCGCGCGATCGAAATCCCGGACAAACGGGACGGCTTCGGTCGTCACGAGGGGCTCCGGGACGTCTTCAGTGCCGGTCAAATTGATCGAACCTGGGACAGAGCCGGTACGTCGCGTAATGTCGACGCTCACAGGGGCGTAACGCTGCGGGAGAGCCACAGTGACGCCCTTCTCGGAGCCGCCGGTCTCCACGTTGATTTTAACGGGTGGTTTCGCCCCTGAGCCAACCACCGTTGCGGGGAGGTCGACTGTCACCGGCTTCGTCGTTGACCCGGCCTCCTTCGGGGGGTCGCCCTTCACTTCCGTGACCACCTCGATCGCGGTGATGAACTTCCCGTTTCCTGTTTCTGTCTCGATGGTCGCGGAAGGCGCTGTTGGCGGCGGCAACTGGGCCGACACGTGCCCGTCTCCGTAGGTCGTCACCGCGTTGACCTCAACCTTAGGCGGCGGATGCTCAGTGGGTGGCGAGACGGGGGGCCCCGCAGGGCGTGGAGGAGGGTTCTCTCGTCGCGATACGGCGGCGACAATCTTGGATTCGTTATCTTTCAGGAACTTCGCACCGATAACGCCGCCAACCGCAAGGAGCACGATTAGCAGAATGAACGCAATCAATACGATCTTCGGCAACACTGAAGATTTGGCCGAGGGATCGCGTGGGGTTGCCACACCACTGCTTCCGCCG
>JABHEG010000096.1 GCA_018676675.1 Lentisphaerota bacterium
GCCCCGCAGGGGCCCACACTCCCAATCCCTCTTTCCGGTATCCGTGGAATCAGTGTAATCCGTGGTCAGTTCCTTGGGTTGTTCTCAGGGGTAACGTGGGTGTGTCATTGGCACTCGCGTTTGCCCCGTGAACGCATACCTCGTCCCGAACACCATCGTCGTGTCGCGGGGCTGCCCGCATCGCTGCGATTTCTGCTACCAGGAGAGCTTCTTTGGCACTGGCCGGTCGTTCTACACCGCTCGAGTCGACCGGGCGCTTGCCGAGATCACGGAGCTTCCCGGCCGGCACCTCTACTTCCTTGACGACCATCTGTTCGGCAGTCCGGAGTTCGCCGATGCCCTCTTCATCGGCATGAAAGGCATGGACAGGCTCTGGCAGGCCGCGGGGACGGTGCGGACCGTGCTGCGAGGCCACACGTTGGAGCACGCCGTTGCGTGCGGACTCCGCAGTCTCTTCATCGGGTTTGAGACGCTCTCTGCCGAAGCCTTGGGATCTCAGGGGAAACGGCACAATCTGGGACACGACTACGCTGAAGCCATCCGCAAACTGCACGATCTCGGCGTCATGATCAACGGGAGCTTCGTCTTCGGCTTTGACCAGGATGACCCGAGCGTCTTTGAACGAACCGTCGACTGGGCTCTGAGACAAGGGATCGAGACAGCAACATTCCACATTCTCACTCCCTATCCGGGCACGCGTATGACCGCCCGTCTCAATGCCGAAGGACGCATTCTGACCAGAGACTGGACCAAGTACAACACCCGGCACGCCGTATTCCAGCCGGCCCAAATGTCTCCTGAGCAACTCGAACGGGGATACCGCCAGGCCTATCGTCAGTACTACAGTTGGCCCGGGGTCATCCGAAGTGCTGCGACAAAGCCCGGTCTTGCCGGCAAGATCCGTCATGCGGCCTACACCTGCGGCTGGAAGAAGAGCGAGACGATCTGGAAGTGGATCATCCGCTCGGGTGCGCTGGGGCTTGCGCGTCCGACACTCGAAGCCGTCCTGGCGTTGGGGAATCGGGGAGCGACACATGGTCAAGCGGCGGGAGACCAATCCGCACCATGGCTTCTCCCGGGCCAAGCTCACGTCCCCGAACGATCGAGACACTCTCAACGTGTCGTCGTGTGAGAGCCCGGAGACGCCACTCCGGCAAGGCCTACGTAGCTAACTACGAACGATTTCCGTCACCAGAGATGACCCGTTTGTAGTAAGGCACGTAGCGCAGCGGTGTGCCGTTCCTCCTGCTTGTCAACGCCATTCCATCTGAAGAACGGGTGTCCCTCAATCAACCACGACCAACTGACCAGTCACGCCCGCCTCCGGTTAGCTCTTGCGCCGCCGACAAAAGCAGGTTAACATCATCTCGTCTCAGCCCGGTACGGAACCACATTGCCCAAGAGAGGCCGGGCGAGCAGCGGCCCGAATTAACCCCCAAGGAACGGGAGCAGCAATGAAGCTTGGACTGGTCACCTACCAAA
Source organism: Lentisphaerota bacterium (assembly GCA_018676675.1). Lineage (GTDB taxonomy): Bacteria > Verrucomicrobiota > Lentisphaeria > Oligosphaerales > JABHEG01 > JABHEG01. Next base: position 1,483 of record JABHEG010000096.1, read on the forward strand.
TCGGCAAAGACATGGATGTGCCGACCCTGATCAAAACCTGTGAAGAGACGGGGTTTGAGGGAGTCGAACTGCGGACCACGCACGCCCATGGAGTGGAAGTGACGCTCTCCGCCGCCGAACGAGCTGATGTCCGCAAGATGTTCGATGACTCGAGCGTCGAACTTGCCGGGCTCGGCAGCGCCTTCGAGTACCACTCGGCGGATCCCGCAGAACTGCGCCGGAACATTGATGGAACCGCAGCGTATGTGGACCTGGCCGCCGACCTGGGGTGTTCAGGTGTGAAGGTGCGCCCCAATGGCTTCCCTGAAGGCAAGAGCGAGGAAGAGACGCTTCAGCAGATTGGTGAGTCCCTCCGGGAGTGTGGTGAGTACGCACAAGGGAAAGGGGTCCAGATCCGGCTCGAGGTCCATGGACGTGGCACGCAGTACGTGCCGCACATCAAGACGATTCTTGAGGTAGCCGATCACGCGAATGTGGTCGCATGCTGGAACTCGAACCAACCTGAGGCCGAAGAGGGATCGATCGCGCCCTACTTCGACATGTTGCGGGGGCGCATCGGGCTCGTACACTGCCGTGACCTGTGCCTGACCAACTACCCGTGGCAGGAGTTGTTCGGTCTGCTGTGCGGCTCCGGCTACCGGGGGTTCGTGCTGATCGAGGCGCCCCAGACGTCCGATCCGGTGCGAGTCATGAGCTACATCCGTACCCTCTTCGATGCCTACATGGCCCCGATCAAGGGGTAGGGGCAAGCCTGTCTGAACCGAGCCGCGCACAGCGTAAGCGGTCCCCTCCCGCTGGTCAGGGCTCTGTCTGAACCACGCCGCGCACAGCGTAAGCGGTCCCCTCCCACGACCGGGCCTCAGCGCAGGCGCTGGAGGCGTTTCGTTATACGATCCGCTTTGCGCTCATCTCCTGCGTTCTCGTAGGCAGTCAGCAACAGGCCGTAGAGAGCGGCCTTGTGGTGGGGATCGTCGGTGCGATTGATCATGCCTTCGAGGAAACGGCCAAGGAATCTGGCGGCCTCCCGCTGTTGTTTGGTCTCAGCGGTGAGCGAGATGTAAGCCTGGACAACCGACACGATCTTCTGTCCCTCATACTTCTGTTTCTTGAGCAGGTCTTCCACCAGCATCCGGGCCTTCCGGTAGTCTCCGCTGTCGTAGGCGATCTGTACCTGCTCCGAAGCGAGAGCCCGGGCGAGGTCATCCCGCTTCTTTCCCAGGCGACTCTCGTTGATGCGCAGGAGCCTGGCAGCTTCCTTGTCGCGCCCCAACTTCCGTAGAAACTCCGCCTGTTCCTGGCGAATGGCGGCGGCTCGATCCGGGTAGCGATGGAACGCTTTCGCCTTGCGGCTGAATAGAGACAGCAATGCGTCGGCGTCTTTCTCTTTCCTCAGGATCTCTTCCTTGATCCGCCACGGCCACTCCTGAATCGACACCTGCAGGAGGCTGAGATCGGCGCACTGATCGGCTTGCTTAAGCAGCCCGAGCTGAAGAAGAACGGCCGCCAATCGAGCATGCTGCCTGGCAGAACGAGCCCGGGGCGAGTTGAGGGCCCGGTCACAGGTAAACTCCACGTCATGGTCGGTCATGGGACGGTTCAGCTGGGGGTGCCAGGCCTGCCCGGTGGCATACTTGTCGTACGCGTACCGTCCGGCATCCAGCTCCCAATTGCGTTCGTCCCTCATGTAGCCGAACCAGGCGTGTGGGCCACGTCGTCCCTCGCCCAGAAAGATCAACGCGGGGATCCCGTACGCTCGGGCTGTGAGGGTCGCATAGTAAGCCTGGTCGACACAGATCCCTCCAAGCTTCTCAATTGCCGGAAGCGTGTAGACACCGTGTGGCCATTGGTAGATGCGCCGGTCCATGCGGGGAACGTCGTACTCGATGTCGCTGAACTTGCGTTTCCACGTGGGGGCTGAACCCTTGACATTCTTGATGATCCAGTTGAGTTCCGACGCAGGCAGAGGCAAGTGGACCATGAACGTGAGGGCAGGGACGGATAGATTTCGGTAGGCGATCTTCGCCCGATTGCTTTGGTACAATTTCAGGAAGTGGTCGTAGACCTTGATTGGATCAGCCCCAACGGCGGGCTGAGCGCCACCCATCTGCCCATGCATTGGGGGTTGGGGGCCATCCCACACGACGCTCAGAGCCAGAATGAGCCGGAACAGGCGGTCACGATTCTCCGGGTCATGGTCATAGAGAGCCTGCAGGACCTTGTAGAGACGTCCCCGATCGTCTTCGACGGCGATGGTGTCCACCACCAGTCCCAGCCTCTTTTCCTTCCCCAGCATCCACTCAGCCACATCCGAACGGAAGCGGAAGCCATCGCCCAGGTCATGGAAGTAGATGAACAGGAGGAAAGCATCCGCAACCGGCCCCAACGCTTTGATTTGGGCTGTGTTGAGGCGCTCTGCGCGCCCCTCAATCTGCTCACCCACCAAGCGACTCAGGAATCCCAGCCCTCTCCCCGTGTCACCAGTCCCGAGAATGCCGGCCCCGTACTCCCGCAGGTCCCGCTCCTGAACCCGCCCGCGCGACTGTGGGAGACGCTTCTCGAGCTCAGCCAGGTCCGCAGTTGCAGCGACGACTGCTGCTGAGTAGAACACAAAGGCAGTTGCGCAAAAGACCCCCTGGATCCTCATCCGACTGCTCGGCCCCCGGAAGCAGTGCATCAATGGTACTCCTCGAGCGTCTCGATCATGGCAATGACGTTCTCGATAGGGGCGAGCGGGACCACTTGGTTGCTTACGCCGCAGAGCACCCCACCAAGCTGGAGAGCCGCTTCGGCGTTGTCGCGACACTCGTGGATGACATCCTCCTTCGTCCCCAGGTGCAGTGTGATGGTACTGATGTTGCCGAAGCAGGTCAGATTGGGGTACCGCTCCCGCAGGCGCCAGTGGTCCATCCCGGCAAGTCGATCAATCTCGTGGAAAGCATCCATACCCGAGGCGTCGAACAGGTCGTCAGCGACCGGCCACAGATTGCCATCACTCGCGAATACCGTGTACTTGCCATACTTGTGGGCGACATCGTTGATACGTTTCAGCCGCGGCAGCATGGCCTTGTGGAAGAACGCAGGCGAGTAGTTGGGGCCGTGCTTGCCGCAGAAATCACCACCCCCCATGAGAATGTCCAGCGGCAGGTCTTTCTGGGCTTCGACTCGAGCGCAACTACGGACGCACTGACACTCGAGGAAGCGTTCGACCAGATCCGGGCGCGCAGCGACCGCCTCAAGCCAGAGCGCATCACGGTTGGACACGGCCACCCCGGGCCCCGCCCCCGGAATCGCGTAGTCGGGGCCGAAGTACTCGACGGCATCCATCTGTGCCTGGAAGGCACTCGGAGAAACCGTGCAATTCTCGATGCCCCGTTCGCTGGCCTCGACAATTGGCTCCAGATCATCGACGGTCTGAGGGGCTCGTGAGTCCCTCTTGTCGATCTCCTGGAAGAGCTCCGTCACGGGATCGAGTTGACGCACGGTATAGTCGCCGTCCGGATCGCCATACAGGAAGGTCAGGTCATCGATCTTCGTCGTCGGTTTGGTCGGCATCCGCCAGTAAGCGATGCGGATCAAATCGGCGTGACAGATTCTGGCCAGATCCCGAGCGTCCTGTGTCGTCTTCGCAACGAACTCCGCGTGGGCCTCGGGCCCATCCCAGAGGGCGCTCGCCTCTCGCCACTGGTTAATGCCGCCCCCGCTGTAGCTTTCACGCCCGAGCAATTCGCTCCCCACTCGCGAGGAGAAACCTGAGTGGAAGATCGCGATGCGATCCATCTTCTCTTTGCGGAAGGTGGCCATCACCCGTTCAGCCGGGGTCATCTCATCCGACATGTGACAGAGCCTTTCTGTGGGCAGCAATGTAAGATGGAGCGATCGCGCAATGGGACCTCCACCAATATGCCGCGTGATCCGTGAGGCGCCATAGGCAGAGGGGTTCGGCTGACATCGCCAGTCCCGTGTGCGAGGGAGTTGATATAGCACTCTCTGCAGAGTATGTACTCTACGGCGGTTCCGGAGATGAACGGTACACATGAGGAGCGAACTCACGATGTTGAAAGTTGGACTGATCGGCTGCGGGGGCATCTCCCCCGTGCACGTTAACGGATTCCAGGCGACCGGGGCCGCCAAAGTGACCCACATCTATGACGTCGATGAAAGCTGCCTCGCGAAACGGGCAGATGAGTGGGAAGCCACGCCGCTGCCGTCGGGGCAGGCGGTCATCGAATCCGACGTTGACATCCTCGTCATCGCCACCCCGGGATTCGCCCGGTTGGATTACATGTTGGCCGCTGCTGCGAGCGGCAAGCACCTGATGTCCGAGAAACCCATTGCACTCAATCTGGAAGATGCTGAAGCGATGCGCGCCGCCGTGGCTGCCAGTCCTGGCGTGTTCCTCACAAATTTCACCCAGCGCTGCAACCCGCCCCTTGTGACGCTGCAGCGAGCCCAACAGGAAGGACGCATCGGCGGCACGGTGTCGGCGTGGGCACGCTTGCATGCACCAGCGCCATCCGCGCGCTGGCGCGAGATCGAAGCCAGCGGGCACTGGCGCTCGTCAAAAGAACTCTCCGGAGGCCGAATCAACGAATTCTGTTCGCACACCGTCAACTGGCTTCTCTGGGTCCTGGGCAAACCGCAGACCGTGTATGGCAGGGCTCTATGTGTTACGGCGGGGTTTGGGCTGGACGATGCGGACTACGCACTGATCGAGTGCGAGAACGGGACAGGCCTGCTGGAAGTGAATCGACACGCTGCCGTTGCCCCCGAGGAGAACTACGGGATTTTGGGGCACAGAGGGAGTGTTGTGGTGAAGGATGGAGCGATCCGCCTTACGGCGATGGATGGGAAGCCGGAGGAGCTGCCCCTCGCGGACAACGTTCCGAGTCCACACCAGCACATGATCAACTGCATTCAGACAGGGACTGCCCCCAACAACGGCATCGACCAGGCGATCGACACACTCAAGGTGTGCCTCGCCTTCAACCGTTCAGCGGAAAGCGGCAAGGTAGAGATGGTGTAACGGACAGCATGGCCCAAGGACAGCGGCCAACTTGCCCTCACAACGGCGTGGATAAGCGCGAGGGACTTCGGCCCTGCCGCCGCGAGCGGCGCACCTCCCGGCCGGACTCGAGATCGTGCTTCCGTTGCAGTTCCGCCTGTGATAGTTATGTTACTGGGTTCGGATGCATTCGGGCCTCCAGCCCCCTGCCCAGCAGCGCCAGGCGTGCCGGCGACGGATGTGGTGAGACCCGAGGCGACCGGTCGACGATGTGGACCGGCACAGCCACCGGCCGCAATCTTACCCGCTCCGTCGACTCGCAACGTCGGCCGTTCTGGTGACAGCTGCGCCAATGTGTATCCGCAACACTTACACGAAAGGACGCGAGAAACCTGTGAACACCCCGTCAGACCTCTCCGGGGGCGAGATCGCCCCGGTTACCTGTCCCCAGTGCAGCGAACAGCAAGTCGTTGAAACCACCACCGTCCTTCGCCCAGGCGAAACGGCCGTGCAGGAGCTCTTCGAGGGCGAACTCAACTGCGTGACCTGTGAGGCGTGTGAAACACGCTTCTTCCTGGACATTCCGCTGCTCTATCGCGACGACGAGGTCCGCTGGCTGATCCATTTCATGCCGCTGGAGGATGCCACGCAGTGGGAAAAAGCCGAGAAACAGATGGAGTCGCTCAGCGAGTCGATCTTCGACTCTGGCGACGCCATCGACCTGCCCGACTGCCGGCTGACACTTACCCGCCGGACGTTCATTGAAAAAATATCTCTGTTGCAGCACCGGTTGGACGATCGGCTGGTGGAGTATATCAAGTACCAACTCTACCGGGCTCCCGACAGCGAAATTGACCCAATCCGGAATGAGCTGCTCTACGATTTCTCCTCGAAAGACTCAAATCGTCTCGCCTTCATCATCTTCGATCGCGAATCGGGACAGGCGGCAGCAGCCACCCATATCGATTTTGACCTCTACCAGGAACTGGCCGCAGAATCGGCGGAAGACGAAGGGCTCGGGGACGCGTTGGACGAGCTTTTCCCCGGCTATTATGTGAACGTGGATCGCCTGCTCTGACGTTTCGGGGCAACAGAGAATTTGGCGTGAAGGAGACGGGGGGGTATCTTGAGTTGCTTCGCAACGTACAACGCCGGCCTGCCGTTGTGTGACAGGCCCTCAGGTTGAAAGGTCTGCCTGGATGAACCGAGAGATAGAATGGTTTTGTTTCCACGCGGTCAGCGAGGAACTCCTGTCTCGAGACGCCTGCATCAGCATTGCCGATGCCATGCAGGAAGCAGAGATCGAGCCCGAGTTGCTCACGTTCGCTCAAGTCGCTGTTGACAACGACCTCTGCGAAAATGTCGAGCGTCTTGAAGCTCTGCTCGAGATGTCAACTCAGGAAGCCCGTCTTCCAACCTTCCCCCCCTTCAGCGTCTTCGAAGATGACGACGACGGTGCCGCGGCGCCCGAGGAGCCCGCGCCTCCAGCCGTCGAGGAGCCCACTCCTCCACCCGTTGAGGAACCCCAGGAGGAGGAATACGAAGCAGCGGAGGCGAGCGTGCCCGTTGTCGAAGACCCCGGGATCGACTACGCGGAAAGCGACGATTGGGCCCAGGGCTGGCCGGATCTGTCCCAGGCCGAGCAGATGGAGCCGGAACAGGCCCGGGAGTTAATGAATGCGTTCCTGATGAAAGGACGCGAAGCCGGCTGCAGTGACATCCACGTCTCAAGCGGGGCCATGCCGTTTGTGCGCAGGAATCAGAATGTCTACCTCCTCACTGACCAGGCGGTGATTACGCCCGAATCTTCCGAGAAGCTGAATCTCTCCCTGCTCAACGACTTCCAACGCGACATCTACGAGAAGACACACGACCTCGATTACAGCTACGCCATCAGTGGGAACGATCGGTACCGGACGAATACTATGCTGCAACGCCTCGGTGTTGCCGGATCATACCGAGTCATCGATCAGCAACCACGTACGCTACAGGAGCTCGGTTTCCTGAAGCCGGAAGTTATCGAGAAACTGACCACCTACCACCAAGGCCTTATTCTCATAACCGGGCCCGCAGGTTGCGGCAAATCAACGACCCTCGGAGCGTTGGTGGACCTGATCAACCGCAGCCGACGCGACCACATCATAACGGTCGAGGACCCAATCGAGATCACCCACCCACCGAAGGGCTGTAACATCACTCAACGAGAGATCGGGGCGCACACAAAGAGCTTCGGAAACGCGCTCCGGGCAGCCCTGCGCGAGGATCCCGACATCATCGTCATCGGTGAGCTTCGAGATCTGGAGACGATTGAGATGGCCATCCGATCGTCAGAGACTGGGCACTTGGTCATCGGCACGCTGCATACCGGCAGTGCCTCCAGCACGATGGACCGCGTACTGGATGTGTTCCCTCCGAACCAGCAGGCCCAGATCCGCGCGATGGCCGCGGAGAGCCTGAAGGGCGTCGTCTGTCAGCAACTGCTGCCCAATGCCGACAACACTGGGGTTTGCTTGGCAGTCGAGGTCATGCTCGGTACCCTGGCGGTCGGGAACCTCATCCGTGAGGGCGACACCTACCAGCTTCCGTCGGTCATTCAGACTGGCCGCAACATCGGGATGACGTTGATGGAGCAATCTTACTTCGACCTGTACATGTCGGACGTTCGTAGTTACGAGCAGACCGAGCCACTCGTCCAGAATGAAGAACTGCTCCATCAGATGCATACGCGCGAAGCCCAGAAAGCAGCCGAGGAAGCGAGCAAGGGGAAGAAGAAGCGCCGCTGGTTCTGAGGGCAGCCCCTCGACACGGGAACAATCCATCGCTAACACGGGTGAACGGATATGCCACGAATTGACGATTTTCTGACCGCGATGATGGAGCTGGACGGCTCCGACCTGCACCTCTGCGTCGGCCTCCCTCCCAAGATCCGCATCCACGGGGAACTGGAGGAGCTTGATGAACCAGCGCTCACAACCGAGGATATGGAGGGCGTGCTGAAGGAGATCTGCCCCCCCGAGAAGTGGGAGTTCTTCCTGGAAAACCGCGATCTCGATTACGCTTACGAAATCCGCGATGTGGCCCGTTTCCGAACGAACTACTTCTTCAACCATTTCGGCATGGGGTGCATCTGTCGAATCATCCCGACCAAGATCAAGACACTTGAGGACCTCCATCTTCCCCAGGTACTGAAGGAGATCTGCGAGTACACCAGCGGCCTGGCCTTGGTCACCGGCCCAACTGGAAGCGGGAAGTCGACGACGCTCGCAGCGATGATCGACTACATCAACGTCAACCACCACAAGCACATCATCACGATCGAGGACCCGATCGAGTTTGTCCATATGAACAAACAGTCGATCATCGTGCAGCGTGAAGTCGGCTCGGATACCGAGACGTTCGGCGCCGCGTTGCGCGGCTCCATGCGGGCCGACCCGGATATCGTGCTCGTGGGTGAGATGCGTGACCTCGAAACGATCAGCCTGGCCTTGTCCTGTGCGGCCATGGGGTTACTCGTCTTTGGGACGCTGCACACCAACAACGCCCCGAAGACCGTGGACCGCATCATTGATGCGTTTCCAGCCGATGAACAACCTCAGATGAGAGCCATGCTCGCCCAGTCGCTCAAGGCGGTTGTCTCACAGCTTCTGTGCCGAACCGCTGATGGTAAGGGCCGAGCCGCCGTCCACGAAATCCTGCTCTATCACGAGTCCCTGGGATCGACGATCCGAGAGGGTAATATCCCGAACATCCGGACCATCATCGAGGGCAACCGGGCCAGGGGCATGAAGACGATGGACAGCGACCTTCTGCGGCTGCTCAATGACGATGTCATTACCCCGCTCGAAGCCTACATGAAAGCCTCCGTCAAGGAAGACTTCGAGCAATTCATCGACAAGAGTGAACTGGCCGAGGTCATGAATGACTGACCGGCTCGCCCGGCCAGGACTGTCGTTCTCCCGAGGTTTCCATGGAACAGCGCTGGGCCGCACTTGACCTTGGCACCAACAGTACGCTTCTGCTGAGCGCCGGCGAAAGGGGCGGGCACGCCCTGCGTCCCACGGTCGAACGATACCGCACAACCCGCCTGGGGGAAGGGCTGGGACAGACGGGGGGCCTTCTGCCTGACGCCATCGAACGCACGGTTTCCGCTGCTGTTGACTTCCGGGAAGCGGCCACGTCCGAGCCGAACACGAGGGGAATCGGCGTAACAGTTGCCACGAGTGCGGCTCGCGACGCCACCAATGGGAGTGACTTCACCGACGCCTGCCAAGCCGCCCTGGGCCATTGTCCCATCATCCTGACCGGAGAAGAAGAAGCCGCCGCCGTTTTCCGAGGCGCCTCAAGTGACCACCCCCGGGATGCCTTTGTGGTGAGCATCGATATCGGCGGGGGCAGCACTGAACTCTCTGCGGGGCCGCCCGCTCGCTGCGTTTACTCCGCCAGTGTGAATGCCGGTTGCGTGCGGCATGGAGAGCGCTTTGGGCTCTATGGATGCCCAAACGGTGTAGCAGTATCCCAGGCTGAAGACGCGATCCGAGCCATTCTGGCGCCGCACTGCGCAGCCATACACAGCGCTCAGGCTCCCGGCCTGACGCCCCTGATCATAGTCAGCGGCGGAACGGCCAGTACGCTCGCAGCGTTGACCCAGGAGTTGACCGCTTACGCGCCCGAAAAGGTCCACGGATGGCGGAGCGGGCAGGACGCCTTGCGCACAACCCGGGAGTGGCTCTGGAGTCTGTCAACCGAGGAACGGGCTCAAGTTCCGGGCATGGAGCCCGGACGAGCTTCTGTGCTCCCAACCGGCCTGCTCATTTTGGAGATGGCTCTGGAACTCCTGAAGTGCTCCGATTTCATGGTAACAACCCGGGGACTGCGCTTCGGTCTGTCCCTGCTCCTGAGGGAAGGAAGACTCGCACCGACGTGGCGTTGGTGAGTTCCGGGTCCTCCCTCCCGCCCTGCCCAGGACTCATCGACAAGCAGGCCCAAACGACCGTTCCTGGGGGACTCAACGGGCGAGTACCTCCCCCTGACCAAGGAGTCAATGATGAACCCACTCGAACGCCTCCTGCCGAGGTCGCTCAACGCCCTCTTGACAGGGCTCGTCCTGCTGAGCAGTCAGGCTCTGGCTGAGACAAAGACCATCACGCTCCTGCAGACAACCGACATCCATGGGCAGTTCGTGCCTGGAGCTCTCACCGAGGGAAGCGGGGACTGGCTCCGGCTGGCGACACTCATCACCAGAGAGCGGGGCTCGGCCGGCAAGGAGAATGTGTTACTGATCGACTGCGGAGACACGTGCCAGGGCTCCTGGGTGACAGCCCACTCACGAGGGGAGATTGCGGCACAGATGCTGGTGGCGCTGAAGTATGATGTCTGGGTCCCGGGCAACCATGACCTCGACTTTGGCGTTGCCCGTTGTCGTGAGCTCTGCCGAACGGTTGGGCAAGCAACACTGTGTGGAAATCTGACCCTCACGACGAACGGAACAACCGACTCATGGCCGGCGTGGCGTCAGTTCACTCGGAATGGGGTCCGAGTCGCGGTCATCGGGGCTACGGCCAGCTACCTCGACCAGTGGCTTTGGGGGAAGGCGATGGCTGGGTTCCAGGTCACGCGAGCGGAAGCGATGCTCGAGGCACTCCTCCCCAAGGTGCTGGCAAGCCGACCCGATATGATCGTCCTCGCGTTGCACCAAGGCTGGCTGGAGAAGGACCCACGGCAGGTGAATGAGATACCGGCCATCACCAACCGCTTCCCGGAAATCGACCTCATCCTCGGAGGGCACACACACCGGCCGATGTCCGGGCGAAGAATCGGCGCACGAACCTGGTACGTTCAGGCCGGCGAGAAGGGCAAGCAACTCGGAGTCATCAAGGCCACGGTCGACACGGAGAAACACGCGGTCCTGCAACTTGAATCGCACTTGATCGATGTTACCCCGGATGTGCCTCCATACGCGGCAACCGGAGACATCGTGGAACGCCTGGTGGCGACGGCCGCGACAGATGAAAGTGCACAGATCGGTACACTGGGAGCCCCGCTCAGCTCCTCCGGGACGCCGGGAGAGACCTGTCAGGCCAGCGAGCTGCTCTGCATGGCCATCGCGGCGAAGACCAAAGCACAGGTGGTTCTGCACGGACGCCTCTCAAAGGGCACGCTCGACGCAGGCCCCATCAGAAACCAGGACCTGTTCATGCTTGTCCCCTACGAGAACGCTGTCGGAATCGCTGAACTCGACACGGTTGCCTTGACGACGATCCTGGAGGAGCAAGCCCGGAATCGGAAGTCCTATGTCTACAACGGTCCCTGGGGAATTGTCGTCCGAGTAGACCATAGAGGAAAGGTGACCGCTCTGGAATGGCCTGATGGACGTGCCGTGGCCCCGGGTACCAAACTGCGCGTGGCCCTGAATAGCTACACCATTGCGGGAGGAGGCGGACGATTCCCGGAACTCCGCCGGATTCTGGCGGAGCTGTCTCCCTCTGTTCAGGATACCGGCCTCATGACACGCCAAATCCTCAAGGAGTATGTGGCGACACGCGATGGACTGAAAATCGAGAGTCGCCGCTGGTTATTCCGCCAACGCAAGCCGCGCTCACGGAAGTGAAAGTCACAGCGCGAGCGGCTCGAGGAGCGCCCCCCAGCACTTGATTTCTGCCATTCGCCAGTTTCATTGAGGCATGAAGCTGCTCGCCTACAATCTGATCTTTATCCCCGCGTTCATCCTGTATCTTCCCTTCTTCATCTGGAAGCTCACCCGCCGCGGCGGCTTTTCGCATGACTTCTGGGAACGTTTCGGCTGTTTCTCGCAGCAGCGGCGTCAGGCGCTTGCAGCCCTGGACCGACCGGTGTGGATCCACGCGGTCAGCGTAGGCGAGATGGTCGCGGCGGTTTCCTTCGTTCGCCGTTGGCAGGAGCGGAATCCGGAACTCACCTTCGTGGTGTCGACAACGACCACCACCGGGCATGCCGTCGCGACCGGGAAATTGCCTGATTCAGTCGTGCTGATCTACTCCCCTCTCGACTGGTGGCTCCCCGTGCGACGAACCCTCGGCCTCGTCCGGCCTCGCGCCGTGGTCATCTTCGAGGTGGAGTTCTGGCCCAACATGATTCTCCTGGCTCGCCGCCGCAGGATCCCAGTTGTGATGGCAAATGGTCGGCTGTCAGATCGCTCAGCGGAAGGTTATGCCAGACACCGCTGGTTCTTCGGTGACCTTTTCAAGGCCTTCACGGTCATGTGTATGCAGACAGAAGAGGATGTCCACCGGGTGCAAAGCGTGATCGGAAAAGACGTCCCGGCCTATCCCTGCAACACGATGAAGTTCGATCAGGTCCCCGATGTCTCAGGAAATGACAAGTCAGAGATCCTGGATAGCGTTTTCGGCCCTGGAGAGCGAGTCGTGTGGACGGCTGGCAGCACGCACGCTGGCGAGGAGGAGCTGGTCTGTGACGTCTTCATTGAGCTGCGCCGGAAGCACCCCGCCGCCCGCCTGGTGCTGGTCCCCCGCCACCACGAACGCACGGCCGATGTGGAGTCCGTTCTGCAGGAGAAGGGCCTGAGCTATCGCCTGCTTCAGCCACGTGATCGACCGGCGGCGGATGGCGTTCCCGAACCCGTCGATGTGCTGGTGGTGAACACGACCGGGGAGCTCATGGACTTCTACGGGGCCTCAGATGTCGTATTCGTCGGCAAGAGTCTCGCCGGCAACGAAGGCGGACACAACATCATCGAGCCAGCCATTTTCGGGAAGCCCATCATCTACGGAAGTAACATGCAGAACTTCCGGGCTGTTGCACAGATCTTTCGGGATGGAAATGGCGCGGTCGAGGTGGACGACGGTCAAGGGCTGAAGGAAGCCCTCGACGGCCTGCTCACTGCGCCTTCCGAACGCGCTGCCCTGGGGAAGCGCGCGAGAGGCGTGGTGGACACATGGAGGGGAGCAATCGACCGCACTCTCGATCACTTCGAGCCGCTGGTCCAAGCAGATTGAGGTACACCACACCCCCGGGAGATGGGCTGAGCGGGGAATCAGTTGGCCACATCGACAAGCGTCGCCTGCGTCACCTGGGCCACGACCTCCGGTGACACCCCTACCAGATATCCCCGATGCCCCCCGTTGATGTAGATCGTAGGCAGGTCCAGCACGCTACGTTCCATGAAAACCGGCATCTGCCGCTTAGTCCCGAACGGCGACGTTCCCCCAACCCGATAGCCGGAATGCCTCTGCGCAACAGCTGGATCACACGGCCCGACCCGCTTGACCCCCATTGCCCGAGCCAGAGCTTTGGTTGACACCATTCGGTCGCCGTGCATCAGGACGATGAACGGCGCCTTCGCGTCGTCTGCCATGATCAGCGTCTTCACGACGGCATGCTCAGCCACGCCCAAAGCCGCAGCGGGAATCGCCGTCCCCCCCTTCTCAACGTACGTGTAAAGATGATGCGTGAAGGTCACCTTCTCCCGCCTGAGGAAACGAACAGCGGGAGTGACCGGCGTCTTCTCACCTTTGGACATTTCAGCGACTCCTCGACCAGCCGCGCAGAGGCGGCGTCTGTGGGCAGTGACGGAAACACGCGCCCGCCCAACCATCACCGCAAGGAGGAAATGTTACCCGTCCAGGGCCTCCCGCACCATCTCGGACAGACTCGTAACCGTGAACGGCTTCTGCAGAACCCGGATGTCCTCTGACAGATTATAGTGGGTCGCCAAATGGCTGCGGGGATAGCCGGAAGCCAAGATGATCTTCACCTGAGGCATCATCGACTTCACCACGTCGGCCAGCGCCTTGCCTCCCATCTCGGGCATCACGACATCCGTCACCAACAGACGAAGGTCATCACGGTTCTCAAGAGCCGTTTTCAGCCCGCTCTTGCCATTGTCTGCCTGCAGCACACGATAGCCCAGCTTCTGCAGCATGTAGACCATGGTCTGGCGGACCGTGACCTCATCTTCGACCACCAGGACGGTCTCGGAACCGCCGTCCGCAACGGCTGGCCGGACATCACTGCTGACATCACATGCGCCCTCATCCGCCAGCGGAAGGAAGACGCGGAAGGTCGTGCCAATACCGAGGCGGCTTTCGAGATGAATGAAGCCGCTGTGCTGTTTGACGATCCCATAGACCATCGCCAGCCCCAGCCCCGTGCCACGTCCCTCCTCCTTCGTTGTGAAAAACGGTTCGAAAACACGTGATTTGACCTCATCGGTCATACCTGAGCCGGAATCGGTGACCATGAGCACGGCGTACTCTCCAGGCTGCCCATCCAGGTACAACGAAGCGCTCTGGTCGTCGACGGTCTCCAAGCCTGTCTGAAGGGTGACGACGCCGCCATCCTGCATAGCGTCGCGGGCATTAACCAGAAGATTCGCCAGGACCTGCTCAATCTGGCCGGGATCAACTTTCACCAGGCCGATGGTCTCGTCAGGCCTGACTTCAAGTGTGATCGTCTCGCCGATCAAGCGACGCAGCATCTTCTCCATGTCGGCCACAATCTCATTCAGGTCAGCCGGCCGGGGAGCAATCACCTGGCGCCGTGAGAAAGCGAGTAACTGGCGGGTCAAGTTGGACGCCCGGGTAGCTGCCTTGAGGACCTCGTCCAGGTCCTCCTGTGACTCGTCATCGTCCGGCAGGGCGCTCTTGACGAACTCCGTGTAGTTGGTGATGACCATGAGAATGTTGTTGAAATCGTGAGCCACCCCGCCGGCCAGATTCCCGACCGCCTCCATCTTCTGGGTCTGCCGCAGTTGCTCCGCCAGCTGGTTGCGCTGGGTCACATCATGCTTCACGGCCACATAGCTGGTAATCCGGGCGGCACTGTCCAGAATGGGCGAGATCGTGTCCTCTTCCTCGTACAGGCTGCCGTCTTTCCGGCGATTGGTGAAACGCCCGACCCATGTCTTCCCCGCCACCAGGTCCTCCCACATCGCGCTGTAGTAGTGTTCCGGATGCTGACCGCTCTTGAGAATACGGGGGTTCCCGCCCAGGACTTCGTCGCGTGTGTAGCCGGTAATCGTCTCAAACGCAGGGTTGACGTATTTGATCCGGCCCTCCCGGTCGGTGATGAGAATCGCTTCTGCCGCCGACTCAGCTGCCGTGGAGAGCATCATGTGCTCTTCCTCGACTCGCTTCCATTCAGACACGTCAGTCAAACTCACGAGAACATGGGGCTGACTCCCGAAATCAACCGCCTTTGCACTCATCAGAACGGGCGCTTCGCCCCCATCCAAGCGAAGCAGATAGCGCTGGCTTCCGTGCGGCAGGGAGAGCAGGTCAGTCGTCGTCTGCAAGGCGAAGCCCGGACAACGCAGGTGGTCAAGGATGGTGCGCCCATAGAGGTCGTCGGGCACCCCGCCGAGCATCTCAGCAGCGGCGGGGTTGGCCTCGATGATTCGTCCACTGCCCGGTAACGCGATGACAACCCCCGCCTGCAGGGAATCGAGGAGAACACGCAAGTGCTCCTGATCTTCGCGGAAAGGGTGATCCATGGCGGCAGAACGTGTCCCGGATATGGGGCGCCCACGCAAGCCGCACCTCGAGGTGCTCGCTAACGCTCTCGGGGCGCCCACGCAGCTTATCAATCACGTAACGGCAGAAAGGAGACTATGCGCGTGCGGGCTGGCCTTGTCAAGCCCCGGAGGGTCGTCAAGCCGGCTCCCCATTCCCCCTCTCGAGTTCCCCGAAAACGATGGCCTCGAACACAGCAAGCTCGGCCCCCTCCCGCCACGCATCGGATCCAAGGCCGGCCTTCATCGCAAGGTGTCGAAGTGTCGTCTCTTTGTCCCATTTCTGTTCGGGCGCGACTTGCGGCAGGAAGACGGCGCGAGCCCCCCCTTTGGTCAGAATAATCCCGTGCCGACCAAGTTCGAAAGAGTCGATCCCGGGGATCCGGCAGCTTGGGGTGAGTACGGAGATCTCGATATCTATGTCGTCGAACTCGGCCTCGGTGAGTGGCGAGAACCGGTAGTCCCGAAACGCCGCGCTCCGGGCGTTGTTGATGACATTCTGGAAAAGGGGCTCACTCGCTTCCAGGTGCCCGATGCAGCCGCGCAGGCGTCCTTTGTTGGTGTGAAGTGTGACAAAGCATGCCGCATCGATGGTCAACACATCGGGCAACCCACCGGGGGATGGCTCATCGAGTGTCTCTCCCCGCAGGGCCGTGGCGATGGTATCACGAGCGAGGGCCAACAGGACCTTCCGGTCACTCGCATTCAGGACCATCCCCGTTTCCTCGCTTTCCTCGGCCTGGGGACCATCCTCACCAGGTTCGGTCACGGCCAAGGCAGCGTAACTGACACTGTGCGAGAAGTCCCCGCTCAAACGCCCCGACGTTGTGTACTCGAGCAGAGCGCACTCGGTTCCCCCGACCTGCTCAAGGGCGGCCAGCAGAATGGCGATTGGGACACGCCCACAGATCGTGGTCTGAGTTCGCTCCACGTAGTCCCAGAAGGCCTGACAGTCCTGTCGCCGGATACAGTCGATGGCCCCCTGGTCCAACTCCTCAAGGCGTCGCGGCACTTCGTCGTGGAACGGTGTGTAGCGGAAGGAGCTCCCGAAATGGGTGAAGTCTGTGCTCACGACCCATAGGGTGTTGTTCTGCCAGAGGTCCTGGACAAGTGCGGTTGCGACCTCCCGGACCTGAGCCAGGTCAAGCTGTCCGCAGACCATGGGAACGAGTCTGGCCGCGGGAAGTACGGTCTGGATAAATGGGAGTTGTACTTCCAGCGCGTGCTCAGAGGCATGGGCATCCGTCCGGCTGGTAACCAGCGCACAACCCGCCGCCAGCCCACGACAGGCAGCGACGTCAACGGGCACGTCTCCCAGTGGAGTGGCAAACGCGTCGTACGCCCCGACGCTGACCGTCCGCATGGATGTCCGATGCGAAGGGGCAAGAACGACGACGCGCTCAAACCCAGCATCGTCACTGACCAAGCCGTACCCTCTTCCAGCCGTGCTGCCTGAATAGGTGTACCCGGCGTGAGGCACGATCAAGGCCCGCGGACGCTTTTCCGCGATCCCCTCGGTCGCGCCTCGCAAATGGGAACAGACGGCGGCTTGAAGGCTGGAGGAATCGCTCGGATAGAATGTCCCGGCAACGACGGCAGCACGAATGTCAGATTCAGTAGTCATGGCAGACTCCGATGGGGCCAGGACGACGGCGAACTCAGCTTCAACGGCGACCAGAACGGCCCTCTCTAAATTGCGTTTCCGGGGTTGAAATCGGCCTTCCGACGGCTATTTTGTGTGCTTTGTGTCCCCATCGTCTAGTGGCCTAGGACATCGGGTTCTCATCCCGAAAACAGGGGTTCGACTCCCCTTGGGGATGCCATTCCTTTCCCTCCCTGCCTCCTCCGGAATGGCCTTCGTGCGTCTTTGACGGGCGACACAAGGCCCCACCCCCTGCCTCTCCAGCCGCTGTCACCGTCCGAAAAAAAGGCGTGGCCCGTTCGCCCATAGCGGACAAGACGAGCCACGCAGAACAATGCGTGCAGAAGCTACCGAAGCGAACTGCTGGGGTCGACTCGATGCGCCACGACACGGCCATCACTCAGATCGACGGTCCGGCCGGTTTCGTGCGCGATGATGGCTTCGATTCGCTCTTCGGTGAGTCTGTCCTCACCGACGTTGAGGGCCACCATGCCGTCAAGATCGCTCGTGGCAGGGGTCATGCTGCTGCCCCCGGGCAGATAGATCGTGCCATTGCTGAAGTCCACCGCGAACGCAATGACTCCCGGGACAAGGAAGAAAAGGAGCCCAATGCCATCAAGAATGGCAACCTGTGCATCAATCCTCCCTGCTGCCTGGCCTTTGCGTTCAGGGTACATGATCGTCCCGCACGATGTCACCTGAACGAGCATAGCGATCAGTGCAGTGCAGAGAATCCCGTTCTTCATCCAACGCTTCAGCATGTTGCTTCTCCCTGGTTATTGGCTGACAATCAGTTGCCGAGTTTGACCGAGGCCTCCCGTGGGCAACGGCCGACATGCGAACTCTACCGGAACTCGAGCCGTCACGCAATCCCCTCGGAGACGAGTTGCGGCAACTCTGAGAAAACCGGCTTCCCTTCCACAATCGTGCCGACAACCTTGCCCCGGCACCGACGGCCGTCGTAGGGGCAATTGCGGGACCTGGAGTGGAAGCTGCTGACGTCCAGCACATGCTCACGGTCCAAATCCAGAATGGTAACATCCGCGGGACAGCCGGGGGACAGCGTCCCGTAAGGCAACTTGAGGACAGCTCGAGGCCCAACTGTAAACTTGGCGATGAAGTCGCTGAGCCCGAGGACGCCGCTGTGGTGAAGCTCCGTCAAGCAGATCGGCAGTGCTGCCTCCAGCCCGATGATACCGAAGGGCCCGCCTCTCAGGCCGCCGGCCTTCTCGTCGGCAGAGTGCGGGGCATGATCCGTGGCAAGGGCGCAGATCGTGCCATCCTGAAGGCCTCGGACGACAGCATCCCGATCTGCCGCCCGGCGGAGGGGTGGGTTCATCTTTGCATCGGCGCCGAAGTCCGCGCAAGCCAACTCGGTCAGGCATAGGTGATGCGGGGCGGCCTCGGCAGTCACCGGTATGCCGCAACTCTGAGCCCAACGGACAAGGTCAACTGCCCCCGCCGTGCTGATGTGCTGCATGTGAACGCCCCAGCCGGTCGCCTGGGCCAGGACGATGTCCCGGGCAACGATGAGATCTTCGGAGATGTGCGGCTGCCCGGCGACGCCGAGAGAGGCGGCTGTTGCCCCGGCGTTCATGACTCCTCGCCGTGAGACGCTTTCGTCCTCGCAGTGCTCGATGACCGGCAGTCCGGCATCCCTGGCTGCCTCGAGGGCGCTGAGCATGAGTCCGGCGCTCTGGAGACAGGAGCCATCATCGGTCAGCGCGATGGCCCCGGCCGCTTTGAGCCCCCCGGCGTCCGTCAGCTGAGCCCCAGCCCGGCCGACCGAGAGGGTTGCTGTCTGCAGCACACGGACCACGCCGCCGGTCCCAGCTCGCGACAGGATGTCCTCCAGTACGGCGGGACAGTCGACGGGAGGGGATGTGTTGGGCATGGCCACAACACAGGTGAAGCCACCGGCCGCGGCAGCGCGAGTCCCGGTCACCAGATCCTCCTTGTGGGTCTGCCCAGGATCGCGCAGGTGAACGTGAAGATCGATGAGTCCGGGAGTGATAGCCAACCCGTTCACATCGATGACGTCTGCCCCGGCGACAGAGTCCGCGGGGACGATAGTCCCGGCGTGGATCGCGACGTCCCGCTGAGTTTCGACGCCATTCGCGGGATCAATGACCAAGCCGCCGCTCAAGATATAGCTGGATTGCATGAACAGATCACTCCAGAGACTGTAGGTACTCGGTTCTCATGGCACTCGGGTGCCGGGTGTTCCACTATCTCTCACGGAACGGCGGCGCGCAAGGGCCGGTATGCGGCTCCCCGTGCCCCCCGGTCGCCGCTGGCCCTCCAAGACCTCCTCGGCACAGGGCAAACGCGACACCGGGGAACGACGTCGTTTTCTCCGGGCAGATGTCTGATCTGACTTGCAAAACAAGACAGGAGACGAATAGTTCGCAGTGACGCTTACGTGCTCCCAAAAACCACCCAGTGACGTGACATGGTGCGACCTTTTTCCCTTCTTGTCAAGCCGGCATCGGCTGACTGCAACCTCCGGTGTCAGTACTGCTTTTACCTGGACCACTGCTCCTTCTACCCCGGCGTCAAACGACACCGCATGTCCGAGGACGTGCTCCGGGAAATGGTCCGGACGTACATGCAGACTCCGCAACCGAGCTACCAGTTTGGCTGGCAGGGCGGCGAACCGACCCTCATGGGAGTGGATTTCTTCCGCAAAGTCGTCGAGTTCCAGCAGAAGTACGGCCGCGACGGAGCCGCAGTGGCCAATGGACTGCAAACAAACGGAACACTCATTGACGATGAGCTCGCCCAGCACCTCGCTCGTTACCATTTCCTGGTGGGCCTCAGTATCGACGGGCCGGCTGAAATCCACGACAAGTACCGGGAAACGGCGGCGGGAGGAGGATCGCACGCAGACGTCATGCGAGGGATGGCGTGCCTCAGGAAGCACCGTGTCGAGTTCAACACACTGACGCTGGTCAACGAAGCAAATGTGCAACGCCCGGCCGACGTCTACCGCTACCTGTGCGAGCTGGGATCACTGCACCACCAGTACATCTCATGTGTCGAGCCGGACGAACGCCGGGAGCTGCTGCCTTTCTCCGTCTCAGGGGACAACTGGGGCGAGTTCTTGTGTGAGATTTTTGACATATGGTATCCCAATGACACACGCCGCGTGTCCATTCGGCTGTTCGATGCGGTCCTCGCCCTGCTCGTCGATGGCGTGAGGAATATCTGTCCGTTCGGGGTCGACTGCCGACAGTATTTTGTGGTGGAACACAATGGAGACATCTTCCCTTGTGACTTCTTTGTTGAGAAGCGGCTGCGCCTCGGCAACCTCATGACCGATTCCTGGCACACCATGCAGGAGTCTCCCGTCTATCGAGACTTCGGCCAGCAGAAACGCGACTGGAACGAGGCATGTGACTCCTGCAAATACGCCTGGATCTGCTCAGGAGACTGCCTCAAGCACCGCCTCTGTACCGGGCACGGAGACCCCAAACGCCTGAGCACACTGTGCTCGGGCTGGAAGACGTTCTACGAGCACACGCTTCCCCGCTTCCGGAAGCTCGCGGAAGAAATCCAGGCTGAGCGTCGCCAGGCAGCGATGGGCATGCAAAGTACCTATGGACAGCCCCCGCCGGGACGAAATTCGCCCTGCCCCTGCGGGAGTGGAAAGAAGTACAAGAGGTGTTGCGGACGCGGATAGGGAAGGACGGGAAAGAGGGTGCCATTGGCTACAGGAACACCGGCTCTGAAGACCGACTGTGGACGTGGTGAACGACCGGGAAGCCGGGGCAGCAAGGCGACTGCCCTGCAACGCAGCAGGTATTCGGCCGGAACATGAAGAAACACGTCGCCACCAATCTAAGGCAGATCGCCCCCATCGCAGCGGCCTTCCTGGCCGTGACCGGAGCACTCAGCGTGTGCCTGCTGCTCGTCAGCCGCCAGCACCGCAGCGCGACCAGCCGCAGGAACCGGTATGACCGGATCATTGACGAAGCCGCGGACAGACACGGTGTTTCACCATTCCTCGTGAAGGCGGTCATCTACCGCGAGAGCTCATTCCAGCCATGGGTAACCGGGGACGCCAACGAAGTCGGCCTGATGCAGATCCGGAAAGAGACCGCGGTGGCCGATTGGGAACGAGTCACCGGCCAGCGGTGTCCATTTGATGGGCTGCTTTTCGACCCGAGACTGAACATTGAGATCGGCACATGGTACCTGGCACGAGCACTGAACCAGTGGCAGGGCTACCGGGACCGTGAGGTGCTGGCTCTGGCTCAATACAACGCCGGAAGGACAAACGCGAGGGAATGGGCCCCCAAGGACAAACGCGAGACCGTACGCCGAAGCAGCATTAGTTTTGACTCAACGCGGGAGTATATTTCCAAGGTCCTTGAGGCCAGGAAAATGTTCGAGAGAGAGTCGCTGAACGGTGAAAAGCACTGAACCAAGACATGTTTCTGCACTGCTTACTCTGCTGCAGGATGAAGACGTCAAGATTGCCTCATTGGCGATGGAGGAATTCCTGAAGCTTGGGCAGGCAATGGAAGAGACCATTGCCGAGCACCAGGAGTCGCAAGACCCGACGCTGCGCCAGCGCATCCACCAGCTGAGCAGTATCCTCGTCCGCCGACGCGCCCGGATGCAGTTCATCGAAGCCATGTCCCAGGAGCAGATTTCGCTTTGGGATGGGGCCTGCCAAATCAATGCCCTCTACGACCCCAAGAGCAATACGGCAGTCATCGCCAAGCTCATGGGTGAGGTGAACAAGACGTTGCGCAGTGAACCGGTTACCACGCCACGGGTGGCAGCCCTCATGCGTGAACAGGAGTTCGTCGTTCCAGACCAAGATGTGCTCGACGTGGATCTGTACCTGATCCAGCGGGTGCTGGAGACGCGCTACGGAAGCCCCGCTCTGCTCTGCCTTCTCGCCCAGCACGCCGCGGCAGGAATGGACTGGATGTTCACAATCGTGCTGCACGGAGGACGGTTCTGCCTGATCGATCGGAACAACCTGCTCCTCGACCCGACAGAGGGCTGGCACATCTCCAAGCTGAAGGCCGCGGACAGGATCCATCCATGCGCACGGCGTGATGTCCTGCTGGGAATACTGAGTCAGCTCTTCCTGGTGGCCTTGGTCAACGGACAGCTCCGCGACCTCTACCATTTCGGAGACCTGCTCACGGCCCTCAATCGGACGGGCCTCGACGTGCTCCCCTACCCCCTCGGCGACAACGACTGACTCGCCGCCTGCCCTTCCCTCAGCGGTTCGGCAGGGCACACCAGACTCAGAGCCTGGAACGTCTTCTTCCCAAGCCGCTGTTCAGAAGGTCACATGACTCAGAGCTTCTTGACCTGGTAAGGGTGGTCCTGCTTGAGGACAACCTCGATATTGAAGCGGACAGTCGCTTTGGGTTGACCGGAAGGGGTCCCGATCTTCTCCAGCTTGTCCAGCACGTCGAAGCCGGCGACAACCTTGCCGAAAACGGAGTGTTTGCCGTTGAGGTGCGGGGTGGCCGTGAAGCAGAGAAAGAACTGGCTCCCGTTTGTCCCCGGTCCGGAATTCGCCATCGACAGGATGCCCCGGCCGGTGTGTTTTAGGTCTCTGTGGAACTCATCGCCAAACGCATACCCCGGCCCCCCGGTTCCCGGTGGGTCTGACGCTCCCTGTTTGGAGTTTGGGCAGCCGCCCTGAGCCATGAAATCGGGGATCACACGATGGAAAGACATGCCCTTGTAGAAGCCGTCCTCAGCCAGCTGGATCATGTTAGCGGCAGTATTCGGGACTTTGTCCTCGAAGACCTCGACGAGCAAATCGCCCTTGCCGGTCGTGACGCGAACGACCGGATTGTTCGGGTTACTGAGCAAGGCCTTTATCTCCTCGGGAGTCGTGGGGAGCGGAACGGCGGGAGCAGAGGGCTCGGCCGGCTTGGCTGGAGCCGCCACGGGAGCCTGGCTGAAACGCTCGCCTTCAGCGCGTCTGCGTTTACCGGCTGAATACGAGACAAGCCCCACGAAGGCCAGGAGGGCCACACCAATCAACCCGTACATGATCATGGCTCGTCGTCTCCTATCCGCCTCTTCACGCTCCAGACGCTCACGATCGACCGGCTTCTTCCAACGGTCGACGGAATGGTTGTTGCTCTCTGCCATGACACGGACCTCGCTTGTGAATGGCCTGTACAGTACCCGAATCAGCAAAAGAACATAATCGTCCCGCACCTCTGTTCAACTGTCGGTTGCGCACTCGCGGTGGGACTCCATATTGTTGTCGCACAGTATGTCTCCGTAGCGAGATGGATACTGGGGTAGAAATGCGCAGAAGAAGCGGATAGGAAACGAACGACATGGCTCTGGATCAACAGATCATCGACGATATTCAGGACTTGGACTTCAGCGTTCAGTCAGTGGGCACGGCAAGCGTGGCATCCCCGCTTTCCGGAGTGCCCTTTGCCAGCGACAGCACCCGCATCTCCTATTTCACTGATGTTGATGCGGTCGAATCATTGGTTAAGGCGGGGAAGACGCTTCCCAGCTTCGTGGCGGCCGGGCCACGCGAGAAGATCTTCCACGATCCGGCCTGGACACGAGCCGCGATCGTGACATGTGGAGGACTGTGCCCGGGGATTAACGACGTCATCAAGGGGCTCGTCAATACTCTCTACCGGTACGGCGTACGGAACGTGTTCGGCGTTCGCTACGGGTTCCGCGGACTGATCCCGGCGTTTGGGCTTGAGCCCGTGAGGCTGGATCCCGATACGGTCGATCTGCTCCACGAAAACGGTGGTTCAGTGCTCGGGTCCTCCCGCGGAGAGCAGCCGACCGACGAGATTGTCCAGACCCTCGACCGGCTGAACATCAACGTTCTGTTCACGATCGGTGGAGACGGCACACAGCGCGGCGCTCGGGACATCGCGGATGCATTGACGGAAAAGCAGTGCCCTATCAGCGTCGTCGGCGTCCCAAAAACGATCGACAACGACCTCAACTTCATGGCCCGCACGTTCGGCTTCGAGACGGCAGTCTACGCTTCCGAACCAATCATCAGCTGCGCCCACGATGAGGCCAAGGGAGCCTACAACGGCATCGGTCTGGTGCACCTGATGGGGCGGGACTCCGGGTTCATCGCCGCCAATGCTTCCCTGGCCAACTCAGTGGTCAACTTCTGCCTGGTGCCTGAGGTGCCATTCCAACTGGGGGGGGCGCGCGGTCTGCTGTCAGCGCTCGAACGCCGGCTGGAGGAGAAACAGCATGCCGTGATCGTGGTCGCTGAAGGAGCAGGACAGGAGCTGTTTGAAGCCGATGCTGGGGCGGAGAAAGACGCCTCGGGGAACCTCCTGCACAATGACATCGGGCTGTTCCTCAAGGCTAAGATTAAGGAGCATCTGAAGAAACGTGGTGTCGAGCACTCGGTCAAATATTTCGACCCGAGCTACATCATCAGGAGCATCCCCGCGCGCGGTACAGATGCCGTCTTCTGCCTCCACCTCGCCCAGAATGCCGTGCATGCAGCTATGGCCGGGATGACCAACGTCGTCATCGGACACTGGCATGATCGCTTCACGTGTGTGCCCATTCGGCTGGCCACGCGCAGCCGTCGGAAGATCCAGCCCCATGGGCAGCTTTGGCAATCGGTCCTGAACGTGACCGCCCAGGGACAGTACCTGGATGGATGCAATTGCGGGGACAAGAGCTAACGCGCGCTGTCCTCAACCGCATGAATGCCGCAGCCCTCACCAGAAGTCGAAGCTGAAAGAACGAACGTGGACAAGCTCCTGAGAGACTGGCCCTACGACCCGGAGAACGCGATCCGAGTGTTGAACGAAGGTGAGGACTGTGAAGTCCTCCAAATCCGGATCGATCAAGGAGGCTTCCAGGGCATTCTCCAGATGGATCTTGATGGACGTCCCGATGGCGGCCGGCCGGATGATGCTGAGTTCTGCCTCGATTTCCAGAGAGCACGGCTGGCCAGCTACAAGGAAGAGAACGGCAGCGATGAAGGGTTCCTCCTGGATGGCGACACGTGCGCCGAGCTTTTCGACGAGGGCTTCCGGGTCTATCAACGCTATGTCTTCCTCCTGCAGTTGCAGGACTACCCCCGCGTTATTCGTGACACCATCCGAAACATGGAGCTCTTTCGGTTCGTGAACCGCTATGCGGAGGCAGAGGAGGATCGCCTAAACTTGGAGAAATGGTGGCCCTACATCATCCGCATTCACGCCGAAGCTCAGGCCCTCCAGGCCGTTGAGCAGAAGCACTACGATGCGGCTTTGGGCGTGGTGGAAGAAGCCCGGGCCGTGATCGAGAAGCTAAGCGATGTGAATGCCGAAGAGTTCTACTATGAGAAGGGACGTTCCATCCAGGAGTTGGCCAAGCTGGAAGAAGCCATCGCAGAGCGCAAGCCGCTCAGCTCTGAGGAGCGCCTCAGACGCGAACTCAAGAAAGCGGTGCGAGGCGAAGAATTTGAGCGTGCGGCAGTGCTGCGTGACCGTCTCAGAGCCCTCAGCCAGACTGAGGGATGACGCCAGACGCCGACGGGAAAGGGAGGGAACCAGTGTCCGGCGGGGGCCACGAACAGTCCGGGCGCCCGTTGTCCACTGACACCGTTCCCGGAGTCTCAGCTACAGCGCCTGTCAGCGGAAACGAATGACCTTCCGGGTAATCCACTCGGCCGCAAGAAGGGCGATGAGAAGGCCCCATATCCAGGGACGATCCCACAATGGGACACGGCTAAGCTGGAGGTGATCGGTCGCCTCCTCCTCTACCTGCAAGAGCTCTCGCAGTTCCTCCCGGGACGCCAAGACCTTTCCTCCGGTCGAAGCCGCGAGCTGTTCCAGCAGAGCCGAATCGGGGCTGACGTCCAGAAATTCCTTGGAAACGCGCGTCACCTCGACCGCGCACCGGGCGTCGAGGGGAGCAGCGTCGTCACCGCGATCGCCCGCGAAGACAATCTCCAGCGTTCCGGCATCGACAGACTTGGGAATGACGATGTCCCCTCTGAAGTCGCGTGTTTCCCGGCTGAGAGTCAGCCGCTGCGGAACGGCGTTGGGCAGTGCCAGGCAGGCCGTCACCGACAGTTCGGCCAGTTCGTCGACATCCACGTCCCTCAACAACACAGCGCGCAGCCTGATCACTTCTCCCGTCCGGTAGCGTGTGGACTCAGTGAATCCAGCCAGCGCCATACGGTGTCGCGAGAGGCTGTTCTCCCCCAGCCACGTGGCCACATTGGCCCAGAATGTTCGGTAGTAACGGTTGTCCATTTCCCCTTCTCCCCACTCCGTTTGGTAGCGATCTCCCCACCCACCGGCAGCGTCTGACGTGAACGCCATCGCACGCCCTCTCCCGTAGCTCTGCACGCTGACCACTGGCATCTCGCGCTCCGGGTGGACAATGAGAACTGTCGCTCCCGGTTTGGCTCGGTTGACGAGATTGGTTCCCATGAGCGGGGGGTGAGCGTCAAGTATGCGACGGTTGCGGTCAGGCTCGAAATCGATCTGAAGAATTGGATGCTCGCGAGCGGCGTCCGGTATGACCGGCTGGAACTCCTCCATGACATAGCCGTCGGCCAGGGTCTGCATATCCATTGGGATCATCTGTTCCCAGATGGTGCGATCCCACCCCCCAGCTCCGAACGCAGTGTACCCACCAATCATGCAAAACCCGCCGCCGCGCTGAGTCACGAGGTCGACCGTCCAGCGCAGCTGATCTTCCGTGAAGACGGAGCGGTTGATGTCACTACAGATGACGACATCGTAGCTGAGTAACTCGTCGCGGGACTCGGGGTATCCTCTGTCGCGGTCATCGAGGCGAAACAACTGTCCTCCCGCAGCCACTTGCTTATCGACGGTCAGGACGTCGACCTGGATGTGCCCCGTCTCGGCAAACGCCTCCCTGAAGTAGTCGTACTCCCATCTGCCCCAAGTCTCATCTTTGTGGTTGGATCCCTCCATGTAAAGGACCCGGGTCAACGGCTCACGAACGGACAGGTCGAAGGCAAACTGATTGTCCTGGACAGACAACTCTCCCTCTTGCGGCGAAATCTCGAGTGAGAACGATTCGTCTTCCCGGCCGGCCGAGAGGGTCAGCTCATGCTCATGAAGTCCCGGTTCGAGAGGAATCTTCCGGCGCTGCACGATCGTTCCCCCGGCCCGGCGCAACACCAGATCCCCCACAGCGTCCCGTAGGCCAACAATACGCAGCATGGCGCGCACACGAACACGACTTCCCCGCGGCACATGCGAGGGCACAAAGCAGTTCGCGATCGCGATGTTCTTCGGGGCACCGGTCTCCGGGAAGAGGATGGTGGAGACTGGCACACCGTGGCGGCGCGCCAACGCGATCGCATGCCCGAGGTCTTGACGGTCGTCGATCCTGCCATCGCTCAGCACGACCACCTCTGCCATCTCCCGCTCAAGGCCGGACACAAGCAGCTCATTCAGGCCGCGCGCCAGAGAGCTGTTGTCGCCCAGTCCAGCAGGAAGCAACCAGGGGTCCTCGGCCTCGTCCGCGGGGAATCGCAGGGCGTCCGAGAAAAACGCCACTTCGGTCTGCCGATCCGAGCCCTCCTCCATGGCTGCGGTCACCAGACGTCGAGCTTCCTCAAAGCGAGTTCGGCCGCGCCCGACGCCCATGCTGCCTGACGCGTCCACGAGAAAGCACACGGTACGCCGGCCCGGGGCTGCATCCGTGTCCTCCAGTCCAACAGGGGCGGCAAGAATGGCAAAGAGGATCAGCAGTACCAGCAGGCGCAGAACAAACAGTGCGCCGCGAACACGTCGTGATTTGACGCGGCGGCTGCCAAGAATGAGCCAAGCCGCCAAGAGGACGGCCACGGTGCACATGAAAGACTGCTCCCACACCCCAAATGGCAGGTCAAGCGTCATCGATCACTCCAAAAGAAAGCGAACCTCCGGTAGCCTGAGCCGGGAACGGTTTCCCCGGGGAAGGTGAGACACCAAGGCGAGATGAAAACACAGGGAAGTAACATGCATTTGGAGACAACCACCGACGGCGGATCCAGTACCCGAAGCGCTGGAAATAGGTGCAGCACAAAGAGCTGAGGGAGGTCGGCAAGGCAACGAACACACCTTTGTGCATAACTTTCCACTCCGACTCGCCTTGAAAAACGCGATGTGGCTATTTTTCGCCAAATTACATCATAACACACTTACACAGAATCCCTTACAACACAAACAGCAAACTAACAGCCGCGAGCACGCCCTGTTAATAACTTGTGGATAAACTGCAAACAACCTATGCAAAAACAAACTTCAAGCGTTCGACTGCGTTTTTTTTGAGGTCGACGAGCTTTTTTCCGTGAGCGCGAGGCAGAGCACCTCAAGCGCAAGTCGTTCATTGACCCCGGGGACAAGTGCGCGTACCCATTGGCTCACCTCGGCCAAAGCCTGTTCGGCTTCACCCCATTCAGGACGGATCAGCTCGCGGTCTCCACCAAGACCAGCGGCCTCCAAGATCTCAGGGTGAGGCAGAAGGTCGTGAGCTGCTCCAGCGGCAATAAGGGCTTGCTGCAGGAACCACGTCTGGATCGCATCGGCCACTTCGTGGCGAAGACGGACGTACTCGGCTTCCTGGCGTGCGACACGCTGCTCTTCCAGACGCTTCTTGAGAGCCTTGTCATCGGTGGCCACGGTGGCCCAACGTTCATCCGAGCTGTCGCCGACCTGCTCCTCGGCCAAGTTCCGGAGGTGGCCGAACAGCCGGTCCAGGTCAGCTGCCACAGCCAATCCCTGGGCCGCGCCAGCCCCTCGCCGTAGGCGCCCCAGCAGCTCAAACAGCCCAAGCGCCCGGACCATGTCATAGCTCCGTCGGTTCTGCAGAAGGGAAACGACCTGGCAGCGTGAGCGAATAGTCGGGAGAAGAGCCTTGGGTTGAGCAGTCAGGAGCATCAGTATCGTGCGCGGAGCTGGCTCCTCCAGCGTCTTCAGAAACGCATTCTGGGCCTCGTCTCCCATCCGGTCGGCTTCGACGATGATGCCCACCTTCATCCGATCTCGCGCGGCCGATAGGCCAAGCTGATGCTCAAGCCCACGAACGTCCCCAATAAGGATCTGTCTCGATTTGGACTGCGGGCGAAGCTCATGCTTGTCAGGATATGTCTTGGCCTTCAGCATGATACACGGAGGACAGCTTCCGCAGGCGTCGCCATCCGGGCCTGGAGCGAGACACGCGCAGACCTCGGCCCAAGCGCCGACAAAGCGCTCCAGGAAAGGGACGTCATCCCCAACAAACAAGTAAGCCTGGCCCACACGGTCTGTAAGCCTAGTCTGGCGCAGCCGCGCGCACAGGCGGGAGTAGCGTTCTTCAAATTCAACCAAGGACACGGTCAACAGTCTCCATAATGGCGGCGTGGACAACCGGAGCAGGCCCATCAGCACGCACCGTGCGGATCCGCTCGGGATGCTGACGGGAGAGCGCGAGAAATCCCGCACGGACGCGCTCATGGAAGGCCGTCGCTTCATTCTGAAAACGGTCCGCGGCCGCCGCCTCCCCATCCCGCCGTCTGACGCGCTCAAGCCCAAGCGGAGTCGGTACGTCGAGCAAGATCGTCAGATCGGGGGTGCACTCTGACGTGCAGAACGTGTGCATTGCCGCGATGAAGTCGAGGGCGAGCCCTCGGCCTTCGCCTTGATAGACGGTTGTCGAATCAATGAATCGATCGCACACGACGACACCACCGGCCCTGAGGTGCGGGAGAATCGTGTCCTTAACAAGCTGCGCTCGGCTGGCACCGAACAGGAGGAGCTCTGCCTCTGGACAGAGAGGCATGGCGTCATCGCGTAGGAGTAACAGCCCACGGATACGCTCCCCGAGGGCTGTCCCGCCGGGTTCACGAATCCGCAGCACATCATAGCCGCGACGCTCCAGCTGGTCCACGAGCATGCCCTGCTGCGTGGTCTTGCCCACGCCCTCAGCTCCCTCCAGCGTCACGAAGAAGCCGTTGGGTAATGTGGGCAATGCGGTCACGTGCTGCGCCTTGATGGTAGCGGCATCTCGGGAAGACACTCTGAACGGGCTGGATTGCGCGGCACAAGACCACGGCTAGGGCCTGCCGATGAAGCCGAGCAGTATACAGGGAAGGCCACGCAACCAGTGTGGACCATGTAGTATACTGCCCCCTGCGGCCATGGCCAAGAGTCGAAGCCCTCCCGCGAGGCCGTTTCGGTCTCCGTTCTGGAGCCGCGAGAAGGTGATCCGAACGATTCCTGTTCAAAGGAAGACACGATCCGGAACGTCCCACCCGGTATCCGAGAGAATCGGCGTGACGGGGTCGACCAAACGGCCCTGAACATCCCGCGCGTTCTGTCAGTGTCAGACAGCCAACGCCGGCCGCCCCCGGGGAAGGCGCTCGTGCTCCCCTCTCGCCGGTCGCGCTCTTCCCGCGAGAGGAAGGGCAATGCTCAGGGAGCAAATGGGGCCACCAAAAACGCCTCGCTTCCTTCGTAATTGAGGGACGACACGTCTATAGTTCAGCGGAGTTTCGGGACATCCTCTGTCAAGTCACAGGACGCCGCCAGGACGCGGTGACGCAGTTGGCTGACAGGTGAGATGGAGCATCAGGGCACCCCGGGAAATGGGCTTCTTTGGCACACTGATTTTTCTGGCAACTATCGTCGGCGTATGCTTCGCGGTTGGGCACTTTCTGCACCGGTACCGGGAGCTGGAGGCAGAACTGCTGCGAACCCGCCGTCAACGGTCAGAAGTCATCGATTTTCTGAACCACTTCTCCCGCA
Organism: Lentisphaerota bacterium; assembly: GCA_018676675.1. Lineage (GTDB taxonomy): Bacteria > Verrucomicrobiota > Lentisphaeria > Oligosphaerales > JABHEG01 > JABHEG01. The sequence continues at coordinate 32,361 of JABHEG010000096.1, forward strand.
GCGTGGCAACCGTGGCCGAAATCGATCACGCGATGCAGCTCGTGGCCCATTACCTGGCAGACGTCTTAGGGGCGGAGTCCCTTGGCATCTACACCGTTGACCCCAATCCGGCCGATGCCGACGAGAAACGACTCCGTGGAGCCGCCGTTGCCGGGATGTTCCCACTGTTCCACGGCGAATCGGAGATCGTGCTCGCGAAGGTCAAGTACCGGCTCGAACACCTAAAGCATGAGTTCGTGACCTTCGGCGACGGCATCCTGGGACGAGTAGCAGCGACCGACAGCAGTGTCTTGGTCCGCGATGCCGCTACCTACGGCGTTCCCGAAGAGATCCCTCCGCGTGTACATACGTTGATGGCCGTCCCCATGCGCGTGGAGAACCAGCTTCATGGAGTCGTTTGCGCCGTCAACTGCCGGGAAGAGGCCCGGGTCTTCGAAGAAGAAGACCTGCAGATGCTGGAGACGCTCTCCTACCAGGCTGCACTGGCAAGCAATCTCGTCAACGTATACTCGGAGCGCAGCAAGCAGGAGCGCATCCTCCAAGAGCTTCACTTCGGCCGCGAAATCCAGCGGTCTCTGCTTCCCGCCCAAGTCCCGGAATGGGGCAGCTATGACTTCACTGCCTTCGGGAAACCCGCCCTTGAAGTGGCGGGCGACTACTACGATTTCGTCGAGATCGATGAGAACCGACTCATGATCGTGGTAGCTGACGCTACCGGCAAGGGCGTTCCGGCATGCATGCTCATGGCCATGTGTCGAAGCTTTGTGCGCTCCCTGGTCGAACGCTATGCCGGCCTGGAGCACTTCCTGAAAGAGCTCAATCTCAGACTGTTCCGGGGCACGGATGCGGCCAACTTCCTGACCATGGGCCTGGTTGTCATCGACAAAAAGACGCATGTGTGTGAGTACGGATGTGCAGGCCACCCGCCCTTACTCATCCGGACAGCTTTGGACAAAACACTGGAAATAAAGCCCGAGGGGCCGGCTCTGGGGCTGCTGCCTAATGAGTTCGGCGTTCACTTCGACACTCTGACCTTCCTGTTCAATCCGGGGACGTCTCTACTCTTGTTTACCGACGGCATCACCGAGGCACTGAACCGGGATGGAACTGAGTTCGGCCAGGAACGCCTGAAGGCGATCTGGGACGCCAGCGCAACCGCCGCCCCCGAAGAGATGTCACAGAACATCGTTGACGGAGTGAAGGATTTCGTCGGCGACACGCCGCAGAGCGACGACCAGACCATGGTCATCGTTTCTCTGGCCGCCGAGGAACCCACGGATGCTTGAGCGGGTCTCCTTGGAGTAGCCGCCTGGGTGGCTCAGACCGGCACGGACAGGGCGGATGGCTCATCTGGAACCGGAAGAGCGAGAGACACGACCAGGAAGCTGAGGGCAATGGGAAAGCAGTGACACTCACCCCACGGGAGCCGCGTTCGAGCGGAAACCGGTGGATAGCAGGAGAAACCGAAAATGGCCATCGAGTTGACCGAAGCATCGTTCGATGATGCAGTTAAGAGCGGGACCGTTCTGATCGATTTCTGGGCCCCGTGGTGCGGCCCGTGCCGGATGCAGGGACCGATTCTCGACGATGTCGCGGAGCAAGTGGGCGATGCTGCCACTGTAGCCAAAGTCAATGTGGACGAAGCTCCCGGTGTGGCCGCGAAATTTGGGGTCAGATCAATACCCACGCTCATCATCCTCAAGGATGGAGAAGTGGACAAACAGTTCGTGGGCGTCCAGCAGGCGTCCGTTCTCGTAGAAGCTCTGTCCTGACACCTCCCTGTCCTGTGCTTCATCCGATGCGGAGAGCAGACGCCGGTTGGGTTCCTGTGCGGACCCTATAAGCCCGCTCTCCGCACTCGTTCCGGGACAAGATTCCACTCCGGTCCGACGCCCCAGGAGGCAGACATACGTGCCAACGTCCCCGCGAAGGACACGCCCCTCTCTGATCGCCATTCTCCTGGGCGTGCTGGTTGTGCTGGCGCTGGGCATGCGGGCCGTGCGGCAGGGAATGGTCTCGACCCTCGCTGAGGGGCAGGGCATCTCAGGGCCGCACGTCTATGAGTTCCCCATCTTCGGGACCTACGGGCGCCTCTCGTTCTGGGGCCCTGAGGATCTGGCCGAAGAAACGACGGACGAAGTCGTCGAAAGACTCCAATCCATCCACGACATGTCGAACCTGTTCGCCGACGACAGTGAACTGTCGCGACTGAACGCAACGGCACGCGAGGAACCATTCGTGTGCAGCGACAGGCTTTGGGAGCTTCTCGGGGAGTGCCGACGAGCCCACCAGGAAACGGACGGAGCCTTCGATATCTCCGTAGGCCCGCTGATGAAGCTCTGGGGCTTCCACCGCAAACGGACCACCTTGCCAACTGAGGCCGAGATAGAAGCAGCCCGGGCCGCCGTGGGCCTGGAGAACGTCCTTTTCGGCGAATTGACCAAAACCGTCCTTTTCCGCCACCCTGACACCTACCTTGATCTGGGAGGAGTCGTGAAGGGATATGCACTCGACCAAGTGGCCGAAATCGCCAGGAAGCGAGGAATACGAACAGGGATGATCGATCTGGGTGGAAACATCTTCTGCTTGAATGAGCCTCCGCCCGGCAAGCATGCCTACAACATCGGCGTACGCAACCCGTTCGACAATGATGCATTGCTGGAAACGGTCGGGATAACCAACTGTGCGGTGGCCACGAGTGGGAACTACGAGCAATTTGTCGAAGTCGAAGGGAAACGCATCCATCACATCATCGACCCACGCACGGGGTATCCGGCCGAGGATGTCGCCGGAGTGACTGTGATCACCCCGCGAGGCATTGATTCCGATGTGTTCTCCACCGCGATCTTCGTTGAGGGTGAGAAACTCGTGCACCATCTGCGCTGCACGCGCCGACGAACGAGCGTCCTTCGTGTCCTGCTCGAGACAGATGGGCGCGAGTCCATCCGCAGGTATGGTTGGATCTGGGACTGATCGCCCCTTCGCCAGCGAAGACAACGAAACGCCGAGAACGACAAGGTCGATGGAAAGTAGACGCGGAATGAATAGGTCCGCCAGGTGCAACGTCAAATGGACAGAACCAGGCAAGCCGGCCCGGCAGCCTGCAGGATGCCAGTAGTGGAATCCGCACAGACGTGGTCACTGCCCAACAGGTCAGTGAGTCCGACACGGCCACACTGAACATCGCTCTCCATCTGCGCAGCAATGGGCACGGAATGGTGCTTGCCCCCGAAAACAGCAAGAATGACCTGGAGGCCGCACGCCAGGGCGACGTTGAGGCGTTCGCCAAGGTGTTCGAGTCGGTGAGGCCGATGATCCACCGTGTAGCATACCGGATGGTGGGAGCCAACGACTGCGACGATGTCGTCATGGATACCTACCTCAAAGCGTGGCGAGGTCTGGCGAGATTCCGCGGCGGAAGCTCAATCAGTACCTGGCTCTGTCGAATCACTCGGAACTGCGCCTTGGATGCCCTGCGCTCACGATCCCGGCAGCAGGAAAGATACGTTTCGTCTGAGTCGCCGGACATGACGCCCGTGGTGGAGAACCTGCCGGACCGCCACGAACCCTCTCCCGCTGCATCAGCCGCGGCAAGGGATTTGGGAAGACAGCTGAACGGCGCTTTGGCGAAACTGAGTGAAGAGCACCGGCGTGCCGTTCTGCTACGCGAGGTGGACGGGCTCAGCTACCGGGAACTGGCCGCCGCTGAGGGTGTGCAAGTCGGGACCATCATGTCGAGGCTGTTCTATGCTCGACGTCGCTTACGCAAGATTCTGGAGGCGAGTGACGAATGGTAAAAACAAAGTGGCACAACATACAGAAGACTCTCCGCGAGCAGGACGACGTTCCCGCGCCGCAGCAGGAGAGTGAGTTCTGGCGCGAATTCCGCATCCGTGCAGCCCAACCGGTGCAGGACGAGGAGTCTGGGCCGGCTTTGCCTTTCTGGCCGCGAGTGCAGCGCACGATCTGGGCAGCGGCGGCACTGGCCGTGATCGTGAGTGTCGTGGGACTCTCGTTGCGCAACACGACAACGCCCGGAAGTGACTCCCCTCTGATGTCTGAGGTGCAGGAAATCAACGTGACGGTCCCCTATAGTAGCATCATGGTGATGCGTGACGTGGAAACTGGCGCTACCATGGTCTGGGTGTCTGATCCCCAGGAAAGCCAGAATGGAAGTTAGGTCCATGATTTGGAGAAGCCGACAGGCCGTTCTCTCAGTAGCTGCCGTCGTCGTGGTGTGTGCCGCCTTGCCGACTTCAGCCCAGGTGAATCCTGCGGCCGTGAGTGTCCGTCTGATTGTGGCTGACAACAGCACTGAACGAACCCAGGCCGCGGGGGCGGAAGACGTGCTTCCGGGGCTCCAGAAAACGTACCGTTTTGCCTCCTACCGACTGCTCGCGAAGAAAAGCCTCCGGATCACACCTGGGGCCAAAGTGGCGCTACCGGAGGGTTTCATCATTCGCGTCTCCCGACTGGTGGGAGACGCGTTCTACGCGGACATCCAGTCCCGAGGCAAGGTTTTCATGCGTCCCCGTCTCAAACTGGTCCCCGGCCAGCCCATCAGCTTCGGTGGCTTTCCGGCCGGCAAAGGCGGCAGCTACATCATCGTCTTCTCGGTTCCCTGACTCGGCGACCTGTCACGCCTACGTCCCTTACCTTCCCTCCCCCTCCACACGCGCTATGCCCCTCTGCACTTCCTCTGCGTGTCCCGTGCTCCCGACATCGGGCGGCGCACACCCCGGGAAAGAGAGACTCCGCAACCACAATCCGTGCCTAGCGGTAGTTTACTGTGGATGCAGGAAGAGGGATCTGCAACCTTCTCTCATTCAAGTGGAAAGATCTACGCGTCGTTGTATTGCCCTCTTGTGGCATCGAAGCACGCGTAGGTGTAGCGTGCAGCCTTCATCAATAGC
>JABHEG010000003.1 GCA_018676675.1 Lentisphaerota bacterium
CCGTAGCATCGTCGTTTCCCGGCGGGGCGGCTCTCGCGCGGAACCGACTCGGCGCGAAGCGCTTGCTGCCCTTGTGGTGTGGGCTCACTCCGCCGCCAGGAAGACATACCCCAGGTATGCCTGTCTGGCGGCGGAGCACCCTCCCAGCCGCAATGGCGGCAATCAGGTGTACTCTGACTCCGACAGCTTGGTACTAGTCTCGTCGTCCGCCGAGGAGGCCGCTGCGCAACAGGTAATAGAGGAGCGTCAGAATCGCCGTGACTGCGGATGCGACGTAGGTCAGGAACGCTGCATTGAGCACCTGTGCAGCCTCGTGTCGTTCCTGCTCTGTCACGATTCCTGACACCACCATTGCCTTCTTGGCGCGTGCTGTGGCATTCCACTCGACCGGCAGCGTCACAATGGCGAACAAGACGGCCATAAAGAAGAGCCCGACCCCCACCATTAGGAGTGGCCTGCTGCGCAGCAGGAGGCCCAGGAAGAACACGATGTAGGAGAACCTGCTGCCGAAGTTGGTGGCCGGGACGAGGACTGATCGCAGGCCGAGCATGGTGTAGTTGGTGGCGTCCTGCATGGCGTGTCCCGCTTCGTGGCAAGCCACGCCAACCGCGGCAAGGGAGGAGCTGCTGTATACCTGTTCTGACAGCCTCAACGTCTTGGACGAGGGATCGTAATGGTCAGTGAGCATGCCCCGAACGGGCTCGATGACCACATCGCGGACACCTTGTTCGGCAAGCATGGTTGCGGCTGCCTGGGCTCCGGTCAATCCCCGACCTGAACGAACTTGAGAATAGCGGGCGAAGGTTGACTTCGTGTAGAAGGATGCCCACAGAGCGAACAAGATACCCGGGAGTGCGAACACGAAGTACATCGGGTCAAAGTAATACATTCCATCTTTTCCTGGCGTTAGGGGCGGTCGTTCAGAGGACCGTCTTCAGATCATTTCTGCCCTTCTTGGACACGCTCTCAAGCGCACAGTTTCCCAACCAGAAAGAGCGCCACGGCCACGAGAAGTGTCAACGTGGGGATCTCGACAATATAGCTCCAGACCAGGAGCTTCGACATGGCCGTTTCATTGCGGTTGTGTATTTGGCACATGACAGCCAGATTTGTGGCTGGGGGGACACCTGCCTCGATGAGCAACACGAGGAGACACATGGGGTCGTTGGGGATGACCCCAAGATGGAAAAGCCCCAGCACCAATGGGATCCCCAGCGCGGGAAGCAACACGTAACGTCCGACGCACACGGTCGCGATATCGCGACGCCGGATTTCGGTGTTCGTTTGGCGTCGGTCTCCCAGGTTGGCGCCCAGAATGAGCAGCCCGCAGGGAATGGCAGCGGCTCCGAGAACGTTGGCTGCATCGAGGAACACCCGCAACGGGGCGCCCTCTTCGATCAAGAGCGCTCGAAACGGCGGAACGAGTCCCAGCGTGATTCCGGCAAGGACGCTCAGGACAGGTGGGGAAAGCAGCTGGCGCCAGCGCAGACGCTCGCCGTGCTCTCCTCCGAGGTAAGGGAACGCTATCCCCCACAGGCATGGGGAAAAGGCCATCAGGTACACTGAGACAAAAGCGATACCTCGATCTGCGGCCTGCGGGTCGCTCTGGAATTGCGGTGCTGCTGCCGCGACGGCTGCTACCAGCGTGAAGGGGATGTAACCGGAATTCCCGAATGCTGTGGCTGCCACCACGGCTCGGCGGAGATCCTTGCTGGGCTTCAGGAGGCGTACGAGTGCTTGCCCGATCCCCATGCCCAAGGCAGCATAGAGCAACGCGACCACAGGAATTGCGGCCCACTTACAGAGACTGTCGAGGCTGGCATTGATGCTCAGTTTGGAGATGAGCATGCACGGTAGCAGGAGCAGCAGGATCACCCGACCGAGGCTTTTGCGGAAATCCCGGTTCATCACCCCGATGCGGCCGAGCCAGACGCCTCCTGCACAGACAAGACACACGCGTGCAACAGCAAGAAAGCTGGCGGTGAGAACGGGAAGGACCACAGGGAAGCTACTCCGTGTTCACGCGGTGTCGGCTTTGGGCGGCAGCGTGAGCGGCACGTGAGGCGTCGCTACACGTTCACTTCGCCCAAGGCGTTCACGGCATCCGCGTGCCGGTTCAGTACAGGAGTGACACAGTCAGCGAGGAAGCGGTCAACTTGCTCCGGCGCCCGGCCGACAAAGCGTCGTGGATCGAGGATGTCATCCAGGCAGTCGTGAACGGCGGCAAAACGGTCGTCATCTCTGATCAGATCAATAAGGTTGTTCGGACGGCCGTGCTCTTTGACCGTTCGTGAGGCCTCCATCGAGTGTTCGCGAATCGCCTCGTGGATGTCCTGGCGGTCCCCACCGGCCTTCACGCACGCCATGATGATGACTTCGGTGGCCATGAAGGGAAGCTCAGCCTGGATATGCTTGGCGATGACGTTGGGCCAGACCTGGAGCCCGTCGGCGATGTTGGCTGCCAGCGAGAGGATGACATCCACGCCAAGGAAGCCCTGGGGCAGACTGAGACGGCGATTGGCGGAGTCGTCCAAGGTGCGTTCCATCCACTGGTTCGCATGTGTCTGAGCGGCGTTGGCGGAAAGCGAGATGACAAAACGAGCCAGCGAGCATACGCGCTCACTGCGCATCGGGTTCCGTTTGTAGGCCATGGCGCTTGAGCCGACCTGCTTCTTGCCGAAAGGCTCTTCCACTTCCTTGAGGTGGGCAAGTAAGCGGATGTCGCTGGCCATCTTGGCGGCGGACTGCGCGATGCCGGAGAGGAGTGCGAGGGCTTGGAAGTCGATCTTGCGCGAGTACGTCTGGCCGGAGACAGGTACGGAGTTCCCGAATCCCAACAGCTCCGTGACTCGCTCGTTCAGTGTCTCGACTTTGCCATGGTCGCCATCGAAAAGCTCCAGGAAGCTTGCCTGTGTTCCGGTTGTGCCCTTTACACCGCGGAAGGGGAGGTCGGCAATGAATGTCTCCACCTGCTCCAAGTCCATAAGGAAATCATAGAGCCAGAGCGTGGCACGCTTCCCTACGGTCGTGAGCTGGGCAGGTTGAAAGTGGGTGAACCCAAGCGTGGGGAGGTCTCTGTACTCTCTGGCCACATCACGGAGGCGGGCGACAACCGCAACCAGCTTGTCCTGCACAAGCTCCATGGCTTCGCGCAGCTGGATCAGTTCTGTGTTGTCAGTGACGAAGCAACTGGTGGCCCCTAGGTGGATGATGGGACGGGCCTCCGGGCACTGTTCGCCGAACGCGTGGACATGGCTCATGACGTCATGCCGGACTTCCTTCTCCCTGGCCTCGGCGACCTCAAAGTTCACGTTGTCGACGTACGCCCGCATCTGCTCCAGCTGGGTGTCGGTGATTCCCAGACCCAGTTCCTGTTCCGCCTGTGCCAGAGCGATCCACAGTTTGCGCCAGGTCGAGAACTTCTTCTGCGGTGACCAGACGGCGTTCATTTCGCGGCTGGCGTAGCGCTGGGAGAGAGGATTTTCGTAGAGATCGCGGCTCATGGGCAGTCTCATCGTTTGCTTGTTGTCTGGGGAGCTGTGGGCTGGGGGCTGATCAGCCTCGGTGTTTGAGGTCGATCCCCAAGTCTTTGCCAATCCGGACCAGGCTGTTGATCACTGTATTCGCATTGCGGATGCGGTTCTCTCTCCGCGGGATTGTGCAGCGTCGGATGAGTTCAAGGAGCATGGGGATGTCCTGCACTTCCGGGATCTCAGTGACCAGTGGATCCATTGAGTTCTCCAAGTGGAACTTGGCCTCCATCCGGGTGCTGCGCTCGCGCAAAGCGTCTTGGGCCTGAAGGAGTGGGCGTCCGCCGAAGATGACCGCGAACGTCACGCCCAGTGCGAAGATGTCGGTTGCCTCATCGACGTATTTGCAGACCAGCTGCTCAGGCGAGAGGTAGCCTGCGGTTCCGACGATAGACTGGGGTTTCCAGCCAATCGGTGCCGTGACTCCGAAATCGATGAGCTTCACCGTGCCGTCGGACACCATCACATTGGATGGCTTCATATCCAGATGGACATATCCCATATGGTGCATGAAGCGAAGCGCCAGGGCCGTCTGAAAGAAGTAATCGATCTTCTGTTCGAGCGAGAGGGATTTCTGAATGCCCTTCTCGCTGAGATCATGCCCGTCGATGTACTCCATCAGCAGGTCGTAGCCCAACTCGACCATCCATGGTTTGACTTTTCTCAGCTCGAACATGCGCACGACAGGGAGCGTGCCGTGTCCTTGCTGGAGCTTCTGGCCCACCTCGAATTCGTTCTTGATGTGGCGCACTTTCGCCGCATAGGAGACTTTGAGTTTGCCTTCTTCCTTCTTGGTCACTCCGGAGCTCGTGAGCCGGCCGATTACCGTGCGAATGGCCTTGACACAGTACTGAGCTCCGTGGTTCCCTGAGGCCAGATAGAGCACACTTTCAGCGCCCCGAGCAATCCGTTCCGTGATCTTATAGCCGAATGCCGAGGGGGCGCTGCTGGTGTCGTCGGTGTCGGTGATGGCGCCCTCATCCCAGATAAAAGGGCGTGTGCCGTCCACATCAGCGGGGGGGGGCACCATGGAGGCGGGCAGATCCGCTTGCGCGTCGACGTCGATATAGGTTCGCGGGGGCTGGTCTTGAGAAGTGGGGGCGGCACCGGCAGGCTCCGGATGGGGCTCCGGTCCAATGGGGGCAGCTGGTTCAGCGGGGCCGGACGGAGCAGCAGGACGCGGCTCGTCAAAGAGCGGGAGTCTGCGTGTTTCGCTCTTTTGGGAGCGCTTTTGCGCAGGGGCACCGTCGGATTGTGTTTCGTTGCTTGCCATCTCGACTCAGGAAAAAGGCGCATTGGCATCCAGTCCCACCGCTGGACTGCGAGAATGCCTATCGATTAAGCCTTCGCTGGGCCTAAGCCCATGCGCGATCTCAGCGAGATCCTCCCTACTGGGACTGAGCTACCCAATCCCCCGACAGGCTGAATCACTGGCCATCTTGACAAGGTGGGCCGACAGCCATGATTTTCACGTTGGGTAAAATAGCCTCGCGCACGAGGATTGCCAGAACTCGGGGCATGATCCATGGCGCGTTTCAGGGCCGTAGCGCAGGTCTCTTATTACTGTCGTATATTGGTAGTTCGCGGGTGGAACGGCGACTGCTTCTCTCGCCGAAGCGCCTGCACCCACAGCCGAGCTGGATAGTTTGGAGTAGAGCAATGGGACCGTTGAGATACGTGAGTTGGGGATGGCTTCTTGTGGGGATTCTGGCAGTGTCGGGTGCTTGTGCCCGGGAGTTGGAGTGGCGCTTCGTTTACGATGTCGAATGCTTGCACAACGCGGATCAGGTTACACTGGCAATGCCCGGGGCGAACGGGACTGAGGGGGCCTTCCGTCTAGTCCACACTCGGGGGGATTGGGCCCGTTTCAACTGGCCTCGTTTCGCTCCCGTCGATGGCCTCAGCATTTTGGTGTTTTCAGCCCGTCGTGAGGATGAAGCCCCGGGACGCATCACCGTTCGTGTCCGGCACCGGGCAGGAACCGAGTGGCAGAGCGGCCGGCTTGAGCTGACTCCGAACTGGGCGACATTCTCGCTTGAGGCGGCGGATTTTAGTCTGTTCCGTGGAGGGGAGGCGGCCACCACGCCCCCGCTTTCGTTGTCTGATGCAGTGCAGTTTCAGATTGTCCCGGACAGTTCTGGTGAGGGGAAGGGAACCTTCCTTGTCGATGAGATCCATGGGCTCCCGGAAGGGCCGAGTTTCGTAGCCGGGAAAGACGAACTGGAGGCTGTCCCGGACGCGACGACTCAGGAGTATGAACGGCTGCGTGACTTGTGCGCTCGATGGCAGTTCGAGGAGGGCCGCCTGAGGGAGGAAACAGGACAGGCCCGGGTGTGGCTGAAGAGACTCCTGGATACCCAACGCTCCTGGGCTGATGAGCGTACCCGCTCAGCGTTTGCAGCCGATGCGGCCGGTCGCAGGCATCCCTGGCAGACCTTTGGCGTCGCCACGCTGATGCCCGAGGCCGCCGATGGAGCTCAACGTCGTCTGACTCGGGTTGTGTACGACGGGATGATTGAGGCAGTTGAGAGGCAGCCTGTGGAACCGTTGGTAGAGGACTGGGAAGCTGTGACTCCCTCCGCCAGCCGTCTCTACGACGCTCCGGAGCCGGCTGATCCGGTGGTTGTTGCTGATACGGATGGCTCCATGCTCCAACACAGTCTTCGGTTCAGTGCGGCGGCCACACGCCAGACCGTTTTCACCACCATCACCTTCCCGGAGCCAGTTGATGTGACCGACCGAACTGTCGTTCTGCGCATGCGTACCAACGTGGGGCCTCTGAATGACCGCTACCCTTTCCTCTTGCGATTGTGGACGAACGACGTGAGCGGCAAAGAGTCGTGGGCTGACTTCGCCCCGAAGACAAAGCCGGAGCGGAGCTGGGACGACATCACGTTCAGCGTCTCAAGCCCCGTGAGAGGCGTTCGGTTCACTCCGTCGTCCTGCTACCGACTGAGCTTGCGCTTTGAAAATCGGCAGGGCACAGGGGAGCAGGCTTTCGACGTTGACATCAGGTCAATCCAGCTGGCGAGCCCGGACGCAGTCACGAAGACGCGCCACATGCTCCTGCGCGATCGGCTGACTGGGGTCAGGGGGGCGCGCCTGGCACGCTACCGGGTGTTTGACCGGATTGCGGCCGAGGAGCGTCGAATCCGACAGATGCCTGGCTTGTGGGAGGCCTATGCCGCCAGCTTTGCGCAGCCAATCCGACGATCTGCCGCGCCTACAGGGGGAGGACAGTCCGGGCTACCGGAGGAGTTGCCACAGGGACTACCGGAATTGGCATTGCGGGCACAGGTGACCGCTGTGGGGCAGGGCGCAGGCCTCCACGTTGCTCTGCTGGAGCCTATGCCGGCCGACGCCACTTTCTGTCTTGACGTTCGGGACATCGATGGCAAGCTTCTGGCACACGCGACGTCTCGGAAGACGCCTGTTGTGTTGCCGATCCCTCAGGTGGGGCTGTGGGCACCGGGGGCGTCCAGACTCTATCTGCTACGTGCGTGTGCCCTGCGTGGAGAGGCGATCCTCTCGAGCTCTGAGAAGCGGGTGGGCCTGCGCACTGTGACTGTCGGTCCGAATCCTGTTGGTACCACCTTGCGGCATGCGCGACGTTCTGGTGAACCGGATTCTTCCATCCTGTGGAACGGGCTCCCGCGGTTTCCCCGGGTGGCCTGCTACCACTGGCCGAAGCGGATCGAGACGGCCCAGTCCGGCGTGCGTATGCTGGGGGATCTGTGGATGGACGGATATCGGCGGTACGGCCTGTCACACCGGCCCGGTAGCTGGGATCTGTGTGAACGCTACGGGATCACGCAGTTTGCCTCGTTAGCCCCGCGATACGGCTCCGTCAAGAGTTGGTTCGATGTCCCGAGATTGGCCCGCGGGTACGCGGCCGTTTGTCGCGCGTTGCGTTCTGACGCTGACCGCGCCTTCCAGGACATGATTCAAGTGGGCAATGAGGTCGAGCTCGCAATGTGGGGCGCAGACTTGGCCGAGGCCTTGCCCGATGCTCTCTACCACCCGATCGACATGGCAGCGGAGACTCTCAGGAGAGAGGTCCAGCCATCTGCGCCGGTGATGTATGTCCGAGCCGGTTCGTTTCGGCGGGTGCCGCCGTTGCCGCACGAGCAGGTTTGTGGTGTGAACCAGTACACGGGGCGGTACGGTGGGCGGGCGGACGAAGCCGGGAGGAACCTGGCGGAGTTGGCCCGAGAGAGCATGTTGGCGGGGCGCCCCCTGATGATCACAGAGTGGAATGGGCCCAAGTACTCGTGGGCGACTCGTGGGATTGGCGGCGTCACCCGGAGAGGGGCCGCTTACTACCTCGAACAGTATTACCGGGCGATGGTTGGGACGCCGGGCATCGTGGGGTCCAGTGAGTTCACGCTGAACTGGATTATTGCCCCGTTTGAAGACCTGACTAATCAAACGCGTGAGGAAGCATGGAAGGGGCGCCCGAAGCACTCAAAATTCGGTGGCGGATACACGGCTGATCATGTCCCTGAGGTGGGCCCTCCGGACGCAGTCCGTGGACCGTGTTTCCAGGCCGCCCAGGGATTCCAAAGCCCGCTCTACGCTATCGTGAACTCCCCTGGGATGGTGGTTGTCATGTGCACCCCCCAGGCCCGAGCGGCCGCGGAGCGCATCGCCCGACCCCTTCGACGGTTGGGGAAGAAGCTCGACGTCCGGACAATCGGTGAGTCCGAGGGCTCGTTGCCGGACGCCCATGTTGTCATCCTCGCGCATCCCCGGGACACATCCCCTACGGTCGGAGCTTTGGTGGAGGCCGGGTTGGTTGAGCCAGTCCCGGCGATGGTCGGCGATGCGCCGGAGCCGACGATTCAGCGTCGTGTGCACCCGGGGTCCCCAGACTGTCTGCTTGTCCTGCTTAGTGCACCCGATATCGAGGCCTTTGGGCGCGGCACCGAGCGCTTGGAGCGAGCAGCTGAAGCGCTCGTGTCGCTGGCCGAGCTGGAGGGGGCGATGCCCCGCGTGCTCGCGTTGACGGATCCTGCTCTGGTACGGTACTACACGAGCTACATTCTTGAGTTCGCGGCTCGCGGTTATTTGCAGGGAGGGGACGACACACGTACTGCGTTTGAGCCGGACGAGTTCGTCGATGCAGGTGGGAATCTGAATGGAGTGTGGGAGGACCTTGGAGCTGTGGTGCTGGACGTGGCCCGGCCCCTGACGGCAGATGAGCTCTTCCTGGTGAATACCTTCCTTGAGCATGGCTGCAACGTGGTGATCACTCGGCCATGCTACGCTGCCAATGCCGTCTTTCGGGAGCAGTTTCCCGTGGAATTCGTCGGGGACTACGCTTTGAGTCGGCACTACAGACTCGCTGCCCCCATCCGTGCGCCGATCCCGGTCCGTGATCTTGGGGGGATCGATGTAGACGCCATTGCTCGCTTTCGCGGCGAGCATGTGGGCGCCCCTGAACTGAGCGTAACTGGGTTTCGGGCTCCGGGAGGGACTCCTCTTGCCTGGGCCGATGATGGGACTCCGGTGCTCGCGATGTGGGCGCGGGAACGCGGCCGAGTGTTCCTGATCGGTGCGGCTTGCGGGGCCGCGGCCCGAGTGCATTGGCGGGTAACCCAATCCGGGCAGACCCATCACCTCTACGACCGTGATACGGCGTGTGGCCTCGAGCGGCTGACTCGCGTTTTGGTCAACTGCTGTCGGTTTGCCATGCCGGAGCGTCGGCTCCTGCCTCGCTTGTTCGTTGACATCGAGTGCGAGTCGACGGTTGTCGAACCAGGTGACGGGGCGGTGGTCCGCGTCTGTCTGACGGATGTGGAGGGCAGGGCGGTGGCCGGTGGTCTGCGGGCACGTTCACGGCTGACGACTGACGGGCGTGCCCGGAACTCAAGTCCGTACCGGACGTTGAGCCCGGCACAGGACGGCGTTTACACGGTGTCCTGCCGTGCCGGAGAGCGCCCTGAACACGGCGCTGTTCCCGGTGTGAACAGCGTGCCTTTTGTGCTCCCATCCCCACCTGCCGGGGAGCTTCTTCTCAGCCTCCAGTTCAAGGCCTACGCGGCTGGCCACATACCCGCAGATGCGGCGGTCGCCCTGGTGGTTGCTCCCGACGACGGGAAAGGCGGGGATTGACCTGAGTGCGAGCTCTGCCGTTGTCCTGGCAGAGGGGACCTGTGAAGGCCTCCCCCATGGACGCTGTCGTTCTCGGCGTCTCCTCTACGGTTCGATGTGGCGCAGGTACTGGATGGCGTCGGCCAGCTTGTCTTCGACCGGTTCTGAACCGAAATCCTCAATGCTGATGAACCCGTCGTAGTTGATGGCGGCGAGCTCCTTGAGCATGATCGGGAAGTGATAGAGGCCTTCAGCCATCCGGCAGCGTTCCCACTTCCAGGAGGCCGTTCCGCTCTCATCCGGTTCCCCCGCAGTCGGACGATGGGCCCCGACATGGCAATGCGCGATGTACTCTCTCAGCAGGTCGATAGCGAGAGATGTTGTCTCGAAACCATCCCGGACCATGTTCTGCGGATCATAAATCACGCCGACGAGTTGGGGGTCGAACTGGCTGACGATGCGGTGTGCGAGCGAGGCACTGGGATGGATGGTGTTACCGTGGATTTCCAGGACGATTTTCACGCCTGTTCCTCGAGTGAGCTCCAACACCCGTGTGTAGCCGGCGATTGTCTCGCCGTAGATTTCCCGGTAAGGACGCGTGCCGTTGTAGCCCGACGCTGCCCCGACCCGGAAAAAAGGCGCTCCGGCTGCGACGGCGCCCTCAAGCACGAGTTTCACCTGCTCCAGGTCGGTGCACGCGACGTTGGTGGCCAGGCCTGCCAGAGCAATTCCGTGGTCGGAGAGAACGCTCCTGATTTCGGCTGCTTTCGCAGCGAAGTTCTCCGGGCTGACGTCGTTGACGTGGTATCCCCAGGGGCTCGGGCCCTGTTTCCGTTGTTCGTCCGTCACCGGGCGGACGCGAAGTTCCACGCCATCATACCCCAGCTTCTGCAGGAGACCGGCCTGTTCGGCCATGGTCAGTTCCGGCATCGCGACCGTTGTTGCGCAGTACTTCATCGCAGTTCCTTCTGTGTGCGGGATTTCTGTCAAGAGTGTGTTGCTGTCTTTTGGCGGGGCCCGGTAGGCGGGCTTCCGTGGGCCTCTCAATCGCTGTCTGTGAGCCACGACGGTGCGACACAGGCGTATGGTACACGTTGGCGCTCCAACTCCGGAGCCGCGTAGTCTAGCGCCAGCACTCTGGCCCCGCCACCGCGCGCGCCGCGATGGTCAGCGATGACATGTCCTTCGGCCAGGACAATATCTGCCCGGGCGGTGTCGGGATCGACCACGCATACGTCCGCATCGGCGCCCGTCCCCAGGTGCCCTTTGTTGTCGAGCCCGAGCATCTCTGCGGGCACAGAGCACGCTTTGCTGACCAGTTCCGCCATCGTCAATGCTCCGAACCGGACCAACGCGAAGCCCTTCTGGAGGGTGACATTGCGCGGAATCGACCCTCCATCCGTGGCGAGAGCGTTGACCACAAAGGCGTCTTCCTTCCTGGCCGTGGCCAGGCCGATGGCCGCTGCGGCAGAGTTCACCGGGAAACTCACCCGCACGTGTGTGTGCCTGGCCCTGAACTCCTTGAGGCCGTGTTGGGGCGAAGCCAGGATGATGACTCCGTTGTCCGCCACGTTGACCTGAGCCCAACTGTCGAGGATGGCCTGTTCCATGCCTTGTGATGTTCCCGGATAGCCGCCCAGTCGCAGACAGGTTTTGGTTGCGTTGCTTTTCGGGATCCCGTCGACCATCGCGGCACTGGTTCCGTTGATAGTGGCAAGATAGGACTCGGAACGGCACTGAGGGACCAGCCCGAGGGCCCGGATTGCCCGACTGGCCTCCAACAGCGGATCGCCCGTGACCTGGCCTCGGCAGTACGAGTTGATATGGGCGATGTGAAGTGGGTGTGATTCGGCGAGTGTGACGAGCTCTTCCAGACCCTCGATATCGCTGCCTGTTTCGGTGGTCCCTGCGTGGACAGCGCACCAGCAACCGATGTCGTGGGCTGCCCGGATTGCTCGAGCTGTGGCGTCGGGTGTAAGGGGATAGTGCCCACCGAGCACCTTGGTTCCGAGAGCTCCGGCGCCGATGGCGTCTCGGGTCACCTTGCGGAGTTGGTCATCTGAAGGAGCTGTTCCGTCCACGGTTTCATTGGGGATCAGCGGGAAGAGGAACCCCACCGTCAGTCCGCAACCGTGGACCAACATCTCCGGGATGGTTGTTTGGGGCCGTCCTGCCAGATCCAGAGCACAGGTGACCCCTGCCTGGGCCAGCATGCGGTAGGCCTCCGGGTGACCTGCAGTGTGGACATGACAGTCGACTAGACCGGGGAGGACGTACTTTCCCTCAGCCTCGATGACGCGCTGTGCCCGGCTGAGCGCAACACTCCCGACCTCGCTGATTTTGCCGGCAGATATCGCAACATCCGCGGGGCCGTCGATGCCATTTCGTGGGTCCACGACATGCCCACCGGTGATGATCAGTTTTTGCATGGAGCCCTTCGTTGTGCGTCGCTTCCGGTTGCGCGTGGGAGCCGGGGGCCTCTGTTCCTTCAAGAACCTACGTTATGCTTACATCGCGGGGCTTTCCAATGGGCCGCGGTATTGCGGCGGGGGCGACGGGTCGTCATATTCAGAACCGCTGTTGAGACGGACGGACTTGTGATCAGGAGCGACCGCATGGGGACACACAAATTGAGAATCCTGAGTGACTTCCGGGCAGTTTCCGCCCTGGCTGTGTTCGTCGCTGTGGGGGCATTCGCTCAGGACGGATTACTGGGGCATTGGCCACTGGATGAAGCGGGCGGGAGGGTGGCCTCAGGGGGCGGCCCTTCGGCTGTGGAGGCCAGCTTGCACGGAACAAGTTGGCACGGACGTAAAGGGAAGGGGGCGCTTGGCTTTGACGGGCGAGCCTTCGTCGAGTTTGGAGACCCGGACGATGGCCGCTTTGATTTGGGAGCGCGTGGCGATTTTGCGGTGTCCCTCTGGGTCTGTATTGCCAATGCCCCGCCTGACCAGTTCACACTGCTGGGCAAAGGGGATCGCGGAGCGAACCCGAAGCTGCTTCTCAAAGTGCTGAAGGATGGGAGGCTCCTGTTTCGCATCTCCGCGGAGGGGAAGACTGTTGACGTTAACGGCAGAACGTCTATCGCAGACGGGAAATGGCACCATGTTGTGGCCCAGGCAGACCGCGACAAAGAGACCATCCTCTTCCTTGATGGTCGTCGCGAGGGTATTGCCGCCTCGACAGCCGGAATCGCGTTTGCCAATGCCTCTTCTCTGGTTCTTGGCAAGTCGCACCAGGATGGTGCCGGTGCTCGACGTTTCCTCGTTGGCTTCCTGGATGATTTGCGGCTCTACGCTCGGTGCTTGCGTCCTCCGGAAGTCGTTGTCCTGGCTTCAGGTGTGGTGGACAGGCCTGCGGTCAAGCCCATTGAGGGGAGGGCAGCCCCGAGCTCGGGAGTTCGGAGCTCGCCTCGCGTTTTCGCCCGGCCCTATGAGACCGCTCCCGTTGCGGCCCGGTGGGAGATGGTGACAAACGGGCAAGGCGAGATGTGCGGGGAGGTAACGCCGACGAGCGCGATTGTGCAGTCCAGGCTGACGTGGGGGAAAGCGTTCATTGATGGTGACCTGCCCGGGTGCCCGGGAACCGCGCGGTTCGAGCTGAGCAGGGATGTCGTTTTGGCTGCCCCACGTCTCTCACCATGGCTTCCTGCCAGAGCGGAGGGCGACTTCATTGTCAAGCACCGCTTCACCGGCCTGGAACCTGGGACACGATACTACTACCGTGTGCGATTCGGGTTGGCGCAGACGCCGACAAAAGTGGGACAGCGATGCACGTTCCGGACGTTGCCGGGGGGGAAGGGGAAGGAACGGGTACGGATCGCGGTCGTGACCGGGATGAACTACCACAGATTCTACAACGGCAAGGTCAGTATGCGGGCGCAGGGCGAGGACAGAGAGCTGGGGTATCCCGCCTTGGCCAGCATGCTCGCTCTGGGGCCGGACTACATGGTAGGGACCGGTGACAATGTGTACTACGACACCGGCTTCCCGGCCCGGACGCAAGCTGGGATGCGGGCTAAGTGGCACGAGCAGTTTTGCCAGCCGCGTTTCATCGATTTGCTGGCCAATGTCGCGACCTACTGGGAAAAGGACGACCATGACTATCGCTACAACGACGCCGACACGACTGGGAGTCGTCCCCCCAGTCACGAGCTCGGGATCGCCACGTTCCTCGAGCAGGTCCCGGTGGTGGGGCCGGGCACAAAGGCTGCCCTGACGTATCGCACCTACCGGATGACTCGGGATTTGCAGGTTTGGTTCGTTGAGGGACGTGATTTCCGGAGCCCAAATCGGGCTCCTGTCGGGGCAGAGAAGACGCTCTGGGGGAGCGCCCAGATGGCGTGGCTCAAGCGGACGCTGTTGGCCAGCGATGCCACGTTCAAGCTTCTGGTCAACCCCACGCCGATCGTGGGCCCTGATCGCTCATCGAAGATCGACAATCACGCCAACCCCCGTGGCTTCATGCACGAAGGCAGAGCGTTCATTGAGTGGCTCGTGGATCATGACTTCCTGAAGAGAGGCTTCTACCTGGTGTGCGGCGATCGCCATTGGCAGTACCAATCGATCGATCCTTCAGGTGTGGAGGAGTTCTCGTGTGGAGCGTTCGTCGACGCGAACGCGATCGTCGGGACGTTCCCCGGGCACCCGAAGTCGAACGATCCTGACGGCAGAATCACACAGCCCTACCACCCGCGGACGGCTTCAGGCGGGTTCCTCATGGTCACATCTGATCCGGAGACGGAGGCGGCCCCGCCGACGCTGAACATCTCCTTCTACGACGAGAAGGGTGTGCTGCTGCACCAGGTCCTGAAGACGGGCGATCAGCTCAAATAGGCTCGCGGTTTCGGCTCGAGCCACGTCACGAGATCGTCCTTCATAGCCTGGGCGCAGAAGAAGTTCCCCGCAGGGGCATAGTGCCCGATTGAGTACTGATCCAGGTAGGTGTCCGGATCCGGCTTCCAGCGTGCATAGTCCTCCTGGTGGGCGTCCCTGAAGTCGATCACCGGGTATGGTCTGCGTTTCAGCCAACTCATCAGGGATTCGTCCCAATCAGGCTTGCCAAGCAGCCTGGTCTTGACGATGCCTCGGCCGTGTGACAGGACTACCATCAGCTTCTTTCCCGTCGCCTGGGTGTAAGCCTCGAACAGCTCGACAACCTTCTGCGTCGCAAAGAGGGCTGCCCGCACGTGACGTTCTCCCAGTTCGCGGGCGAGAGGGGAGTCCGGAGCTCTCAGCCCGAACAGGAGCGGCACGTTCTGGTCCGTCGATTCCACCTCTGCGTTTTTCAGAGCCAGCGTCATCTCCAGAATGGGGTCGTCCTCGAGGAGCTCCGTGATGACGTCCAGATCGGTCAAGCCGTAGAGCGCCTTAACCGTCGGACACAGGTTGTCCCTCTCTTCACACGTTCCCGTGTCCGGATCAACCCGGAGGTGCGGCAGTGTCCATGAGCATGGGGAGACAGCGCCGTGACGGATGCGTCCGCGCAAGGCGTCCAGATTTCGGAAATGGTCGTCGTTGAAGATATTCAGAACGATGTATTTGGCCGGCCGCGTCGCCTCGACGACTCGCATGCGCCGGTATGCTTGGTAGACGCTGTAGCCGCCCACGCCGTAGTTCTCGATCGGCTCGCCGATATGTGAACCGAGATACTCCTGCCACGTCTCACCGTCGCTCACCTGGTCACAGTGCGTCATGCTGTTGCCGTATGTGTGGATCCGCGCTGTTTGACCGGGAAAACAGAGGTTGGTCCGGGCGCCATTGGCGTCGTAGTTGTAGAACGTTCGCGCGCCGTCCACGCCGTCATCGCGGAATGAGTTCTTCAGCACCCAACCGACTTCCGCATCGTAGGTCCATCCCTTGTTGTTTTCCTCGATGTCCTTCTTCACGTCGCGGCACACGAAATGGTCCACCTGTTCGGTCGTGGGCAACACCTGCGCCAGATACTCCCGTGCGTCCATAGGGGGGCTCCTGTCTGTCCTGTAGGTCGGGTTCCAGAATTCCATCGTCTGGATCGAGTGGCGTTCATAGAGGGGTCGGGTTTCGCTCGGACGCGAAGTGCGTCAACGTAGCGTGGGTGACTCGGGGCTACAACGAGTGCGCCCCCACTTGGCGTTTGGTGAGAGGCTCGGTTCATCGTCGACGCAGTCGGGCTCTACTGGGGCAAGACGGCAGCGCGCCCGTACGGGGAGGCCGGGGACGTGCCGATGGATGGATCGGGTTGGCTGGTAATCAATTCCGTCGCGTGGCGTTCCCCGAGCGACGGAGTGCGGTCGAGCCTATGGCCTGAAACTGCGTTTGCGCAGGCGGATGGCCTTCGGGGTCACCTCGACGAGTTCGTCGTCGTTGATGAAGCTCAGGCAGTCTTCAAGGGCGAAAATGGTAGGCGGCGTCAGGATAACGCTGTCGTCGGTTCCGGAAGCCCGTACGTTGGACAGCTTCTTGCCCTTTGCGGGGTTGACGCTGAGGTCTCCCTCACGGCAGTGCTCCCCGACGATCTGGCCGACATAGACATCAACTCCCGGGCCCAGGAAAAGCCTTCCGCGGTCCTGCAGATTGAAGAAGGCGTAGGCCACGGTCGTGCAGGTCTGCATGGAGACGAGGGCCCCGCGCATGCGTCGTTTGATATCGCCGGCGTAGGGGCCATACTCGGCGAAGATGTAGTTCATCACCCCCATGCCTCTGGTGTTGGTCAGGAACTCTGAACGGAATCCCAGCAACCCACGCGTGGGGATCCGGTAAGTGACCCGGGCCATGCCGTGTTCTGTCTCCATGGACAGGATCTGGCCTTTCCTGGCTCCGAGCATCTCGATGACGGCTCCCACAGACTCCTCAGCCACATCAACAGTCAGGTCTTCGTACGGCTCGAACTTCTTGCCGTTTTCTTCCCGGAGGATGACCTGGGGGGAGGTGACCTGGAATTCGTAACCGTCACGGCGCATGCGCTCGATGAGGATGGAGAGGTGCAGCTCGCCGCGTCCTGACACCTTGAAGCCCATCCCATCGACGAGCGGCTCGACATGCAGGGCGACGTCCGAGAGCACCTCGCGGCTCAGGCGTTCGGCCAGGTGTCGGGAGGTCACGTAAACGCCGTCACGGCCGGTGAAGGGCGAGTCGTTGGGCAGGAAGTTCATCGCGATCGTGGGGGGGTCTACCTCGGTTGGCGGCAGTGGCTTGGGGTGATCCGGGTCGGTGTACGTTTCCCCGACGGTGATTTCGTCCATGCCTGCCACGGCTACAATCTCACCTGTCTGGGCGCTCTCGGTGGCGACCTTCTCCGTGCCTTCGAAGCGAAACACCTTTGTCACTCTGGCGGGTACCAGCGATCCATCACACCGAGCCACGGCTACGTCGTTGTTGATGTTCAACGCTCCGGCTGTGATCTTGCCGATTCCCAGGCGGCCGAGGTAGGGCGAATAATCGATCGAGCTGACGAGCATCTGGAGGCTGGCATCGGGGTTCCCCGATGGCGGCGGAACGTGCGTGATGATCTTGTCGCATAGCGGGATGAGGTCGTTGCCCGTATCGTTCGGGTCGTCCAAGGCATATCCCAGTCTCGAGGAGGCGAAGACGACGGGGAAGTCGAGGATGTCATCGGGGGCGTGAAGCTTGACGAACAAGTCGAACACTTGGTCAACCACCCAATCCGGGCGGGATGCCGGCTTGTCGATTTTGTTGACCACAACGATGATCGGCAGGTGTTGAGCCAACGCCTTCTTGAGCACGAAATACGTCTGCGGCATGGGGCCCTCTTCGGCATCCACGAGGAGGAGGGCGCCGTCCGCCATTTTCAGAACGCGCTCGACCTGCCCGCCGAAATCAGCGTGCCCGGGCGTGTCGATGATATTGATCCAGTGGCCATCGTAGACGAACGATCCGTTCTTGGAGGTGATGGTGATGCCGCGTTCGCGCTCCAGATCCATGGAGTCCATGAGTCGCTCAGCGACTTCTTCGTTCTGGCGGAACATGCCGCTTTGCTGGAAGAGCTGGTCCACCAAGGTGGTCTTGCCATGGTCCACGTGGGCGATGATCGCGACGTTGCGGATGCTGTTCTGGTCCATGTGACGTTCTGCTGTCCGTTTCGGTTCGGGGCTTGCGTGGCGCACGCTATCCCATTGTGCCTGTGCGGCAGACCGTGAGCGTCCGGGCCGAAGGCAAACACACAATATACGATCTTGGGGGGGAGTTTACTCGGCGTCACCGGGAGATTCGTGGGACAACCGTTGACGGCGACCCAACCGAGGCGGGGGGGATCACGAAGGGTTGGCTGGACGGGCAGGGCCGGCTCAGTACTGAGTCTTCCTGATGCGTCCGTAGCTGACCTCAATGCTCCGAGTGGGACGTGGAGCGGGTTGGACCGTGCGTCCCTCCAAGTAGGCTTTGGCCTGCCGGGCGACCTCGAAAATCTCAGGTGTTGGGACCATCTCAACGTTATCAAACGCCGTAGGATCACCGCTGTCGATCGCCAGCGAGTGGGCTTTCAGGACCTCTTCTGCGTGTGTTCGTGCCTTCGGATCCGCGAGGGAGCATTGTGCCAGCGCAAACGCCGCGGAAGCCAACACCGTGTCGGAATCGAATTCCATCATGCCGTCGGCGGGGATCACAGCTGTGGTGGCTTGCACCACTAGGCGTTTCATCACGGGAAGCGAGACAGGACGGGCTCGCCCAATGCTCCAGCAGGCCATCGCGCGGTCACTACTCGTGATGTGATTTGTGACTGATTTGAGGAGCGTGAGCAGTGTCTCATTGAACGCATCCCCATCGCCGATGATTCCCATGGCCCTAATGGCTGCAAGCCTTGTCTCCGGGCTCAGCTTGTCAAAGGCAAGGGTCTTGAGAATCCCATATGTCCTTGGGGCATTGAGGAGCCCAAGGGCTGCCCCCACTTGCTCCCTGATCTCCGGGGCAGTGTGGGGCGCCAGTGCGGCAATTGGGTCAGTTGCCGCGGTGGCCCGGAAACGCCCCAGCGCGAAGACGACGGCGCCAATGTTCCTGGGGCGTTTCTCCTGGGCGAGACGCGTGAAGACCTGACTGGTGTACTCTTTGGCCTCCAAGTACCCCAACACACGACACGCATGGTAACGGACGTCGGCATTGCTATCCGCGATCTTGCTTGCTACCGCCTGGGGGACCTTGATGTCACCGGCGATCGCTAGGAGGCCTTCTTCGGCCTGCATCCGGACGAGGTTCCGAGAGTCGCCGATCAAGCGGATAAGTACGCCTCTGCTGTCTCCGGTCGGGAACTTTCCCAGGCTTGCTGCCGCCTGGCGACGCACATCGGGATCGGTGTCTGCTGCCAGAGCGGGTAACAGCCCAAGCAAGTCCGGCTTCCCACGTCCGCCAACTGCTCGAGCCACTGCACTTCGGATGCTTGCGTGGGTGTCCTTCGTCAGGATGCGCGCAAGGGGGGGGGCCACCTGGTTGTCCATGCGCTGAAGGCGACTGGCCAGGGCGTACCGAGCCTGCACAGTTCCTTGCGTGCACGCCCCTTTGAGTTCATTCAGCAGGCCGGCGGCGTTGGGTTTCAGGGCCACGGCCGCCCGAGCGTCAGCGGCGACGACCGGATTCGGGTCATTCCAGAACGCCTTGAAGAACTCGGCTCCAACGCCATCGGCTCGTTCCAGCAGGACCGCCGAGAGGCCTTCCCGTACCATTGGTCTCGGTTCATCTCGCAGTCGAAGGCCGAGCTGAGTCAAGTCGGCCATCGGCAGGCGTCCGAAAAGGACGGCTGACCAGTAGCGCACAGGGGGGTGATCGTGGGTCAACAGGGGAACGAGATCGGCGGTCAGTGAGGATGCCGTGAAGGACGAGGCCGCGAGTTGTTGAAGCACGGTTGCCAGCATCCGGGCGTCTGTTTCGCGGCTCACCTGCTTGACCAGGAAATCGAAGGCCCCCTTATCCCTCGAAGCGCCGAGTTGTTGAGCGATTGCGGAGCGGAGGTGCTGGTCTCCATGTGCCCAGCCTTCCTTGAGGCCCTCCACCAGTTTGGCTTCGACCCGGATGGGATAGGGACCGGCGTTCAGTGTCTGTCCTTCGAAGGGGCCATCTTGCCAGATCGGCAGGAACAGAGGGAACAGCTTGATGGTGGTTGTCAGAAGGCTCATGCTGAATCAGCGCTCTCGGTGGTTGAAGATGCAGTGTACACGGACCGAGGTAAGAACAAGCAGGCAGACCATGGTCGCGCTCAGGAAAACCAAGTGGTTTTGCCAGAGTCGGTTTCCGAAAAGCTGCGGGAGGTCGGCGAACCAGGTGTCTGCGGTTACCTGGAGGGCGGCGGCCAGTGGGTTGAAGCAGAGCACGAAGGCAACCATCTCTCGTGACATGCGTGAGCCGAGGAGGAGAACACTGAGGGTCCCGATGCATATCAGGGCGGAGAAGGCGTAGCTGATCGCGGTCGCTGCCCCGGTGGATGGGGCGATCGTGGAGGCAGCCAGGCCGGCTACGACGAACACCGCTGCGGTCAGTACGAGGATGAGGAACCAGGCGGCGACCCGCCAGGTTGATGCTCCCGTCTCGAAGTAACGCAGCGCGAGCAGCACGGGAAGACTGCTCAGGAGAAAGATGAACACGTAGAGGAAGCCGGCTTTGACCTTGCCGAAGATCACCGTGCGCACGGGAACGCCGGTCATGCGCAGCAACGTCAGTGTCCCACTGGTCCGTTCGTCCGTGATGCTTCCGGCGCAGACAGCTGGGGCAAAGAAGGCAACTACACCGACCTGGAAGATGATCGCCACAAGCCGCACCGTGTCCGGGGCAAGGGTGGATGCGAACTGAATGCAGATCAAGGTGAGAAGCCCCATGCTCAGGATTACGCATGTGGACAGGCTGCGCATGATGAATTTGGGCTTGCCGAAGATCCGGCTCCGGATTTCGGCCACGAATATGGCATTTCGCCATCCTGCGATGGGTTTCTTGCGTTTGAGTGGGTCGATCAGGTAGAACGGGAACACCAGCTTCCGTTTGATCAGTGTTCGTCGGTCGGTCAGTTGCTCCTGGCTCTTGCCCTTGCGCTTGGCGGGGGGGCGCAGCACGAAGGTGCAGAAGATCAGCAGGAAAAACAGGGAGAGGAGGCCCATGCCCGTCAGGTAGAACCTGAAGACCATTTCGGCTGAAAGCCCCCCCGAGAACCCGGTCATTGCCAGCTCGTAACGCTCAGGATGGTTCAGCGCGAAGAGCGCTTCGAAAGGACTGAGACTCCGGACCATGCTCCACAGGTGCTGGCCGCCAAGTAGGTTGGCGAGCAGGACCGACGGCAGCCACGTGGCGCCCGCCAGGCCCAGGATTCCCAGATAGGTCCACACCAGGGCGGTGAAACTGCGATGGCACAGGGAGCTGATGGCCAGCCCCATCAGGCCGTAGGTCAGAGTTGCCATCAGGATGACACTGTAGGCCTTCAGGAGGAGCTGCACGCTGATTCCTCCGCTGAGGGCGCAGACAGCTGTTATGGGGACGGAGATGACCACGACCAGAAAGGTGATCGCGAGGGACGAGAAGAGCTTCCCGAACATGATTTGCGAGGAGGAGAGCAAGGTCATGAACAGAATGTCGAAAGAGCCGTTTTCCCGCTCCTGCGTGATTGTCGTCGCCACGAAACCGGGGACCAGCAGCGCGATCAGAGCCAGGTTCAGGTTCAGGAAGATTGAGAAGATCTCGTTGCTGTTGATCTCCGAGAAAATGCCGCTGCGTGGCCAGAGAATGAGGATTATGGCCGCCAGGGACATGAGTAGCGACAAGGTCAGCGCGAGTGTCTTTCGGCACCGTGTGTTGGCCCTGAACTCACGGACGAAGATGGGGTTGTCGAGGAGGCGCAGCATGCTCAGGCATCCTCGCTCTTGACTTCGTTGGTGACCGAGAGGAACACCTGTTCCAGATCGGCTTCCTCTTCACGCAAGGACGTTACCCGGACTTCCTGCTTGACCAGCGACTCGGTCAGATCGGCCAGTTCGCCGCGGGTTCCCGAGAAGACCACGCGGACTTCGTTACCCGAGGCAATGGCTTCGTCCACATTCGGGAACTGCACGCAGCAGCGCACGGCCTTCGTGATTTCCGAGTCGACACCAACGACCAGGATCAGGCGTTCCTGCAGGGAGTCGGTGATCTCGGCAACGGTTCCGTGTGCCACCAGTTGGCCTTTCTTGAGAATGCCGACCAGATCGCACACCGATGCCAACTCAGGGAGGATGTGGGAGGACAGGAGGATGGTTTTGCCGACGTCGCGAAGTCGCTGGATTGTCTGGCGCATCTCGATACGAGCGTTGGGGTCCAGGCCTCCGGCCGGTTCATCGAGGATGAGTACTTCGGGGCCGTGCAGGAGCGTTCGGGCCAGGCCGATGCGCTGCCGCATGCCGCGGGAAAGTGAGGTGACTTGGTAATCAAGCATGTAGGTGGCGTCGGTCAGCTTCAGAGCGCTCTGGACTCTCTTCTCACGTTCCTTGACCGGGATACGGTAGGCTGCGCAGAAGAAATCCAGGTATTCCCAGACGCTCATTTGCTCATAGACGCCGAAGATGTCGGGCATGTAGCCGATGAGTCGCTTGATGCGATGGCTGTTGTGCGGTGTGACTTCCACATCGTCGATGAAGGCTCTCCCATGGGTGGGACGGATCAGACCACAGAGCAGTTTGATGGTTGTGGTCTTCCCTGATCCATTGGGGCCGACGTAGCCGAATATCGTGCCCTTGGGTACCTTCAGGTCGAGGTCGAGGATTCCCCGTCCCGCCCCGTAGTCTCTGGTCAGTTTTTCAGTTCTGATCATGCGTCAAAACCTCCTCGCCGTTGCGTCAGGAGGAAGCTGTGCTGTCACACTGATGCGCAGCGAGTTCACCTTCCACGCGTTGGTTCGTTCGGTCTCCAGGATATTCGTGATGGTCTGTTTCTGACGGGCCTGGAGCACCAGGCGCATACGGCCTGTGATTGGGTCCACTACTTTGCCGGGGGGCAGCGAATGGAAGCGGAAGTTCTGGCCGGTGGCTTCTGATGGCTTGATCGTGATGTTCCAGGGGGGAGGCAAGGCGCCCGTGATGGGAGTGTCATTGGGGAGAAGAGCGAGAGCAAATGTGATGTTCGCCCCCGGGTTGACAGCATCCAGGGCGATATTTATCACCTGTGGAACGGCGTCGGTCAGGAAGGCCGGGAGGTGCGCTTCAAGGCAGAACAGGTGGCTTGAGTTGCGCAGGACGTATCGGATCCAACGGCCGTTCTGGCGTATCTGGCGCGAGAGCTGCCCGTCCTGGCCCAGAGAGATCAGTTGCGAAGGGATCACAAATGGTCCCGGACCAACGCGGAATGACATTGGCAGGAAGTCAACGACATATCCACGCCGGGAGAACTCTGCCAGCTCGACGGGGAGCTGGTGCCGGGAATCATCCCATGGGGTCAGCAGGACGAGGGCGGGGGACGGCAACACTCCTGACGAGAAGTACTCCCGGAATTCGGCATTTACCAGGTTAAGGTCCACGCGGTCCTGCTCAAGATTGAGCCGCGATGGCCCCCGCCTGTTCAGAGCGATGCGGCCGTACCCACCGGGCAGCAGAGCGAACGCTTCGGTACTTCCCGTAGCAGCCCAGACGGGTGCTGTCCAGCTTTGGGTCTCCGGTTCAGCTGCGGTCAGGGCTACCTCAATTGGCTGAGTTACCGGGACTGGGGAGGCATTGTAGCAGGTGGCGAATGTTCGGGGCTTGAGGGCTTGGATGCTGATACGCGGCGTGCTGGGGAGGGAGTCGACCCGGTGCACTCTCAGTTTGGGCTCGACGGCGCGCCGGCGGTATTTGCCATAGGTTGAGGGGCTGGGCAGAACGCGGAAGGCGCTCTCAGGGTGCGTGGCTGTGATGGTTGGTCTACAGTCACTCTTGCTCAGCAGACTGATTGCAGCGCAGCCGCTTCGCTGTTCGTCGGTGGAGGTGCGCAGGTTGACGATCGTTGCACTCCGCGCGGGGCGGTCCGCGTTTCGCTGGAACGCATAGACGAAGACACCCGCAGTCGTTGCCGTTCCCAGAGCAGCCGAGACGAGCCAGGCGGCGGCATGGCGGTTTGACCGGAAGCCAACCGCGAGCGCTGCCACAAGGGCTGCCAGGTAGCCGAAGAGGATCCACTTTATCACGCCGACTCTGGGGATCTTGAAGCCGGTCAGCAGGCTGAGAATCTTCGGTACGGCGAGTCCGTTTCGGGGATGGGTCAAGGAGAACGCCGGGCGAGTCCAGGCAAGGACGTGGTTCCAGACAGCGTATGCGCACCGACTCGTCCACATGAGCTCCGTGCACGGGTTCATGGCGACGATCCCGACGCGTCCCAAGCCGAAGCGGCGCCAGCAGGTAATCGGGAACTCGCCGCTCTGCAATGGTGTTACGGAACCAGCGCGGGGAACGCTTTCCAGAAAGGGGAGGCCTTCATCGTCTGCAAGCACAGGGCGTGGGCCGTCGAGCTTTTCCGTAGCACTCGTGATCAGCCCGTTCTGGTGTTTGCCCCAGGCGTCCAGCGCAGGGCAATCCTCCACCTGCCGAACCTGGAGCGGCGTCACCGGGAGGAGGTCTCGTAAGGGCGTCTGCGCTGCGGCGAGGATTCCGTCGGGATGAACGAAGACGAGGTTGCCGCCCCGGGCCACGTAGTTCCGCAGTGCTTCGAACTGAAGGCTGCTCATCTCGGTGAACCTGGGGAAGCCGATCACAACGGCTTGAGCTGTATCGTAAGCGATCCAGTGGCATGGGGCTTCACGAGCCTGAAGGCTGGTGTGGGCAGCCTGTTTGATCAAGGCTCGGGTTTTACTCAGGCTTGATACACCAACGAACTCAACCGTGTCGTTCAGGACGAACAGGCGGGCCTTCCTGGTGTTTGTGTCGACTCGCACCAGCGCCGTGTCACGGTGGACCACACGACCGCCCTGCGAAAGGCTGACGCGGTATTCCTCCGCTCGGGAACCAATGACCAGCTCTCTGCCGCGCAGGAACGCTTTCGGGCCGAGATGCACGGTCTTCTCGAAGACAGCCGTTCCGCCCATGTCCGCCTCCAACGTGAGACGGCATTCGGCAGGGGAGTTGTCGGGGTTCCGTATCCGGTAATGGAACGTGGCCCACCCATCTGCGAACACCCGTGGTGAGCGCCCGAAGCGAACGATGGCAGCCTCGATCTCCGGTTTGGCCCAACTCAGGGATGAGGGTAGTGCAGCGAGGGCAGCACCGAGAAGCCAGGTGGTGGTCAGGAAACGAGCCATTGGCGTCCTATCGTTGCGGGCCGTCTGGGGCGCGGCCTTCCGTCGCACGGTCAGCTCTGCTCCAGCGTCAGTGTAACGGTCGGGGGATCACAGACTTCTGCAGGGCCGAAGTACTGGATTGGGCCGGGGTACACGAACTCATTTCCACGGGCCCAGGCTGCCCGGTTCTCGGCGAACTCAGCAAAGGGCTTCCCGTCCAGTTCGACCAACGCTTTGCGGATCACCGGGCGATCCTCACCATGGCGTCGCTCCATGTTCATCATCACAGTCAGCGGAATGCCTCCTGCTGTCCACTCTGAACTCGGGGCCGATAGGTTACGGACGGAGGCCATGTAGCCGGTTTTTCCCGCGGCGAGCAGGGCGGCTGCAGTGTAACCGAGTCCGTAGCAGTAGTCGGCGTCGAAGTTCGACGGTGCTGCGCAGCGCCCTTCATAGCCGAAGAAGTGTGTTTGGGTGCTGAATTTGCCCATGTAGGCGCCGCTGCGCTGCCATTCCCGCAGAAGATCCCCGACCATGTCCACGAGCAGCTTTTCGGTTTCTATGCGGGACACTTGGACGTTGCCGTGGGGATCGCGGTCCATCATGAGCTGCATCTGAATCGCGCCCGGTAGGGAGCTGAAGGCTTGGCAGGACGGAGCTGAGAGCCGGCCGTTGACGAACTGAAGCTTGTCGTCGTCGGTGGGCAGGTCCTTGAATGCATCCGCCTCCTTGGCGAGCAGATCGTTGAGTTCGCCGATGAGTGTTTTCATCTCGGGGATGAACTCGATGAGGCCCTCCGGCACGAGAACGACACCGAAGTTGAATCCCGATTCCGCTCGATTCCGGACGATGTCGGCGAGAAACTCGACAATTTCTTTCAGAGTCTGCGCCTTTTCGGCCACTTCCTCTGAGATAACCGCCGCGTTGGGGTGCGTTTGCAGGGTGCATTCGAGGGCGATATGCGAGGCGGAACGCCCCATGAGCTTGACAAAGTGCCAGTACTTTCGGGCGGAGTTCGCATCACGTTGGATGTTGCCGATCAGTTCACTGTAGACTTTGGTGGCCGTGTCGAAACCGAACGACACCTCGATCTGCTCATTCTTCAGATCGCCATCGATCGTCTTGGGGCAACCCACTACCTGGATTCCAGTGCTCTGCTGTGCCATGTACTCCGCCAGCATGCAGGCATTGGTGTTGGAGTCATCTCCGCCGATGACCACCAAGGCGGTAATGCCGTGCTTCTTGCAGTTATCGACCACCTGGGCGAACTGTGCCTCGGTCTCCAGTTTCGTGCGTCCTGAACCGATGATGTCGAAGCCGCCTGTATTGCGGTACGCGTCGATGATGTCGGCTGTGAGCATGATGTAGTTGTCGTCCATGAGGCCACTGGGGCCTCCCAGGAAGCCGAACAGTTCACTGTCGGCATTGAGGGCGGTGATTCCGTCAAAAAGTCCGGCGATGACATTGTGTCCTCCGGGGGCCTGGCCACCCGACAGGATGACTCCGGCTTTCAAGGGAGCATGGGGAGCTTCCTGGCCGTTGGCGAAGGTGACAATGGGGAGGCCGTACGTGTGTGGGAAGATGTCTGCGATGGCCTGCGGATCCGCCACCGATTCGGTCTTGTCACTCCCCTCATAGGTGACGAAAGGGCCACACTCTTTGAGGACAGGGGGGAGCTTTGGCTGGTAAGCAGCTCGGGCGGCTTGCAGGGCAGATATCTCGGACATGGGTGAGGCCTCCTCAATTCTCCGGCCGGCCCCAAGCGACTGGGTGGTACCGACCCACCGTTCTACTCAGCGCCTTTGAAGGGGAGGGACCGCGATAGGGCACCCACATCAGCGGCGCATGTTCCATAGGCAAACAAGCGAATCAGTCTAATGCGAGACGTCGAAAAATCAAGGGCGCGCGTGGCCTTGGAAACGATGTCTCCGGGCCGGACAGACGGGCGCGGTCGGGGGCGCTGGTACGCTGCCCCGACTGGACCCACGCAAGGTCTAGCGCGGACAGCGTACGAGCCCGAAACTCGCCTTTGTGTTTCCGGTCTCCGGGCGCGGCTGCCCGAAGGGGGCCGGCCGGACGAGTCGACAGACCGCCTGCGCACCTCTATCGTGAGGTTGGTCCCTGTTACATAGTTCCGGCCGCAAGGGCCATCATGTTTCCTGGAGAACGGGATGTCCAACGAGTGTTTCGACATTGATCGAGTTCGTGAGTGGTTCGGTTCGGGAGAGCTGATGTCTTCCCAGGGCGCCGTCCCTTCGTTTGTCGACCTGGTCCGGGCGTTAGGGGTCGTTGGGGGCGTGCCCAGGTGTGAAGTGGGAGTTGGGACGAAGGAGGTGTTGCGCCACATTGGCAGCCCGAAGAGGTGTCTGTTCGTGTTGGTCGACGGGATGGGGCTGGATGCCGTGACGGCGTTGCCTGCTTCGTCCTTTCTCCGCCGCCATCTCTCGGGTGAGTTGCGGGCTGTTTCACTGTCTACAACGGCATGTGCTCTGACGACGCTCGCCACTGGTGAGTGGCCTGGTGTGCATGGGGTCCCCGGATGGTGGGCCTACGTGGACGAGTCAGACCTTAACGTTGTGCCTCTCCCTTTCATCGAGCGAGGGAGCGGGAGGCCACTTGGCACACTGGGCATTGGCCCGAACACATTGTTCCCTGTTCCGAGCATGTGGAACAGGATGGTTGCCGGCGTGACCTGCTTCCTGCCCCAGGAGATTGTCGGAAGTGTCTACACGACCTATCTGTGTGGTTCTGCGGCTCGCATTGGCTATGAGACCATGGATGACGCAGTAGCCCTCGCCTCCGAAACCGCAGCTTCGCCCGATGCCCCGCCATTGACGCACCTCTATCTTCCGCAGCTGGATACGCTGGCGCACGAACTTGGCCCCGATGCCCCGGAGGTACGCCGGTTGCTCATGCGCCTTGACGGAATGCTCGGGCGTCTGGCACGTGAAATCTCGGCTCACACGAGGATCGTGGTCAGCGCGGACCATGGGATGGCGGCTGTTTTGCCGGAGCGTCACCTGATCCTCGACCAGGATAATCCACTGGGCGATTTCCTGCGTTGTCCCCCGAGCGGGGAGGCCACTGTCCCGATCTTTCATGTGAAGGAGGGGATGGAGGAGGCATTTGCAGCCGCCTTCAGGGCGCAACACGGGGAGGGGTTTGCATTGCTGTCCCGGGATGATGTTGTTGAGCTTGGACTTCTGGGGCCGGATCCGCTGTCCCCCACGGCCAGACGACGTTTCGGGACGTACATGGCCCTTGGTCCCCAACCGACCAAGTTCCTCATTCGCCCCTTCATTGGGCAGCATCCCGATTACGTCGGTGTCCATGGCGGCTTCACCCCCCGTGAGATGCAGATTCCGTTGGTAGTGGCGTAGTTTCCCCCTCCGAGCCGCAAGGAGATGTGCTGTGACGAGCAAAGAGCGATGTCTTGCCGTGATTTCGGGAGAACCGACTGATCGCGTCCCTGTGTTCCCCCTGCTGATGTTTTTCGCGCTCCAGCGAGCTGGATTCACCTATCGTGAGTTCGCTTCGAACGGTAGAGCCATGGCCGAGGCACAGCTCAACGTCCGCGAGCGGTTCGGCATCGATGCCATCACGGCGTGTTCCGACGCATTCCGGATCGCCGCCGATTTGGGCGGAGACATCGTGTTCCCCGAAGACAACCCGCCGTTTCTGACGACGCCGTTGGTGACGTCGTCTTCGGACATTGACCGCCTTCCCCGGCCAGACGCGGCGGCGGCCGGTGGGCGCATGGCGGATCGGGCTCTGGGGGTTCGCGATATGGTTGCCGCTGCGGGTGACGATTGTCTCGTACTGGGCTGGGTCGACATGCCGTTCGCCGAGGCCTGCTCCCTCTGCGGTGTTGCCGAGTTTATGCTCCTTCTCTACGACCAGCCGTTGCTGGCTCACCGGCTTCTTGACGCCCTCACCGACATTGTGGTTGACTTTGCTCTGCTTCAGCTTGAAGCGGGTGCCCCGATGATTGGGGCAGGGGATGCTGCCGCTTCCCTCATTGGCCCTGAGTTGTACCGTGAGTTTGCTCTGCCCTACGAGAGTCGTGCCTGTGCTGCTGTTCATGACGCAGGCGGGTTGGTCAAACTGCACATCTGCGGCAACACGACGGCTTCGCTTCGTGACATGGCTCGGGCGGGAGCCGATCTCTACAGCGTCGATCACCTGGTCCCGCTCACGTCCGCACGGGACGTTTTCGGGGAGGCCGGTCTGTGCTACAAAGGGAATCTGGACCCCGTTGCCGATATGCTGCAGGCGACTCCGGAGCACTGCCTCGAGCGAGCGTTGGCATGCATTCATCTCGCTGAGGGCACTCCTTATATGGTCAGCCCGGGATGCGAAGTCCCTGGCGAGACACCGGATGCGGTCTTCGAGGCCCTCTGTGAGGCACCCATACGAGCGTCATCCTGAACGTAGACATTCCGCCTTTCTTCGTTGACCGACGGCCCCGATTCCGCGGGGTTGCCCGCGGTTGACGCCTTGCGGTGGGGACGGCACCGGGTTAGACTTCTTTTGGGTTACGGAGGACCGCGCTCTTCAGGGGACGCACAGGCAAAAGGAGACGCTTGATATGACTCACGAAGGCTCAGCATCGGTTTCACCCAGATTCGCGTACGGACTCATCAGTATCGCCACAGTCGCCATTTGGTGCGTGTGTGCCGGTGTATCTGTCGCCGAACCCTCAGAAGCGGCAGAGGCCCCAAAGGTCTACCAGCTCAAACCGGGGGACAGCCTCCGCTCACTTGCAGCACGTTTTCTTGGTGGGGAGGAGTTCCTCCCTGAGTTGCTGGCGTACAACAGCATCAGCAATCCTCTTGAGCTTGGGGATGGTGCCTTCATCGGCATTCCCGGTGCAGAGCGTGAAGCCGCTCTGAAGGCCATTGCCGAGGCCCGGGAAGCGACTCGAAGAGCAATCGCTGCTGCCAGTCAGACTTACGCGAAGGACGAGCTTAAGGCGGCTCAGGAAGGCATCGATGCAGCGAATGCGGCACGAAGACGCGCCCGCTACGCGGAAGCCAGCGAACGGGCGAAGCTTGGGACGACGAAGGCCGACCTCGCAAAGCGTCTGGCCGATCAGCGTGCTCCTGTCCCTGAGCCCGGGACGCTCTCTGCCGTTTTCGGCAATGTGAAGGTTGCGCCGAGTGGCTCATCGGTGTTCGTTCCGGCCAAAGCGGGGAGTCCTCTTCCCGTGGGAAGCCGCGTTCGCACGGCGCCCGGGGCCCGTGCAGAGGTCCGTCTGCCCGATGGAAGCACACTTCAGATCCTCGCGAACTCGGTCTTCAGGATTGAGCAATCGCGCCTGGATCGGCGGGATCAGCGGCGCGATGTCCAGCTGGATGTCATCATGGGAGGAATTCTCGGCAAGATCCCGAAGCGGACCCACGCGAGATCAACGTACCGCCTGAAGAGCCCCGAAGCAGCCATCGCGATCCGCGGTACCGAGGTGCGAGTGGGCAACGATGAATCGAACGTCAGCCGGCTGTCCGTGCTGGCCGGTCTTGCTGAGCTGAGCGCAAGTGGCAAGACGACACCCGTGCCCGAGAATAGTGGCAGCTATTCAGAGGCCGGCAAAGCGCCCCACAAGCCCGTTGAGTTGCTTCCCGCGCCTGACGTGCTGGTCCCGGGAAGCGTGGAACGACGGACGGCTCAGCAACAGGTTCCGTTTGAGTGGACTCCGCTGAAAACCCGCAAGTTTGGTTGCTATCATCTCGAGTTGTCTCAGGACGCCAGTTTCAACACGATCGTTGAGGACGTCCTCACGAAGGGAGCAACGCACGTAACTCGACCGTTGATTGACGGGGAGTACTTCTGGCGCATCAGCACGATCGACAAGAAGGGCCTGGAAGGGCGTGTTCGTGACGGGAAGGTCGTGATCCGGCGGAGAGTGGCTGTTGCCTTTGAGGAAGCTGACGGCAGCCGTTTTGGCGATGCTCCCGGGGAGGTCAGCCTTGGGGAGAGGATTCTAGCCGTTCCTGCGTCGCTGGATACGAGCATTGTTCGTATGGAGCTGAGCCTTGACGGTGTCGCATTTTGGACCTTTTGGGAGCCGATGGGGCGTTTCGTCCCGACTCGCCCGGGCCCGGTTACGCTCTATGCCCGTGGGATCGACGCACTAGGTAACACCGGGCCGGTGGTCCAGCAGTTGATCAATGTCACGCCTCGAGTGAAATAGCGTGACAGCGTAGATGCCGCTCAGGGGGGGGGCAGGTGGGCAAGCCACTCAGAAAAGAGCGTCTCTCTCTGGCTCCAACGGCGCGAGACCGTTGGGGCTCTGAAGCGGACTTCCCGGCGCTTATCCTGACACCATTCCAGGCTAGGGCAGATTTCTGGACGGGCCGGGGGCGAAGTAGATGGCCAGGGGGGTGCCCAACGCGTCGGTGAAGTGGGCGGACATGTTATCGTCCGCGTTCTTTGTCTTGACGAGCTGATAGGCGACGCGTTGTCTCAGGTCCCACGACGGGGGGATCGTTAGTTCATTCTCAGCCCACCGTCCGTTCCGCGAACTCTCGAGCTCCATTCCTGGGAGGCTGCAGGCCGTCATCCCATCCATGTCGAAATTGTGTTCAGAGATGCGCGCACTTCCGGGGGGGATCGCGACGTAAAACTTGCACTCGCGTCCTCGTTTTCGGGGTAGAGCTACGTTAAGGGCATAGGTGAACACATCAACGGTGGGAGGCGAAATGGCCAGGCGGAATAGGTTCGCAGAGCCTCCTGTCAGGCCGGCGACGACGAGTTTGAAGTAGACGTTTTCGCCCACTGCCTCGCCGGATTTCATCCCAAATTGTCCTAGACCGACCCACTCATCCCGCTTGCCGGCGCCGAAGACGGCGGAGGCCAATGCCGTTCCGGGCTGTTTGGATCCTGGTGTTGCGTCAGCGGGGACCATCTGGGTGTAGGCTCCCCGGCCACCATACACGGTGTAGGCTGTCTTCGTGGTCGGGCTGCCTACTTCTCTCCCACTGCCGGAACCGGGATCAAAGACATGAATGGTCACAGGCCCTGACTGCACCCGTCTTGCCCGTATCCAGATTGCCTGGACGGATTCTGTCGCTCCCAGACGTTTGTCTCCCTTCGGCCCGAAGACACAGAGGTACTTCGCACCGTTGGTCCCGCCCGGTATCAGCCGGCCTGCCGGCGGGGCCGGTGGGTTGTCGACTGTGTCTCCCCACATTGTTCCAGTGGCGAACAGTCCGCAGCAGATCAATGCCAAGTGAATCATCTCGCGTGCCCATTTCGTTTCGGACTGAAGGCCAGCGGACCGGCTCTTCTGATGGAGTTCTGGCGTCGTGATCATATTGGTACCTCCCGGAGTGGCTGGTTGGAAGATACCCTGTTCCGCGTCAGATCGCAACAGTGGAACGTGCTCCTGAGCGCCCCCTCTCTTCCGTCGGGCTGTCCTGAAGCGCTCCTTCACGATACGTAGTCGCTACGTCCCCTGGCACTGTCGACCAGAAGCCGGTAATGCGCCTCGTCTCTTGGCTCATCAAGCTGGTGTTGGAGATAGAGGTCTGTCCAGCCTTTCCCGTCGGGCGCCCATGAAGAGCCTGATAGAAGAGGGGGATGAACGCCAGCCACTTTGGGTCGCTGTTGCCGCGTCCCACGAGGCGTTCGTGCTTGGCCGTGTGCCGGTTCTCAACAAACACGCCTCCGTAGATCCATCTCTCTGGGAGCATCGCAATGTGGTGTCCGAGGAACGTGTCTCCCACGAATGTGCTTTCCTCGCGGTCGTCCCCTACATTACACCAGTTCCGGCGGGAGTGAGAAGGGGGAGCGATGGGTTGGCTTCTGGGTAGACCCCAACGTGGCGGTTTGGTCTGCATGTTTCTGACAGTTACAGCACAGTGCTTGCTCCGAAAGTGGACACGGTTGA
The DNA here is from genome assembly GCA_018676675.1 of Lentisphaerota bacterium. Classification (GTDB taxonomy): domain Bacteria; phylum Verrucomicrobiota; class Lentisphaeria; order Oligosphaerales; family JABHEG01; genus JABHEG01. The sequence continues at coordinate 32,695 of JABHEG010000003.1, forward strand.
CCCGAACCGCTTTCGCGGTCGGCGTTGTCTTTGCCCTTCTGGGGGGAGCGCCACTGGCTCGGGCGAAGACCGTGAGGGTTGACCCCGAGACACCTTTCTTCCGGGAGCCGAATGTCACAGGTGATGTGGTGGCAGTCGCTGAATCACTCACTTCAGTTGCCAGCCTCGAGAGTCGGCGTGTGTATGTCGAGTGCAGTGCCGTTGCGGGGCGGTCGTGGCATCCTCTGATGATGGCGTCGGAGTTCCATCGCGTGGACCTTGACGGTCAGGATGCCTGGTTCAGCGAGGATTTCCTCTTTGACCCGGGGCGCCGGCTGGCGGTCCCACGCTCACTTTCGAATCCCGAGATGGGGTATGTCCTGGCTGCCCTGTTGGCCACGCTGACGGGCAGTGTACTGGCCGGCTGGTGGTCTGCCCGTCGCAGATCGGGGGTGGTGTTTTCCGCACATCACCTTCTGGGAGTTCTCATCCTGCTTCGAATGGTGTTGCTGGCGGGAGCGATTTACCTGTCCGGCAGTGTGATTGTGCGTCCCAGCGATGAACATGGCTATTTCCAGATCGCCCGAGATCTTGCCTCGGGGGTGTTTGCCGCGAACTGGCGCTACACGCTGGGACTCCCCCTCTTCTACCTTCCCCTCGTGGTTGGCACACAAGCTCAGACCTACTTTGACATCCTCTGGCCCGCTTCGGTGCTGGGCGGGTTTGTGTTGGGGCCTTTGGCGCTGGGGTTGGCCTTCTCGGTGGCCCGGCGGCTTGGTGGCAGTGATCGCCTGGCTTTGGTGGTTGTGGGGCTGCTGGCTGTACTGCCGTTCGTCTACTTTCCTGTGGAGTTTCACTCCATTTCGGGCGACGGCGGCGTTTTCAAGGCGATCTTTGGTCCGCTGCACTGCAACCCTGCGAGCTACCGGCTGTACTACGTCTATCTCTGGGCGGGTTACAACGGGATGAGTGACATGCTGTCGACGGTACTTGTCCTAGCCGTCATCCGGCTCTTGCTGGACGCCCGAGCTGGGGCGCAACGCCGGTGGATCGCCACGGCGGCCGGGCTTTTCGGGTTGGCGTGTCTCGTTCGCGTCGCCAACGTGTTTCTTGCACCCCTCTTTGCCTATCTTGCCTTCTCCGTCGTCAGAACGCTGCGCCCCCCGTTGCGCGAGTATGCTCTCAGAGGGGGCGGAGCCGCCTTCACCTTTCTTGTCGTCTTCTTCCCTCAGTTCCTGGTCAACACTCTCAGCTTCGGGTCGCCATTTCGCTTCCCTTACGTACTCCATGATAACCGGGCCAGCGTGGGGTTTTCTCTCTCGGACTTCGTGTCCGGAACGAGTTTTCTGGTGGGGACGAACTACGGCTATGTGGCCCTGGGGGTTGCCGGTCTGCTGTCGGTGCGCTGTTCGCACCTCAGGCGGGTCCTTTCGCTGTGGGGGCTTCCCCTGGTTCTGTTCTATGCGGGTTATCCGGTCGTTGGGGCCAGCCCAGTTCGGTTCACGCTTCCCGTTTACGCTGCTTTCCTGATTGCCGCAAGCAAGGGCGTGCTGGACATTGATCTCACGCGCCGGCAGCTTGGGTGGGTAAGTGTGTGGATTGGGGCCGCCTGCGTGCTGACTTGCCCCATCGCTCGTTCGGTCCCCCCTTTCCCCTTGGGGCTGGAGGCCTCGGAATGGGGGACGTCTCTGGCTCTGGGACTGAGTATTGCCCTTCCACTACTGAGCGCAGTGGGGCTCTGTTGGTCCGTCAGGCGAAGGGGCGGCTGGTGGCGTCTGGCCGTGTTCGGCGTTCTTTACTACGCCGGGTCACCGCATGTGTTGATGGTTGTTGCCGGGGCCTTGGTGTGCTGGGCTGTTGCGTCCTCAGTTACCGAAGCGGCAGGGACACTTGAGCTCCCGACGGGCGTCTTTCGGTCTCCGTTTCGTCAGCGTTGACAGCTCGTCTGCCGCATGTTACGATTCTTCATCGGACGGGCAGGGCGGAGATGACGTCTTGCCGGCATTGCCAAAGGGGTTCCTCGAATGGCTATCTTCGGTCTCTACAACTTCAAAGGGGGGGTGGGAAAAACGGCCAGCGCAGTGAATCTGGCCTACCTCTCGAGCCGGAAGGCCCGGACCCTTCTGTGGGATCTGGATCCCCAGGGAGCGTCAACGTTCTATCTTTCGGGCGAGACCAGACGGAAGGGGGCCAAGAAGCTCATCTCAGGGAAACGAAGCGCGACAGCTTACGTTGAGGGAACGCCCTTTGAGGGACTGGACCTCATTCCGGCTAACTTCTCGTTCCGCAATCTAGACATTGTGCTGGAGCAAGGCAAGAAACCCGAGTGTCGCCTTTCCCGTCTGATGAAGCCGCTGTGCAAGGCCTACGAACATGTCTTTCTCGATTGCCCTCCGAATATATCGCTGAGTGCGGAGAGTGTGTTCCGTGCTGTAGATGTGCTCTTGGTGCCGGCCTTGCCGTCAACGCTTTCCTTGCGGACATTTGAGTTGATTACCGAACACGTCTCGGATTGGGGCAAGAAGGCCCCCCGTGTAATCCCGTTCTTCTGTATGGTTGATCGCCGCAGGCGTCTCCACCGAGACATCTGTTCGGCGATGTGCCAGGGACACTACGGGTTCGCCAGCACGGTCATTCCTTCTGCCAGCGCGGTAGAACGGATGGGGGTCGAACGGGCTCCGCTGTTCTGCTACGGAGCCAAGACCCCTCCGGCCCAGGCATATCGTGAACTTTGGGGGGAGATCCAGGCGTTGGTCTCCCACTGAGAGCAACGCCCAGCGTCGGGTCTGCCTCTGGGCCTTGCGCCTCTGGATGGGGGAGATATGGTGCATCTTCCACCGGGCTTCTGTGGGAATCGGGCGCCAAGGCGCTGTATCGCGTGCACTGTGGAATGGGTCGGTGGTCTGTGAACGATGCACGGGATCCGGACAGCTATTTCGGACGCCTTGAACGAGGCTGGCGTCAGACGTTGTCAATGTGATAGTGGGAGCTCGTCAGGAAGGACGTCATGAAGCGTTCTCATACACGACCAATCAGTCACGCCATGATTGACAGGATCCTGAAGGCCGGTCGGCCGATGGCGGTCATCGACGTCGGCACGACGTCAGTCCGGATGTCGATTGCGCAGGTGACTCCGGACGGCGAACTGGAGACGCTGGGGCAGCTTCAGCAGTCAGTGAGTCTGGGGCGGGCTGTTTTCGCTGACCAGGAGATCGGGCGTGACACGATTGAAGAGTGTGTCAAGTGCTTGAAGAACTTCTGCACGGTTTTGCGGGAGTACCAGATTCCTCTGGATTCGTCGCGTGTTCGTGCGGTTGCGACCAGCGCGGTTCGCGATGCGCGAAACCGGCAGGCATTTCTTGATCGCGTTTATATCGGCACGGGGTTGGAGGTGGACGCGATTGACGAGGCCGAAGTGAGCCGTTTCACGTATCTGTGCGTCGCTCCCCTGTTTCAGACAAACGCGTTCCTGCGGGAGTCGGACGCGCTTCTCGTAGAGGTCGGCGGGGGGAGTACCGAAGTGTTGGCCCTGCGGAATGAACGGGTTCTTTTCTCTGAGGGCTTCCGCCTGGGGTCCCTCCGCATGCGCCAGACACTTGAGGATTACCGTGCTCCCGCGAGTCGGTTACGTGACATCGTTGAGAATCAGATTCAGCGGACGATGGATCTGATGCGCCGGCGGGCTCTGAAGATCGAAGGACTCAATCTGATGGCGATGGGGGGGGACACACGCTTTGCGGCATCCCACCTGGTCCCCGATTGGGACAAGCACGAGTTGCTCCGCCTTCCGGTTGGCAAGCTGGCGGAGTTCACGGACGGGATCCTGAGCCATTCGGTGGACGAGTTGGTTCGGCGATACCACTTGACCTATCCGGAAGCCGAGACGCTCGGCCCGGCTTTGCTTACCTATGTCCGACTTGCGGAAGCCATGGATCTGAGGCAGGTCCTGATCACGTCTGTCTCGATGCGAGACGGTGTTTTGGCCGAGATGGCCGGACAGGGCACGTGGACCAGTGCTTTCACGGCACAGATTGTCAATTCGGCGCTGGCTTTGGGAGCGAAGTACAACTTTGATCGTCCGCACGCCGAGCAGGTGGTGGCTCTGGCCCAGCAGTTCTTTACGGCTCTGCGAAAGGAGCATCGACTGGGGGCTCACCATGAGCTGATCCTGCGTATTGCGGGTCTGCTTCACGAGATCGGCGTTTTTGTTAGCAATCGGAGTCACCACAAACACTCGATGTACCTGATTCAGAACAGCGAGATCTTCGGCCTCGGTCAGCGGGATCTTCTGCTTGTCGCCCTCGTCGCGCGTTACCATCGGCGGGCCACTCCGGCCGATTCGCATGAGGGGTACAGCAAGCTGCATCGGGAGGACCGGATTGTCGTCTCGAAGCTTGCGTCCATTCTGCGGATGGCTGATGCGCTGGACCGTGGACACATGCAGCGAGTCAACGCCCCGGAGGTCAAAACCACGGCGCGGCAGATGGTCATCACCGTCCGCAATGCTCCGGACTTGACTCTGGAAGCCCTGGCGCTTGATGAGAAGGCAGAGATGTTCCGCGAGGTCTACGGCATGCAGGCTGTGCTGCGGAAGGAAGGCATGAGGGGCTAGTTTACATGGATGCCAAATACGCCAACTACATCAATCGTGAACTCAGTTGGCTGGAGTTCAATCATCGCGTCCTTGAGGAGGGGATGGACCCGACTGTTCCGTTGCTGGAACGTCTCAAGTTCCTGGCCATTACGGACTCCAACCTGAACGAGTTCTTCATGGTTCGCGTTGGCGGCCTTCGCTTGCTTGCAGACCAAGGCGTTGTGCGACGGGATGCCACCGGGCTGTCTCCCGCGGAGCAGCTCGAGCTGATCCATCGGCGAACGCACCGAATGGTTGAGGATGCGCAGGATATCTACCTCCGTGAGGTGGAACCCAGGCTCGCGGCAACCGGTGTTCAACGGACGCGCCCGAACGAGTTGACAGATGTCCAGATCCGTTATCTTGGTCAGCTTTTCGATCAGGAAACCGCCGCTGTCGTCACGCCGATGGCAGTGAGATCCGTCCGGCAGTTCCCCTTGCTGAAAGGTCTGGCGCTCCATCTTGCCGTCCGCCTTCGTCCTCAGGAGGGAACGCGCCGAACGCGCATTGCCGTGATGCCGCTGGGGGCTGTTCTCGATCGCTTCATCACTCTCCCGGGGCGCGCTGGATTGCAGTATGTGTTGCTGGAGGATGTCGTTTTGCTGTTCATCGACCGCCTCTTTCCCGGGGAGCGTGTTGCGGAGAGCGTTGTTTTCCGGATCACGCGCAATGCTGACATGAGTGTCGAGGAAGATGGTGTCGCTGACCTTCTCTCAGGTATGCAGGCTGTACTCAATGCCCGAAAAAGCAGTGGCTGCGTGCGTCTGGAGATCCAGCGAGGTGTTTCCCGAACGATGCTGAGTTTTCTCCAGAGAGCGCTGCACGTTTCGGAAGATGAGACGTATTGCCTGGCTGGCCCCCTGGACCTCGCAGCATTCATGGAACTGGCCACGATGGAGGGATTCCCCGGCCAGAAGTACCCGGAGTGGGTCCCCCAGGCATCGCCATTGGTAGACCCCAAGAGCAGCATGTTCGATGTACTCGCCAGGCAGGATGTGCTGTTGTCTCATCCCTTCGACACGTTCAAGCCTGTCCTCAGGCTGATTGATGAAGCGGCGGACGATCCCGACGTACTGGCCATCAAGCAGACTCTGTACCGAACCAGCCGCAAGAGCCCGGTGATCGAGGCACTGAAGCGGGCAGCGGCAAACGGGAAGTATGTGACGGTGGCTGTCGAACTCAAGGCGCGTTTTGATGAGGCCAGGAACATCGGTTGGGCCAAGAAGCTGGAGGAGGAAGGTGTTCAAGTCATCTACGGGGTCAAAGGCCTCAAAACGCACTCGAAGATCCTGGTCATCGTGCGGCGTGAGTCCCGCGGCATCGTGCGTTACATGCATTTTGGTACGGGGAATTACAACGAAGCCACGGCCCGCCTCTACTGTGATATCAGCTACCTCACAAGCGATGCGGACCTCGGGGCCGACGCCTCGTCTTTCTTCAATGCCATCTGCGGCTTCTCGGCGCCACAGCAATTGCTCAAGCTTGCGGTTGCGCCCATTGGGCTGCGCGAGAAGATCGTCGAGTTGATCGAGGATGAGACTGAGCGAAGCCGGCAAGGGCAGGAGGGGACGATTAGGGCAAAGATGAATTCTCTGGCTGATGAGACGATCATCAATGCCCTGTACCGGGCGTCTCAAGCGGGCGTTCAGGTGTTCCTGAACGTCAGAGGTATATGCTGCCTCCGCCCCGGTATTGCCGGCCTGAGTGAGAACATCCGGGTGACCAGCATCGTTGATCGGTTCCTCGAACACAGCCGACTGTTCTATTTCCGTCACGGTGGAGAGGAGCGTGTTTACATCTCAAGCGCGGACTGGATGCCGCGCAATCTTGACCGACGGGTCGAGCTTCTCGTGCCCATCGACGATGACGCGAGCAGGAAGGAGTTGATCCGGGTGCTTGGTGTTTACTCTGCGGACACTGTGAAAGCGCGGATTCTGCTCCCGGACGGGCGATATGAACGCGTTCAGCCTGACCCAGGGGCAGCGAGTGTGCGGAGCCAGCAGGCTCTCTACACAAGCTCCTGCGAGAGGATTGCCCACATGCAACAGGCTCGTCGTACGGCATTCGAGCCACACCTTCCCGCTGACACGCAGGAGTAGTTACCTGCGATGTCATCTCTCACGATCGACCGCCTTTGCCGCCGATTCCGGAACGAGGACCCACACACGCTGCACGTGGCCCGGCTGGGACTCGACCTCTTTGACCGAGTGGGTGGAGCCCTGGGGCTTCCTGACACGGCTCGATCAACTCTTGAGGTCGCCTGTCGTCTGCACGATCTGGGTTACTCGGTCAGGCCGACCGACCATGCCCGGGCAAGCGCAGACCTATTGCTTACGCATGGAGTCGACGGGATCAGTTCCAGTGAGGTGGCCGTTGTCGCGGGAGCGATTCTGCTCCATGGCGGGAAGTGCCGGAGAGCCTTGTCTGTTCCCCTTGTTGCCGACAGTCCATCACGCGAGCTGATTCTGCAGTTGGGGGCCCTCCTGCGTGTTGCGGACGGGCTGGATCACGGGCATATCCAGAACGCATCGATTGTGAGTGCTCGTTGTGTCGACGATGGTGTCCACGTGGAGGTGGCAGGGCAGGGCTACTCCGGGAACGTCCCCTGGGCTTCCCGCAAAGCTGATCTGTGGCAGATTGCGTTTGGCGGGCGTCTTACCATCGAGGATGTGGAGCCACCTGGCTCTCCTGGGATCTCGTTCGAAGGGATTGTCCGTTCGGGGGACGGCGAACTGGAGGGAGTCCGGCGTCTGCTTTACTCCCAGTTCCGAGCGATGGACGAAAACCGGGCCGGAGCGATTGCGGCTCTCTCTCCCGTGCCTCTGCATGATTTGCGTGTGGCGAACCGACGGTTCAGAGCGGCCATCCGCCTGTTCCGTCGGCAGTTGGCTCCCCTGGCGGCGAATGAACTGAGTGAACGATTCTCAACCATAGCGGACGGGCTGGGGGAGGCCCGGGATTTGGACGTCTGGCTGACCTTCCTGAGGAATCTAAAGGCGAACGCACGGATGGCGTCCACCGGCCGTTGGGAGGCCTTTCTGGATGGCCAGGAGAGCAGGCGCAGGAAGAGCGCCCTGAGATTGGGCGCTGCTCTCGAGAGCAGTGACTCAATCCGGGTGATGCAAGACGCTGCCTTTCTGCTTCGGGTAATCCTGCCGGAACGGCTTCGGGAATGTGCCAGTCCGCCGATTTCTCCATTTCTGGCACGCAACCTGAGGCGCGTGTTGAAGCGTTTGAGGTTGGCTGAAAAGGGTGTCAAGCGAGGCGATGCGGAGGGAATGCATGGCTTGCGGAAGAAGGTGCGTCGGTACCGCTATTGGGCTGAGTTTGCTGCCCCGATCCTGGGTGATGAGGTGCAGGAGTTGGTTCGGAGGCTGAAGTGCGTCGCCGATGCCCTGGGCGACATCCATGACGCTGATGTCCATTCCGAGATGCTGGTCGGGACGGGAAAGGTGGTTCAGCGCGGATTGCGGAAGGCTCTCAAGGTGGAACGTCGGCAGGCCGTGCATCTGTTTTCCGAAGCCTGGGGCCGACTGCAGGACAGGCCGTTCCGAAGAGCACTCAAGCGCGCACTCAGGGAACGCATGTAGAGGAGCGAGGGATGTTTTACCTCGTCAGGCACGGTATTGGTGAGCATGCGAGCCGCATGACTACCGTGGTCGCAACGCGGCCAACCGGCGCAGAGCATCCGAGCGATCACTGTCGCCGATTCGTGCTCGACGCAGTGCTTCCAGCAAGACCTCGATGCTCTGGTCGTAGGTGGTTCGGTCCACTGGGAAGGGCGTTCCGTCTTTTCCCCCATGCGCGTACGAGTAGTCGGCCCACTTTCGGGTGTCCTCCGTCGGCGCGTCCGGCTGTGGAGCACCGAGGTCACGGTGTGAGGCGGGGGCGTTGTGGATGACCTCCGCAAGCAGGGAGAGAGCTCGGATTGTGGCGGGCCCCACACCTTTCGTCCCAAGGAGTGTCTCGAAATCCTGGGGACACCGCTCGTGCGCCGTGCGCAGAACCCGGTGCAGTTGCTTGACGTTCACGTCGGTTGGCAAGACTCGATGGTGATTCGGGGCGAACAGCGTCGGCCCTTCCGTGAGGCGGGCGACCTCACGCAGGACGCTTTCTACGGGTTCGCGCACGAGTGACGCGCTTGCCTCGCGGTTCTGGTCGGCTTCCTCAGCGACCATGTTCAGGAGACCAGGAAGAAATGGCTGCCGGGGTTGGGATGGGGTCGAGTTGTGGACACCCGCGTGGGGCTCGCAGACGAAATCCGTGACGCTCTTCCCCAGCCAGTGGTAACGCCTTGCCGCGCCCGCGTTCTCGTTCATCCCCTGCTGGACGACGCACCAGGCTCCTGCAGGCGTGAAGAAGATCATGTGGGCGTAGATCTGGTAGGAATCGAGCACTGCGGCCGAGTCGACTTTGGCGCTCATACGTGATGCGTAGATCAGGCGTTCCCCTTCCGTGATCCCATGTCGACTGGCGAGTTCGGCGATTTGCTGCGGGGTCTTTCGGCTGGTCGCACCTTTCCCGCCCGCGGCAAGAATGCCGAGATCGTTGCCGAGCCGCTTCTGGGCATCGCGAAGCGCACCGCAGGTCACGGTTGTCAGGCCCGAACTGTGCCAGTCGAAGCCAAGGACGCAGCCGAAGGCCTGGAACCACCATGGGTCGGCCAGACGACGCAGCATTTCCTCGGGGCCGTACTCTTCGACAATCGTCATCGTGACGGCGCCGGCGAGATGGGACATCCGTTTGAACAGCCAGGCGGGGGCTTTGCCGCCATGCAGAGGAAGATGGGCGATTCGGCGTTGCATTGTGACGTGTCAGGACCGAGAGGGAGCTCAGACTTGCGGGACTGTCTGGGGCTGTGGGAACATGTTGTCCAAGGCGGCGATGACGTCATCGGAGAGCTCGAGATCCACGGCTTTCAGGTTCTGTTCAAGCTGCGCCGTTGATGTCGTTCCCAGGATAACGCTGCTCACGCTCGGTTTGCGCAGACACCAGGCGATTGCCAGTTCGGCTGCTCCGACTCCCATCTGCTCAGCCAGCGAGACGAGTTCCTGGGCTTTGCGCTTATTCTCCTCGGTCCAATACATGGCTTTGATGACACTGTTCTTCGTGGGGTCGGCCGCCCGTGTCCCCTGGGCGGCTTCTTCCCCGGGTTTGTACTTGCCGGTCAGCATGCCATGGGCCAGAGGGGAAAAAACGACGTTCCCGATTCCCTCGTTGTCCGTGGTTGGGTACAGCAACGTCTCGGGATACCGGTAAAGCAGGCTGTACCGCGGCTGGCTCACCGCCATCGGTCTGGCGTTCAGCTCGCGGGCGACAGCATTGGCTTTGACGATGAGGGGGGCAGGCCATTCGCTGATACCCCAGTAGAGGATCTTCCCTGCCCGTGCCAGATCTTCCATTGCCCTGACCGTTTCCTCGAGTGGCGTGTCTGCATCGGGGCGGTGGCACATGTAGACATCGACATAGTCCATGCCCAGGCGCTGTAGACTGGCGTCACACTGTTCACGAATGTGTTTTGCCGAGAGCCCGAGGTCGTTGGGGCCATCCCCCATCGGCGCCCACACTTTGGTCAGGATGAAGAGGTCGGATCGTGGCAGCTCAGCCAGATGTCGGCCCAGAACACGCTCGGCTTCCCCTCTGGCGTAGGCATTGGCCGTGTCGAAGTAGTTGACCCCACGGTCGTAAGCCGTTCGTATTGTCTCTCGCGATGTGTCCTCGTCGCAGCCAAAGCCGATTGTGAGGTAGCTGCCCAGTCCGAGACAGCTCACTTTCGGGCCCCATCTTCCCAGTTTGCGGTACTTCATGACTTCACGCTCGTTTGCGTCCGTCAGGTGTTTCCGAATTGAGCAGGACGGGGGCGTGGCGTTCAAGTCAGCTTGACATCATGCCCTGTCCTGGCCGACTCGACGGCCGCGTTGATGATTCGCAGTACGCCAACCATGTCATCGATGGTTGCCGGTGGGGGGCGCCCTTCGTGGAAGCGTGTGAGCACATCCTCCACGTAATTGAGCGCCGGGAGGGCTTCCGGCCGGGCCACGTCAAGCTCTGTCCCGTCTCGGAACATGATCGTGCCCTTCTCGAAGTCGTTCGTTGTAATGAATGCGCTATCCGTGCACAGGCTGAAGAGGCGGTCGTAGCGTGAGCCGGGGCAGACATAACCGACTTCCAGGGTGGCGACGGCGCCGTTGGAGAAGGAGAGGCTGACCGTAGAGAAGTCGCTGATGTCGAGGCCGTGCAGGAGGTCGCTGGAGCGACAGAAAACGCTAGCGACCGGTGCTCCCACCAAAAGCAAGGCAAGGTCGATGACGTGGGGACCGAAATTGAAGAGAGGACCTCCGCCAGCTCGTTCGGGATCGAGAACCCATGGGACGTTCCAGTTGCAGTAGCGGACCGGATCGCCTGCCAGGAGACGATGCGTATGGTAGGTCACACGCCCCAGGCGTCCCTCCTGTTTGAGACGGCGCAGCTCGCGACTCAGGCGGTAACCTCGCGTGACCAGATCGACACCCGCGAATACGCCGCGCTCCCTGGCTTTCTTCGCCACATGGTCCAGGGCCTGCCAGTCCGTGCCCATCGGCTTCTCCATGACAAATGGCGTTCCGCTGTCGACCAGGCGCTCTGCGAGGCGTGTCATGTCGGCATGGACAGCGTGGGCGAAGACGAAGTCAGGCTTCTCGTTCTCGATCAGTTGCATTGCGCAGGGATAGGCTCTGCAACCGATGTCACGAGCCCGTTCCGCGGCGATATCCTGGTCAGCGTCAGACACGGCCACGATCTCTTGTCGCACGTCCTGTAGTCCGCGAACGTACTGGGCGGCATGCCAATGGCTGATCCCGAGAATGGCAATCCGCATGAGATATGGCTCCTGCTGATGGTCGACCCAAGGACGTTGGCAACAAAATGCCGGACGCCCGCTCAACATGTCCGCACGGCTCTCTTGCTATCGGGGTGGAGCAGTGCGGGTAACGCAGGAAGGATAGAGGGACAGAGCGAGAAGTCAACCCTGGAGAAGACGGCGCCTCGTTCAGGTGGGGCGCGCATGTCTTGGGGCCATGGGGCTCACATCAACGGATGCTCAGAATCGTCAGTTCAGCAGCTTGAGCGCGTTGAGCAGGACACCTGCCGCGACAGCGGAGCCAATCACTCCGGCCACGTTCGGGCCCATTGCGTGCATCAGAAGGAAGTTGTGTGGGTCGTCTTCGAGGCCGACCTTGTTGACGACGCGTGCCGCCATGGGGACGGCGGACACACCAGCCGCACCTATCAGCGGATTGACCTTCCCGCCGGTGAGTCGGTGCATGATCTTGCCCAGGAGGACGCCGCTGACCGTTCCGATCATGAAGGCGACCAGACCAAGAACGAGGATGCCGACCGTCTGCAAATTGAGAAATTTGTCGGCGGACAGTTTTGAGCCGACCGTCAGGCCAAGGAAGATGGTCACAATGTTGATCAGGGCATTCTGGGCCGTGTTACTCAGTCGGTCCACAACGCCGCATTCGCGCAGCAGGTTTCCAAACATGAGCATGCTGATCAAGGGCGCGGCATCCGGCAGCAACAGAGCGCAGAGGAGGGTGATGCTTACGGGGAAGCAGATCTTCTCCAATGGCGAGACGTAACGCAACTGAGCCATGCGGACCTTGCGTTCCTCGACAGTGGTGAAGAACCGCATCAATGGCGGCTGGATGATGGGGACCAGCGCCATGTAGGAGTACGCCGCAACGGCTATGGCACCGAGAAGACTCGGAGATAGCCGCCCGGCAAGGAAAATTGCGGTTGGGCCATCCGCACCTCCAATGATCCCGATCGAGGCAGCGTCACGGAGGGAGAAGTCGATTCCAGGGACCCACTGTGAGAGGGCGAGGGCGCCCAGCAAGGCCACAAAAATGCCCATTTGAGCAGCTGCCCCCAGCAGGGCGGTCATCGGGTTGGCGATGAGTGGGCCGAAGTCGGTCATCGCGCCAACGCCCATGAAGATGAGAAGCGGGAAGACTCCTGTCTCGACACCGACATGGTAGACCATTCCCAGGATTCCGTCAGGCCCGGCCAGATTGGCGTGCGGAATGTTGGTCATGATGGCGCCGAAGCCGATCGGGACCAGGAGCAGGGGCTCGAAGTTCTTCCCGATCGCGAGATAGAGAAGAAGAACGCCTACGCCGATCATGAGAACGCGCCCGATCCCAAGGGTCCAATCGTTACGTGTCTGGGCGATGAGCTCGCAGATCCCCGTACTGCGCCAGAGATTCGTGGCCAGCGTCTTGAGTTCCAGATTTTGGTCGGCGCTACCGATGGCGGAATCATGAGCGACCGGCAGGGGTTCGAGAAGGAACAGAGCTGGTCCGCCGACTTTCAGGTGTTGCCCTAAGTGGATGTTGACCGCTTTGACGCGGTACGTCTGACCGGCTTCAAGGTGGGCTTTGCTACGCCGTGGGGCGTCCTTCTGGGTGAACTTGAGAACGCAGAGCTCACGTCCTGGACGCACGAGCTGATTCGGTTCGGCGCTCACACCATAGACGGTTGCCGGATCCGGCCACACGTAACGCACAGCAACCGTACCGTCGACCTGGGGATCGAGCCTGAACACATCGGTTGAGGGCGTGGCGCTTCCAGCTGAACCAAAGCTGGCAGCGGCCAGGCACATCGCGAAGAGCATGAGCAACGGGGCAGTTCGGAGTTTCATTCCGATGGGGACCTCAATCATTCGAAATATTCATGTTGCGGGGCCTTGAGCGGAAACGCTTGAGGCCCGGAACGCCTGCAGCACCTTGCCGGGGGGCGGGCAGCGGCTGAGCAAAAGGCCAGCCGCAACGCCCGGGTGCGGGAGGGCCGAGCCTAGATGCTGACCAGCACCTGCCCTGTCTTCACCGTGTCACCTGCATTCACATGGACTTGCTGCACCGTTCCGCCGCCGGGGGCCTTTACCTCGACTTCCATTTTCATGGACTCAAGGACCAGAAGGGTGTCGCCTTCGTTCACGGCTGTGCCGGGGGTTGCCACAATCCTGAGAACGCTTCCCGGGAGGGGGGCCTCGACGGGGGTGCCTTCACCAGCGGCGGCCGCGGGGGCCGGCGCTGCTGCTGGGGCCGGCGCTGCTGCCGGGGCCGGTGCGGCTGCTGGAGCCGGGGTCACGCTCTTGATCTGCGTTGCCCCGTCGCCGGCGGAGGGTTCCACGGCGACGTTGTACTGCTGCCCGTTGACCGTGACAATGTACGTGCCGGCATCGGGTGAGGCGCTCTTAGGCGGAGTGGTCGTGCTCTGCGGGGCGGCCGTGGTATCGGCCTTATAGCGGATTCCGCTTGGGGCTTCGCCTTTCAGATAGGCCAGCCCTTTGTCCTCGCAACAGGCGACGATGAAGATGTTCTCTTCGGTCTCTTCGAGGCCAGCTTCCTGAAGCTTCTTGCGCGCTGGCTCGATACCCAGCTCGGGATTGGCATCATTGATGTCAACCGGGACGGCTGTGGTTGGCTCAAGCTCCAACTGTTCCGAAGCGATCTTGACGATCTCCGGATCGGCAGGTGCCGGTGTGCGTCCGAAGTAGCCAAGGACCATCTTGCCGTAGCCATCGGTGATGCGGTTCCACGGGCCCTGTGTAACGTTAGCAAAGGCCTGCTGGAAGTAGAACTGTGAGACGGGTGTCACCGAGGTCCCGTAGCCGCCGCGTTCGACGACTTCGCGCATGGCCTTGATCACGTCCGGATAGAGGTGCATGCAGTTGTTGTCACGCATCATCTGGGTGTTTGCGGTCAGGGCTCCACCAGGCATTGGGGAGAGAGTGATGAACGGGTTCGTCTCCTTGGCCTCCGGCGGCATGAAGTACTTGTCCATCGCCTCGATGAAGATCTCCTCTGCTTCGAGGTACTTCTCGTAGTCGATATCCAAGGTGTACTCGGATCCTTTGAGCTGATGCCACATGGTGAGGATGTCCGGGGCACCGGTGCCTCCGCTGACCGGGCGCATGGAGACGTCGATGACATCGGCTCCGGCCTCGATCGCAGCCATGAGGGACGTGACGCCTATGCCTGCCGTGCAGTGTGTATGCATCTCGACGTCCACGCCTTCCGGGAGGAGCTTCTTGGCCTGCTTGACCGTCTCATAGATTGTGGCAGGCGGGGTTGTTCCCGAGGCATCTTTGAAGCACAGGCTGTGGAAAGAGATATGGGCCTCGAGAATCTCCTTCACCTTGTCAATGTAGAATTCCGCGCTGTGGGGATAGGGATCGCTCACGCCCGGCGGAAGGCCCATGAGGGTGACCACGATCTGGTGCTGCAGGCCGTTGTCATTGATGCACTGGCCGGAGTATTCCAGGTTGCGGACATCATTGAGGGCATCGAAGTTGCGGATCGTGCTGATGCCGTGCTTCTTGAACATCTTCGCGTGGAGGTTGATGATGTCCCGCGGCTGGGAGCTGAGTCCCACGACGTTTGCTCCCCGTGCCAGCGTCTGCAGGTTCACGTTGGGCCCGACCACTTCACGGGCCTGATCCATCATGTCAAACGCATCCTGCTGGCAGTAGAAGTAGAGGCTCTGGAAGCGCGCCCCGCCACCGATCTCAAAGTGATCCGTGCCGGCAGCGACAGAGGCTTCCAGGGCGGGCATGAAGTCTTCTGTCTTCACGCGTGCTCCGAGAACGGACTGGAAGCCGTCCCGGAAGGAGAGATCCATAAAACGGATTTTCTTCATAGTTACGTTCCGCTGCCTTCCTTTACAGCATCGCCTATTCTAGTGTCTGTTGAACCACAAAATTCTGCTGGATTTAGTCCTGTCTCTCGGCTCGGTAGCGCTCAATGGCGGCGCTCAAAACCGCGATCAGAATGCCCTGATTCTGCAGGGAGTCCTGAGGAGCGGCGGGCGCTCCTGCGGCGGGGGCGGACGAGGCGGTCGCGTCAGCGTCAGGGCTTGACTGGGCCAGCAGGCGAGATGAGAACCCGATCCAAAGCGACATGATGACGAGAAAGGCGAAGACGGTGCCCATGCCCAAGGCCATGAGCAGCAGGCCGTCGTTGAGTGTATTCATCTGGCGACCTCAGTTGTCTGGTCACGAAGCTCTGCTATCGTCCAGGCAAGTCTGGACGCGTATCGACGGTAGGCGACGCGTTCTGCCCTGATCCGGAAATCTGGATCAGGACACACGTTTGTGTGCGGGCAGAGCCGCCTCAGAAACAGCACCCTCCGCCCCGGGCGGGACGCAGGAAGTCCACAATATACAGCCTAGGCAGCGGTTGGCAAAGCCAGTTCTTGTGTCCTTTGCATCACTTGGATCGGTGGAAAAGATGGTGTTCAGACGTGGCGAAGCTCGGTGCGCGCCTCTATTATTGGGCTTTGCCCACCCAGTGATGGTGTCTGGGCCTGTCAGGCCCGAAGCGGTTGTTTTAAGGGAGTGCCTCTGGGTTGGCATGGCCTGGTTGAAGCGTCTCGGGCGGATGCGAGGAGATGTAAAATGAGTTACCTGGGGTTGGATATCGGGACGTCAGGCTGCAAAGCGGTCGTCTTCAGCGCTGATGGGGAGGAGCTTTCTCAGGCTCATTGTGAGTACGCGACCTTGATGCCGCAACCGGGATGGGCGGAACTGGACTCCCGGATGGTGATGAGGGCTTGCCGCGGCGTTCTGGCGGAGGCCGCCATGCCATGGCGGAACCAGGATCCGGTAGAAGGGATTGGTGTGTCCAGCCAGGGCGAGGCGTTCACAGCTGTCGGGGCTGACGGCGAGGTCCTTAACAACGCGATGGTGTCATTCGACACCCGTGCCGCTGAGCTTTCGGCGACATGGAGTGAGGCGTTCGGGACGGAGCGCCTCTACGAGTTGACCGGGCACACAGCACATCCGATGTTCACCATTTTCAAGCTGCTGTGGATCAAGGAGAACCAGCCTCAGGTGTGGCGCAGGGCAACCGCGTTTTACTGCTTTGAGGATCTTCTGCATCACGAGTTGGGGGTCGATCCGGCAATCAGCTACCCCCTGGCAGGGCGAACCATGATGTTCAACGTCTCCCGGCACGAGTGGGACGATGCCATTCTTCGCGCCGTTGATCTGGCCCCGGACAGGTTGGCTCGCCCCATGCCGTCAGGTCGACTTGCGGGGACGATACCTGATGATGTTTGTGCCGAGCTGGGGCTGAAGCCGGGAGCGGCTGTGACGACGGGTGGACATGATCAGCCCTGCGGGGCGTTGGGAGCTGGAGTCCTTCAGTCCGGTGATGCCGTGTACGGAATGGGCACCACAGAGTGCATCACTCCGGCGTTCGAGAAACCTGTCTTCAGCCGGGAACTGTGCGCCTCGAATCTGTGCACATACGACCACACTGTCGCCGGGATGTACACCACGGTGGCTTTCTCATTGACGGGTGGCAATCTGTTCCGCTGGTACCGGGACGAATGGGCGCAGAAGGAGGCCGAGCAGGCTGAGCGGACGGGGCAGGATGTCTACGCCTTGCTGCTGGAGTCGCTGCCCGAGGATCCCACTGACCTACTAGTCGTTCCCCACTTCACCCCGACAGGGACACCTGCATTTGACACCAACCCTCTGAGTGCGATTCTCGGGGCCAAACTGAGCACGACTCGACAGGAGGTGTTGAAGGCCCTTCTCGAGGGCGTGACCATGGAAATGAAACTGAATGTGCAGATTCTGGAGGACGCGGGGGTTGACATCAATCTGTTCACCGCGACAGGGGGAGGGGCGCGGAGTTCGACGATGGTCCAGCTCAAGGCGGACGTTCTGGACCGCCCGATTCGTACCGTGGAAGTGACTGAAGCGGGATGCCTTGGGGCTGCCATGTTGGCGCGCCATGCGTTGGCTGGGGAAGCTCTGGGTGAGATTGCCGACCGGTGGGTCCGGCCGGCGGCGCTGATAGAGCCCGACTCGCAGCGAGCATCCCGGTATGCCGAGACGTTCGCGGCGTACCGCCGTCTCTATCCCGCCCTGCAGGAGTTGCGCGGAACCGTTGGGGTATAACGAAGGGCGGCATCAGCGCTTAGCTGAAAATCGCACGCAAAACTGTGACGTAGATCGCACCGAAGAAGGAGATACGTAATGATCACTCCGAAGGTTGGCTTTATCGTCTATGGCGTTCACAAGGATGGGTTGCAGGACCCGATGGGGACCCCGTTCATTGACGACAAGATCGTGGCGGCCTCGAAGGCAGCACTGCGGGCAGCCGGAGTTGAGTTGGTCGAGTATGGCTTGGTCGTGGCAAGCAAAGCGGAAGCTCAGGCAGCCATGAAGAGCATGCGCGATGACGACAGCATTGACTGCGTCGTGCTGTTCTCCGGTACCTGGGTCTGGGCCGCTCACATGATAGGGGCCGTGCGCGACTATGCCAAGACCGGCAAGGGGTTGGTCGTCTGGACTCACCCCGGCTCCCAGGGCTGGCGTCCGGTTGGCGGATTGGTTATGCAGGGGGCGTTGAAGGAGGTGGGGATTGCCCATCGCTTCGTCTACGGTGCAGCTTCGGACCCCGCTGATGTCGAACGTGTCGTGAGTTACTGCCAGGCTGCCCACCTGAAGAACATGCTCAATCTCTCGACTATCGGGACGTTTGGCGGCCGCGGGATGGGGCAAACGTGTGGCGCTGCCGATCCCTCGCAGTGGATGCGAATGTTCGGTGTTGACATCGACTCTCGGGACACGGCTGAACTTGTCAAGACAGCTGAGGCCGTCACCGGCAGCGAATTGGCTGCCTTGGAGCCGAGGATCAAAGCCCTCTTCGGTACGATACCTGAAAACGATGTTGTGAATGAACGCTCGATTCGGCTCTATCTGGCCCTGCGCAAGTTGGTGGAGGCCAATGGGTGGGATTTCTACACCATTCAGTCGTTTCCCGGTTTTGGCGATGAGTATTGTGCGACCTGCTTCGCTCAGAGCATGATGCTGGATGATGGCTTCGGCACCTCGACGTTGGGAGACTTCAACACGGCCTTGACCGTCTTGCTCCTCACAAAGCTCAGCCCGGAACCAGTTTACTACGGTGACCTCCAACACGTTGACAAAGCGACCAACGAAATCAAGATCATCGGGGACGGGGCATGCCCTCCGTCGCTGGCCGGCGAGCTTGGCCCGGCAGGGTTCGCCGAGCATGGCATCCCAACAGAAGGCGAAGCCGGTGGCCTTTCGGTCAAATTGGTCTGCAAGGTTGGCGAGGGGGTACTGGCTCGTTTGGGACGCTTGAACGGCCGTTTCCAGATGGTGATCACTCGCGGATCGATCTTCGAGCCCCCCCCCGAAGCGCTTGAGCAGCGCAAGCTGGAATGCGGAATTCCTTTCTGGCCGCACGGCTTCGTGAAGGCACACTGCGACATTGAGAAACTCCTCCAAAGCTGGAACAACGAGTATGCCTGTTTGGGATACGGGCTGCACCTGTACCCCGCTCTGGCTGACTTCTGCGAGCTGACCGGGATCGAGTCCATCCTGCCGTGACGCGACCCGGCGGCGTTGAGGGCCTTTGCCGGGAAGGTGGCGCGTCCCTCAATGCTACTGACTTTCTCCTGCCACTGCACTGGCGGAGAGGTCGCCGGATGGCACCGCCTCTCACATTGTCTGCTCTGTTAACGTGGGTGGGGGCGTCTCGACGCGTCCCACAACAGTGCGACTTGCTCAAGGTCCTGAGCCTAGTCGAAGGGCTGCCACCCGCGACCCCATCTTCGAGAAAGTCAATAGCACCGGCGCGTCCCCTCTCCGGTTGTCTCGCCGTTGCATGATGATTCCGTCCTCACTCGGTCGGCGGGGTATATTACCACCCCGCCGGCCTCGTCAGCCCGGTACTAATCGATTGCTTCGGAGGCACGCGTGTCTACAGATTTTCTGTGTCGAGGAATTCTCGACGACCTGAACATCCGCTTCTCCTACGCCGTGGTCACGGACGTCGCCAATGACGCCATTCTGGCCCATGATTGCGATCCGCTGTCGGGTCACATCCTCAGCCGCTCGTTATGTGCCGCCGTGTTGAGCGCTCCCCTTCTGAACGATGGTGAGCGTTACACGCTTCGCTGGAACTACTCGGGGGCCTGCAAGAATGTGGTGATTGATGTGGGAGCTTCTGCTGACGTTCGAGGGTTCGTGAACCCCGCCGATTTGCTGAGCAGGGCCGATCGTGAAGACCAGATTTATGGGGAGAGTGGGACGGTTGCGGCCATAAAGTCCACGCACGAACAGGTCCTGAATTCCGGGACGGTAGAGGCCGGACTTCTGGATCCGGTCGAGGACCTGGCGTTCTTTTTCTCGTTAAGCGATCAGGTAGAAACCGGTCTCTCGGCTCTGGTAGCGCTCGCCCAGGATGTTAAGCGACCCGTGAGGTTGTGCCAAGGGGTCATGATACAGGCGTTGCCCGATTGTGACTTGGCGGCGTTCGACGACATTCGGGGACGGCTTCGGCAACCTGACGTCCGGGGCCTGCTGGAGGAGCCGCCTCTGGTGGACAACCACTTCGAGCTGATTGCCCGGGCCCTGGCCGGTGATGTCGACGGGCCATTGGGGTGGTCGTCCTTCCAGTCCCACCGCCCTGAGTTCCGCTGTGCTTGTGGTCGCGAACAGATCCTTCAGGTCGTTCGGACGCTACCCGCATCTGATATTCAGGATCAGATCGCCAAGGAGGAGGGGCTGCGGATCACCTGCACATTCTGCGCCCGTGTGCATACGGTGGCGCTGGATGAACTGCAGAGCTTGATGGGCTGACGTGCGGCGGGGTTGGGGCCTCGGGCCGGCGGCGGACGATCACGTCACCCCGTGGTACCGCTGGTACCAACGGACAAACTGGGGGATGCCGACCGAGATGGGGGTCTCGGGCGAGAAGGCGAGTTTCTCCTGAGCCCGGGCGATGTCCGCAAAAGCGGCGGGCACGTCTCCAGGCTGCATCGGGAGCATCTCCAACTTCGGCTTGACGCCGAGTTCGTCCCCAAGGATGTTGACGAGGTCCAGGAGGTCTTCGCAACGGTGGTTGCCGAGGTTGATGATCTCGTAGTCATCGAGGGAATCGAACATGAGGGAGGCCTTCACTCCGGCTACGATGTCGTCGATATAAGTGAAGTCACGTTTCATCTTCCCGTGGTTGAACAACTGGATTGGTTTGCCCTGTAACATCCAGTCGGTGAACAGCCACAGTGCCATGTCGGGGCGTCCCCAAGGGCCGTAGACGGAGAAGAACCGCAGCCCGATCGTCTGGAAACCGTAGAGGCTGGTGTAGCTGTGGGCCATGAGCTCGTTAGCCCGTTTGGTCGCCGCGTACAGGCTCAGAGGCGTCTCCACGGGATCGCTCTCTGAGAATGGCATCTTAGTGTTCCCACCGTAGACGCTGGAACTTGAGGCGTAGACGAGGCGCGGCTGAACGGGCGCATGCCGACAGGCCTCCAGGACACTCAGGAAACCCTCGAGGTTCGAGCGTTGATAGACGAAGGGGTGTTCCAGTGAGTGCCGAACCCCCGCCTGTGCTGCCAGGTGGCAGATGGCTTCCGGCCTGAATCTATCGATCGCCGCCTGCAAGGCGTCGTGGTCGGCGATGTCCAACCGTAGGCCTTCGTAGCCTGATTCTGCCTCGAGGAGGGCGTGTCGGGACCGTTTGAGCTCAATCGAGTAGTAGTCGTTGAAGCAGTCGATCCCAAGGACCTTGTGACCATCAGCCAACAGACTTCGGGCTACATGGAATCCAATGAATCCGGCTGCCCCGGTAACTACAATTCGCATATCTATTCCTTACAGACTCTCCGCCGTGTCGGCGCTACAGAAGCTCGAGTCCTGCGCTCCAGGCCCGAGACTGTCGAAAGTAGCTTACTGTTGACCAGGCGCAATTCAATATTCAGTCGGCTGGTGCCGGGATGGATCTGTGGACGTCCGGGATTGCTCGCCGTGAGCAGGGCTGTTTCATGCTGCCGAATCTGGTCCGTCCGTGATAGCGTGATCCCATGGTAGCGTCTCCGGATTCCCGTGCTCAGGCTTTTACGTTCTCACCTTTTCACAGAAGTGAGAATGAAACAGCCCTGCACCGCGAGGGAATGGGGTTGCATTCGCGCGGCTCATCCGTATCTTGTGAGTCAAGGGGAGCCCCACGCAGGGAGCAACGCCAAAGGAGCAGCCGCGGGTGCGTGCTTCAGGAATAGAGCTGACCGACAACACCGATTGCCTGGTGTCGCTGCCTCCGGCGATGGCGGGACGTTTCTGCGATCTGCACCCCTCAGAGGGTAGGCGATGGTTTGCGGCTTGCGACCCTGACGGTCGCCGCTTGGGATCCGGCGGAGGAACCGTGCATGTGCTGCGCGAAGCATGGCGGGCCTCGCAGGGCACTGACTCGTTCCGTGCCTGGATCCGGCGGGAGCGGAAACTGATCATCCATGGTGGCGGGCAGAGCCGCCGACTTCCTTCTTATGCCGCCGTGGGGAAGCCGCTGATGCCCATGCCCGCTTTGCGCTGGGCGTTGGGCCAGCGGGTGGACCAGTGCCTCCTGGATCTTCAGGTGGAGGCTTGTGACCGGATCCTCGAACGGGCCGCCTCTCCCAGTCGAGTGATGATTACGAGCGGGGATGTACTTGTCCACTTTGAGCCGGATTTCCCGGATCTCCCGGATGCTGATATCGTCTGCCTTGGCCTGTGGGGGACCGCGGAGGACGCGCAACACTTCGGTGTTTTCTTCTGTCCGCGTCAATGTCCGGGTGAGTTGGCCTTTGTGTTGCAGAAGCCGAGCATTGATGAGATTCGGCAGTCGGCCGGCGATCACCTCTTCTTGTTGGACAGTGGGGTCTGGCTCCTTTCTGAGCGTGCCCTTGCGGTTCTCTTCGCCAAATCCGGGGCCTGTATTGATGGCAGTGAGCGCGAGTCAGGGCAGTTAGCGGCCTACGATCTCTACGGAGATCTGGGCCCGAAGTTGGGGAAGGCCCCCACTGTGCGGGATGATGCGGTGTTCGGTGAACTGACCAGCGCGGTAGTGCCGTTGCCGGGCGGCGAGTTCTACCATTTCGGCACGACTCGGGACGTCATTCGCTCGACGGCGCGTCTACAGAACCGCGTCCTCGACCAGCGCCGTTTCGCTGGAATTGGCTCGAAGCCGCACCCGAGCATGTTCGTTCAGAACACCGCTCTCGACGAGTCCCTCCCGGATACCGGTCGCAACGTGTGGGTTGAGAACTCCCACGTCCCGCGAACCTGGCAGTTGAGCCATGACCACTGCATTACCGGTGTTCCCGAGAATGGCTGGACGCTCAGTTTGGAGCCGGGGACTTGTGTCGATTTTGTGCCGGTGCATCAGTCGGCCAGATGGTGTTTGCGCGTCCACGGCATGGATGACACGTTCTCCGGTGCCTGTGGTGCTTCAGACACGACGTATCTGGGCCGCCCGCTGGTGCAGTGGCTGGCGGACCGTGGACTTGACCTGGGCGCGGCAGGGATCGTTCCCGACACCGACATCCAACGGGCTCCGCTGTTCCCCGTAGTCGAGCTTGGCGAGATCACGGGAGCCTATCTCGAATGGCTTTCCTGCGCGGCTCCCCGGGCCGACTCTGGATGGCGCGAACGCTGGTTGTCTGCCCCAAGATTATCCGCGGCTGAGCTTGGCGAACAGGCGTCTCTGGACCGGCTTTACTCGCAGCGTCGAGCGTTTCTGAAGCAGGCTCTTCCGTGCATGGCTGAGAACCACGACCGCAGCGTCTTCTACCGTCTTGACTTGGCTGCCACCAGTGCCATTTATGTCGACCCTGAATTGCCTGTTCCCGAGCTTCCGTCGTCGGAAGCGGATGTGATGAAGAGCATTCATGCTCGGATGTTCCGTTCGGCTCTGTTGCGGGAACGTTCGGAGGACGACTCCCGGTGGGAGAAGGAGGCCTTCGAGATACTCCGGGAGGCGATGACCGATGTGCTCGAGCATGAGCCCGTCTGCCCTGAGCGTCAGGTCATGGAAGATCAAATCGTCTGGGCGCGTTGTCCGGTCAGGTTGGATCTGGCCGGCGGGTGGACCGATACGCCTCCCTACTGCCACCTGTTCGGTGGGCGTGTGGTCAACTTGGCGGTCGACCTGAACGGTCAGCCCCCTTTGCAGGTCTTTATCCGCCCCACCGAGCGTCCTGAATTCGTTCTGCGCTCGATTGATCAAAGCCGCGAGCAGCGAATCACGACTTACGAGGAGATCGCGGCGTGTGCAGATATCAGCGATGCGTTCTCGATTGCGAAGGCTGCGCTTGCCTTGGCCGGGTTCCTGCCGCCGTTCCATGCTCAGGGCGGCTATGCTTCGCTTCGTGATCAACTCATTGACTTTGGCGGTGGGCTGGAACTCACGGTTCTGGCCGCCGTTCCCAGGGGGTCGGGATTGGGCACCAGCAGCATCCTTGCTGCGGTGGCATTGGGGGCGTTGAGTGACTGCTGTGGGCTGGGCTGGGGGCACACGGATGTGTGCGCCCGAACGTTGGTGCTGGAGCAGATGCTGACGACGGGCGGCGGATGGCAAGATCAGGTTGGCGGCGTGCTCAGAGGGGCGAAGCTCCTTGAGTCGCATTCGGGATTTGATCAACGCCCTGCGGTGAACTGGCTGCCGGGACACCTGTTTGAGGAAGGACCTTCACAGGGCGCCATCCTGTTGTACTACACGGGCGTGACGCGGGTAGCGAAGCAGATTCTGCAGGAAATCGTGCGGAATGTCTTCCTCAACTCCCGGCCGCATCTGGCCATTCTGCGTGAGATTGGCGAGAATGCACTGCGTGCTGCTGAGTCCATCCAGCGAGCTGACTACGATGCCCTATGTTCGTCGGTGAATGCCAGCTGGTGTCTGAACCAACGGCTCGATGCCGGAACGAACCCTGAAGCGATTCAGGCGATTCTCGATTCTGTCTCGGACTGGCTGTGTGCCGCGAAGCTCCTGGGGGCGGGGGGAGGTGGGTACCTTCTGATGCTTGCCAAGGACGAGGAGTGCGCGGGGCGGATCAGGCGCCGGCTGACCGAGTGCCCCCCAAATGGCAAAGCCAGGTTTGTTTCCCTTAGCCTCTCGAGGACGGGCCTGGAAGTGACGCGGAGCTGACGAATGATGCGAGTGTTGGTAACCGGTGGGGCCGGCTTTGTCGGTTCTCGACTGTGCCGGCTTTTCCGGGCAGACTTCCCCAAGGCGGACATCGTTGCCTTTGACAATCTCAGGCGCCGAGGCAGCGAGCTCAACGTTGCCGAGTTCCCCGTGCACAGTATCCAGTTCGTGCACGGTGACGTCCGCAGTTCCGCGGATCTGGCGGCCCTGGACGGACATTTCGACGTCGTTGTCGAGGCTTCGGCTGAGCCCAGCGTTCACGCCGGCACCGGCGGCGAGTCTCCGCGATATGTTATCGACACAAACTTCGGCGGCACGATCAACTGTCTCGAGTTTGCCCGCGTCCGTGCCGGGGGCATGGTCTTTCTCTCGACCAGTCGCGTGTATGCGGTCTCGGCGCTCCGACAGATCAGGTTGCGGGAGGAGGCGACCCGGCTCGTCCCCGAGGACGACGATCAGCCGCCCGGTTTCATGGAAGGAGGCGTGACGGAGGCCTTCCCAACTGTCGGTCGGGGCAGTCGGTCGTTGTATGGGACGACCAAGCTGGCCTCCGAGCTGTTCATCGAGGAGTATGTGGCCGGGTACGATTTCCCGGCCGTGATCAACCGTTGTGGGGTCATCGCCGGAGCGGGTCAGTTCGGCAAGGTGGATCAAGGCGTATTCACGCTGTGGGTCGCTCGGCACCTGTTTGGTGGTGGGCTTCGCTACACCGGGTTCGGAGGCACAGGGAAGCAGGTGCGCGATCTGCTCCATCCGCGCGATCTGTATGCACTTATTCGACGCCAAGTTGATTGCCTGGGTGACATCCGCGGGGAGGTCTTCGGGGTTGGCGGAGGCGTTTCCGGGGCCGTCAGTCTGGCGGAGTACACGACTCTTTGTCAGGACGCCACAGGCATGGAACTCCCCATCGGCTCTGTGCCTGACACCAGCGCGGTGGATATTCCTCACTATGTCACGAACACGCGCAAAGTGAGCGGGGCCCTGGGGTGGCGTCCTCAGATTAGCCCTGCTGAGATAGTCGGCGAGATTAGTACATGGCTGCAGGAGAACTCCGAGCAGCTGAAGCCGCTGTTTGCGCCCGGGGCGTGATGCAGAGCTGCGGATCGGACGATGATTGTCCGAGTGGCACACGAGCCGGGTCTCCGGCGCAGGTGCGCCAGTCATATCGGAGGGTGTAACTGCCTCGAAGTGCTATGGAGCGCCGGTTCTCCCGCGTGCGGTCGCGTTCCGCGTCCTGACGCGGTCACGGGACGCAACCGGCCTGGCCGCTCACGGAGAAGCGGCACCCCCAACGGTGTGTCGCGACCAGCAGTTCTGTGCTCAAGAACGGGGTCCAGTCACCCGATGGCAAGTTGTAGAGAGGATGAAGTATGTCCGTAGCGATCGTGACCGGTTCTTCAGGGCTTGTTGGGAGTGAGTCGGTTCGTTTCCTGCACGCACAGGGGATGGATGTCATCGGGCTTGATAATAATCTGCGGGCCTATTTTTTCGGGCAGGACGGAGCGACCGACTGGAATGCCCGGAAGCTTGCTGAGGATCTCCCGAAGTACCAGCACCTGGAGGTCGATATACGTGATCCGGATGCCGTGAATGAGGTGTTTGTGCGGTATGGGACGTCCATCTCGATCGTGGTCCACTGTGCCGCCCAACCGTCCCACGACTGGGCGGCCAAAGAACCGATCACAGATTTCTCCGTCAACGCTTTGGGGACGCTCTACCTGCTTGAGGCCACGCGTGCGGCCTCGCCCGATGCGACATTCATCTATACCTCGACGAACAAGGTTTACGGGGACACCCCCAACGTCCTGCCTTTGGTCGAGAGAGAGACGCGTTGGGAGTGTGATGAGGCTCACCCTTACGCCAAGCATGGCATCGACGAGTCGATGTCGATCGATCAGTGTAAGCATTCTGTGTTCGGAGCCAGCAAGGTGGCCGGTGATGTCATGTGCCAGGAGTACGGGAAGTACTTCGGGCTGCGGACGGGGATCTTCCGCGGGGGATGCCTGACGGGACCAGCGCACAGCGGGGCGGAACTGCACGGGTTTCTGGCCTACCTCGTGAAGTGTCAGCTTACCGGGCGCCCCTACACGATCTTCGGCTACAAAGGCAAGCAAGTCCGGGACAACATTCACAGCCACGACCTGGTCAGTGCGTTTTGGCACTTCCATGGCGACCCGAAGCCCGGTCGCGTCTACAACATGGGAGGGAGCAGGCACAGCAACTGCTCAATGCAGGAAGCGATCACGATCATTGCGGAGATGTCGGGACGAGAGCTGAACGTGACACTGTCGGATGACGCCAGGATTGGTGATCACATCTGGTGGATTTCGGATGTTCGACGGTTCCAGAAGGACTTCCCCGGGTGGGCGTACACCTGTGATATCAAGGCCATTCTGCGAGAGATTATTGATGCCACGGCTGAGCGTGAGGGGGTTAGTCTCTGAGAGCTACTGATCCGGCCAGATGTGGTGTTGCATGAAGGCCAGTAGGTTTCAGGTGTCAGGTTTCTGGTGTCAAACTCGAATCCTGACACCTGAACACTGAAACCAGACACCTTGATACGCAGCGTTGTTTACTGCCGCATCAATAGCCTGATCCTGCTGATCGACACGCGCTGTTCCTTGGTCCGGGTGGGGTCGAGGCGCAGACCACGGATGAGACCACGCCAGCGGGGGTGTGAAGCCAGATCCAAGCGTACAGTCTGGGGTGCTGCCTGGGAACGCAGCCCCACGTACACGCAGGCGTTTCCGTTGACCGGGCTCGACGCTGTGGCCCAGAACATAGTCACGTTGTCATGTGCGGTTGGCGCAGGGGATACTGACAGCGTCACTTCAGCGCTTGAGATGGCGCTGGCTTCCAGTTCGAGCCAACCAGTGCGGAACGCCGGATCGTGCGTGGTCGTTGTGGCGACGAGAGCGCCATCGGTTACGTGCACATCGGCCAGTCCCATGAGCGGCCGCCACGCAGCCGCATCGTCATCTGTCTTGAACGTCCACTCTGTTCGTTTGGCGCCTGGTCTACGGAGATCAAAGTCATAGGGCCCAAGGGCGACGTCCTGAGGCGTGATCCGTGCGGGAGGAGGCCCTTCGCAGAAGGTCTCACGGACAGCCTCAAGCATGCTGAATCCGAATTCTGTGCATGGTTCGATGTAGCTGCCTTCCGTCCACTCATTCCATGGTCCCATGATCAGGAGTTTCTCATCGCGTTGGTCGAGCCACTCCTTGGCTTCGGTCAGGATCGTTCGGAAGAGCTTTGGGGTGCGTTCGTAGATCACGAAGGTGTTGTCGCCATGGCGCGGACGGGCATCCCAGCCTGTGTCGACCACCGGGAGGAAATCCATCCCTGCTGCTTTGTATGGTTGCTCCCTCGCATCCCATCCCGCACGGCTGTTCTGAGCAACCAGGGAGAACGGGTAGAAACGCGGATCTCTGGCTTCGTCTCGGCATCGGTGCCACCAGTGGTACGAGGTCCAGGCTTGGTATCCCTCACCAGCCAGCTGCTCCGGCGTTCCGTTGTTGTTCATTGCCACAAAGTGGATGCCTGGGAGTCCGGCGTCCCGGGCCATGGCCTGGGATATATCCAACAGGGCCCTTGCTCCGTCGCTTCCTCCCATGTCACGACGGATGTTTGATGGTGACCAGAGCGCGACGAGCGGCTTGCCGTCGACGCGCAGGTACTCAGGCATGCTGAAGTACTCGTCGATCCAGAATTGCGTAACGTTCCGCCAGTCTTCCTCCGAATGGGTGTTCGGCGGATTGTGGTTGGCCCACATGACAGCCCATTTCATGTACCTCCGGAAACGCGCTTTCCTGAGCGCATCGATGTAATGCATGTGGTGTGTCTTGCCGGCGACCCAGTACCAGTCGATGAGGAAGAACCCCACGCCGTGTTCCACGGCCCATTTGATTTGCCAATCCACGCATTCGGGATTGCCTTCGTCGTAGTAACCGAGGGTCGGTTTTGCCCAGGGGGCCGAGCGCTCGAGTTGACGCCATTGGCGTTCATGCCCGAAGCCGGGGTAGTAGTACGAGCCAATCAGGTAGTCTGTCCTGGCCGGAACCGGCTCAGGGATGCGGCCGCGTGGGAGAGAGGCGGGGACAGGTGGCGATACCTTCATCGGGGCGCTTGTGAACTCTCGTCTTCCAGCCGGGGTTTCGAGTGTCAGATGAGCCTTCACGAGACCTGTTGCGGTGGGAGAGACGGTGGCATAGGCCGTGACCGGCAACTCGGGTTTGACCGTAAACGGGTGGTCAAAGGCGTCATCACTCTTCAGAAGCCTCGCTTTGCCTTGGATCCCGATGCGGGCTGTGGCGTTGGTTGCCTTGCCCCCAAGATTGGCCACGCGAGCCATGAATCGGCAGGGCTGCCCCACGCGGTTCACGCTGTCTACGGGGCCGAAGTAGAGCAGGTGGATGTCTGGGGAGGGCCACGGCTCGGAAGCGATGCTGAGGGCCCGCAGTGTGGGTGTGTCCGCGTCTCGACCGACCGCCTTTATCGCCAAATGCAGCAAGTTACCGTTCCAGGAGCTGTGGCCTGCCATGTTGAGGCTGTACGTGTGTGGCACGGTGTCGCCGGGGATATAGACTCCCCGGGTCGGTGAGCCTTGCCCGGTGTCGGTTGCCCAGGTGACGACGATATGGGATTCGCTCGGGGCATCGAAGGTCATGCGGAGCCAGTCCTGGCCCTGTAAAGGGACGCGCAGCGGCGGGCCGGTCAGGATGTCCCCCTGTCCGCTCCAGCCACTCATCTCTGTTTCGGATAGGCGCCAATCTGCACGGGAGACTGGCTGCTGTGCCCGGCTCGGGCTGACAATGCGCAGCCAGTCAACCTCGAACTGGGTGTCCTGAAAAAGGTCGAAGCGGATCTGAATGACCTTGCCTTCAGCCTGCCACCACGGGCGGATTCTGACGATTTCCCACGTGTCTCCGCCGACAACGTCGAAGGGAACGACCTTCTTGCCAGAGAACCCACCGTACTTGCCCTCGGTGGTGTTGGAGTAGAACAGCTGCCCTTCGCCACTGCCGGTGCACTTGACGCGAGCCCACACTTCCTGGTACGCGTCTGCCGGGATCTCAAAGAGAGGACTGGAGAGCTGGGGGTCGTGCCCCGTGCTGCGTCCTGAGATGGAAGTGGGACTTGTGCTCAGTTCCTCGATGTGCCGGGTGGCACGCCAGCCTTGCAGGTCGCCATCGAAGGTCCATTCCAGGAGCGTCCGGACGTCAGCCCCCTGAAGGAGTGTGGGAATGGTCAGTAGAATTAGCAGAGCGAAGGGCGTTTGATGGGGTTTGGTCTGTAGCATCGTCTGTCCTGAATTCGTTCATCGCTTCATTGGCTTGATCCGGTGTGCTCGCTTGATCTGGAAGTGTGCCTGTGCGCTGTCCGCAACGAGCGCGAGCCAGTTGCCCCTTCCTATCCCCTCGGTGATGGTTGAGAAGAGCAGTTCGCCGTTGACAAAGATCTCTGCATAGCGGTCGCGTTTCACGATCCGGACTGCGTATGGCGCGTTGTTCCGGAGTGGCCGGTGCACAGCATCGAGAGGACGCCCGAACGATGGGCCAAACATGCCCGCTCGCACCTCGTTCAACGTGATCGCATTGTGTTCGCAGTCGAGGAGCACGAGCAGTGCGCCTTTGCTCAACTCGTCCCCACCGACGGCCACACCCGCCCTGGGGCCATCCGCAATGCTGACATTTACGACCGCGTCAAGATCCGGTGCCCCTTCGACGAGCAGCATTGTCGCGCCTGCCGGACACCCCCCCCCAATGGTCTCGCCACCGATGTTCCACGTCCCATTTGAGAACGGCCCCGCATCCGGTTGCCGTGGGGCCGAGAGGGCGAGTTGTTCCATCCACAACCCTTTGAGGCCAGCCCACGGACGGACGACCCGCTGACCGTCTTTGACCGCCAGGGCTTTCGGAAGCCCGAGAGCCCGGGGCGTGCCCGGCGATACCGCCCCGTTGTAGTGGTGGTAGAGCAGGCGTTGCCCTTGCCACATCACCGAACGGGCCACGACAGCGTCATGGCGATCGCAGCCCGAACCGATGAGCAGATCCTCACGAGGGCGTTGCCACGGGCCCTCCGGGGTTTGGCCCACCAGATGGAATGTGCCGCCGACGGTGCGTCGGGAGGGCGTGTCCAGGCGCCGTCCCCAGCCGGAGTGGACATTGAACGTCATCCACCACCGGCCTCCAAGTTCGAACACTTCAGGGACTTCCATCCGAGATGGACATCAGCGTCCCGCACGAACACCCATGTGTCGTGAAGGACGCGGTCCCCATCTGATGGCGCGAAGTTCACGACCGGGTCTCGCCCACGATCTCGCTAAGCACGTCTAGACTGCGCATCCAATCGGAATCGTGTCCTCCCTCGGGTTCGAACGACATGCACCCGTCGAAGCCGGCGGCCATGAAGACGTCTCGGATGCGGCGGTAGTCGGGTGAGCCATCGCCGGTGGGGCAGTAGCGGAAGGGCCGTGGGCTACGTTCCGGATCCGGGACAAAGGACTTGATGTGAACGTGGGTAACCTGATCGGCGAGCAAGGGGGCTGCTTCGTGGGAGTCACAGCCGGCCAGGATGAAGTTCCCGCCGTCGAAAGTGACCTTCATGTTGGGGCGGTCTATGAGGTCTATGCAGCGTTTCAACTCTGTGTGTGTGTGACACATTTTGCCTGCGTTCTCGATGCTGAAGGTCAGTCCTGCTTCGGCTGCGAGGTCCGCAGCCTGGCCGAGCCCGTCGACGTAGCGCAGCAATGCGTCTTCGCCCTCGTTGTTGTGCTGCCCGCCATGGCTGAACAACTGCGTGATACCGAGCTCGTGACAGGCGTCAATTCCGGCACGGATGGTGTCCAGAGATTGTTTGCGTACCTCTGCATCGGGAGAGATCAGATCTGTGGGGACGCAGTAGATGCTGGGCTCGAGGCCGAGGTCATCGAGGAGCCGTTTGGCTCCCGTGACCGTTTCCCCAACGTTGCTGAGCATGCGTTCGAACAGATCGACGGCTTCGAGCCCGTGCTCCTTGCATGTTCCGAGGAATGCCCGCCAATCCATGGGCTGTCCATCCGGTCCGCGGTCCGACATCAACATGATTCCAGTTTTCATCGCCTGTCTTCCTCCTATTGGGGCTGTGGCTCCGGGAGGCCTCCCGGAGGCGTTCCTAATGCGTTTGTCGGCTATCGATACAATGAGGGGGGTGAGCTCTGGTCTGTCGAGCTTCCCACTGCCTGTTCAGCATAGGCGTCAAGCGGTGACATGCAAACCGATTTCCACTGGTTTCGGCAATGCCTCAGTCACGTGGGGGGAGAACTCCAAGATGGCTCGACGGAGTCTCTCCCTCCAGGGATTCTCTGGGCCATCTGTGTCCGATGGAGGGAGAGACTCCGTCGAGCCGCCTCACGTAACTGAGGGGTTATCTGGTTTCGGGAGGCAAACTATCAGCGTCGGGTGGAGTGAACCGGAGGGGCACCCGGGCCGAGGCGACGGCGGTAGGCGAGAGGGGTCATGCCTCTGAATCGCCGAAAGGCACGGGCGACGTTCTTCTCGTCCGGGAAGCCCATGGAGAGGGCGATTTCCCCCACCCGCAGGTCTGTCTCCAGGAGGAGTCGTGCAAACAGGTCCAGTCGGGTGAGCCGGATGTACTCGTAGATGCTCTGGCCCGTGGCGCTGGAGAAGCGAGTGTACAGGGCCCGACGAGACAGCGGGACGGCCCGCACAACGTCGTCCACGTGGATGGGATCTCGGGCGTGATCCCGGATGAAACGCATTGCCTGGGCCACGAGGTCGTCCGCTACATCGAGGGTGTCGGTGGACCGGCGTTCGACCACGTGCAGGGGGGGGATCTGAACGGTGTGCCGATTGCTGCGTCGCCTGTCCATCAGGTCGTCCAACAGCTGGGCTGCATCATAGCCGCCTCGTTCGGTGTTCAAGCGGATGCTGGTCAAAGGGACTCTGGCCAAGTCACAGATTGCTTCATCATCTCCCACGCCGATCAGGGCAATGTCCTCCGGAATGCGCCGGTGCGCGGCTTTGCAGGCTTCCGTGAGCACCAGGCTGAAATCATCGTTACAGACCATGATCCCCACGGGTGTCGGCAAGGCCTCAAGCCAGGAGCGAAGTGCAGGCAGGTCCCGGTTCCAGTCAATGTGCTTCCCCGGAGCGGGCGGCGTGTAAGTCGCCGCGGAGAAGCCACTTCCTGCCAGTGCGGCGACGAACCCGTCCCGGCGATTTCGTGACCAGAAGAACAGGCCATCCATGCCGCAGTACGCAAAGTGGCGGAAACCGCGTGCGATCAGGTACTCCGCGGCCATGTGGCCTACGGCATGGTCGTCCACCACCACGTTGGAGGCGCTCTCTACCGGGGAGGTGGACGGGAAGACAACCGCGGGGAGCCCGAGCGAGAGCAATTCACTGAGCTCGGGACACTCACGTACGATGATCCCGTCCGGGTTCCAGTGGCGCAGGTGATCCGCGGACAGGCGATCTCCTCCCGATATGTGCGGGATGCGTCGGTAGAACTCCCAAGCCCCGCGGAATGCGGCATAGCGGGCAATGCCGCTCAACAGACCCCGCTCGTAGTTGCGGGACGCTTCCATCAACAGCGCAACGCGGCGCGCGTGCTGCATGGGGCGTTGTCGTGTGCTCATGGGCAATCCGGTCAGCGGGCGTTTCCGAGAGAAAGGCGTTCCGGGCTCTACATGAGCGACTGGTCTGGTCTTGGTCAAGTTCCGGCCGCACGAAATGAGGATTATTTTGCATTCTATCACCATTGCGGGAGTGCGTGTTGGGCCATTACTCTATGGGACAAAGGCAGTAGAGAACGTGGTTTGTTGACTTGGAGGCCATTGGTTGACTGAGGGGCAATGGTCCAGATTCAGGCTTTTCTGGACGGGGCGTCTGCCGTCCCCAGAGCAGGAGAAACAGGATGAAACGCTCAGGAACCGAACCACGGGGGATCTCCCTTGCCAGTGCCACACGGCGCGACTTCTTGCGTGCGTCGGCAGGATTCGGGGCTGCCGCCGCCTGGCCATTCATGTGGACGGGGCGTGTTGCTGCTGCCGTACCCGCCAACGAACGAATCACCGTTGCTGCCATTGGCACCGGGCGAATGGGACGTGGTGACCTGGGCAACATGCTCAGTGAAGCCGGTGCCCAAGTGGTCGCAGTCTGTGATGTTGACGCCAATCGCTGCTCTGACGCCCGCAGAATGGTCGAGAAACGCTATACAAAACGGTCTGCTAACGGGGAGTTCACGGGGTGCAAAGAGTACCATGACTACCGAGAGATTATCGCCCGGGGTGACGTCGACGCCGTGCTAGTGTGTACGCCGGATCACTGGCACGCGTTGCCCGCAATCGAAGCGGCTCGTTCGGGGAAGGATGTTTTCATTCAGAAGCCGATGACCTACACGATTGAGGAAGGGCGTGTGCTGAGCGACACAGCCCGGCAGTATGGGCGTGTCGTCCAGGTCGGCAGTCAGCAGCGCTCGGATCAGCGCTTCCGGTTCGGCTGTGAACTGGTGCGGAACGGACGCATCGGGACCATCACCAAGGTCGAAGTGGGGTGCGGAATCGACCCGCGGACAGGCAATGAGCCGGTGATGCCCGTACCGGAGGGCCTCGACTATGGCATGTGGGTCGGACCGGCGCCCTGGATGCCCTACACCGAGAAGCGTGTTCACCCGCGCAAGGGATACGGGCGTCCCGGTTGGCTCAGAACCCACAACTACTGCATCGGGATGATGACGGGCTGGGGATCCCACCACATGGACATCGCCCACTGGGCAATGGACTTCATGGAAACCGGCCCCGTCGCGATCGACGGCTGGGCCGAGTACGCCGACGATGGGGCATGGACCGTCCACGGTGACTGGGATGTGACGTACGCCTATGCCAATGGGCTGAACATCCATTTCGGGGGCAACAGGCGCTACAAGCAGGGCGTGACATTTCATGGAACGGAAGGGAAGGTCCATGTCCGCCGGGGACGCCTTGATGCTGAGCCGAAATCGCTGCTGAAAAGCACGATCGGTCCGGGCGAGACACACCTTTACAGGACGCGCGGGAGCCACATGCACAACTTTGTTGAGTGCATCCGGACGCGTGGCGAGACAGCCGCCCCGGTCGAGAATGGGCATCGGTCCTGCACCGTCTGCATTCTCGGCGACATCGCCGCACGTCTGGGACGCAAGCTGCATTGGGACCCAGCCAAAGAGCAGTTCCTCGACGACGAAACGGCCAACCGTATGGTGACGCGACCGATGCGTGCGCCATGGGTTCTCTGAGGAGGACGGACAGATGGCGTTACATGTTGAACGGATGAACGGAGATTCCCGGCGGCCGCCCGCCAGGCATGTCTGGGTAAAGCGTTTGCCCGTCTTCTGGAGAGCGGTCGTCCTCGACCGTATGGCCTGTACGCGGTTACGGCGGGGGACCGCCGCTCTCCAAAGAGGAACCGTGCCGTCTGAACTGAATCTGTATCCCAAGATCGCGGGCTACTGTGTTCTGGTCGGCGCTCTGAGTGTCTGTGGCGTTCGCGGCGAGCCGTTGTCGGTCGCAGCGCGCATCGATGGCGACGCGGTGGTGGTCGAGGTCGCGGGAAAACTGTTCACGCAGTACAAATTTGGGCGTGACCAAAAGAAGCCTTACCTGTGGCCACTGGCGGGGCCGACGACCGGGAAGTCGGTCACGACCGAGACGTCAGAGCCCTATCCCCATCACAACTCCATGTGGTTTGGGTGCGATCACCTGAACGGCCGTGATTACTGGCACCATCAGAACCCAAATGGGGCCATCTTCTCTCGGGGCCCGGTCTTGGAGGCCGCCAAGGGGGAGAAAGTCGTCTTCTCTGATACGTGTGAGTGGACCCCGCGGGACGGCAAGACGCTCGCGTCACCAACCATGCTCGACATCCGGCGCATCACGATTCAGGCCCCCGATGCCAAGACCCGGCTTATCGACTTTCAGATCGCTTGGGTTCCGTTGGTCGACGTGACGATCACCAAGACAAACCACTCACTGTTTGCGTTGCGGATGCATCCGGATCTGTCGGTGCAATCAGGCGGCACGATGATCAATGCAGAGGGCGCGCGCCAGCAGGGGGGCACGCTTGGCAAGCCGTCTGCCTGGATCGATTACCACGGCACACGTGACGGCAAGACGGAAGGCGCCGCGATTCTGGGGCATCCCTCGAACCGCTGGTACCCGAGTCCGTGGCTTACGCGGGACTACGGGTTCTTCTCGCCGACTCCAATGCAGTGGCTCAAGAGGCCTCTCCTTTTGCCCAAAGGACAACCGGTTGTGCTGGCCTACCGAGTCGTGGTTCATTCGGGTACGCACGAGGAAGCCGGGATCGCGGCCCATGCGACGGCGTTCGCCAAGGAACCTGCACCGGCTGCTCCGGATGTGTCGAAGATGCTCCAGGCTTCGTTCCAGAGGAGTGTCGAGCGCGCTTGTGGCTACCACTTTGGCGAGACGCGCAGGGATCTTGCCCAAATCCAAACGGCCGTGGCGTCGGCATCCGCAGGGGATGAGGAGCAACGGCGTCCTGTGTCGACGGCACTTGCAGGAGCGCTGAATCAGGAAACAACTACACCCTCTGCACGACGCTTCCTGTGTCGTCAGCTTGGCTTGCTCGGAGGGGAGGGGGCCGTGCCGGCCCTCGCCGGCCAGCTTGGAGCTGAGGACGAGAATACTGCGGAGACCGCCGTTCTCGCTTTGGGGTGCATTGGGACGCCTGAAGCTGTTGCTGCGCTTGAGATGGCCCTGCCCAAACTCCCCGCGCGGATTCAGGCAACGGCGGCCTCGGCACTTGGGAGCATGGGTGAGGCCGGTGTTACCGCATTGGCTGACCGCGTTTCTGGTGCTGATCCTGTTTGTGTGGCCGGGGCCAAAGCTCTGGGTCACGCGGGTACAGATCAGGCTGTGAAGGTGCTCCTGGGGGCGTTGCAGGCGGCGCCTCCTGAGCAGCGGCGCCTTCTGCAGGATGCCTTACTCAAAACGCTGGGGAGAAAGAACGCCCGGGTTTCTCCCGAGCCTGCAGCTGATGCTTGCCGTCGTCTGGCAGCAACCGAGTTGGGGGCCGCCCGGCAAACGGCCCTACTGGCTGCGGCTATTCGCTTCCTTCCCGTTTCTGAATCACGCAGCCTTTTGATGCGGGCCTTGAGCAGTGAAGATCAAGCGGTCCGCGAGGGGGCGGTTCAGCTCGGCGTCAGGGCCGCTGACGCGGAACTATCCCGGGCCGTCTGTGGTAGGTTCGACGCGCTGACTGAGACGGAGCAAATCGTGTTACTACAGGCTCTCAAAGAGCGCGGAGATGCGGCGTTCGCGGGCGTGCCTCGCCAGGCGGTGGGCGCCAAAGCCGCGCCTGTTCACGCGGCGGCGTGCTCGGCTCTGGGGGTGCTCGGCAATTCAGAAGATGTGCCGAAGCTCCTCGCGGCCATCGGTCTGGGGGATGGTGTTGGGGAGGCCGCCAGGCGAGCTTTGACCCGGATTCCCGGCGCTGGTGTGGCGGCACTGATTGGTGACGCGCTGGTGTCCACGGACAGCGCGAACAGGCGAGAGATATTGGACCTGCTCATTGATCGGGCCGAGGCTGGAAGTGTCCACCATTACATGAGTGTCGTGCGTGACAAGGACCGACGTGTCCGTGAAGCGGCTCTGCGCGGGGTAGGGAAGCATGGGACGCCGGCCGAGCTGACCGAACTGGTGGCACTGCTCAATGATGAGATCGGCGACGCGAGCTTTCGGAGGCCTTTCGAGAGCTGCACCGCCGCCCTTTGCCGGACTTTCGCCGATGCGGGACCAGCCAGCGCGCCTTGCCTTGCAGCCCTGCCCAAGGCGACTGTCCCTGGTCGTCCGTCAATCCTCCGCGTCCTCGGGATCCTCGCCGAGGCGGAGGGGCTTGCGGCCATCGTTGGTGACACCAAATCGCCTGATGAAGGCACCCGTGACGCGGCTGTCCGAGCTTTGGCAACTTGGCCTGATGCGACTGCCTGGGACTCCCTCCTGACCGTCGCCCGTGACACGGAGAACCTGATCCATCACGTCCTCGCTGTGCGCGGTTGCCGACGCCTGCTGGGCACCATGGCTGACGCGGACCCTGAGGACCTCAAAGTGCTCTATGATGCAGCCCTGGCGGTTGCGCGCCGGGAGGACGAGAAGAAGCTCTTCGTCTTTAGCCTGGAGGGCGTTTCCATCCGCGATCTAAAGGTGAAGTCCAAGCGCCCGTATCGCGTCCGGCGCGGCGGCATGCGCAAAGGAGCCACATGGACCACGGACCGGAAGTATACATTCAGCAAGGTGCCGGCAGAGCTGGTAGGGGCGACTTACATCCAGACGGCTATGGACGACAAGGCTGCCTCCAATAAAGCTGATTTCCTGAGCTTCCGGATTGAGGAACCGGTGGTTGTCTACGTCGGTTTCGACAGCCGCTGCCGAAAGCTGCCCAAGTGGTTGGCCGCCTGGGAGAAGACGGCGTTGGTCGTCCGGGAGGAGACAAACAGCTGTCGGTTGCCGCTCTACCGGAAAGCGTTTCCGGTTGGGAAAGTTGTGGTCGGCGGGAACAAAGCTCTCGGTGTCGGGGCGATTTTTACCGTAGTGGTGGTTCCGGGGGGCGGGGGTCAGTGATGTTTGAGCTGGCCCGTGAGTTGGGATGACTGACCCCGTTTGGGGCCCAACACTTGGAGGCGCCGCATCTCCGCATGCGGCCTTGGGAACGGCCGGTTACGGAGAACCGGCTCCTCCATTGGGTTTTGGTAGACATGAAAGAAGGTGATTTGGTATGAACAAGAAGACCGTCCGTAGCGGGATTGTGGGGTGCGGTTTCTCGGGAGCGTTTCATTACGAGGCGATCCAGAGAGTGTACGGCACAAATGTGGAATTTGCCGGTGTCTACGATGCGTCACCGGAGCACCGGGATGCATATGCATCGGAGCGCGGGACCCGGGCGTATGACAGCCTGGATGCCCTCCTCAAGGACGTTGACTTGGTGCACATCTGCGTCACCGCCACGGCCCACGAAGCGGTTGCCGTCGAAGCACTGAAGGCGAACACGTTTGCCATCGTCGAGAAACCCCTCACCGGCTACTTCGGCGACGGAAGCGAGGACTTCAACGGGGATACCTGTCCGAAGGAGACAGCTCACTCCGAGGCACTCGCCAGCGTGGAGCGCATGCTCGCGGCTGAGGCCGAGAGTCAGGCCCGGATTCTGTATGCTGAGAACTGGGTCTACGCACCATCGGTTCAGAAAGAACGTGAGATCATCGAGAAGACAGGATCGCAGATTCTCTGGATGCACGGTGAAGAGGCGCATTCGGGGTCACATGCTCACACCTATGCTCACTGGAAGTACTCAGGCGGCGGGGTGATGATCGGGAAGGGGTGCCATCCTCTGACCGCGGCTCTCTACCTCAAGCGGGTTGAGGGGCGTGCCCGGGATGGAGCACCCATCAGGCCAAAAGGGGTCACCGCTCGGGCCCACGCGATCACGCGACTGCCCAATTTCCGCGATGAAGGGCACTTGCGCAGCAATTACCACGACATTGACGATTTCTCCATGATGCATGTGGTGTTCGAGGATGACACGGTGGCCACGGTGTTCGCGTCCGATATCGTGATGGGCGGAATCCATAACTGGCTGGAGGTGACGGCCAACAACCACCGGACGATGTGCAACATCAACCCGAATTCGGCCATGCAGACATACAATCCGGTGGACGCGAATTTCGAGGATATCTATGTGGTGGAGAAGACCGGCACGAAGCAAGGCTGGTCGAGTCCGTCTCCGGATGAAGACTGGTTTACTGGATATCCGCAGGAGATCGAGGCATTTTACCGAGCGGTCGCGTATGGCGAACCGATAGAGAGCGATAGCGGACTGGCGGCTGACTGCATCTCGACCACCTACAGTGCCTATGTGTCCGCTGAGCGTAACGGGGCGCAAGTGCCCGTGACATGGCTGTGAGCAAGGAGAGCAACTCAATGGCGAGTGAAAATGGCAATGCCACAGGTGCTGAGTCCACTGAAGTTCATGCAAACCGTCAGCTGATCCAGGAGGCCCGTGGCAGGGGGCCCGGCGCGCTGTTTGGTGCTTTCTTGAAGCTGTCCGG
This sequence comes from Lentisphaerota bacterium, assembly GCA_018676675.1. Classification (GTDB taxonomy): domain Bacteria; phylum Verrucomicrobiota; class Lentisphaeria; order Oligosphaerales; family JABHEG01; genus JABHEG01. The sequence continues at coordinate 72,388 of JABHEG010000003.1, forward strand.
GCCCGGCTGGCTGCAGAGCGCGATTACGTTGGGCGGCGGCTCGTTGGCCAGCAGCCTCTATCTTGGCGTTCTCGCGGGTACGGCGCTGCTCTGGCTGCAGCCGCTGGCCATGATCATCGGCGTGATCATGCTCAGCGCGATCAGCTACGTGGTTCTCTCGACCGGCCAACGTCCGTTCCGGGCAATCAACGAGCACGTGAGCCCCGTCTTGGGATGGGGCTGGCTGATTGCGACGATGATGGCGAACATCGTTTGGTCATTACCCCAGTTCAGCCTGGCTACCGCGGCTGTCCGCCAGAATCTCATGCCCGGTGTGTTTGGCTCGATGGGGGATACGTCCGGCAAGGTGATTGTCGGGCTGGCCATCGCGATCCTGTGCACGATTGTCGTGGTGCTCTATGACCGTGGGCAGCGTGGGGCCAAGGTATGTGACATCATTCTCAAGGTCATGGTTGCGGTCATCATCGTGTCGTTTTTCGGCGTCGTGATCAAGCTGACCGCAGCCGGTGATGGGATCAAGTGGGGGAGTGTCTTTGCCGGGCTGATTCCCAACTTCTCATTGCTCAGTTCTCCCCCCAAGACGCTTCAGGCGGAGATTGCGAACGTCGCAACGGCCTATCAGCCGTTCTGGAACAAGATCGTTGTGTCTCAGCAGCGCGGTGTGATGATCGCTGCTGCTGCCACTGCGGTGGGCATTAACATGACGTTCCTGCTGCCCTACTCGATGCTGCGTCGAGGCTGGGACAGCGAGTTCCGAGGCATGGCGATTTTTGACTTGGCTACCGGTCTGTTTATCCCGTTCATCCTGGTCACGGGCTGTGTGGTGATTGTGGCTGCAACTCAGTTCCACGCGATTCCGGCTGCCGGTTTCCTCGGTGAGAAGGATGCCAACGGAATGTTGGTTCAGCCGGAGAAGAAGCTGGTCGGCAAGTACATGGGGCTGGCCAAGAAACGGGTGGCGGCTGAGATCGGCAAGGAGGCGTTTGCTGCACTTTCGGCTGACGCACAAAAGGCGACGGTTGCCGCTCTGCCCGAGGCTGATCGGCGTCTCGCGGCCATGTTGGTGAAGCGCGACGCGTTTGGCCTGGCCAACTCCCTCGCTCCGCTTACGGGGAAGGTCTACGCCCACTATGTGTTCGGCATCGGTGTGGTTGGGATGGCCGTTTCCTCGATCATCATCCTGATGCTGATCAATGGCTTTGTGATCTGTGAGATACTTGATAAACCAGCGCATGGGAAGCCGTATCTGATCGGCTGTCTCATGCCGCTGGCAGGGATTCTCGGGCCCTTCATCTGGCGTGGAAGAACGCAGTTTTGGCTGGCTGTCCCGACCTCCAATATCGCTTTCGTGCTGCTCCCGATCGCTTACCTCTCCTTTGCATTCCTGCTCAACAGCAAGAAGCTGCTTGGAGACGCAATGCCCACGGGCAAGGCGCGACTGATCTGGAACCTGCTGGTCTTCCCCTCAGCCGGGTTGGCTGCCGTGGGCAGCGTGTGGAAGTTGTGGACCGGCCTCGGCTGGTTGGGGATCGGCATTCTGGCGGTCGTGCTCGTGCTCTGCGCCGTCGTCCACACCAAACGTGGCAGCAAGGCCCCCGCGGCCGAGACGGCGTAGAGAACCGGCTGGGCCCAATGCTGTTGACCTAAGGCACGGTCGTCGGGGACGCCGACCCTTCAGGAGCGTTTTCGAGGGCGAGACGTGCTGGCGGGCCGATGTCCTCAGCGGCCGTCTTCTCCGTGAGAAAGCCAGCTCAACAGTGCTGAGGCTACTCTTCTGCGGCGGGATCTTCTCCGAGGATCAGTCTGAGGACGGCATTTGCCTGGTGACTGGCTGCGATCCCCACCCGAGGGGCCATGAGTCCCATCCCCGGCTCTGCCTGCGTGTCCTCATCTCCGACCAGGTAGAGATTCTTCAGGATTCGTCGTGTTCGGATCGTGTTACTCGGACCGGATCCGGCCAGACCCGATGCGGCTACGACCGGCGTTCCCGGATGTGCCTTTGGGAAGGCCCGCAGGAGCATTGCTTTGGCATCCGTGCTGTCAAATGCCTCCACCATCACGTCCACTCCTGAGAAGACACCGCCGATGTTGTCGTCATCCAGGCGGAGGACATGAGTTTCGAGGCTGACGTACGGATTGATCTGCTCGAGATTGGCCCGCAGGGCATCGGCCTTGTAGAGACCGAGCTGATCGATGTTGTACTGCTGCCGGTTTAGGTTGGTCGGTTCGATGACATCGAAATCCGCCAGGACGAGTTTGCCAATGCCGGTCCGGACCAGCGCAACGGCGATTGTCGAGCCGAGGCCCCCCAGCCCGGCGATACCGACGGTGGCTGCTTTCACGGCTTGATGGACGCCCGGCGTGTGACGGGCCACCAGAAGTGCCTCCAACTCCTTCTCCGAGGGGACCTCGCCCCGCTGAATCAGGTTCACGGAGTCGCCTTCCTGAAGAGGGCGGTCGGTTCCGACAACCGCGCCGTTCAGAACCACAATGTCCGCTGTCGGTTTTCGCGAGTTCTTCAGGCCGAAGAGTGTCGTGTTGTCCGGGATGGTGGTTGGCTGTTCACTGAGGGTGATATTCACGATCCTTCTCCCTGGTCTGCGGACATCGCACTGGCGGTCGCTTGAGTCTGGGCGGCTTGGGCCGTCTTCTTCCGGGCTGTGGGCTTGGGCCACAGGATCCGTGCTGCCACAATGATCAGGAAGACGGCGAACGCTTTCTTGAGAACTTTGGCTGGTAGGACACCGGCCAGGTGACTGCCTGCGAATGCAGCCAGGACAGCGCCGGCCATGATCACGGCCGCAATGCGCAGATCAACCTTGATATCCGGGTTGGCCACATAGCGTGTCGCGCCGACCAAGGCCATGGGGACCATGACGGCAAGTGAGATGCCTTGAGCCGACTTCTGGGGCACCTCGAAGAGGAGTACCAAGGCGGGAATCAGCACGAGGCCGCTACCCACTCCCAGGCATCCGCTCACTATGCCGGCCACAACACCGAGAATCGCAAACCCAATCCAGTGTTCCATCGTTTCCTGTTCCTTCATTCTGTGTAAGCCGGAGCATGCCAGGGCAGGCGTGTTCAATCTCCGGATGTTACTCGGACGGCCGTGGCCTTGAACGAGGCAAAAACCGCGCCTCCCTCTCTGAGGTCAAGTGCGGTGTAGGCTTCGGGAGTCAGCTCGGCGACCAGAGGCAGGTCGGAATCCACCCGGACGCGCAGCCGCTCTCCCACCTGGGTGACGTCACCCACGGTGCCACGGAAGACGTTCCGGGCCGACGTATGCGGTTCATCGACACTCAGCATGACGTCGCATGGGAAAAGGGACGCGCAGATGCCTCCCACGATGTCTGTCGCGATGTGCACCCGGGCTTTGCCTACCTCGACGATGTGTCCGCGCTCCACGTTTGGGCTCGCATGTCCTTCGAAATAGTTGACCCCCGTGAGCTCGGCCACGAACCGGGAGCGCGGAGCCATGGTCAACTCACGGTGTGTTCCCATCTGCTCTACCTGGCCGTGTGACATGACCAGAATCCGTCCTCCGAAGGCCAGCGCGTCGGCGTAGTCGTGGGTCACGATGATCGTGCTGACCCCCACCTGGGCCAACAGCTTCCTCAGCTCCATTCTGAGGTGCTGGCGAGTGCTTACGTCCAGAGCTCCCAGGGGTTCGTCGAGAAGCAGGGCCTGGGAGTCGACAGCCAGGGCTCGGGCCAGCGCCACGCGTTGCTGCTCTCCACCGGAGAGTTGCTCCGGACGACACCTGGCAAGCGGGGTGAGTTTGAGCAGGTTGAGGAACCGTTCGACCCGCTCTGTCACCGAGCTTCTACTGTGTCTCTGGGCTCTGAGTCCGTAGGCAACGTTATCGAAAACGGATAGGTGCGGGAACAAGGCATAGTCCTGGAAGACATACCCGATTCTGCGTTTCTCTGCCGGGGTGTCGATCCGTGCTTCGGGATCGAACACAGGACGTTCGCCCAACTGAATCCTGCCGCCATCCGGAGCCACCAGGCCGGCAATGCAGTTGAGCAGCGTAGTTTTCCCACACCCGCTTGGACCGACCACTGTCAAGGTCTCTGCATCGGCCACCTCGATGCTGAGGTCCAGCTCGAAGTGGCGCAGGTGTTTCTTGATGTCAATACTGATCATCTTGAGTTAGCCGTGCAGGGTCAGGTCTGTGCCCTTCTCCGGGCTGGATTGGAGGAGCAGTCTCACGATCACGAAAACACTCAGGCACATCGCCAGCATCATCGCGGAGAGCACGAAGCCGGCATGGAGATCCTGCTGCATCGTGGTCAGTACGGCCAAGGGCATGGTCTGTGTTCGTCCGGGGAAATTGCCGGCGAACATGATGGTGGCGCCGAACTCGCCCACGGCTCTCGCCCAGGTCAGCGCCAGTCCGGCGAGGAGACCGTTGCGGCAGACCGGCAGGAGCACGGTGAACAGCGTCCGTATGGGCCCCGCCCCAAGCGTGCGTGACGCGAGCAGGAGGTTGGTCGGTACCATTTGGAAGGCGCTGATTGCCGCCTTGACGTAATAGGGAGACGCGACCATGAACTGGGCCATGATGACCGCCCCCTGAGTGAACGACAGGTCAAACCCCAGAAGAGACAGGTGTTTCCCCAGGTATCCGTTGCGCCCGAAAGCGAGCAGCAGAGCAACACCGGCGACGACCGGCGGCAGCGTCAGGGGGAGCTCGATGAGGACCTCCAAAACCCGCTTCCCCCGGAATTCGTTCATGGCGATGGTATATGCGACAGGGGTGCCGATGATGAAGACCAAAGCGGTGGTGGTGAGGCTGGTTGCCAGACTCAGGAACATGGCTTGACGGACGATTTGGCAGCACTGGGCTACCTTTAGCATGCGCAGTGGTGCACGCACACACACAGCGACGAGAGGGAGGACCTCAAAGGCCACGAAAAGTCCTGCCAGGAGGAGTCCCAGCAGGTACATTCCCGAACGCGGGCGCTTGTAGCGGCTCTTCGTGCGTTCGGATACCCCAGACGGAGTCGGAGGGGCATCACTGCTGTGCTGTGGTGGCGTAGCCATATTTGGCGAACACCTTGAGTCCGTCCGGGCCGGCAATAAAGGCGACAAACTCTTGGGCTCGTTCTTTCTGTTTGGAGTGAGTGACCACGGCTGCGGGGATGTTGACTTGTTCGGCCCTTGGGATCGGGACCACGTCCATATGCTTGGGGGACTGGAAGTGGAACACATCGTAGCCCACGGCGGCATCGACTTCGCCCAGCCTGATCAGGTTGGCGATTTGCTGGCAGTCGGACGCGTAGGTGACGATATTGCGCCGGACGAGCGGGTACACTCCCTCTCGCTCCAGGGCTTGTTTGGCGATGCTCCCCAGGCAGACCGATCCAGGGTCCCCCATGGTCACTCGCAGGCCGTCACGACTCAAGGCTCGAAGACCGTCTATGCGCTGAGGGTTCCCTTTCGCCACGCAGATCACGGGGGTTAGGTAGCAGATGACACGTCGTGACCGGGGGACGGTCTGGCCGTCTTGGTCAGCGATGTCCATGTAGTCGTTGGAGCCGGGTATGTAGACGTCGCCAAAGCTCTCGATCCGTATCTGGTTGAGTACGGCACCCGAGCCACCAAAGCTGCAGTCAACCCGGATGCCGGTTTTCTGCTCGAACAGGTGTGCGACCTCAGACGTTGCCGGCTGGCTCGCAGCACCGGCGAATACCACCAGATGATCGCTCTGTCCGGAAGCCGTGAGGCCCAGGGGGGAGGCCGTTGCCGGCTGGGCCCCGGGCGTACTTCCTTCCTGCATGTGGGGCGATCCCCATTGCTCGCATCCCACCAGAAGAACGGCCGACAGAAACGCCAGGGCGAGGAGACACACTCCCAGCGTCCCGGGTACGTTCCGGTACCCGCCGCTGTCCCTTCTCAGCTCTTCTGTCTCGGCCGACACACGATTCAGCATGGGGCCATCCTCCAGTTGGTGTTTCCGGTCGCCTTCGCTCGGCATCGTCTACACGCGGTCAGTCCTGTGCAGGGGACTCCAGGTGACCGCATACGGGGCAATCGGGGCGGCGCAGGACTTTCATTTTTCGGAATTCGACGTCCCGCAAGTCAGCCACAAGCATCTGCCCTACCAGCGTTTGGCCGAAACCCGCCAGGGTTTTTATTGCTTCCATGGCAGCGACACAAGCGATCGTTCCCGAAACGGCGCCAAACACGGGGAACTCCCGTTTCCATGCGGGAGGCGGTTCCGGGAAGAGACAGGCGAGGCAGGGGCTCAGACCGGGGACGATCGTGGTGAGGCTGGCGTCCGTGTCGTACATTGCGGCTTCCACCATCACCTTCCCCTGCCTGACCACTTCGCGGTTCATGAGGAAGCGTTCTTCGAACAGCGGGGCCGCATCCACAACCAGGTCCGCTCTTCCGACCAGTTCAGCCACGTTGTCTTCGCTGATATTGGAGTTTATGCCTTCGACCTCGATGTAGGGGTTGAGGTCGCGCAGGCGCCGTTCCGCGGACTCTGAGCGGGGTCTTCCCAGCCAGTCGTTGGTCATCAGCAGTTGCCGGTTCAGGTCGCTCGGCTTGACGTTCCCTCCATGGGCGATGATCAGGTGACCAACGCCTGCCGCCGCCAGTTCGTAGGCAACCGGGCTACCCAACCCGCCACAGCGGGACACAAGAACGGTCGCGCCCTTCAGCTTGGCCTGCCCCTCTTCGCCAAATCCGGGGGTCCACACCTGCCATTCATACCGAGCTCTATCTATATCAGTGAGGGCTGTCTGCTGTACCATTGAGCTGTTTTCCTAAGTGTCTATGCTACCTGCCTCGGGGTTGGTTCCGTGCGCTGCGCATTCATTCCGGAAATCATCCTCCCGCCAGAGGGGCGAGGATGGTCACTCTGTCCCCATCGGCGAGCTCCCGGAGGACCTCCCACTCGATCTGATCATCACCGATAAAGACCAGCGTGCTCTTGCGCAGACTTGCGTTTGCGTCGAGCAACACGTCTCGGAACGGCTGGTCGTGGTCATCTGCCAGTTTGGTCACCAGTGCCTGGACCGGAGCCCCGTCAGGCAAGGTGACGGTTTCTGAGTTGATGCCGGCTACCTTCTTCATCTGGGCGACGTACTCGACGTTGATCTTCATGTTTCTCGAGCCTCCGTGTCTCTTCAACTGGCCTCACGTTTCTCATAGTTTGTGCGGGTCTCCGGCGCGTGGGCCGGTATCACGTGCATATCTTCCGGGGCAATCGACAGGCTAACTCTGTCTCCCGGCGAAAGCCCCAAATGCCGCCACTGCGGCCAACTCACTGATGCCTGAATGCCCAATGGACCCTCGGTCCTGACCCGACAGGCTGTACCGCGGTCCTGCACATCCTCGATCCGGGTGAATATCTGGTTCCTGTCCGTGTCACTTGCCGTCTCGTTTTTCACAACAACCTGCTCGGGTCTGACCATCACGTGAACGGGGCCCTGAGCGGGTGTTGACGTATACATGAGTATTCCTTGGACATTACACTTGTAACAACTGTTCCCGGTTTCAGCGATTCCCTCCCAGAGATTCTCTGTTCCCACGAACTGTGCGGCGAAGAGGGTTCGTGGTTTGCGCAGTATGTCCTGAGGCGGGGCGGTCTGTTCCACGCGTCCTCCGTTCAGCAGGATTACGCGGTCGGCGAGGCGCATGGTTTCCTCGAAGCTGTGACAGATGTGGATGGTTGTGATACCGGTCTTGTCATGGATGGTTCGCAGGATGTCCGCGATCTGCGCCCGAGTGGCGGCATCAAGCGCGGCCAGTGGTTCATCGAGCAATAGAGCGGCGGGTTTGATTGCGAGCGCCCGGGCCAGGGCAACGCGCTGTTGCTCGCCCCCGCTCAGCGTGCCGGGAGAGCGCGACAGCAGGTGACTTATCCCAAGCAGTTCCGCCAATCGCGTGACGCTTCCCGCGGCCTCCCCTGCTGCGCCCTGGACTCTCGCTCCAAAGGCGATGTTCTGGGCGACGTTCAGATGAGGGAACAGGGCGTAGTCCTGGGGGACATAGCCGATTCGCCTGCGTTCCGGCATCCATTGAGTGACGTCCGTGCCGTCAAGACTGACGACTCCACAGTCCGGCTGCACCAATCCTGCGATGCATTCCAGGAGCACGGTCTTGCCGGCCCCGGTCGGCCCAAGAATGACGATGTACTCGCCTTTCCCGACGTCCAGACTGACGTCATGAAGGGCGAATTCGCCGAGCCGGACTGAAAGGTGTTCGACCGTGACCATCAGGCGCTTTCTCTCCCGGCTGTCTTTCGGTGTTGAGTGGGCATAGACGGTTTCTCAGAGACTGATCCTGCGGCCACCGAGCGCTTTGAAGATGAGGAGCGCGGTTGCTGCCACGATGACGAGGATGACGCTGGTCACGATTCCGCCGGCGATGTCGCCGGCGGAGTTTTGCAGGAAGACGCGGATCGGGAGCACAGCCGTCTTCTCCGACGCCGTGCAGAAGATGAGGATTGGTCCGAACTCGCTGATTGCGCGGGCCCAAGTCATGACCGTTCCCGCGATGATTCCGTTTTTGGCTAACGGCAGGACAACCACCAGGAAGGCTCGAGCTCGCGTGCAGCCCAGTGTCCGGGCAATAGCTTCGTACCGGGGAGATATGTCATCGAAGGCGGCTTTCACTGCTCTTACGGCAAATGGCCCGGCAATGAAGAGCTGAGCCAGGACAATGCTCTTCGGGGTGTAGTGGATCTGGATGCCTATCGCGTCGAAAAGGGGGCCCATCCAGTAGCGCAGGACTGTGAGGAGGGCGATTCCCGCGACCAGCGGGGGGAGAACGATCGGCAGGTCAATGATCGTGTCGATCAACAGGGCGAACCGGCCGCGGAAGCGGGACAGCGCATAGGCGGCAGGGATGCCGAACAGCAGGGCAATGAGAGTGGTGGTCGTGGAGGTGATCAGACTCAGCTTTATGGAATGCCATACCTGTCCGGCGAAGGCCCGGCCTTCCGGCGTGCCGCAGGCCCAGCGCAGCTTTTGCGGCCAGTCCACGTAAGCTGCCATGGCGACCAAAGTCCCGGCTACCATCAGGACAGCGAGGAGGACGGTGCCTTGGGTTGCTCGGCGAAACGCTCGTTCCGCTGCCCGTCCATCATTGGGGGGGCTATTCGCCATCGGTGGCCCCTTCTGGAAGGGCTGTCGCCGAGACGGGAACCAGCCACTGACGGCCCCGGGCGAGCAGTTCATGCATCGTGGCGAGGGTGCGCTCGGGTTGTTGCGAACAGGTCAACTGCAGCAGGAGCAGGGGACAGCCGGCCGACTGGAGTTCCGGCACGCTGTAATAGGCTACTCCCGGCGGGAGGTCTGTTGTGTTCCAGACGAAGGCGGCATCAAGGCTTCCGAGACCAACCAGGCGCACCAGTTCCCCGGAACGTTCCGTGCGATGTCGGAGGTTGGCGGTAATGGGATCCCTGAGCGCTGCGGGGATGGCGCGGGATAGCGCTTGTCCGAGTGACCCTTCACGGGCTCCCGCTCCAAGTGCTGCACCGTCAGCGGTCAGTGCCGCGAGAGACGTCTCTGCGCGAGCCACAACGCCCAACTCCAGGCGGCCCACATCGTAGCTACGCTTCACCAGTCCTGCTTCTGTCAGCGCCGTGCTGATGCGGCCTTCCGTGCACACCACAAAGTCGCCTTTCCTCAGCCCCATGACGGTACTTACCACGTGTGACGGGCGAACGGGAGCCAGGCGGACATTGACATCGCTGCCTGCGGCGAGTCTCCCACTCACCCGCTGCGCCAGCGCTTTGAGCGTGGCAGGGCAATAGATCAGAACATCCGCAGTTGGGGCGGGAGCCCTTCCGCCGCAGCCACTCAGCAGGACCGCGACCAAGAGCACGGCCGGCTCAATCCACGAGTGTTTCCCCGTAATAGGGCAACTGGTATGGGCTGGATGTTGTGTGATAGCCATGCTGTTCGAAATGCCTCTGTCCGGCCGGGGATGCGGCAAACTCCAGGAACTTGTTAGCGCCGCCTCGATTCTGGCTCCAGGTGAGGACTGAAGCGGGGATCTGAACATCCTGGTTCTTTTCTTCAGGGATCACGAGAAGGTCCACCTCATCACGCCCGAGGAAAGCCATGGCGTCCCAGTTGATGGCGGCATCCAAGGCGTTGAGTGCGATTGCGTTGGTGAGCTCGACTGCCGTTCCGGTGTAGGCCCCCTGCGCGTCGATGTTTGCTTTGACCTGCTTCCAGAGACCTGCCTTCTCCAAGACCTGCTGTGCGACCATGCCGCAGGCCACTGTCTTGGTCTGACCGATGCCGACACGAACATCCGGTCGTGCAAGGTCTGCCAAACTGCGAATGTCTTTCGGGTTGCCCTTCCGCACCATGACTACCGGCACGAACCGGGCAACGACCGTGTCATCTTCCGTGTGACCTGCCAGACGGGCTTGTTCGGCGTAGTACCGCTCGCCCGGGATATAGAGATCCCCGCTACGGGCAAATGTGAGCATGGACAGCAGACAACCCGACCCCGCATACGTGACCTGAACCGGAATCCCCGTTGTACGGGTGAATTCCTCCCGCATGGGCTCAAATGCAGGACGGATCCCTGCCCCGCAGTAGACGAAAAGCGCGCCCGAAGAGGACTGCATCCCAAGCAGAGCCCACACACAGGCTGACATTAGACAGACGAGAACGAGAAGTGCAGTCAGAAGCTTCCAGCGCATCGTGAACTCTCCGTGAACATGTCCGGGCGACGCCCCCCCAAGACGTCCTCCTACCAGTCTATCACGAAAGCCGAGCGACGTGATCAACATAATATGAATAAATCATGAATTGGGGGGTAGGAAGAGGAGGAAGGGGGACGGGTTGAGGAGATCAGATGCTGTAGGAGGGAGTCACTGCGGCCTTGCTGTCTTTCAGCATATCGGCCACGGTCGTTTCACTGAACACGCGGTGAAGGGCTTCTGTTGCGCGTTTCCATACGGGGCGTGTCGGGCAGTTTGCTGCTCGGTCGCAGGTCTCAGTGCCGACGCAGGGGACGGGAATGAGAGGCCCCTCAACAGCCTGGAGGATATCGGCAACGGTAATCCGGTTGGGGGTGCGCCCAAGAGAGAAACCGCCGTTCCGCCCACGGTGGCTTAGGACGAGACCGGCCGCCCGGAGGGGGGCCATCAGCTGTTCCACGTAATCCGCCGAGATGTCCTCATGGGCCGCGATGTCACGGCGGGTCAACAGTGTTCCGTCGTCCTGCTTGTCAGCCAGGCATACCATGATTCGTGCTGCGTACCGGCCGCGCGTGGAAAGTGTCATCGCCATGGTGGTCTACCTTAAATGCCGAAATCCTGATGCACATTAGCCAGTAACATACAGGCTGAAGCATGAGACACAAAACCTGCGACGGCGTTCCGGGGGCGTTTCCGGACTCACCCTAAGGGGTAAGTCTCATGAGGCGGCTTCGACGGAGTCTCTCCCTTCACCGGACACAGATGGATAAGAGAAGCCCTGGAGGGAGAGACTCCGTCGAGCCATCCTGAAGTTCCCTCCCACGTAGCTGAGGAGTTACGCCGCGAGGGCGTTTCCGTGAGGGGTGTGGCTCGACACCGGACAGAGGGCAGTCTGACGGGGCGGCGCCGGCTCTCCGGGGGAGCGGCCTGAGTGTATGGTATGCAGTCGGCATTGAGTTTGCGTGACTGGTGATCTTGGGTACTGCAGGAGTGACACGAGATGAGCAATCGATGGGCAATCGCCGGTTTCGTCCTCATTGGTTTGGCTGGCGTCTGTCGAGGCGCGGGGTTACGAGTCCAGGTCGATTGGCCTGGGGAGATGAGCGGGCCTGTTCCGGTGCATGTTGACGTGCCGGAAGGTGTCCTGGCCGGCGCGCCGGCTTGGGAAGTGGTTGGCCCGGGGGAAGAGCGCCTGCCGTGTCAGGAAGACCCCGCTGTTCCCGGACGACTTTGGTGGTTGGCCACGCGGTCCCCTGAGGTCCGCCACTCACAGGTGGTGATTCGTCAGGCCGCGGAACCTGCTGCTCAGAGCATGTCTACGAGCAAGGGCGTGTCCTTGCTGACGATCAGCCGCGCTGGGGTCCCTATCCTGGTCTACCGCCACGGGCCCGTGGCGCCACCCGAAGGGAAGAGCCCGAACTACACGCGGAGCGGCTTCATTCACCCCCTGTACTCCCCGTCGGGAGAGGTGTTGACGGCTATGCATCCCTACGATCACACCCATCATTTCGGCCTGTGGAATCCCTGGCGGAAAACGGAGTTCGAGGGGCGTGAGACCAATTTCTGGGAGATAGCCAACGGCCAGGCGACCGTCCGGTTCGCGCGTTTCGAGTCCGTGACAGCCGGCCCCGTTTTCGGCGGCTTCCGAGCCTTGCATGAGCACGTCGTTCTGAAGGCTCCGGGTGGGGAGAAGGTTGCCCTCAATGAGGTGTGGGATGTGCGTGCCTGGAACACGGGGGACGGTATTTTCCTGATCGATTTCGTGACCACACAACGCTGTGCTTCGGAGAGCCCGCTGACGATCAAGGCCTATCGGTATGGAGGCTTCGGATTCAGAGGAAGGCTGGGATGGCATGGCGACAACAGTGACTGTCTTACCTCGGAGGGGAAGACGCGCGCCAACGGACACGCGTCCAGAGCACGTTGGTGCCACGTCTATGGTGACACACCCAAAGGGGGAGCGGGCGTGCTGTTCATGAGTTACCCCGGGAACCGGGCTCACCCGGAACCGATGCGTCTGTGGCCGCCCAAAGCGAACAAGGGAAAAGACAATATCTTCTTCAACTTCTGCCCAACCCAGAAGAAGCCATGGACGCTTGAGCCAGGAAACACTTACGTCTTGCGTTACCGCATGAGCGTCTATGACGGCAAACCGTCGAAGAGCGGAGCTGAGAGGCTTTGGCAGGGGTTCGCTACCCCGCCGACAGCGACCGTGCTCGGGGGGAAGTAAGTCCGGACGAGACGCCTCTTGCAGACGCCATAAGCGGTGTTTTTCTCTTAACCGAGCCGGGCACAGCGTATGCGGGCAGGACATCGCGGGATGGCAGCCGCTCCCACATTGGCAGCCCATACAGGTTGGGAGTGTCTTCAACGTGGGAGGAGCCGCCGTGCTCCGATTGACTGTCTTGGCATAGGACATCGCGGGATGGCACCCGCTCCCACATTGGGGGAAGACCCCTCCCGCTGGTCAGGGCTCGGACGGAAAGGAGCCATCGCGGGATGGCACCCGCTCCCACATTGGGGCAAGACCCCTCCCGCTGGTCAGGGCTCGGATGGACGGTGAGCTTCTCGGCTGGGCTACTTCTTCCCCGCGATCTCGTCCTCCAGATCCTGGAAGAAGCTGTGGACATACGGCTGTTTCGGGCCGTTTGGCAGCCACGTGTCACGCAGGTCCTGCAGGTCGCGGACGAGGTCAGGGCTCTCATTCCGCCCCATGAAGAACTCAATGACCCCCATGAGACCTTCGTCGCGGAAACGCTTGACGTCCCCGATCTCGTTCATGAGGTCGCGGTAGGCAGCCTCGACGCGTCCTTGCCGTCTATGGGCAAGACGGCGCCCTCGGTCGGTGGTCATCATGTCGACGAACGGCTGTTTCATCTGCAGCCAGCGGGGGATGAACCCGACGTACTTCTTGAGGGTAGCGTGGCCGCATTCGCGTATCAGCTTGTGGGTGTGGATCTGGATGTTGCGGTAAAACGCGACTAAGCCCAGGTTGGCATCCAGTGTGTCAGCGTCGTACAGGATCCGGCTTTCCAGGAGTTCGGGGGGGGCGATCGCGCCATTCTCATCGCGGAGGCGGACGTGATCGCGAATGACCTGGCTGGCACTCTCCCGCGTGGCGTCGTCCATCCCGAGGATCTGCAGCAGATGATCCGCGACCACCGCGCCGGACTCGCTGTGCAGTGAACCGGTCAAGCTCTCTCGGTCGTAGATCTCTGTGACCATACTCATACTTCCGGGGGGCGGAGGAAGTGGCTGGTTCTGCCAAAGCCCCCCAGGCCCCACAGCCCGGTTTCCCCGAGCGTCACGAATGATCTCTCCATCGTAGCGTTTTGTGATGTCATGGAGGACGGCCGCGTACTCAAGCAGCTTGGGGTCACCGCCTTCCGGCTGTGCCATTTGCAGGCACAGATTTCGGACGCGGCGCGTGTGGTTTATGTAGTAGCTGGGCCATGAGAAACCGACCCAGACCTCATCCCAGAGCCCGAACGTGTGTTCCGCAAGCGTCTCGAGGTATGAGATGTTCTCAGCGTGCTCTTCGTCCGCAATCGACACAGGTGCAGCAGGTGTTTCCGCCAACGGCATGTTCTCCTCAATGCAGCACCGGCCCTCAGCCGTTGCTCTCCACATGTTTCGGTGTCACATTTACTCGCCAAATGGACAAAGTCCAGCGGACGCTCTCGCCGTCTCGCGTGTCTTTCGGTCAGTGGAGGCTTCCCATGGTTCATTGTTGCTTCTCTTCCAGGCTGCTTCGTGGCCTCTCCTTGAGCCTGCTGCTGGCGACGGGTGCCCGTCTGGCCGGGCAGGCCGCGGAAGAGGTATTCCAGGCAGATTTCTTCTCGCGGGAGTCGACTGAGGCCTGGGAGCTCTCGCGGGATGCCTGGACGATTTTGGATGGTGCACTGCGCGGCAAGAGCTCGCGGGCTTCCGCCTTCGCCGTTGCGGGCGGGGCCCCCGAACTTGAAGCCCAGGTGCTTGAGATGGATGTCGTTCCCGGGAAACGTCTGGCGCCTGACGGCTGGGCTGTCACTGCGTTGTTGCTTTACCAGGACAGGGGATCTTACTGGCAGATGGCTCTGGTTGAAGGGCCTCCCCCGGAGCAGCGCCGCTACATCGAGTTTGGAGAGATGTACCGGGGGACGTGGAAAGCCAACTCCAGCGGACAGACGGCTCTGGAACGCACAGAAGCCACAGGCTCGGATGCCTCATGGGAGTACGGCCAGGCGTGTCGCCTTCGTATCACACTCACGGTAACAGGAGTGACCGGCGAGGCCATCCGTCCTGCCGACGGGGCCGTTCTGCAACGGACAACCTTCGCCTTTGGTGCGCGTTCAGCCGTTCGTTTCGGGCGCCTGGGACTGAGGAACCTTGGTTTTGAGGTGACCACCGATCGTGCCCGCGTTGTGGCTTCCGCGCTTCCGGCAGCCAGTGAACTTGGGTTGACGATCGAGGCCGGTGAGTCAGGACGGGTAGCGATGCTCGATGACCAGCTCCCCGGCGCGCGTGAGGAGTTCACAGCCACCTATGTAGACGCATTGCGCAAGGCGGGATTCGGGGTGACGCGTCTATCCGGCGAGCAGCTCTCGGGAGCAGGCGTTCTCTCGACCCGTCGCTTCGACTGGTTGGCCATCGTGCCCTGTGCACACGTTCCCGCATCGGCGCTCTCCCGGATCAGGCGGTTCCTGCGGGGCGGAGGCCGACTCCTTGCCCTCGGTGGACGTCCCTTCTCCGAACCATGTTCCCGGGTGGATGGACGTTGGTTGAGCGCGACTGACATTCAGCGACTCGTTGCGGGAACAGCCCCCCAGCATATGCTCTTCGACTTCGAGGCGAAGGATGCATTGGCGACCTGGACGCGCAGCAGTGGATCCCCCGAGGCTCCAACCAAAGCTCGCCGAGAACCCACTGGGACCGGCACCCACGCCCTCAGGGTTGACATTCGGGGCCTCAAGGCGTGGGACACGCTTGCGGTGTCAGGGCTCGCCCAACCGTTCCCCGGTGACCATCGGATGACCTGCTTCCGGGCCAAAGGCCACGCCCGCACGCCTGACCTGGCTGTCGAGTGGCGGGAGAACGATGGCACGCGGTGGATAGCCACCGTTCCGTTGACCACCGAGTGGCAGCAGTACGCTCTCTTGCCGAGGGAGTTTGCCCATTGGCGTGATTCTCGTTCCCCGACCGGTCGCGGCAGTGGCGGGAACTCCCTCAACCCCAAGGAAGCCGAGCAGTTGTCTTTTGGGTTGGCCTTCAGTCACACGGCCAAGATTGCCGGCGACCATACCTACTGGGTTGACGATGTCGGGACTGCTCCCATGCCATTTGACCCGGCTCTGATGGAAACCGGAGAGCCTCTGTGCCTCTCGGCATTTTCGGACGCCTACCCGTGGGAGTCGGCATCGGGGAAGGTGACTTTGGCCAGCCCAAAGGGGCATCCCCTCGTCCCGGTTGCTTTCTCCGGAGAGCTGACGGATGCTCAGGGGGAGTACGTGATCGGCTTCCCTAAGCCGCACCATGCCCGACTGGTGTCTCTGATCGGGGCGCGTGACAGGTACCGGCGTTCCCGCGGCAGTATTCTCTCGGCCCTCGTACACCACGGCGGTCCGTACCGCGGCGGTGTTTGGTTACTCAGCGGCATCCGGAATGCGGAACTGCTCGGCTCAGCGGAGTTCGCAAACAGCGTTGCCCACAGTGCCAAACAGCTCTCGAGAGCGTCCTGCCTGGCGGATCTCAGCCTCGATCGCTTGACGTATGCACAGGGCGGGAAAGCGTCGATGGAAGTGACCGTAGGGACACGTGCCCGAGGTGTCGCACATGGGCGTGTACGTGTGCAGGTTGTGGAGGGTGACGATGCGAGTGGCGAGACCGTTTTCAAGCAGGAGCTGTCTTTGGCGCAGGCAGGGACACAGCTCGTCCGAGGAGCCTGCACCTGGGAGCTTGGCGAGTCAGACATTGGGGCATACACGGCGGTTACCGAACTGATGGATGGTGAGAAGGTCGTAGATCGGATGACCGCCGAGCTTGAGGTTGTTCCGGAGGGACTGCCCCCCGGAGCGTGCCGGCAGCCGGTGCAACTCAGCAGTGATGGGCGGCACCTCGTCTACGCTGACGGTCGACGCTTTTTCTCAATCGGCTGCAATTACACCGGCGCATTGGACACACACGGTCGGTTCTGGGAGCCGGAGCACTTCGATCCCCGCCTTCTGGAAGTGCACTTCCGGCGCTCACGTGATGCAGGAATCAACGTCTGGCGCTTTTGCGGCTGGTGTGGGTCGGCGCCTTTGGAGGCGGATATTCTCGCGGGGGATTTCTCACGGATCGATATCTATCTGGAGTTTGCCTTGCGGTATGGCGTCTATCAGTTGCTCACTCCCCCGGGATCGTATCATCTGGACCTGTCCCGAAGGCTGCGCACATACACCGCCCTTGCCCGACACGTGCGCGGACATCCTGCGGTGCTGGGGTACGACCTGTTGAACGAGCCGGGGGTGGAGCGATTGACTGGTGTGGCTTTTCCTGAAGGAACGCGGTGTCCGACCCAGGAGTTCGACTTCCTGGGAGCCTATCCTGGGCAGTTGGGCTCCAGGAGCGAGGAGCTCCGGCAGCAGGCCCGTGACCGGAGGGTCTGGCGTCACGCACTCAGCCCGGGCATTTCTGAGGAGCAGGCGTTCAACGTGGCCTGCGCCGCATATCTCTACGGTCGATGGCGCCGAGAATATGGCATCTCGTTCTCGACGTTTCCGGAGATCGACCAGGCGTGGCCGCCGTCCGATGCCTGGCGTCAAGCCATCGACGCCATAAATGGAGGGCTGGCGACGTGGGTGAATGTGCAGGCAGAGGCGTTGCGCAGGGCCGATCCCACGCACATGGTGACCGTTGGGTACAATCAACTTTTGTCCTGCTTCCCCGGGAACAGCGGGCTGGACTTCGTTTCCCAGCATGTGTACCAGCGTCCCTACACGTTTGAGGATGTGCAGAAAAACATCACGACCCTCGATCGCCTCCGCCATTTCTGGCCTGATAAGCCGATCACGTTCGGGGAGTTTGGGTACTCAAGCGGCGTCGAGATGCCCAATGGCGAGTTCCTGGGTGTGCAGGCCGCCTCGGTCGGCGAGATGGTGCACTGGCTGTACGCCTTGGCGAATGGGTATGATGGGTGCAAGAAATGGGTGCTGAACGACCATCCGTTGCCGTACATGCACCACTTTGGGAACTGGGCCGGCCGAGGCATCGGTACGCAGACCTACGAGGCACGCTTTGGGCTTTATGCCTACGATGGCTCCCTGATGGGACGCCCCAAGCCGATCGCACACGCCCTACACTTTCTGCGCACGTATGTGGATCGCGCCGGGCCGGTAGGGGACGTCGACATCACTCGGGGGCGAGGCCTGACGGCCGCCCATTACGTGTTCCGGGGGGAGAAGGCGTTGTTCATCGGCAGTGATCAGCACGACAGCCCGGAGCTCAGCTTTGCGGTCGACGGAGCCGCCAATGTGATGTTGGATTGGGGCGATGGTACGTTACGGGTGATGGCGACGGCCGACATGCACGTGTCGGTGCTGCTGGAGGCGTTCGTGGACGGGCTGTCCAACCAGCGTCTTCGCCTTAGTGGCAAGAATGGCGGGATCCGCCACGACGGCAAGCGGATCCGGATACGATTGTTGGCAGGCAGAGCAGTTTGCTTCCGACATCCGAAGCGGTGAACAGAAACGCACGGTTCCCCGATGTCCTGTGCCTCGACAAAACCGAAGGGTATGCGTTCACGGGGCAAACGCGAGTGCCAATGACACACCCACGTTACCCCTGAGAACAACCCAAGGAACTGACCACGGATTACACTGATTCCACGGATACCGGAAAGAGGGATTGGGAGTGTGGGCCCCTGCGGGGC